>JAFUFS010000061.1 GCA_017469745.1 Bacteroidales bacterium | reverse complement strand
CAGAGAACGAGGCTATTGCCTTTGTGAACTGGCCGAAACTCATTATTCCTGCCAGGTCATCTCCGGGCACCATGGTGGAAACCAAAGGTTTGAGCGAGACCTGAAGAGCAACGTGACCAATTCCGATGAGCATCATGGCCAGCAGGATGACCGGATAGCTGTACCCGAGAAGCGGAAGGACGAGGGCCAACACGCTCAGGAATATGCTTCCGAGAACCATTTTCTTCCTCCCTATCCGGTTGGTAAGGAGGCCCGCCGGTACGGAAAGGATCAGGAACCAGATGAAAACCATCGAAGGCATCAGGCTCGCCTGGGTGTGGCTCTGGCCCATGTCTTTCTGGACCATGTTGCTGACGATGCCGACGATGTCCACGAAGCCCTCCGTGAAGTAACAAAGCACCAGGGTGACGAGCATCCCCGGTGCCAGCTTTGACGGTTTCTTACCCATGTGCTTGATGCAGGAGGAAGATTACTTTGTGGCGTCGAGGATTCCACGGAGGTAACCCACTGACTCAGCAACGCCTGGATGAGGATTGTCGCCGTTCTTTTCGAACTCGATCGAAACTACGCCCTTGTAGCCCACCTTGCGGAGAGCCTTCACTATAGGCCTGAAATCAATCACTCCCCTGCCCATCTCCCAGGTCTGGCCGGCCTTTGAAGGAGCGGTCTCATCCTTGATGTGGACATCATAGATCCATTTGTGGTACTTCTTGACGATCTGTGCAATGTCCTCACCGCTGCGGACAGAATGGCCCATGTCGAGACAGCATCCTACTCCGAGGGAAGGATCCTTGACCAGTTCCATGATCTTGTAGATGCTCGGGAAGGCAGCGCCGTCCGGACCGTGGGTGTGGATGGCGACCCTGATGCCGGTCTCCTTGACTTTGGCGATCACGTAGTCGATGAGGTCATAGTCCGGAACTCCGATGAACATCTTGATGCCGTAGCGCTCGGTGTAGGCGAAAGCCCTGTCGACTTCGGCCTTGGATTTCATGTAGATAGGACCGAGGATATAGCCGTCGACACCGTAGTCGGCACACTTCTTCTTGAACGCATCCATCTGCTCCTTCGTAGAATCCAGAGGCAGCCACCAGTCCTTGATGGACAGGTACTTGACATCCATGCTCTGCAGCATTGCGAGGGTCTCGTCGATGCTGAAATTGCGGTAGGAATAGCCGGCCACTCCTATCTTCATGTCCTCGGATCCATGAGGACCTGACACGAGCTGCGCCTTCAGGGGGGCGGCAAATAAGAATGAAAGCACTGCCAATGCGGCGATGGAGAATGATGATGACTTTCTCATGAATGTATCTGTTTATTGATTATTCAGTTTCATCCCACAATTTACGATTTTTTTCTGATTTATTGATTATTTTTGTGTAAACCACAAATACAAATCTTCATGGCTGACGAAACCATCATTTTCTCGATGTGCGGAGTGGGAAAGACCCTCCCCAACAATAACAAGGTGATTCTTAAGGACATCTACCTGTCATTCTTCTATGGAGCCAAGATCGGTATCATAGGTCTCAACGGTTCCGGAAAATCCACGCTCCTCAAGATAATCGCCGGCGTAGAGAAATCCTATAAGGGTGAAGTAGTCTGGTCGCCGGGCTATTCGGTAGGCTACCTCGAGCAGGAACCTCAGATGGATCCTTCCAAGACCGTGCTCGAAGTCGTCCAGGAGGGGGTCCAGGAAGTGATGGATGCCTTGAACGAGTACAACGAAATCTCCTTGAAGTTCATGGAGCCCATGGACGACGACCAGATGAACAAGCTTATTGAGCGTCAGGGCGAACTTTCAGAAACGATAGACCATCTTGGTGGCTGGGACATAGACTCCAAGCTCGAGAGAGCGATGGACGCCCTCAACTGCCCGCCTTCAGACGCCCTGGTCGCCAACCTTTCCGGAGGAGAAAGAAGGAGGGTCGCCCTCTGCCGCCTCCTGCTCGAGGAGCCGGACGTGCTCCTTCTGGACGAGCCTACCAACCACCTCGATGCAGAAAGCATCCAGTGGCTGGAAGCCCACCTGAGGCAGTACAAGGGTACAGTCATAGCCGTCACCCATGACCGTTACTTCCTGGACAACGTCGCTGGATGGATCCTGGAACTGGACAGGGGTGAAGGTATTCCGTGGAAGGGCAACTATTCCTCATGGCTGGACCAGAAGACCAAGCGGCTCGCCCTCGAAGAGAAGCAGGAAAGCCGCCGCCGCAAGACTCTGGAGCATGAGCTCGAATGGGTCAGGATGGCTCCAAAGGCCCGCCAGGCCAAGCAGAAGGCCCGTCTCGGAGCTTACGAGAAACTGGCAGCTGCCGACACCAAGGAAAAGGAGCAGAACCTCGAGATCTACATTCCGAACGGTCCCAGGCTCGGCAACAAGGTCATCGAATTCAAGGATGTATCCAAGTCCTTCTCTGACAAGGTCCTCTTCGAGAACCTGAGTTTCTCCCTGCCTCCTGCAGGCATAGTCGGAGTCATCGGTCCCAACGGAGCCGGCAAGACCACCCTCTTCCGCCTGATCATGGGCATGGAAGAGCCGGATTCAGGTTCTATCGACATTGGAGAGACCGTCAAGATCTCTTACGTCGACCAGCAGCACAAGAGCATCGATCCGGACAAGACCGTCTACGAAACCATAGCCGGCAATTCCGAATGGGTGCGCCTGGGGAACCGCGACATCAATGCCAGGGCATGGGTCTCAAGGTTCAATTTCAGCGGAGCCGACCAGGAGAAGCTTTGCGGAGTGCTCTCGGGCGGTGAAAGGAACAGGCTCCACCTTGCCCTCACCTTGAAGGACGAAGGCAACGTCCTGCTTCTGGACGAGCCTACCAACGACGTGGATGTCAACACCATCCGGGCCCTTGAGGACGGTCTTGAGAATTTTGCGGGCTGCGCCGTCGTGATCAGCCACGACCGTTGGTTCCTGGACAGGATCGCCACCCACATGCTGGCATTCGAAGGTGACGGGAAGGTCGTGTTCTTCGACGGAAACTATTCAGAGTACGAGGAGAATAAGAAAGCCCGCCTCGGGAACCAGGAACCGAAACGTTTCAAGTACAAGAAACTGATGGACTGATGATGTGAACAATATTCACATCTAATTTGCTATATTTGCATTAACCGGTGATTTTTTGAGTCATGCCTGAGAACACGGGACAGACAATCGATGTAGCTAAAATAGTCAGTGAAAGGAGCGGGAAGAAGATTCCCCGCTTCCTAGCCCGTTGGATGGAGCGATTCATCCACCAGGACTACATCAACGGCTACCTCTCACAAGGCTATGAAGGGGTGGAATTCTGCACCGAGTGCATCAAGTACCTCGGCATTACCCTCCATGTAAGGGGCCTGGACGAACTGGACATCCCGGACGGGGTGAAACTCACCTACGCTTCCAACCACCCTCTCGGCGGAGCGGACGGAATCGCCCTCATCGGACTTATCGGGAGCTCCATGAAACGGCCTCTTAAGCTGATGGTCAACGACTTCCTCATGAACGTCAAGGGTCTTGCCCCTATGTGCGTCCCGGTCAACAAGTTGGGCGGCCAGTCCAAGAATCTTTCAGCCCATGTGGACGGGATCTTCTCCAGCGAGGCGGACATCATCATGTTCCCTTCCGGCAAATGTTCCAGGAAGATCGACGGGGTGATCCAGGATCCTGAATGGCGCAAGACATTCATCACAAAAAGCGTCTCCAACGACAGATGGATCGTGCCGGTCCATTTCATAGGGCAAAACTCAAAACGCTTCTACCGGGTGGATTCCCTTTGCAAGAAACTCGGAATAAAATTCAACCTGCCGATGCTGTTCCTTCCCGACGAGCTTTACAAGTCACAGGGCAAGGAATATGAGATAGTGTTCGGAAAACCAATCCCGCCTTCCCGCTTCGATTCCTCAAAGACCCCGCTCCAGTGGGCGCAGACGATCCGGGAAGAAGTTTATAATCTTCGATGAATATGGAAAAGATAATCGATCCTGTAAGCATTGAACTGATCGAGGCCGAACTGACCCCTGAAAAGAAACTCGGAGACACCAACAAAGGTGGCAACGAACTCTACGTCATCACCTGGCACAATGCTCCCAACACCATGCGCGAGATCGGCAGGCTTCGCGAGATCTCCTACCGCGATGCAGGAGCCAGCTCCGGGAAGTCCATGGACATCGATGAATATGACACCATGGACGAGCCTTACCACCAGATCATAGTCTGGGATCCGGAGGCCAAGGCCATCATCGGAGGCTACAGGTACATCCTTGGCTCCAATGTCAAGCTGAAGGAGGACGGACAGCCGAACATAACATCCTCCCATCTGTACCATTTCTCTGACTCTTTCATCAAGGATTACCTTCCGCACACAATGGAGTTGGGACGTTCCTTCGTCGCTCCCGACTACCAGAGTTCCAAGGCCGGTGCCAAGTCCCTTTTCACCATGGACAACCTGTGGGATGGCATCACCACTGTGATCCTCCAGTATCCGGACACATGGTATTTCCTCGGGAAGATGACCATCTACCCTTCCTATGACGAGACCGCCAGGAACCTGATCATCCACTTCATGAACAAGCACTTCAACGATCCGCTCGAGCTTGTCCGTCCCAAGAATGAGATAGGAGTGACTGACAACACGAAATTGATGGACCTGATCCTTGTGGAAGACGATCTCAAGAAGGACTACAGGATCCTGAAGGATGCAGTCCGCAAGCTCGGCACCAACATCCCCCCGCTTGTCAATTCCTACATCAACATCTCTTCCACCACGAAGATGCTGGGCTCCTGCATCAACGACGAGCTTGGTGATGCCATCGAGACCGGCATCATGATCTGCTTCGACGAATTGTACGCCGACAAGAAGGAGCGCCACATGGATGCCTTCATCAAGAACAACCTTAAGAAACTGAAGAAGCGCTACCCCCACACAACCGAGGCAATGGTGGAAAAATACAGGGAGCAGGTCTCCAAGAAGCGTATCAAGGCCTTGACCAAGTTCCAGAAGCAGATTGCCATGAAGCAGTCCCCGGACATCGAATTCCATTGATAACTATTTAATTAATATACAGTTATGAGTTTACTGCATGTAATCAACCACCCGATGGTGCAGCACAAGCTGACCATCATGAGGGACAAGAACACCGGATCAAAGGATTTCAGGGAGCTCCTGAATGAAATCTCCCTTCTGATGGGTTACGAAGTCACCCGTGACATTCCTCTCGAGGACATTGACATCGAGACTCCCATCTGCAAGATGACTGCCAAGGAGGTTTCAGGACGCAAGCTTGCCATCGTGCCGATCCTCCGTGCCGGACTTGGAATGGTCGAAGGCCTCCACACCCTTGTCCCGGTAGCCAAGGTTGGACATATAGGACTGTACCGCAACGAGGAGACCCACGAGCCTGTGGAGTACTACTGCAAGCTCCCTGAGGACATCCAGGACCGTCTCGTGATCGTCACCGATCCGATGCTCGCAACCGGTGGAAGTGCGTGCGATGCGATTGCGATGTTGAAGAGGAAGGGTTGCAAGAACATAAGGTTGATGTGCCTGGTGAGTGTTCCGGAGGGAATCAAGAAGGTCCAGAACGAGCATCCTGACGTGGACATCTACACCGCTGCCGTGGATGACTGCCTCAACGAGAACGCCTACATCGTTCCCGGTCTCGGCGATGCCGGTGACCGCATTTTCGGCACTAAGTAACATATTATCGGATTAGCCATTCCATCCCTGAACCGCCGCTTCGCGGCCCCTCCCATCGCAAGCGATGGGCCCCTCCCTCTTAACGTGCCGAGGGTGGCAGTGGTTCCGGGACGGAATGGCTAATCCGATAAATAGAATTCATCAGGTCATGGCGTCCCCGAGGAGCACTAGGAGAATGGACGTAGCGAACGAGAGCCGGGCCGACGAAAAGCGAGCGTCTGTCTGAGGGCCTTCAGGCCCGAGTTAGCGAGCCGTCGAGCACGGCCGAAGTGAGTAGTCCAGTCGACGTGGCTCCGAGGGGATGACCATGACCTGACAATAATAATTATCAAGATTATCAAGAAATATGGTACGAAGAATGATGAGATTGGTTTGGATCGGGGTGCTGGCGATGGTGACGCAGGTGCTGCAGGCGCAGGTGCTGGATTCCAGGCTGGGACACGGCGGCCAGTACGAATGGAAGATGTGCCGCGCTGACGAGGTCCGGTCCACCGCCAGGGAATTGTCCGCCCCCGGCTTCGACGACACCCGCTGGATGAGCGCCATCGTCCCCGGAACCGTACTCACCTCCCTCGTGGAAAACGGCGTCTACCCGGAACCATATTACGGAACCAACAACAAGATCTCCGAAAAGAAGATCCCCGACATCATCGACACCGGAAGGGAGTTTTACACCTACTGGTTCCGTACCGAATTCGACTCCCCGGCCGTAGAAGATGGCGAACGCATCTGGCTCAATCCTGAAGGAATAAACTACAGGGCAGAATGGTGGCTGAACGGCCACCTGGTCAGCGTCATGGCCGGCATGTTCGCCGAAGACAGGATCGACATCACCGACTTCGTAGCCAAAGACGGGAAGAACGCCCTTGCAGTCCTTGTCAAACCAGTCGACGTACCAGGCACGACCATGCCCAAGCCATGGGGAGCCCCCGGCGAGAACCGCAACGGTGGCGACGGAGACATCGGCTGGAACACCACACAGCTCATGACGGTCGGCTGGGATTTCTCCTATGACGACGGTATCCGCGACCGCAACACCGGCATCTGGAAGGCCGTAAGGATATTCACCACCGGCCCCGTCGCACTCAGGAATCCCTTCGTGAAATCATCCCTCTCGATGCCCGGAATGGACGAATCAGCCGAGACCGTGTCGGTCGAAATAGTCAATCCGGCAAGCGGCTTCACCAACAATGAGCCCATTAAATGCGTCGTCAAGGGCGAGATCGAAGGAACCGGAATAACGTTCCGGAAGGAAGCGACCCTGATCCGAGGCGAAGAAGCGGAAGTTACATTCCGCCCGGAAGACTTTCCTCAGCTGAAGATACACTCCCCTCGGCTCTGGTGGCCGAAGAACAAGGGTCCTCAGAATCTCTACAAACTGAACCTTACCGTCACCGTCGACGGCAAAGTCTCCGATTCGGTGGAAGTCCCGTTCGGAATCCGCGACATCCAGGTGACGACCGACACTCCGGACGGATCGAAGGTGTTCATTGTCAACGGCAAACGCATGTTCATAAGGGGCAGCAACTGGATCCCGGAAGCAATGCTCAGGACGGATGACGACCGCATGCGCACCGAGATGGCCTACACCGACCAGTCCGGCATCAACTTCCTTCGCCTCTGGGGCGGAGGAATCGCCGAGAGCGACCTCTTCTACCAGCTCTGTGACGAATACGGAATCATGGTCTGGCAGGAATTCTGGATGACAGGAGACACCAAGCATCCTCATGACAAGTCAATCTATTTCAACAATGTAGCATCGACGGTGAAGAGGATTCGCAACCATCCTTCCATCATCTTCTACGTAGCCTCGAATGAAAGCACAGAGGTGTCCGGAACCCCGGAACTTCTCAAGGCCTTTGACGGTACACGCCCCTACCAGATGCAGTCCGAATGCGACGGCATCCACGACGGAAGCCCCTACAAGCAGGTGAACCCGATGCGCCACTACACCAACACGGCCTCGGACCGCGGCAGCCGCGTGGACGGCTTCAACCCCGAATACGGCGCCCCTACCCTCCCGGTGATCGAGAGCCTCAGGAATATGATGCCTGCCGACAAGCTCTGGCCCCTGGACAAGGCTACCTGGGACTATCTCGACGGCAACGGCTTCCACCTGATGAGCACCCTCTATGATGACATGGTGAAATGCTACGGCACCCCAAAGAGCATCGAAGATTACGCTCGAAAAGGCCAGCTCGTCGGCGCAATGAATTCCAAGAGCATCTGGGAGGTCTGGAACTACAACCGCCTGGACGACGGCGACCGCTTCTGCTCAGGCCTTCTGTTCTGGTACCACAACAGCCCCAACGTCCAGGTATGCGCCAGGATGTGGGACTGGTACCTGGAACCCACAGCCTCACTCTACTACACAATGCATTCACTTGAACCATTGCACGTCCAGTTCGATTACTTGAAGAATACGGTTAGCATCGTCAACGACCTTGCAGAGCCCTTTGAAGGGCTCCGCCTGAAGGCTGAACTCTACGACCTGGACAGCCGCCTGGTACGCTCCTGGAATGCGTCGGCCGACATCCCTGCCGACAGGGCACTGGATGATGTCCTTACTTTGGAATTCCCCGACGGAATCTCAAAGGTCCATTTCATCAGGCTCGTCCTTGCCGACAAGTCCGGCAAGACCGTCTCCGAAAACTTCTACTGGCGCTCGACTGATTCTTACGATGGTCCCCAGACTGTCACCGGTCCATGTACCTCAGGCTTCGAATCCCTACAGGAGATGCCGGCAGCCAAGGTCCGCCTCACAAAGCGGAACCTGCCCGATGGAAAGATTGAAGTAACGCTGAAGAACACATCAGGCAAAATAGCATTTTTCAACAGGTTGCAGCTCAGGAACGAAAATGGTGATCCGGTCCATGGGACAACGTATTCAGACAACTTCATCACCCTTATGCCGCGTTCTTCCAGAACGATAGTCATCACCACCGGAGGCAATGCCGGCGGCAACTTGAATATATTCTTTGAAGGCTGGAACTCCGGTTCAAGATCCTTCTGATCCTGTCAACATAATCATAGTCATCAAAATGAAAAGAAGGGATTTCCTGAAGATTGGCTCGGCGGCAACCGGAGCGATGATAGTGGGAGGCGTAACTCCCGCACAGGGAGCCGAGAAGGCCAAACTCTCCACTGACCTGCAGGTCGAGGGCCATGTCCGCGAACCGGCCAGGAAGATTCCGGTCGTCACCTCCTGCGACGTACTGGTGGCAGGAGCCGGTCCTGCCGGTTTCGCAGCAGCGATCGCAGCCGCCAGGGAAGGTTCCGATGTAATCCTACTCGAGAAGAACGGCTTTCTGGGAGGCCTGTGGACCGGAGGTTCGGTTCTTCCCCTCAACTGCATGGAAGCCCGGACGGCAAACGGCTGGAAGCAGGTTGTCTATGGCGTCGCAGACGAACTCGCAGTCAAGCTGAAGGACATGGACATGTCCATCCAGCCCCGTCGGTCACCCATCGTGGATCCTGAAGCCACCAAGCACTTAATGCGTCAGATGGTGAACGAAGCAGGAGTGCGGGTCCTCTATTTCGTCCAGGCCGCAGCCCTCACGATGTCGGGAGACAGGATCGACAGCGTGATCATCGAGAGCAAGAGCGGGAGATGTGCCATCAAGGCGAAGTATTTCATCGACACCACAGGAGACGGCGACCTGTTCTTCTGGGCTGGTGAGAAGTTCCGCTTCGTCAAGCATCACATCGGCGCCATGTGGAGGGTAGGAAACCTCAAGGAAGACAATGCCCACGGCAGCATGACCCCGATCCCCGGAGTCGGCCTGATGCACACCAACGGCGAATACGACCAGGACGGCCTGGATCTCTTCAACATGTCCCGTCTGAACGATTCCCTTAGGGAATACATGTGGAACAAGACCCAGGAGCTGCGCTCCAAGAAAGGCTGTGAAGATGCCTTCCTTCTTGAAACTCCTCCCATGCTTGGAGTCAGGGTGACCAGGGTCCTGGACAGCCTCAGGAATGTCTCCATGGCCGACGCACTCGGGAAAACGACTTATGACGACGTGATAGGGATAGCCGGAGTGGACATCGACGCGGAACTAGGTGGCGTGAAGCACAAGGTCGGCGACAGGCCTGAATGGCAGATTCCGCTTCGGGCGCTTATTCCCCGAAAGACCCCTAATCTCGTGGTAGCAGGAAGGTGTTTCGGCTACGAACACGACATCACCTATGATGCCAGGGAGATCGCTACCTGCCTTGTCACAGGCCAGGCTGCAGGTGCAGCAGCCGCCATGGCCCTGCAGGGACGCACATCGATCCAGAACCTCGATGCAAAAAAGGTCCAGTCCATCCTCAGGAAGCAGGGGGTGAGGATCTAACGCTTCTCGTAGTCCTTGAGAGCAGCGAAAGCCTTAGGGGAAAGGAGGATTATGGCCACGACGTTCACCCAGGCCATGATTCCTACTCCGATGTCTCCGAGAGTCCAGACCAGGTTGGCCTCCTTCACAGCGCCGAAGACGATGGCGGAGAGAATCAGGACCTGGAGGATCCTGATAAGGAGGTTCTCAACCTTGGGAGAGAACTTCTTCCCGAGACTGCAGAGATACATGATGCTAGATTCTGAATAGAAGTAATAGGCCATCACCGTGGTGAACACGAAGAAGGCCAGGGCGATGCTCACGAAAGTACCTCCGAAGCCTCCTATGACCGAATCCACAGCAGCCTGAGTGAAGCCCACGTAGTTCGCTCCGAGTTCAGGGACATTGGACACCAGCATCTCACCAGTCTTGGAATCCAGGACGTTGAAAGTTCCGGCGGAAAGGATCATCAAAGCTGTGGCCGTACAGACAAGGAGGGTGTCGACGTAAACTGAGAAGGCCTGCACGAGTCCTTGCTCGGCAGGATGCTTCACATCCGCGGATGCGGACGGAATGGCTCCGGTTCCCTGCCCTGCCTCATTCGAGAACAGGCCTCGCTTCACTCCCATCATTATGGTGCTGCCCAGGATACCTCCGCAAAGAGGATTGATGCCGAAGGCATTCTCGACAATGCTGGAAAGCAGGCCGGGGATAGCCCTCCAGTTAAGAGCAAGGATGAAGAGGGATATCACCACATAGACCACTGCCATGAAAGGGGTGACTATCGATGCTGCCTTTGCTATCCTCTGCACACCGCCAACCACCACCAGACCGATCAGGAAGGCCAGGAAGAGACCTGAATACAAAGGATTGATCCCAAATGAATTCATAGCGGCAGTAGCCATACCGTTTGCCTGGACCGTAGGAAGGAGCATGCCGCAGGCAATGATCGTCACAAGGGCGAAAACGACAGCCAGCCACTTCGCCTTCAATCCCCTCTCGATATAGCAGGCAGGTCCTCCACGGAATCCGCTGGAATGGCTGAACTTGAATATCTGGGCGAGGGTGGATTCAACATAGGCTGTTGAAGCTCCGAAGAAGGCTATTATCCACATCCAGAAAACTGCACCGGGGCCGCCCAGGGCAATAGCAGTCGCTACACCAACAATGTTCCCCGTACCGACTCGACCGGACAGGGCAATGCAAAAGGCCTCGAAAGAGGAAACCCCTTTCTTCTCGGCACCTTTTTCACGCTTGCGGAACAACAGGCGGGTCATCAGGCCGAAACGCCTCAACTGGACGAAACGGGTTCTTGCAGAAAAGTAAAGACCGGCGCCTACGAGCAGCACTACGAGGGCCGGGCTCCAGATTACGTCGTTAACCGCGGATACAATTTGCTCGAACATATTAAAAGATAACAAATTATGTTCAATAAACAAAACACGCCTCCAGATCGAATCTGACGGCGTTTAATGTGCTCTGTTAGGGACTCGAACCCTAGACCCACTGATTAAGAGTCAGTTGCTCTACCAACTGAGCTAACAAAGCATTTTAAAGAACCTGCTCCTTTTGTGAACCGTTCGGGGCTCGAACCCGAGACCCCAACATTAAAAGTGTTGTGCTCTACCAACTGAGCTAACGATTCTTTCCAATCGCTTCGGTATGTCTCCGAATCGGGATTGCAAAGTTAGGTTGTTTGTTGAAAAAAACAAAATTTTTTGAAGTTTTTTTGAGTCTTTTTTCAGAATGAGGTCAGTTCATCAAGGAATATCCTATCGGCCGAATCCGCCCATGGGCGGAACTCCGGATCCGGCACATATTGACTAGCAGCAAATTCAGTCAGCAGATCGAGATCGAAACGGTCGGAAGTACATGCCGGCCTGGGTCCATCCGGATGATTCCCGTCCAGAGGGCGACCGTAGTTGGTAGCGTCAAAGGCATTGCACTTCTGCTCTATGTGGGAAGGAACCATCAGGAGGGGCTTCCCAAGGTACATAGCTTCACAGACCGACTCGAACCCGGCTGTGGACGCATAGGCGCGGCACCCTGCCAGACCTTCAAGGAATGCTTTGTCATCGAGAGTATGGAAGGAAAGAGTGTCGTCGACATATTCATCAGGACGGTCCCAGAAGAAGCTCAACAGGACATCCGAATGCCTGGAATGCCATTCCCGCACATCCTCAGAAAAGCCGGCGTTCAAGAGGTAGCCGTGGATCGGTCCATCCTGCCGGACCACTCCGGCAGCAAGGCCCTTGACCTCCTGGCGGAGCAGCGGAGGAACCACATGGATCCTTCCGTCAGCAGGCATATTCCTGAAACTCAGGGCAAGGATCCTGGCCGCCCTCAGTGAAATCATGTCGGAAAACATGTTGAGAGCGACATGGCCATCATAACCGAAGGTCGGGAACTTGAAGCCGCCGTGCTTGAACAGGAACTGATGGCCGATGCAGACCATAGGGGCATCGGTCCGGGAAAGATTGTAGGCGTTCGTACCCAGGAGGTCATAGAAATTGACGACCACGTCCGGGTTCAATGCCTTTATCCTCTTCACCAGAAACCGGATGGAAGGGAGATAGGCTGATAGGTTCAGGAAGTTGTAGAGACCGGTCTTGGCATAATCCGGCTTCCGGTTGTCGGACGATGCCACGAAGTTGACACTCTCAAACTGCTCGACAGGAGCCTTGACACCATTCTTGAAAAACTGAGGAAGAATCCTTGCAGGGCTCTTACCTACCAGCATTCCCACAACCTCATGTCCTGAGTCATGGAGCAACCGCTCCATCGTCATGGCCTGGGTCAGATGACCTCTCCCCTCGCCCTGTATTATGAATAGATAGCGCATTATTCAGGAACCAAATCACTGTATCTGAGAAGTTTCCATTCTCCGGAATCATCCTCCGCCAAGGCCGAGAGACTCTCGACCCAGTCGCCGCAGTTCAGGTAGCGGATGCCATATTTGAGGACCTTGTCCTCAGGGTGATGGATGTGGCCGCAGATAATTCCGTCACATTTCTTGGAACGGGCGAACTCGGCCAGGTCAGATTCGAAGCCGGAAATCAGGTTCACCGCACGTTTGACCCCATGCTTGATGGCCTTGGAGAATGAATATTTCTCCTTGCCGTTCTTTTCCCTGGCACGGTTCCACAGGTTGTTGAATCTGAGGAGACCGTTGTAAGCCAGGCCGCCCAGTTTGGCAATCCACCTGAACTGGGTCGTGATGCTGTCGAAGGCATGTCCGTGGATTACCACGTACCTTCTCCCGAAGTCTTCGATCATGTACTCGCCCACGAAGGAAATGAAGAACAGCTGGCAGGGAGTGATGTTGTCCAGGAAGTCGTCATGGTTGCCCGTCACGTAGACCACCTCGGTCTGGTCCTTTTCAAGCATGTTCATGATCACGCTGAAAAAGGCGGACTCCTGAACCGTCCATTTGTCATCCACCTGCTTGAGCTGCCAGCCGTCGATTATGTCTCCGGCAAGCACAAGGCGGTCGCAGGACAGGCGTCCGAGGAAACGGGTCACCTCACCTATCTTGGAAAAGGGGGTGCCCATGTGGACATCAGAGATGACGACGGTCTTGTAATGAACCCGGTCCATGGTTGTCAATTTGCCTGTGGGCCTGAATATTCCTTGATCTTCTGCTCCTCGGAAAGAGGGCAGACAAGCACATCCGCTCCGTTCACCGCCACCACATAATCCTTCAGCCCGGACACAACCACCATCCTGGTTCCTTCTGCATGCACCATGCAGCCTTCACAGCCGAACAGCCTGATGTCACGGCCTATTACCTTGTTGTCTCCTTCAACTGCCTTGGCGGCTCCTCCGTCGGGGACGGGATCATCGTCAGGCATGGGGACATTATCCTTGATGGAACTGTAACTCCCGAGATCCGACCATCCCAGGTCACTTGCGATGACGTAGATTTCGGAAGACTTTTCCATAACTGCATAATCTATCGATATCTTCTCGCAGGTCGGGAAGAGCTCATGCAGGACTTCTTCCTCTTTCCACGAACCGAAAGAAGCCGCAATCCTGTCCATGACAGATGCGATCTGGGGAGCATGGGAATGTATTTCCGAGACTATGGTCCGGCAGGACCAGACGAATATTCCGGCATTCCAGAAATAATTGCCCGCGGCAAGATATTCCTCGGCAGTACGGAGGTCGGGTTTCTCCTTGAACTCCCGGACCTTGACCACCTCGTCGGGATTCTTCTCTTCGGCGCAGATGTAACCGTAGCCGGTCTCAGGCCTGCATGGCTCGATGCCGACAGTCACTATCTTTTCCGTGCACTGGGTAAAATTCAAGGCCTTGCGGATTGCCGCGGCGAATTTGTGGACATTGATAACAAGGGCGTCGGCCGGGGTAACGACTATGTTGGCATTGGGATTGACAGCCGCGATCTTCCATGAGGCATAAGCGATGCAAGGAGCGGTGTTCCTCGGCTCGGGCTCAGCAAGGATGTGATCCTCCGGGATCAAAGGAAGCTGCTCCCTCACGATGTCGACGTAAGCTTCCGAGGTGACGACCCAGAAATTGGAAATGTTGCAGACCGGGAGGAACCGATCGACCGTCATCTGGATGAGGGTCTTCCCTATTCCGAGGATGTCTATGAACTGTTTGGGCTTCTGAGGCGTACTGACCGGCCACAGCCTGCTGCCTACTCCGCCCGCCATTATGACTACATGTGTTTCCATATGATTTCAATTTCGGATTGTGTTTGTAAAATTAGGGAAAATTGATGGAATTAAACAGATTTATTCTTAAATTAGCAATGTTTGGATACACTCTTTAATAACTTAATAATTGAAGATCATGAAAAAGTACATCGCTGAATGCATCGGAACATTCGTTCTGACATTCCTCGGCTGCGCCACGGCAATGTTCGTGGGATGCGGCACGACTGCCGGACTCTTCGCCACGGCTGCCGCCTTCGGACTTTCCGTCGTAGCAATGGCCTACACGATCGGAGGTATCTCCGGCTGCCACATCAATCCTGCCATCACCCTCGGCGTCGCCCTTTCAGGACGCATGAGCTGGAAGGATGCCTGCGGCTACTGGTGCGGACAGATCATCGGTGCCATCATCGCCGGTGCCCTCCTCCTCCTCTTCGCGAACGTGATGACTCCTTCAGCCGAATTTGTCGGTGCCAACCCTGCCGGTCTCGGCTGCAATGGTGTTGCAGGTGCCGGCGGTGTCGGAGGTGCATTCCTTGTTGAGGTCGTCGCCACCTTCCTGTTCGTCCTCGTGGTCCTCGGCACCACTGACAGCAAGGTCGGAGCCGGCAACTTCGCAGGTCTCGCAATCGGTCTCAGCCTTATCCTGATACACCTTGTGTGCATCAACCTGACCGGTACTTCCGTCAACCCTGCCCGTTCCATCGGACCCGCCCTCTTCGCCGGCGGCCAGGCCCTCAAGGACCTCTGGGTGTTCATCGTCGCCCCTCTCTGCGGTGGAGCTCTCAGCGCAATCGTATGGTGCGCCCTCGCCCCTGCAAAGGATGAGAAATAGACTCTGAACCAGCCTGACAAAGGCCGGCCATCGTGCCGGCCTTTTTAAATTCAAACGACATAGAGATGAACAAGAGATTTGTCCTTATTGCAGCTTCAATGCTGCTCCCGCTCTGCCTCTGCATGTCATGCAAGCAGTCTTCCAAGAAGGAAGCCAAGGCAGAAGAGCCTGCCGTCGCCGAGACGGTGGCTGAAGAAGACCTTGACCTGAAATACGCGGCCGACCTTCTCAAGAAGGGAGAAGCAGCTCCTGCATTCACCTTGAAGGATCCGCAGGGAAAGGAAGTTTCCCTGGGCGATCTCAAAGGGAAATACGTAGTCCTCGATTTCTGGGCTTCTTGGTGCCCGGACTGCCGCAAGGATGTGCCCAAGATGAAGGAGCTGAAAGAGAAGTACGCTTCCGATCGAATCGCTTTCGTGGGGATCTCATTCGACACTGACAAGGACCAGTGGGAGGGATTCATCAAAGAGAACGGAATGGACTGGATCCATGTGAGTCCCATGATCAAGTGGAAGGAGAGCCAGGTGTCCCAGGACTACAAGGTCAACTGGATCCCGTCGATGTATCTGGTCGATCCTGAAGGAAAGGTGGTCTTCGGAACCGTAGTGCTCGACAAACTGGAGAAAGCCCTGGCATCCTTATGAGAGTAGCAGGAAAGATCTTCTGCCTGGTTGCAGCCTCATTCCTGCTGTCTTGCAGCCAAGCTTCGGCTCCGGTAACGATGCTGGTAGGGACATATTCATCGGAAGATGGAGGCGGAATCTACGCCTTCCGTTTCGACCAGCAGACAGGGAAAGTACTCCCTGGAGTGCAGGGACATGCCGACCTGAGGGACGCTTCTTACCTGATGCTATCCGGCGACGGGGCCAGGGTCTACGCAGTCAGCGAGCGTCCGGACAGCACTGCTGCCCTGGCCGCCTTCAGTTTCGACCAGGAGGGGCTTACGTTCAGCCACTTGGGCACTGCCCCCACCCTGGGAGAAGATCCTTGCTTCGTGGAGACCAACGGCAGGATAGCGGTAACCGCAAACTACAGCGGTGGTTCCATCTCGGTTTTCCGCCTGGATGATAACGGTGGACTGAAGGATGCCAAGCCATTCCAGGTAATCCACGGCACCGTCGGTGGTCCTGACGAATCCCGCCAGGGTACTCCCCACGAACACTGCACGGTGTTCACACCTGACGGAGAATACCTGCTCGCGAGTGATTTCAGCGCTGACCGGATCGTTTCCTATTCAGTCGCCGGGGACAGTCTTAAGGAATATTCCGACGTCAGGCTTGAGAACGACTATGGGCCGCGGCACATAATATTCAGAGACGGGAAGACGGCCTACGTGATCGGAGAACTCTCCGGCAAGATCACCGTCCTGGACTATTCAGAGGGCGTTCTTATCCCTGTTCAGGTGGTTGATTGCGACCCGGTCCACGCAAGGGGCAGCGCCGACATCAGGATGACTCCCGACTGCCGTTTCCTCTACGCCAGCAACAGGCTTGAAAACGACGGGGTTGCGGTGTTCAAAGTCAACGGAGACGGCACTCTGGAGCAGACATCCTACACTCAGACGGGCATCCACCCAAGGAATATCTGTGTCTCCCCTGACGGCCGGCTCCTTCTTGTCGCCTGCCGTGATTCGGACCGGATTGAAGTCTACAGCATCAACCAGGAAGACGGCCGCCTTGAAAAGGCCGCAGAAGACATAAGGGTTCCCAAGCCCGTGTGCATCAAGTTTATTCAATGAAAAGAATACCTTTCATCGACTGGATCCGCGTCGTTGCCTGCTTCATGGTCATGCTGGTCCACGCAAGCGAGAATTTCTATGCAGCAGACGCCTCCGGCCTCGCCGGCAACGTGTCCATGCTGGCCAACGAAAGCAACCGTTTCTGGGTGGCCTTTTACGACGGTTTCGTCAGCAGGGTGTCCGTACCCCTGTTCATGATAGTCTCAGCCTTCCTCCTCGTACCGCTGAAACCGGGACAGACCATGACTGGATTCTACAAGAGGCGCTTCGGCCGTATCCTCCCACCGTTCATCTGCTTCATGCTGCTTTACACCTTCCTGCCCCTCCTTTGGGGAGGGATGACCTGGGAGCAGTCGCTCGCGGACCTGAAGATGCTGCCTTTCAACTTCCCTTCCATGGCCGGACACCTCTGGTTCATGTACCCTCTGATCAGCCTCTACCTCATTATTCCGGTAGTGTCCCCCTGGCTTGAGAAGGCCACTGCCAAAGAAGAGTTGGTCTTCCTGGGTATCTTCCTTATCTCTACCCTTATTCCCTGGCTGCACAGGTTCGTGTCGGCCGAGATCTGGGGAGAATGTTTCTGGAACGGCTTCTCAGCCTTGTGGTACTGCTCCGGCTATCTGGGCTACCTGGTTCTCGCCCATTTCATCAAGAACCACTTGGACTGGGACAGGAATAAAAAGCTCATTGTCGGTACAGCATGCTTCGTCATCGGAGCCGCATTCACCGGATGGAGTTTCTGGTGGAAGGGTGTCCCCGGACAGGTCATCGAGACCCCCATGCTGGAATGGTCTTGGGAATTCTGCACACCCAACGTGCTCCTGGCAACTTTCGGAGCCTTCCTTCTGTTCTCCTGCATTGAGAGTGCACCGAAGTTCATCACAGGGCTTTCAAAGCTGTCCTTTGGGATGTACCTCATGCATCTTTTCTTCCTGGGTCCCATCGCCAGATGGATAATTGCGGGAGACCCTGCTAACCCTTCAATCCCAGTCGCGCTGGCCATACCAGCAATAGCGGCGCTGACATTCCTGTGCAGCGCCGTTACAACCAAGATCATATCCCTCATTCCCGGAAGCCGCTACGTTGTAGGCTGACGGGGAAGGGATATTCCTATTTGTTTTCTTCTTCCAGAGTATAGGCAGAAGAGCCGTCGAAGCAATGCAGGCACAGGTCCTCCCTGGGCAGGCCAATGCTTTCGACCAGATCTTCTATCGTGTTGAATTTCAGCGAGTCAAGGCTCAGCTGACGAGCAATTTCGTCTGTCATCCGGGAATATTCAGGAGTCTTTGAATCAGTGTACTTGGAGACGTCCTTGCAGTCCTCCCCTTCGAATTCCTTGATTATCCGTCTCGTGATCAGTTCATATTCAGTCTTGCTGGCGGAGAAGTTAAGGAAAGGACAGCCGAACACAAGAGGAGGGCAGGCAATCCTCATGTGGACCTCCTTTGCTCCGTTCTCATGGAGCTGGCGGGTGTTATCCCTGAGCTGTGTACCACGGACGATGCTGTCGTCGCAGAAGAGGATGCTCTTATCACGGAGCATGTCTTCGTTGTCGATCAGCTTCATCTTGGCCACCAGGTTCCTGGTCGTCTGGCTGGAAGGCATGAAAGAACGGGACCAGGTGGGAGTGTATTTAGCAATCGTCCTCATGTAGGGGACATTGCTGCCTGCAGCATAGCCCACGGCCATTCCTATTCCACTGTCAGGTATTCCGCACACGCAGTCGGCATCGACTCCGCCTTCGGCAGCGTCCGCCTTGGCCATTGCCTTTCCGCATGCAAAACGAGATTCCTCGACATTGCGGCCATCGTAGCAGGATGTAGGGAAACCATAGTAGATCCAAAGGAAGGAACAGACCTGCTTGTGCGGATTCGGCTTCCTGAGCTGTTCCATGCCGTCTGCGCGAAGGCGAACGATTTCGCCGGGCCCGACGAAGCCGCAAGTCTTGTAGCCGAGATTGGCGAATGCAGTGCTTTCGCTGCTCACAGCCATCGCTCCGTCCTTCTGCCCGATCGCTATGGGAGTACGTCCCCAGGTGTCCCTGGCAGCGATAATCCCGTCCTCGGTGAGGATGAGCATCGAACATGAGCCCTTTACTTCACGGTAGACATTCTCAATCCCCTCAACGAAGTCCTTACCCCTGACTATCAACAGGCTTATGAGCTCGGTGACGTTGATCTTGCCGCTGCTGAATTCTGTGAGATACATTCCCTCGTCGAGGAGCTTCTTGGCAAGAGCCTCGGCATTGTTGATCCTGGCTACAGTGACAAGGGCGAAACGCCCCAGATGGGAATTGACCAGCATCGGCTGGGCATCGGTGTCACTGATAATCCCTATTCCCGACTTTCCGGTGAATTTATCAAGCTCATCCTCGAAACAATTCCTGAAATAGCTGTTTTCCAAGCTGTGAATGCCACGAAGGAAACCGCGGTTCTCGTCGTAAGTTGCCATACCCGCGCGGCGCGTACCAAGATGGCTGTTGTAATCGGTGCCGTAATAAAGGTCGGCTCCACATTCACCTTTTGAAATAGTTCCGAAGAATGCTCCCATAGATTCAATATGTTGTCAAGTCGTTTCTGCAAAGATAATCATTTATCCTCGCTTTTTATACACATGTGTAGCCTCCGTCGACCGGAATTGCAGCACCAGTGACATAACTTGAAGCAGGAGAGGAAAGGAATAGGACAGCCGTATCCAGCTCACCTTCATTACCATAGCGCTCGAGAGGGATGACCTGTTTGGCGTAATTCTGGAAATATTCGGAATTCAAAGTTTCTACTGTGAGAGGGGTGTAGAAATAACCGGGGCAGATGGTGTTGACGGTGATTCCGTACTTGCCCCACTCGGCGGCAAGTCCGCGGGTAAGGTTCACGACTCCTCCCTTGGCGGCGTGATAGGGGGAACAAGGGGCTATCTTGTTGCCGACCAGACCGTACATCGACGCAATGTTGATCACGCGGCCGTATCCGGCCGGTATCATGGCCAGTTTGGCAACAGCCCTGGCAACTCGGAACGAACCGAAAAGATCTATCTGCATCTCGTTCTCGAACTGGGCATCGGTGATGTCCTCTGCCGGGGCCACGGCACCGGTACCCGCATTGTTGATCACGATGTCTATCCTGCCGAATCTTTCAAGTGCTTTGGAAACGGTTTCTTCCACCTGCCCGGTGGATGTAATGTCACAACGGACCGGGAAGGCTTCCACACCAAATTCCGAGCGGAGTGAAGCTGCCACTTCTTCGAGTTTCTCCATCCTGCGGGCAATGGGAACTATGTTGCAACCAGCAGATGCAAGGGCTCTTGCCATCTGCACGCCAAGGCCGCCTGAGCAGCCCGTTACCAGGGCGACCTGTCCTTTTAAGTCAAAATAATTCTTCATAATTCTTCACGGTTTAAAAAAATAAGTATATTTACACTATATCACCAAAGATAGCCACAAAAGATCAGAATAACAACCACTTCTCATAAGATGAAAAAGTTATCACTTGTCATTGCAATCCTTGCAATCGCCGGAAGCCTGCAAGCGCAGGAACTTTCCAATTTTGCTTCCAGGGGCTCCAGGCCCGTCATCTCTCCTGAAATCCAGGGCGACAGCGTAACTTTCCGTCTCAAAGCAGACTATGCTACCGTAGTAAAACTCAGCGGCTCTTGGATGGCCAATCCTTACGGAGGCACTGTCGACATGACCCGCGGCGAGAACAACATCTGGTCGGTCAAGCTTCTTCTCCCCGCCCCCGAGATCTACACCTACAATTTCGTGGTGGACGGAGTCGCAGTCAACGACCCGCAGAACGTACTTGTCCAGCGTGACGGCACCCGTTACCTGCCTATGCTGTTCGTACCCGGCGAGCGTTCCGAGAACTACGTAGAAGCTACCAAGCACGGAACTGTCAGCCATCCCTGGTATGACAGCAAGATCCTCGGCTACAGCCGTCGCCTCACTGTCTACACACCTTATGGCTACGAGGCCAATCCCAAGAAGAAGTATCCCGTCCTTTATTTGCTTCATGGCGCCGGCGGCGACGAGGAAGCCTGGATCTCCATGGGACGCACTGCGCAGATCATGGACAACCTCATCGAGAAAGGTCTTGCCGAACCGATGATCGTAGTCATGCCCAACGGCAATCCCGGCCAGCAGGCTGCCAGGACCCTGAATATTCCCGAAAAGAACATCAACTGGCGTTCCGAGGAGTTCCGCAATGCCTATGTCAACAGCCTCTGCACTGAAATCGTTCCCTTCATCGAGAAGAATTTCAGGGTCATTGCAAAGCCTGAATCAAGGGCTATCGCCGGCCTTTCGATGGGCGGCGGCCACACCATTTCAGCTTCGATCCTTTACCCGCAGCTCTTTGACTACATCTGCCCGCTTTCAGCAGCCGGCCAGGCCACTCCTGAGCAGATCGCCAATCTAAAGAAGGCCGGAGTGAAGCTCTACTTCCTCGCCTGCGGAGATAGCGACTTCCTCTTCGAAGGATCCAAGGCCCTTGACAAGACCCTGACTGAACAGGGACTTGACCATACCTTCTTCGTGTCTGACGGTGGACACACTTGGTCAAACTGGCGGCTCTACCTCAACACATTCGCAAGATTACTTTTTAAATAGATTCATGAAAAACAGATTCTTCATCTCAGCATGCATCGCTCTTGCATGCATTGGCGCAAACGCCCAGGTTCCAGTCAAAGAAATGGCAGATCCCCATCCCTCGCCTGCCGAGGTTTGGAACAATGTTAAAACCACATCCTTCGGATGGGGCACTGTTGACACAAAGTACAAGATTGACGATGTTCCCGTCCTCGCAAAATCCCTTTCCCTGTCGGGATGGAGAGGAGAGAGGGTTTTCGCCCAGGCTGTTCTAGTCTCTCCCCAGGCAGTCTCATCATTCAGATTCTCCGTAAGCGACTTGAAGTCAGGGAAGAACACCATCCCTTCAAGCGCCGTAAAGAGGTATTTTGAGACCTACGTGATGGGAGAGGTCAAGGAGCAGGGAGGTGATACTGTTCTCTGCCCGGACCGCCTCGTGGAAGAAGAATCCATTTCAGTACATGCAAAGACCGTACGTCCGGTCTGGCTGACCATTTCCATTCCGGCAGATGCCGCTCCCGGCAAATACAAGGCTACCCTGACTGCCAACTGCGACGGAAGTGCCATGACCATCCCGTTCACTATCGAGGTCGGCAAGAGGGTGCTCCCTGAGCCAAAGGACTGGAAGTTCCATCTCGACCTGTGGCAGAATCCATATTCAGTGGCAAGGTACTACAACGTCCCGCTCTGGAGCAAGGAGCATTTCGACCACATGCGTCCGATCATGGAATATCTGGCCTCTGCCGGAGAAAAGGTGATCACGACGAGCATCATCCAGCACCCCTGGAACAGTCAGACCGAAGATCCCTTCGAGAGCATGATCGGCAAGTTCAGGAGCAGCAACGGCACTTGGAGATACGACTACACCGTCTTCGACAAGTGGGTTGAGTTCATGATGAGCTGCGGCATCACCGGCCAGATCGACTGCTATTCCATCCTCCCCTGGCACCTTACATTCGAGTACTACGACGAGAACATGAACTGCACTGTCGCCAGGAAGATGGAGCCCGGTTCAAAGGAATATGAGGACTACCTCCTCCCATTCCTTACCGATTTTGCAAAGCACCTGAGGGCGAAGGGTTGGTTCGACAAGACTTGCATTGCCATGGACGAGCGTCCCAAGGACCTTCTCGAGCATGCCTACAAGATCATCTACAAGGCAGACAAGGATTTCAAGATCGAAGGCGCCGTCAATTACTTCGGCCCCGAAGTCGCAGAAAGGATGTATGACATCAGCTTCATGTTCACCCATCCAATACTTCCCGAGGAGCAGGTCAGCAACCACATCGGAAAGGGCAACAAGATCACTGTCTACACCTGCTGCTCTCCTGCAAGGCCCAATACGTTCATCAACTCCAACCCTGCCGAATCGGCATTCCTTGGATGGTTCGTAGCCTCAGCCGGTTACAGCGGCTATCTCCGCTGGGCTTACAACAGCTGGGTCAAGAACCCTTGCGAAGATGCAAGATTCCGCACCTGGAGGGCCGGAGACTGTTATGTCGTCTATCCTGACGGCCCCAGCATCCGCTCCGAGCGTCTCATCGAAGGCATTCAGGACTTCGAGAAGATCCGCATCGTCCGCGAAGGCCTGGACAGCAAGAAATCCGCCCTGCTTGACGCCCAGCTCCTGAAGTTCAGGGACATAGACTGGGAGAAGGTCTCCGACTCAGAGATCACCGCATTGGTGGACGAGTCAAAAGATCTTCTGCGCAGGCTTGAAAAATAGATCCTAGAGGATCACTTCGACGAGGACCGGACAATGGTCGGATGAGTACACTCGTGTAGTGATGTCATCATCGATGCAGCGGTAGGACAACACCCTGGCATCCTTAGGGACGAAGATATAGTCTCCCCTGTCACTGTCAGCACGGTCGAAGTCGAAACCATAGTAAGGGCTCTTACGCCCGGTAGGGACAGTTTCACTTGATGTGTAACTGTCCTTTACCAATTCATTGTCGGAAAGGATCGCAATAGCCTCGGTTGTCGAAGATGTGTTGAGGTCCCCGGTGAAGAACACGGGGAGTCCGTCATGGAGTTCACGTGCTTTATCGAGGAGGATCTTCGCAGCCATGGTCCTGGACTGCGGTCCCTTGTGGTCGAAATGGGTGTTGATGTAGAAGAATTTCTTCTTGGTGGTCTTGTCGAGGAATTTGCCCCAGGTGGCTATCCTCTCGACGGAAGCGTCCCAGCTTTTGCTGCCAGGTACTTCCGGAGTCTCGGAGAGCCAGAAATTACCGCTTTCGAGGAGTTCGAAACGCTCCGTCTTGTAGAAGATCGGAGTCCCCTCGCCCTTGCGGGTAGACTTCCTGCCTTCGCCGAAGACTGAATACGTGTCCGAGAGGTCCTGGATGAGAGCTTCCTTCATCGCATCGTTGACTTCCTGCGCACCGATTATGTCGAAATCATAGTCGGCAATACGCTTCAGGATGTTGGGTTTCCTGTTCTCGAAAGCCCTGTCAAGGGAGTCCTTGGAGGTGATGACCCTCATGTTGTAATTAGAGAAACGGATCGGGGTGTCCTTTGCCCCGTTCCCGCACGAAACCGCAGCCATTGTGGCAACAGCAAGAATGAAAAGCTTGTAAATAGAGTTCATAAGCCCCAAAAGGTTTTGATGAATTAGGGTTACACTTGCGAAAATAAAAAAACCTTTTCATTTGGCAATAATAACATGATCATCAACTTCCGTCTTCTTGGCGTGCTTGAAGTTGATTGAGGTCTTGCCGAAGCGCCAGGTCAGGCCCAGGCGGAACTGACGGGGACTGTACCAGGCTTCGTTGTGCTGATAGTATGTATCCGTATAGGTGTCACGGACGGGACCTGCATATCGGTTCTGGAAAGGCATGATGGCCGATACAGACAGGATCAGCCGGTTCTGGAGGAAGCCTTGCCGCAGGCCGAGTGAATATTCATAATCCACTCCGTGGTAGGTGCGCTGCAAGGTGATTTCGCCACCACCTGCATTTGCAGACGCATACGCCATGGCTCCTTTCCACAGGAACACGTTGCCGCTCAGGCTGACATTCCAGTTGATACCGTCGTTCTTTTGATCCAAAGAGGGGGCGTAATAGTAGTCGTACCCAACCAGAGCCGATGTCTGGAGGCTGAACTTGTCGGAAGGATTCCAATTGAAACTGAGAGTTTGGTCAATATGATTGTATCTCACGGCATTTTCGTAGGTCGAGACCTTGACGCCATCCGGACCAACCTCGGACAGATATTCAATATTATTGCCCGTGAGACTGCCGTAGGTGCGTGCAGTCAGGTCCCACTTGTCCCCTCTTGTACGATACGTGAGTGTCAGCGCATCGGAAACGACGGTCCGCAAATCCGGATTACCATGCGACCGGCTGTAGGGAGATTCTTCGGAGATATAGGGATTGAGATAGCTCACGCTGGGCCTTCCCAGGCGACGTGTATAGGATAGCGCCAGCGTATTCTTCGGGTCAATCTGCAAGGCGACATTGAGGTATGGAACAATGTTGAAGTTGCTGTTGTCGAAGGTGATATCCTTGGAAGCACTCTTGGATAGTCCCCGGTTCAAAGTGTACTCTAGCCGGGTGCCGGCCTTCAACGTTAGCTTGCTGAACTTGTACCCATAGCTGGCATAGGCTGCGAAAATGTGCTGCTTGTAGTCAAGGTCGTTGACGTTGGAATTGTCAATGTACCACTCATTTTTGACGTAGTCCCATAACTCATCCTGGGAGTCGGCCACGTGGCTGCGAAGCGTGTATTTGCCTCCTGCCTCGATCTGGTGCTTCTTCTTGAGGGTGGCGAAATAGTCAATCTGGCCGATCTGCTGGATGGTATGTTCCGTGTTGAATGAGTGCCGGTGATATTCAGGATAGTTCAAGACTGGGTTGACGATAATGTGGTTGTCCATACTGTTCGGATTCCCGTCTATGGAATAGCTTAGGGTCAGGATACCGCCGTCATCGTGGAATGTCTTCTGGTAAGCCAGTTCGCCGGAGAAGGTGTTGTAACGGTTCGTTCTGGCTGTCGGTTCCAGCATTTCGATGGTCTTAATATAGTCGGTATTCCAGAAGGTTTCTGTGATGTCGTAATTACTCTGTATCTTCTGGAAGTTCGTCCAGCCAGAAAGAGTTATAAGATTCAGAGAGTCCGGTTCATAACTGGCTTCCAGGGATAATGAACCTATGCGGTAGATGTTATCGCTGTCAAACTCCAACTTCTGATAGTGGTTTGTCTCGCTGGTATAATTCTCTATGTCGGTAACACCATGAACTGTTGGATTAGGGAAATACATCCCGCTGGCATTAGAGCTGAAAGTGAATTTACCCAGCTGGGCATTCAGATAGCCGTTCCCGCCTGCTGCGCCTATGGTGCTTGCATTGGATCCCAGTGAACCGTTGTAGCCCGACTTCAAGCGTTTGGCCATCACGAGATTGATGATGCCGCCGATACCTTCCGCGTCGTATTTCACCGGCGGATTGGTAATGACCTGAATCTCCTTTATGGACGATGCTGGAATGGCCTTGATAAGCTGGTTGAAGTTCCGGGCCAGCATACCGGTGGAGCGGCCGTTCACGAGCACCTTGTAATCCTTGCTGCCGTTCATCAGCACCTCCTCATCACCATTGATGCTGAGCATCGGAACATTCCGGAGAATATCGATCAGATTGCTGCCTTCAGCCTGCGGGTCGGCCTGCACATTATAGGTAAGTTTATCGGCATCGGCTGTAATCAATTCGCGACGGGCTATGACGGCCGCTTCCTTGAGTTGTTCCACTTTTCCTAGAGTATCCGGCTTCGCTGCCTCCGGGTCTTGTGCCCTGGCTGCAAGTCCGGCAAACAGGGCGGCTGCGGTAAGAATAATTGTTTTCGCGTTCATTGCTTTTCCTTTAGTTTTGCTTACGCAAAATTACCCGGGAAAAGTTTTACACGGATCCGATCAGGGCAGATTCTTCGCTTCGCTCAGAATGACAGAAACAACTAATTTCCAGGGATTAACGTTGTCATTCTGAGCGAAGCGAAGAATCTTTTCGTCCCGTAAAACAATCGGAAGTTTTACATCAGTCCTGGAGGTCGATAAGAAGACGCCTAAGATAGATACTGATGTTGGTATCATGCTCGTCCAGACCCAGCTTCTGGCGAATCTCGTGGCTGATGATGTAGTGACGCTTCTTCTGAATATACTCCCCGATGTCCTTGCCCTTCAGTCCGAGGGTATAGAGGCAGCAGTAGCCGATTTCCCAATCGGTAAGCCCCTTCCCTTCCAAGTATGCCGTGAACTTGGGGTGGTTCTCCTCAAAGAGAATCTTGGTGGAGCGCAAGAACTCTTCCCGGTCGGCCATCATCACGTCCAGCTCCTCCTCACTGCTGCGATAGAGTTTGTCGTCAGAAGAGATGCGGGAAGCAATGATCTTGTCCAGCACGGAAAGCCGCTCGCGGATCACGGCCATCGCCTTGTCATCCGGTTTCGACCGGAGCTTCTTGGCTATGAGATGGATGATGAGTGCGAGAGCCGCCAAGGCAAGGATGGAGAGAATTATAATGTCACGCATCCGTTCGTCCTTCTCTACCAGGGTCATCTTATCCGAATAGCGCTCCTCGATTATACGGGCGTTCTGGATCTTCAGCGTATCGGATGAAGCCAGCATACTGGCGTTTTCGTTGATCTTGTCAAGACATGCCCGCGCCTTCCGGGTATTCTCACTGTCTCCGATGGAGGCATAGTAATCCAGCGCGATGTGAATGATGGTGTCGTTATAGATATCGATGCCGCATTTCTCCAAAGCCTGAGAGTACAGCAGCGCGTGACGGGCACGGAGTTCCGGCGTGTCCAGCAACCTCCTGTCCAGTGAATCCAGAGCCACAAAAGCACTGTCCGGATGGGACTCCATGCACATCTCCGCCCGGTCCAGTATGGGCCGCACAGTACTGGTGTGTCCGCACGACCACAGGCAGACAGCCAGGATGATAGCGAATATGTAGTTCTCGAAGTTGCGCATAGAGTTTTACAAATGTACGAAAAGAAATCCGGGCAGCAATCGGTATTCACTAGGAAGAGCTCGCAGTGTTTGATGTAAAAAACAACAGCGAGACAAACAAATAATTTTTGCTTATCTCGCTGTAAATCAGTATGTTAAGAGTAGTGCTTTCTCTTAATACTCCTCCTCGTTAAAGAAGAAATCCTCTTTGGTGGGATAGTCGGGCCAGATGTCTTCGATGGATTCGTAGATCTCGCCGTCATCTTCCAATTCAGTGAGGTTCTCAATAACTTCTTCAGGAGCACCTGAGCGGTTGGCATAATCGATCAGTTCTTCCTTTGATGCCGGCCATGGAGCATCGTCCAGGCTGCTGGCAAGTTCAAGAGTCCAATACATAATGTTGTTATTTGCCGCAAAGATATGTAAAAATATTAATCTATAACTTTTTTTTGCCTAATTTTGTAGGACAAGCTGTGCTATTCAACAATCATACCAGAAGATGGCATTCGAAAAGATCGAAAAATACGACGAAAAAACGACTGCGGAAATCTCTGCAAGAGTGAGGGAAATCCTCGCACTCCTGGGTGAAGATCCCGAGCGTGAAGGACTCCTGAAGACCCCCGAAAGAGTGGCGAAATCCCTTCAGTTCCTAACCCAGGGATACGGCCAGAACGGTCAGCAGATCATCCAGTCCGCAATCTTCGACGAGAAATACCAGCAGATGGTCCTGGTCAAGGACATCGAGCTCTATTCCATGTGTGAGCACCACATGCTCCCCTTCATCGGGAAATGCCATGTGGCATATATTCCCAACGGCAAGATCACCGGGCTGAGCAAGATAGCCAGGGTGGTCGAGACCTACGCACGCCGGCTCCAAGTCCAGGAGAGGCTTACGGTCCAGATCAGGGACTGCATTGTGGACGCCCTGCACCCTCTGGGAGTGGCTGTCGTGATCGAGGCCATGCACACCTGCATGTCCCTGCGCGGCGTACAGAAGTCCAACGCAATCACAACCACTTCCGCGTTCTCGGGAATATTCCTCAGCTCTGCAAGGACAAGAAACGAATTCCTAAACCTCATAAAACAATAATTCTGAATATGTCTAAAAAGATCATATTGACTGGCGACCGCCCTACCGGGCGTCTCCACATCGGACACTACGTAGGATCACTCAGGAACAGGGTAGCAATCCAGAACGCCGGAGGCTACGACAAGATGTTCGTCTTCATTGCCGATGCACAGGCCCTTACGGACAATTTCGACAATCCGGAAAAGGTACGCCAAAACATCATTGAAGTCGCTCTGGACTACCTTTCAGTAGGCCTCGACCCTTCGAAGGTGACTCTGTTCATCCAGAGTCAGATTCCCCAGCTCACCGAGCTGACCTTCTACTACATGAACCTGGTGACGGTTGCAAGGCTCCAGAGGAACCCCACAGTCAAGACGGAGATCGCAATGCGCGGCTTCAACGCTGAAGGCGAAGAGCAGGCGTTTGGAAGCGGACTCCCAGTGGGCTTCTTCTGCTACCCTATTTCCCAGGCCGCCGACATTACCGCCTTCAAGGCGACGGACGTTCCCGTGGGCGAGGATCAGAAACCTATGATCGAACAGACCGTGGAGATAGTACGCAGTTTCAACAGGATTTACGGAGAGACCCTGGTCGAGCCCAAGGCTGTCCTGCCTTCCAATGCGGCCTGCCTGAGACTCCCCGGAACAGACGGAAAGGCCAAGATGAGCAAGTCCCTGGGCAACTGCATCTACCTTGCCGAATCCGCTGATGAGATGCACAAGAAGATCATGTCAATGTACACTGATCCCCTTCACATCAATGTCAGCGACCCCGGTCACATCGAGGGTAACACCGTGTTCACCTACCTCGATGCTTTCTGCCGTGACGAGCACTTCGGTCTCTACTGGCCTGACTATGCCAACCTCGATGAGCTCAAGGCACACTACCAGAAAGGCGGACTTGGAGATGTAAAATGCAAGAAGTTCCTTGAGAAGATCCTCAACGAGGAGCTCGAGCCCATCAGGGCCCGAAGGAAGGAATATGAAAGGGATATTCCTGCCGTGTACGACATCCTGAAGAAAGGCAGCGAAGTCGCGGAAGCTGCAGCCCAGGCCACCCTCGACGAGGTCAAGAAATCGATGCAGATCGACTATTTCAACGACAGCACCCTTATCGCAGAACAGGCAAAGAGATTCAGCATTTAACTATAGTCCCATGAAACGGTTCGCATTGTCTTTACTGCTGGCCATGATATGCTCCGCCACTGTGTGGGGTCAGCGCTATGTGTCTGAGGAGCTTCAGTTCCAGGCCCCGTCAGTACCACAGTACATCGTGTTCGCAGGGGATACTGTCCGTTTCAACAGAAGCGATCTCTACGAAAGGATGGACAGGGAGCTGATCACGTTCACCTATTCCCACATCAACTCCATCCTGATGCTGAAGCGCTCCGACCGTTACTTCCCCCAGATCGAGCCGATCCTGAAGCTCTACGGCATCCCGGACGACCTCAAGTACCTGATGGCCATCGAAAGCAATCTCAGCCCGAAGGCATTGTCGACTGCCGGAGCAGCCGGCCTGTGGCAGTTCACAAAGGCAACGGCCAAGGAATATGGCCTGATAGTAGACGCCGAAGTCGACGAGAGGTACAACATCGAGAAGGAGACGGTCGCGGCATGCCAGTACCTGAACAAGGCCTACTCGAAATACGGTGACTGGATGACTGTTGCTGCAAGTTACAATGCAGGTCAGGGCGGGATTTCCAAGAGGCTAGCCGACCAGCACCAGAAATCTGCCATGGATCTCCTCCTTGTGGAAGAGACTTCCCGTTACATGTTCAGGATCCTCGTTGCAAAGATGTTCTTTGAGAAGCCTGAAGCCTTCGGTTTCAAAGTGGACAAGTTCGCCAAGTACCCCTACTACTCCCCCAAGGACATCGTCACTGTCAACGGTCCTATAGAAAGCCTTGTGGACTTTGCGGAGCAGCATGGATGCAGCTACATGCAACTCAAGGAGGCCAACCTCTGGCTGCGTGGCACCAAACTTGAAAACAAATCAGGTCATAGTTATAAAGTTTTGATACCAAACGACAAATAGCCATGAGAAAATCAATCGCAATAGTTTTGGCGGCCTCACTGCTTCTGCTGAGCGGCTGCGCAGCCATGAAGGTCACTCCGGAAGAGAAAGCCAGGATAGCCGAGCAGGTTCAGGTCAATCTGGACAACAGGACCTTTGAAGTAGACGTCGACCAGATGAATCCCCGCCGCGGTATGACCAAAGCTGTCACCAATTATTCTGTCAAGATCGACGGGGACAAGATCATCTCCCATCTCCCCTACGTAGGGCAGGCCTGGAATCTTCCATACGGAGGAGGAAAGGGGCTCAGCTTCGAGGCAAAGATCAGCGACTACATCGAGACATATCCCAAGCCTGACAGAAGGGTGATAACCCTGGCCACCAACAACGGTGAGGACCTTCTTGTCTACACTTTCGAGGTTTTCACAAACGGCAGGGTCAACATCGACCTGCGTAGCCGGAACCGCGAGCCCATCAGCTACTTAGGCACAATCGTCACCGACTGAAAATCAATCAGAAAGCCAGAATAGAACGGGCTGCATAACCATTCTCGGTATCTTCCCCGGTCTGCTTTGCAACATACTTGAACACGATGTCAGTCGAGTTCAGGTAGACTACCGCTGCCGTACCGTCAGAGGTAGCCTCATCGCATGCCCACAGATACCAGTCCAGCTGTCCGTTGTACGGGAGATAAAAAGTAGTGGAAACCATCCTTCCGGACGAGACGTACTGCGCCAGGACTGAATTATAATAGGAATTGCTGCTGAAATAACTGGCAAAGGTGTCGAGATAGTCCTGCCTCTCGGAAGAAGATGAGAATCTCCATGCAAGTTCGGTCACCTGGTCTCCTGATGACGTCAGTTCCAGATCATTGGGATCGATTCCGGCAAGGTTTGCAAGGCAAAGATACCACTGTCCGACGCTCGGCAGGAACCATCCGCTGGTACCTTCCGGAGCTTCGAATTCGGTTATGTTCTCTGTGGTGCTGAAAGCATAGACCCAGTCTTCCTTGCCGTAACGCATGGCGCAAGGGATCGCAGCCCTGGCCCTGGTATATTCAAAACCAGGGACCCCGTAATAGTTACCCTGACAATAGTCACTGAGGTAGATTCCATTAAGGATGGTACATGTCGTAAGGCCGGCAAGGTTTTCCATCATGAGAAGAGGAGCCGATTCAGCGACCGTCTCGAACACATTTTCGGTCTGGGGATAGTCTGGATTCTCCAAGACCTCGGACTCGGGAGCCCATGCGGTAGGCCAGGCCGCATCACGCAGCGCCATGGCATAGCCGTGCGTATAACCAGCAGCACGGTCTTCAGGACTGGTGTAATTGCTGAATATGACAGCCTGCGGCCATTTGTCTTCATAATAGACCAGAGGTCCCCAGGAACCGTCACTGTAGACATAGTCGCCGACTTTCGGGACCAGGTCGTCATCCGAAAGTGTTTCACTCCTGGCTACCACGTTGCATGCCTTGAAAGATTTGCCTGCAAGCTTGATGTAGCGCCTGTAGGTGTGGTCTCCGCAGGTCAGGCTGACAGAGAGTTCACCCGCCAGCTTCCCCCGTGCCGGGATCACAAGCCAAACCGTAGCCCTCCCGTTTTCCACAGGGAGGTGCGTCTGAGGCATGTCATAGAATATGTCATCATCAGGCACCACCGTGTTACCGTCAGGACCGAAGGTGTAGATTGCCTGGGAAGCGAACATGGCCTGGCCGGAAACGTCGTCGGATGGCGTGAACGAGAAATGGACGGCAGATACTTCATTGCCCGACAAGCCGGTGAAGGTGAGCTTTATCACGGATGTCATGTGGTCGAAATGAAGCACCTGGGAAGCTTTCCCCTTGACGAACATAAGTTCATAGGCCGCCACGTTGCCAAGAGAGCCGTCCTGTCCGGAAAAGTCCACGGTGCATTCGGCATTGTCGCCAGAGACCCGGGTTGTGATCTTCGAGGATGAACTTACACAATAAAGGTCGCTGGTCCGGAAAGCCTGTACGTCTTCCCCGGACTCCACCTCGCCTGAGAATATGTCGTTGCCCGAAGGAGAAGTCAGCTCGGCAAGGTAGGCCGAACCACCTTTGAAGTACATGGCTTTTATGGTCTCCCCTGCCTCCCAAGAGGTCTTGAGGCCGGCAGATGCATCCTCTGCCTCCGTGATCCTGGTACCGGGGCCATGAGGATCTCCTTTCAATTCTATCCTGAAAGGTCCGGAACCGGAAGGAAGGATCTCGTCTTCCATCGGTTTGTCAGTACAAGATACAGCTGCGGCCATCATGGCAACCGCAAAGTAGAATAAGATCCGTTTCATCTGTTCAAACATAGTTTAGAAGTCATCATCGTCGGCCCAGCCATCTTCCGTGTCAAGGCCTTCGTCATAAACGTGTTTCCCGGTCTTGGCCGAGAGAGACATCAGCGGCTCGTCACTCATAATAAGGATGACAGTCGACGGAGCCCGATAAAAATCCTTTTTATTCATTTTTTAAGTTCAATTTGTTCTTCCCTTGTGTCATCAGAAAAGTTTCAGGTTAGAATCTCGCTGCAAAATTGAACATTAAGACCGACATGAGAATAATGATATGGCAGTTATTATGTCAGACCTGGAAAGTGATTTTGTCCCTAAAGGCAGAAAAAAAGTACCTACCCCAAATAGACACGCGTCAAGACTAAAACTATTTTATAAATTTGCACAGCACAAGAAAGCGTACTTGTCCTCTTAAACAGACTTGCTATGAACAGATCATCAGCTCTAATCCGCGTTCTAATCATCCCAGTTCTCCTGCTCTCTGCATGTAACGGACCTTCTGGCCGTCCGGATCCCAGGCATGATTCAGAGGCTGATGTCGACATTGTCAGGATCAGGAAGCTTGCAATGTGTAATCCTTCCCGAGCTCTGGAAATGCTTGACAGTGCCGAATCCATCGGGGCGATAAGCCATTTCACAGCTCAGGAGGCAAGGGCCAAGATCTACTTCAATCCCCTCCAGAATGATGCGAAGGTGATCGAATGTGCGAAGGATGCTCTGTCGGTGGATTCCGATGAACTGAAGGAACACAACAGGATCGTCCTTCTGAGACTTCTGTGCAGCAGCTGCTACCTTACCGGGCAGTATGAAGAGAGCCTCCAGGCAGCCATAGAAGGAGAAAAAGTGGCAGTAGCGATAGACTCGCTAGCAGCCCAGGGAGAATTCCGCTTCCTCACCGGAGAATGCCAGATGAAACTAGGCCAGTACGCTTCTGCCTACGCCAACATGGAATACGGCATCGCTGCCCTGGCCAAGGAAGAAGGTTTCCATGCCCAATCCACTCTCAGCCACTTCCTCGGAGAAGAGATAAACTTCATGATAGAGGACGGGAAATACCAGGAAGCAGTCGAAACGGGTTTCAAAAGGGAGGAACTGCTGGAGGGAATGAAGCCCGGAGTCGGAACATCGGAGGACTATCTCGACCAGCAGTTCGCCTACCACTACAGCAAAATGGCTTTCCTTCTCATGAAGACCGGCTACAAGGAAATGGCGGAAGAATATGCTGAAAAATTCCACGGCACCAGGTACTCCGGCGATCCTGTCGGGAAACTGAGGATCCTTGAATACCTTCTCGAAAGCGGCAGTTACGCCCAGGCCATCCAGGTAATTGGAGACACCGATTTTCCTTCACCCGGCGACACGATCTCCTATGACGGGGAATACTACCTGACGCTCAAGGCAGAGGCTTGTCGTGGGCTCGGAGAATCCGGGAAGGCATATTCCTATCTGAAGAGGGCAACGGCTATCTCCGACAGCCTGGAGCGAAGGACCGACAAGGAAAGGGCCCTGAAGGTTTCGGCCATGTACCGGACCCACGAAGCTGAGCTCAAGGCAAAGGAAGCGGAGACAAGGGAAGCGCGCTACATCCTGTACATTATAGTAGCAGTCGCCCTCTGCATCCTCACAGCCTTGGGATTCCTGCTTTACTACATGAAGACCAGGAACATACTGGACAAGAACAGGCTGATCGAGATAGGCCGGTCAGACACCGAGAAATACATCCGCCTTCTCCAGTCGGCCCAGGCCCGCATCCGCGAGCTGGATCCCAAGGGAAGCATCCAGGAAAGGTCAAGCGAGGCAGACAGCTGGCAGCTTTTCCTGAAACTTGAAGATGCCATGGACAAGGACAAGATCTACCTTAACGTGAATTCGATGAAATTTAACTAGCTGATTATTAGGAAAATAGCGAAAGTTTTTGTAAATTTGGAATAGCTACAAACCAAAAACAAACCCTTTCGCTATGACGATCGCCAAGGACAAAATTACGGAAATTTACTGT
>JAFUFS010000060.1 GCA_017469745.1 Bacteroidales bacterium | reverse complement strand
CAGAACGTGACTGTTACAGGTACGGTCACCGAAGCCTCGAACGGAGCCCCGATCCCGGGTGCTACCGTCATGGTTGAGGGCACCCTGAACGGTACATCCACCGACATTGACGGTAAGTACTCCATCAGCGTTCCTTCACGAGGAAAACTCGTCTTCTCAGTCATCGGATTCGAAACCGTGACCATCGCAGTTGACGGGAAAGGTGTTATCAACGTCCAGCTCCAGGAGGACAAGAACGTCCTCGAAGACGCTGTAGTAGTTGGTTACGGATCTGCAAAGAAACTCGGTTCCCTGGTAGGCTCAGTCGCCACCGTCAAATCCGAAGTCCTGAAGAACGCTCCTTCATCCTCTGCCCTCGATGCTCTCCAGGGCCAGGTTGCAGGTCTGTCCGTTCTCTCATCCTCCGGTGTCGCGGGTGACAACTCTGTTTCCATGACCATCCACGGAGTCGGATCCATCGGAGCAAGTTCAACACCTCTTTACATTATCGATGGTGTCCCTTCATCCAGCCGCGCCATCATGGGTATGAACCCTAACGATATCAAGAACATCACCGTCATGAAGGACGCTTCCGCGACTTCCATTTACGGTGCCCGTGCGGCTAACGGTGTTGTCTATGTCACCACCAAAAGCGGTTCCTACGATTCCAAATCATCCGTGACTGTCCGTTCTCAGTACGGTATCTCGACCCTCGCTGACATGACTCTCTACAAGAGCATGATGAGCGGTCCCGAACTGAAGCAGTTCTGGATTGACGCAGGCATCCACTCTGCAGAATGGATCCAGAAGAACTTCACCGACAGAGGTTATGACGCTGACACCAAGTGGTACAACTACTACCAGCAGTTCAACAACCCTCAGTACCAGAACGATGTGACCATCGAGGGTGGCGGAAGCAAGATTGCCTACATGATCGGCGGTTCACAGTTCCACCAGAGGGGTACCTCCATCGGTAACTACTACGACCGTTACACCCTCCGTTCCAATGTCCAGGGCCGTCCGAAGGAATGGCTCAAGACCGGTGTCAACCTCGGTCTCAACCTTGACAAGCGTCAGCAGAACGGCAACTGGGGAGCTTCAGGATCTACATCCAATTCCACCAGGGGTGGTCTCTCTTTCCTCCTCCTCCCTCTCTATCCTGCAGTCGACGCGGATGGCAACCTTCCTGCAGAAAGGTTTGCCGACGGACGTCCTGTTCCTCAGTACCAGATGTCCAAGAACCCCGACCGTTACGACCGCTACGGTGCCAACGGTAACGTCTATGTAGAGATCGAGCCCGTTAAGAACCTGAAGTTCGTCTCCAGGGCCGGTATCGACGGTTACATCACCCTCGACAACTGGAAGAGTTATCCTTCCTATTATGAGAATGCCGGCTCAGGTGACAGGGGCAAGTACACGATGTTCGAGTACTCAGCCACCATCACCAACACCCTTGAGTACTCCTTCGACATCAACCCGGACAACCACCTGTCTTTCCTCCTCGGTCATGAAGGTATCGCTAACGATTACGACTACTACTATGCCGAGTCAGAGAACCAGACAGATGACCGTCTGATGAACCTCCAGAACGGTACCCAGGACACCTACGCAATGACTGAAGACCACACACAGAGCAAGTTCCTCTCCTTCTTCGCCCACACTGACTATTCCTTCATGGACAAGTACATCTTTGACGCAACCATACGTAACGATGCTTGCTCCAGGTTCGGTAAGGACAACAGGAACGCATGGTTCTGGTCCGCTGGTGCAATGTGGAAGATTAAGAAGGAAGGCTTCATGAGCGACGCATCATGGATCAACGACCTCAATTTCAAGGTCAGCTACGGTACCCAGGGTAATGCCGGTATCGGTGACTACGCCGCCCTCGCTAAGGTCGGTACCACCACTTCCTACGCTACCAAGACCTCCAAGATCATCTCCAGCCCGAGCAACAACGGCCTCACATGGGAGAAGCAGGCTCTGCTTACCATCGCCCTGACCGGCCGCCTGTTCAATGTCCTCGACTTTGACATCTCGGTCTACAACAGGCAGACTTCTTCGATGCTCATGAGCGTTCCTTATCCTTACACCACCGGATTCTCCAGCCTGACTGCCAACGTCGGTGGACTGAGGAACAGGGGTCTCGATGTCACCCTCGGAGTTGACATCCTCCAGGCAAGGGACTACCACCTCAGGTTCAACACCACCTTCAACTACAACAGCCAGATCATCACTGAACTGTTCGACGGTAGGACAGAGTGGACCGTAGCCAACACCGGTATCACCTATGTCGTCGGCCAGCCCGTTTCATTCTACTATCCTCTGTTCGCCGGTATCGATCCCACTGACGGTGCACCCACATGGTATGTACCTGGAGACGATCCTACCGTGACCAACAAGGATCCTAACAACATCACCAAGAACTGGAACAGTGCAGCCCTGACGCAGTGCACCGGCAAGGTCCGTTACGCTCCTATGAACGGCGGTTTCGGTCTTTCCGGCCACTACAAGAACTTCTCTCTCCAGACTGACTTCTCATATGTCCTTGGCAAGACCCTCATCTCCAATGATGGTTACTTCTACGCCAACCCTTACGGTTTCTCAACCATGAACACCCACAAGATGGTAAAAGATTTCTGGACTCCTGAGAACACCGATGCCAAGTGGCCTGCATGGGGCAAGGGATATGTCATGCAGTTCGACTCCCACCTCCTCGAGAATGCGAGCTTCCTCCGTCTGAAGAACCTCCAGGTTGGCTACAGCCTTCCTAAGCGCTGGCTCGACTGGACACATGGTGTCATGAGCGGCCTGAGGATCACCTACACAGGACGTAACCTCCTCACCTTCACGAAGTACGACGGTATCGATCCTGAGGTCAACTCCAACCTCACCTATGGTAAGGTCGGTAACACCAAGCAGCACCTCGGCGGTATTGAGATCACATTCTAATTATTAAACAATGAAAGTCATGAAGAAATCATTCATATACATGATTGCCGCCGTGGCGATTGCTTCAGTTCTTTCGTCATGCGATTTGAACCTCACCCCCACGACGTCCATCGCCTATGTTGAGGGAGAGCCTGTACTGCTAACAGACACTGACGTGTCCGAGTTCGAGAACGGTATCCTCGCCTCCTATAGGGGAACTTTCTACGGCGTATATTCACAGACCTCTGAGGTCATGTGCGACTATTTCAACGCCTCGGCCGACTACGGTAACAACTACGGTTCCGTACACAGACTTGATGACTCCTTCTCAGATGAGGATTACAATACCCGTGACAACTGGTCCGGCCACTATGGTCCCATCAAGAACTACAACATCCTTATCGCCAACGCCGACAATGTCGACGAAAGCCTCAAGGACTACGCACAGTTCGTAAAGGGAGAGGCCCTTTTCTGCCGCGCTTCCTCATACCTGCACCTTGTCAGGCATTTCGGAAAGCCTTACGGAAGCAACTCCTCTTCTGACCTTGCTGTTCCGCTCATCACCGTGTACGATCAGCTTGAGAAGCCTGCCAGGGCTACTGTCGCTGAAGTCTACGCACAGATTAAGGCTGACCTTGACGGCGCTGCCTCCATCCTTAGCGGTGAGACAGGCGAAGCAAGAGCTGACTATCCTACCATCGACGCTGTCAACGCCCTCTATGCAAGGTACTACCTTGACACAAAGGACTATGCCAACGCTGCCAGGTACGCAGAGAGTGTCATCAACACCGGACACTACAAGCTTGCTTCCACTGATGAGGAGATGGTAGCCGAGTACACCTACGACGAGGGTACAGAGCCTATCATCCAGATGTACGCCTCCAAGAGCGAAGGCTATGGTGTCAATGACATCTACACCCTCACAAACAACGCTACTGACAAGGGTCTTAACTTCCGTTCCTACTACTTCCCTACCAAGAAGCTGGTTGAGGCATACGACGAGGGAGACCTCCGTTTCGCCCATTGGTTCACAAACGAGATCCCTAACTATGTAACAGGTGCTTACCATGAAGGAGAGTTCTACACCTTCGTCAAGTACTACAACAACCCCAACCTCAACTCCGGTGCCGTTCCTCAGGCCCGCCACGCCAGGAAGCCCATCCTCATCGGAGAGATGTACCTTATCGCTGCAGAAGCTAACGCACAGGCCGGCAACACTGCCAAGGCAACTGAGATCCTCAACGAACTCCAGACTGCAAGGCATGCCAACCTGACCGAGGGTACCATGGAGAACATCAAGAACGAATGGTTCAAGGAGACTGTCGGCGAGGGTCTGCGTCTGAGCTGCCTCAAGCGCTGGGGTGACGGAATGGGTGCCAGAACTCCTCAGGATGGAGCTGCCATGCTTATCATGCAGGGCCCTGGCTTCGAGCAGAGGACAATGGCTGCAAACTCCTTCCAGTTCACCTGGCCTGTACCTACCTACGAGATGCAGGTCAACCCGAACCTTGTCCAGAACGAAGGATTCTAACAGAGAATACTACGCACAGAGTGAGCCGGCTAAGAATTTAGCCGGCTTATTTATTTTGAATAAACAGTCTTGTCAAAGATCCTCTGAACTGCGTTGGAAATTGAAAAAGAGAATGTCAGTTTACTTGCTTTCAAGTATGCGGTTTTGTTCGGCCACTGAGGCTTCGTGGATGGCATTGAAGACATCCGTGATGAATTTTTCGGAAAGGCCGTAAGTCTTGCCCTTGGCAATCATGTCGGCCATGAGTTCTTCCCATCGTTCAGCCTGGACGATGGCGATGTTGTGGGCCTTCTTGAACTCACCCATCTTCCTGGACACTTCCATCCTGGAACCGAGGGAGATCAGAAGGTTCTCGTCGATGACATCGATCCGTGCGCGGAGCTGCTCGATGTTCTCGTTGTACTCCCTGTCATTCGTACGCTTCTGCCTCACGACCAGGCTCTCGAGCAAGGTCTTGAGATCTCCGGGGACAAGCTGCTGGGATGCGTCGCTCAGTGCGCAGGAAGGATCGCAGTGGGACTCTACCATGAGGCCGTCAAGGCCGAGGTCCATTGCCCTCTGGGACAGTTCTTTAAGATACTGGCGTGAGCCGCCCATGTGACTGGGATCTGCGAAGAAAGGAATCTGGGGATAGCGGGTCCTGAGTTCGACCGCGATCTGCCAGCCGGGAAGATTGCGGTAAGGGATCTTCTGGGTCGTGGAGAAACCTCGGTGGATGACACCGAGTTTCTTCACGCCAGCCCTGTTCAACCTCTCAAGGGCCCCGATCCATACATCAAGGTCAGGATTGACAGGATTCTTGACGAGCACCGGGATGTCCGTGTCATGAAGGGCGTCCGCGATCTCCTGAACCATGAAGGGATTGGCTGTGGTCCTCGCACCGATCCAAACTATGTCTATTCCATACTTCATGCACTCGTAGACATGTTTTTCATTGGCTACTTCGGTACAGACCTTCATCCCATATTCCTTCTTGACCTTCTGGAGCCATTTGAGACCAGGCACGCCGGCACCCTCGAAGGAACCCGGATGGGTGCGGGGTTT
>JAFUFS010000005.1 GCA_017469745.1 Bacteroidales bacterium | reverse complement strand
ATAATTCGTATTATGGTCAACCGAGAAATAGCGCTTTTAGTCCTTCATGAAATGGCGAAATCTCTTTTCAAACAATCTGTTGAATCCACTTTCCCTGTAATCCTTTCTGTCATCTTTCTCCAGTTTGGTCTTAAACTCACTGAACGACGAAGCGGACGGGACCTGTACTTGCTTTGAGGTATCGGAAGACTCCGTGCCCGGGAAGTCTGTCTGAAGAGCTGTCAAGAATTGTTTCTGATCAGGTGAATCTAACAGTTGATTCTCGTTAAGCCAAATGTATAATGCTGCGAAATGCCGCGGGGTTGAGCATTCTTTAAGATAAGCAACGATCTCTTTATGCATTCTTGTCTTATCGTCGACCTCGCTAGTCATGATGGCTTCGATGGAGTCTTCTCGATTCTTAAAGGAGGGAGTTAGACCATACTGGGATATTGTGATTAGCAATAACGCCATGTATTTGACCAAGTAGAAGAATGCGGCGAATATGGCGGCAAATAGCATAAGCAGACACAAGACTGACACGACTTCTTGGCCTTGTGGAGAAAGGTGCTCTGACATTTTGAGCAGCCCCCGGATACAGACGTAGAAAGCTGTAAAGAAAAGAATTGAGAGAACAATCCCAGTATATGCTGTAGACAACCTCTTGTCGGTCTTACTTGACGTGTTTAACCACGAGACAATCTCATTGATTAGCTTTTCCATAATCACTTGACGGTTAATAAATTATCGAGTTTTGTCATTTCGCTTGCCTTAATGCTGTCCACAATGTCGATATAGGGCTTCATGGCCTTGTAGTCCGAGTGGCCGGTCCATTTCATGACGACATTGGGTGGAATACCAAGGGACAGACAATTCACGATGAAGGTACGTCTACCGGTATGTGTCCCGACGAGTTCCCACTTTTCCTTGATTTCGTCTTTCCGCTGGTTCCCCTTGTAAGTTGTAACTCGGATTTGCTCGTTGATACCCGCAAGTTTACAGAGATCCTTCAGGTGCCTGTTCATCGGTTGGTTTTGGATTACAGGGAGAACACGGTTGTCGGTAAAGGGATAATCCTTGTATTTATGAAGGATTTCGCGTGTGACGTTGTTCAATTCGATTGAAATACTGTCTCCTGTTTTGATTGTCGTAACTTCGATGTGGTCATCCTTTATATCATTCTTTCGGAGATTATACACATCGGAATGACGCAACCCGGAGAAGCAGCAGAAAAGGAATACATCCCGGACGGCTTCGAGGCTAGATACGCCAACTGGGATTTCCAGTTGCCTCAGGCGCTCGAGTTCCGACTTGGAGAGATAGATGACCTTTTTCTGGGTGGTCTTCAAGGTGGGACGGAAGGTCTTATAGGCAAGATTGGTGTTGTAACCATGATCAGTAGCCCATTTCAGGAACCATTTCAAGAATCCCAGTTTCTTCTGAATGGTGGAATTCCTGAGGCCGATGACATCTTCATTATCGTACTTGTCCCGATCTCCCTTCTTCTTGCGGGGAGAATTAAGGACTTTCTTCTCCCTAAGGTAATGAACGAATGCTGTTAGCCCCTTCTCGTCCAGATCAGAGAACGAGACATTCTTCTTGAAAGAAAGGAGGTCTTCCTTAAGGGTGGCCATCTTCTTGAATGTTGCAATGGTCCAGGCATTCTTCTCGCCGCATTCAGTGACAAACATCTGGTAAACATCCAATAGCCCAGGATTCTTTTTCGGGCGATCTTTCTTTTCCGTCTCTTTGTCTTTCTTCTTTTGTGGCTCTATCCCATCCATTTTTCTGTGATAGCGCTCGACAACTTGAGATAATGTTGGTCTCTCCTCATTCACCTCAAAATACTTGAAGGCCGTGTCCATCTGGTCCTTCATTTTCCTCAAGGTGTTATTCATTTCTACGTCAGTCTCTCCCTTTGGCCCCTTATATCCAGAAACAACCCATTGATTCTGGGGATCCCAAGCCTCAAGAGACGTGACCTGACAACCTGTTGAGAGAATGACCCTATTGCAGTCATACGTGACATGCAGTTGAATCTGATAAACCGTCCGTTGTTTTCCGTACGGACGTAACTTGAAAGCGATGTGCCTTTTCAGGATCATTTGTTACACTCTGTCTATTATTCTTCTACAAAAATGTAACAAATTTAGGTAATATCCAATACCTATACCTGCATTTCTTCGGCGTAGAATAGTGATTTGTAGAGGCCTGTAGGGCTGAATGCAGTGTCGATACGATTCCGACTACCTCCACTCTCAAAAAGAGGCACTTACGTTTCCGTAGGCGCCTCTTTGTTTGTTTATTTATGCCCTGATGATTTCGACTTCTCCGTCCAGGCCTATCTTTATGATCTGCGAGGATTCCCCGGTTGCTCCGGCTTCGAGCCTGGGATCGACCACATAGTCGACGGCTCCGACGATGGCCTCCGGGATGTCCTTGAATTTCCTGGGAGTCGGCTCTCCGGAGATGTTAGCCGAAGTTGACACAATCGGCCGTCCGAGCTTGTAGGTCATCTGGCGGCAGAATTCCATCATCGGAATCCTTATTCCTACAGTTCCATCCGCTGCCACAGTGTTGTACGCCAGATGGTATTTGTCTGCTTTTGCGGTCTCTCCATCTGCCGGGGCAGGATAGGTTTTGGCTCCGGGGTAGATCAGCGTCATCGGCTTGTCGTTGACTTCCACAAGGTCGACGGCCATGGAAGGAATCTCACTGATGTATTTGGCGATCTGGTCCATGTCGCAGGTAAGAAGCACGAGCGACTTGCTGTCCGAGCGCTTCTTGATTGAATATATTCTCGCGACCGCCTCCGGATTGGTGGCGTCGCATCCAAGACCCCAGACGGTGTCGGTAGGGTAAAGGATCACTCCTCCGTTCCTGAGGCATTCCAACGCCTCGCCGAGGACTCTTTCTATGTCTTTTTTCAGCATATTCAGGTGGTTTTATTCAATGAAATGGAGGTAGACTGCAGTGGCTGCGGTGACGGCCGCGGTCTCGGTACGGAGGCGGGACGGTCCTAGGTGAACCGGGATGAATCCATTCTCAACGGCCAGATGCGCCTCCTCAGGGGAGAAATCTCCTTCCGGGCCTATCATGATGGTGATCTTCGCCCCCTTCGGCACCCCCTCAAGCACATCTTCCACCGACCGCCTCAAAGTCTCTCCCTCGAAGCAGTAACAAATCATTTTTATTCCCGAACCTGCAGATGCTATGAATTCCCTGACGCTGACGGGCTCTTCTATGACCGGAAGCTTGGACTTAAGGCTCTGCTTCATGGCCGAAAGAGCGATTTTACGGGACCTCTCGGTCTTGAACACCCTTCTCTCGGACCTTTCCCCGATCACCGGCGCAATCACGTCTACGCCCAGCTCCGTGGCCTTTTCCACGAACCATTCGAAACGGTCGTTGTTTTTCGTAGGACAGACCGCCATGGTGAGTGAATAGTCATGGCCGCCCCATCCGGCGGTGCTTTCGATGATCTCCGCGCAAGCACCTTTGGGAGAATCGTCGGTCAGCCGGCACCTCATCATGGTACCGTTCCCGTCGACCACGGTGATCTCGTCTCCGATGCGGTGCCTGAGCACCCTTACGCAATGGACGCTTTCTTCCTGGTCGAGGAAAACCTTGCTTCCGGCAGCTTCTTTAGCGTAGAATATCTCCATGCCGCAAAGATACCAAATTGACTCAAAAAGACTATCTTTGTGAATATGAAAATTGGCCTTATTTCCGACACTCACGGGGTTTTTGCACCCGATGTCAAGAAGTTCCTGGAACCGGTCGACCAGATCTGGCATGCCGGAGACTTCGGGACCCTCGCATGCGCTTCTACGATCGAGGCTTTCAAACCAATGGTGGGAGTCTACGGCAACTGCGACGGCCAGGATGTCAGGCAGATCTATCCCCGCTACACCCATTTCGAGTGCGAAGGACTGAGGATCCTGATGACCCACATCGGCCTCAGGCCAGGGAGTTACTGGGCTTATGACACGAAGAGGCCTTTGTACGACATCTTCGCGAAGGAACTCCTCGACATGTACCATCCGGACATATTCGTCTGCGGCCACACCCACATCCCCCAGGTGTACCGTGAAGAGCGGATGGGCTTCTTCTTCATGAATCCGGGAGCCTGCGGCTTCCAGGGTTCGAGGGATGTGCCGCGCATGGCGCTGAGGTTCAACATCGAGGCCGGGCATATTTCCGGATTTGAAAAATGTGAGTTTTCCTGGAATATTGATAATCAGAAGATATGAAAGAAAAGACGGTTTGGTTCTGCAACAATTGCGGCAACGAGTACCCTAAATGGATGGGCCGCTGCCCTGCCTGCGGTGAATGGAACACCCTGACGGAGCAGAAGATAACACCCTCCGTGGGGAAAGCCTCCGCAGGGAGCCGTGTGCCGGGCGAAGGTCGCAAGCCTAGGAAGCTTTCCGAGATCGATTCCTCTTCCGAGGCCAGGATTTCCCTGAACAACGAGGAGGTCGACAGGATCCTCGGGGGAGGAATAGTCCGTGGCTCGCTCGTCCTCGTGGGCGGAGAGCCAGGCATCGGAAAGTCGACGCTGTCCCTCCAGATCCCTCTCGGGTGTCCTGCGCTGAGTACCTTGTACGTCACGGGCGAGGAAAGCGAGAGGCAGGTGAAGATGCGGGCTGACCGTCTTGGCGGAGATGCTTCCAACTGCAGGATCTACAGCGAGACCCTCATTGAGAACGTGATCTCCGAGGCCAGGCAGATTGGTCCTGACTTGATGATCGTAGATTCGGTGCAGACAATGTACACGGAATCAGTCGATTCCACACCCGGATCGGTTTCCCAGATAAAGGAGGTTGCAGCGGTTCTTCTCCGCTTCGCCAAAGAGACCGGAATCCCCGTTATCCTGATCGGCCACATTACCAAGGAGGGTTCGATTGCCGGACCCAAGATCCTGGAGCACATTGTGGATGTTGTCCTGCAGTTCGAAGGTGAAAACCGTGGCTCCTACAGGATCCTTCGCAGCATCAAGAACCGTTTCGGATCGACCTCGGAGCTGGCGGTATTCGAGATGACCGGAAAGGGGCTCCGCCAGGTCGCCAATCCTTCGGAACTGCTCATTCCTATGCATGAAGAGGGACTCAGCGGGACAGCCGTTGCAGCCATGCTGGACGGAACAAGACCTTTCCTCTTCGAAGTCCAGGCCCTTGTCAGTTCCGCAGTCTACGGTACGGCCCAGCGTTCTGCCACCGGTTTCGACACGAGGAGACTGAATATGTTGCTGGCCGTCCTGGAGCGCCGCGCCGGTTTCAAGCTTGCCCAGAAGGATGTGTTCCTGAATATGGCAGGAGGCCTCCGGGTCAATGATCCGGCATGCGACATGGCGGTGGTGTGCGCTGTACTGTCTTCCAATTTCGACCTGCCGATCCCTCCGGACAACTGTTTTGCCGGCGAGATCGGCCTTAGCGGAGAGATCCGTCCGGTTGCACAGGCGGACAGGCGCATTGCAGAAGCCGCCAGGCTCGGTTTCAAGAAGATATTCATTTCATCCTTCACTTCGGTGGAAGGTAAGGCGAAAGGCATTGAAGTTGTCAAGGTCGCCGATGTCCCCGCCCTTGTGAAGGCTTTATTCCAAGGTTGATGAAAAAATCCATACTGTTTTTAGTTCTGGCTCTTTGTGGCTGCAGCAATCCTGGTCAAGGTTCTTTCTCCAAGGCAGAGAAGGCCGTCATTGATGGCCAGGGTGAGGTCTTGCGTGTGCTGACAATCGGCGACCGGTCGGATTCATTGTTCCTGAGAGGAGAGTGTAAGGATTTCTCGGACAAAGAGTTGAAGAGCGAAACTTTCAGGACTCTTTCCCGGAAACTTATTTCGACCGTGACGGATCCATCCGAGGATGGGGTCGGTATCGCCGGGCCTCAGGTCGGGATTGGGCGCAGGGTTGTCGCTGTGCAGAGATTTGACAAAGAAGGGGAACCGTTTGAGGTCTATCCCAACGTCAGGATCGAATCCAAGTCCGGAGAAATGGTTTCCGGGCAGGAGGGCTGCCTTTCCATCCCCGGCATGCGGGGACTGGTTCCGAGATATTCAAAGATTACGATCTCCTATAAGGATCCTTCCACCCTGGAGACTGTCCGTGACACAATAGAAGGTTTCACCGCTGTGATTTTCCAGCATGAGGCCGACCATCTCGACGGTGTCCTCTACATTGACCGCGCCGATTCCCTCTGGACGGATAACCGTTAGAACCATTTCATTAAGTGAACAGTCGTATTCAGAAAAAATAATTATCTTTGCAATCAGAATAAAAAATTGGAAGAAGACTATGAATTTACGTGACATCAAGAAGGACATAAAAGAAATGTAATGATTGATGTCGGGATATATCGAAACAGGCCGCAGTGAAGCGGCCTGTTGTTGTGTTAATGATTCTGTAGAATCTGCATATGTCGACGTTGTAATGCCGTCAGGATACTGCGTTCCGTCATGGGCGTTAGACCAGCAAATGTGGTTTTGGCCTTCAATTCATCTAGCGGCATTTCAAGTAGAAGTTTCGCAATGCACTCATCTGCAAACGAATTGGTAACGGTATCTATGCCGGTAAAGTCAAGGGCAACTTTCTCGTCTCCGTCCAAAAGTGGACGGAGATCGGCCCTGATCCGAGCCCCGAGGAGACGTGTTCCCATACTGTCTCCATATTTGGAAAACTTAAATACTACCATAATTTATCTAATCCGGAATTATCTTCCAAAAACAATTCATTGAATTCCTCTGCCGGGTCTGTTCTATGGTCTACCACAGAAGAAGGATCGATATCCATGTTGGAGCGCAATTCAAAATAAACGATAGTTCCAAGCCACGGAGCTGATTCAGTGACGTGCATATCACCATTGGCCGTTAGCGTATGGCTTCCGGAGCGGACAATCAGTTTGTGACCGGCTGTATTGATTAATCTTGATGTGGAATATAGGCCGAAGCCTAGACCTTTACCATCTGACACCTTGTCCTTGATGCAGTATTCCAGAGCCTTGGGCTCTGTGATTGAAGAATACTCGTTGTTCTGAGCGAGTGACGCTTGAATACCCATCCCGTCATCGGCAACAAGGATCTGAATCAGATGCTGCTCTTCAGAGTAGTTGGTAATGACAATGCCAACTGTTTTGCCGGAGTGAATAAGCACGTTATCCATTACCTCGTAGAAGCAATAACTCATAGCCTGAAGCAGAGAAGTTTCCACTTCAGGTTGATGAATCAGTACTTCTACCAATCTGCGGTACACCTGCTGGATGTTCTTTTCATCGAACATCTCGATGCAGACATTCCCGGCTTTAGGAAAGTACTGATGAAGTAATGTGTCTACGTTCATAAAACGGCAACTTAATTGTCTCACGCAAAGATAACAATGCGCTGTGAGAAAACAAAATCAGCCAGGTCGCCGGACTAAATTACGGAGATACAGAGACTGTGTAGTCTTACAGGTTGATTATCAGGTGGCTCCGTAACTGATCTCTCCGATTTGAAGAAGCTCGTTTTTGGGAAAGCCTGTCTCTCAAGCGAATAGCGATCACGACTCTGGCCGGTAAGGCCATGGATCTTTTTGATTAGTTGATTCTTATGTTTATATTTATAGACAAATTAATAAATCCTCAATATGTTACGTAAGGTATTGCTGGCCACATCCTGCCTGATGGGAGTTGTTGCATGCTCCACCAATTCAACCTGCACCATTACAGGTTCTGTCAGTCCACAACTGGATAGCGTTTATCTGTTGGATGCGGCAGGAAAACGTCTGGATGCCACCGCTGTTCAAGATGGTGTGTTCACCCTGACCTGCGAGAGGAATCCCCAGTGCGGAGTCTCCGTCATCACCGTGCCGAAGGGAGACCCTGTCAACTTGATTCCAGACAGCGAAGAAATCAATGTCACTATAAAAGATGGGATGGTTACCGTAGGCGGCAGTCCGCTTTCGGAAGAACTCCAGGAACTCCAGCAATGGATGATGAATCTATTTACGAGCTACAGCAACAAGTCGATGGCGCTGTCGGAAAGCGGGGATGAAACAGGCGTAGAAGCTCTCATGGAAGAAATGGAAAAAGCCATGGCCGAACATTGCAAGGAGATTTATCTGAATCATTTGCAGGATCCTGTAGGGGTGCAGGCCATGTCCATGCTTGTCTTTGACGCCCCCGACGAAGAATTCATCCGTCTCTATGAACAGGGCGGGGAGTGCATCCATGCTGATGCTAGGATTGCAGGTCGATACGAGTCCCTTACCGCGAGCAGAAGAACAGTCATCCAGTTGGACACCGCAGGGAAAGATTTCATCGAAACCAAGGGTGACATGTCTGATTATATCGGTCACGGGTCCTATGTCCTGGTGGATTTCTGGGCCTCCTGGTGCGGACCCTGCCGGGAAGAGACGCCGTTTGTCGTCAAAGCCTACAACGACTATAAGGACAAAGGCCTAGTCGTTCTGGGAATACCCGTCCAGGACAAGTCGGATGCGACAAAAGAGGCCATGAGACAACTGGGGATCCATTACCCACAGTTGCTGGATCCGGGAGACGCCCTTGCCGAGGAATATGGAGTGACCGGCATTCCTCATCTCTTTCTCTTCGGCCCCGACGGGAAAGTCCTTCAGGACGGAATGCGGGGCGAAGGAATCGATGCCGTCCTGAAACCGATATTTCAAAAATAATCACTATCTTTGCAACGTATTTCAAAACAGAAAGAAAGTTATGAATCTTCGTGACATTAAGATTCGTATCTAAAATTATACATCTTCGAATAGTTTTGTTATATTTGTATCAACTTATTGATACAGAATATGAAAGCTATTGGTCTTATTAGAGTAAGCACAGCGGTTCAAGAACTTGAAAGCCAGTCAATTAAGGTAAAAGAAGCCATCCTTAGAGATGGTTATGATGAATCTGATGTCATTTTAATTGAAGATAAAGAGAGTGGTTCTAAATTGAGTGAAGAAGAACGCTCTGGACTAAATAAGCTTAAACAAGTCATTGAGACAGAACAAATCTCTTCTGTGTATTGTTATGAATTATCTAGAATATCCAGAAGAGCTAGCGTAGTTTATTCTATTAGAGATTATCTTATTTCAAGAAAGATTAATCTCATCTGCTTGAATCCATTTTTCAGAATGCTAAGAGAAGATGGTTCCTTTGATGAGAACTCAAATTTAGCATTCGGAATCTTCTCGACGATGGCTGAAAACGAGAACTCGCTTAGAAAAGCGCGTATTATGCGGGGTAAAGAGAAGAAGAAAAATGAAGGAAAACTCTCTGTTGGGAAACCCTTCTTTGGATATACTCTTGACTCTAATCATAGACCAATCCCACATCCGATTGAATCTCCAATAGTCCAAGAAATATTTGAGAGATATGTAAACAAGAGAGAATCATCTGGGAGTATTGCCAAAGACCTTTATCTTCGAAAAGCTTTCAGAGACGATTCGAACAAGTTATTGACTATACAAAACTATATCTGTGTAGTTTTACGTGAAAAGAGATATGCAAATCTAGTGGAGAGTATCTATCCACCTATTATAAGCAAAGATTTATTCAAACAGGCTGAAGAGATAAGGACAAAGAGCGGATGTAAATTTACACGAAAAAGTAGGACCAAGTCTGTTTATCCACTTCAAGGTTATCTATTTACCACAGACGGTTACAGACTGACTATCGGAGTTACGAACAATCGATATCTCAAAATGAATGATGCGACTGTACAGAGAATTAGTCTTAGAATGGACGCGGCTGATAATTTAACAAGGATTGTTCTACAAGATTACTTTGATAAGGGTGTTATAGAAGAAGATAAAGAGAAAACTCGATTGGTGTTGAATGAACAATTATCAATTAACAGAATCAAAATAGGTAGTATCAAAAGCAAAATAGAGAATCTCAGAAAAGAGAATGACTTTATTAATACTCGAATAATTAAAGGCCGATTAAGTGAATCAAAAGGTGACGCAATGATTGATGAGAACTATAAGCAAATGGAACAACTAGAAGATACTATGCAGGATTTGTACTATAGAATATCTCAAGACAACGCGAAACTCACTCTTCTTGCAAACCCCATTTTCAATGACTATTCTAAAGATGTTGATCTGTCAAGTAATGAGAACCTTAGAGCAGTTGTTGAAAAATATATTAAACAGATAATAGTTAGAAGAATCAAGTTCAGCACATATTCATTAGAGTACCATTTTTTAGATGGTTGTATAACCACATATAGTTTTTATTCAATAAACAGGGGAGTTAAGTATTTTGACGCTTCGATGAATGAAGTACAATTATCCCGATGATTGATTGGAAATAACTAATAATCAGCGAATTACCGCAAATTTTATTTCCACTTGTCGCGGTTAATGGTTATATTTGTATAACAAAAAAGAACAGATATGACCACTTTAACGACCCATCATTCCACGAGTGATTACCTGCCCTGGAACACCATGCTTTCCCTTGTCCGCAAGCTCTACCGAGACAAGAACTATACAATGAGCCTATACATTGGTTGTGGAGCCTTCTTCGGACTGCGTGTCAGTGATACGAAACGACTGACTTGGGCAATGCTCCTCAACGATACCACATTCTCTATCATCGAGCAGAAGACTCAGAAGCAGCGGACAATCAAAATCAATCCCGACTTTCAGAATCATATCCGCAAGTGCTACACTGCGTTGAGGATTCGTGATATCAATTCACCTTGCTTCATCTCGCAGAAGAATACCGTATTCAGCACACAACGGCTGAACGTGATATTAAAGGAAATCAAAGACCAGTACAAGGTCAAGGACATCGACCATTTCAGCAACCACAGCCTCCGGAAATGCTTCGGCCGGAAAGTAGTTGAGATATCCGGAGATAACAGCGAAATGGCTCTTATCAAGCTTTCCGAACTGTTCAACCATAGTAGTGTTAACGTGACAAGAAGATATCTTGGACTTAGACAGGAAGAACTACTGAACACCTACGATTGTCTGGATTTCTCGTAGTAAGTATTCATATCTGTTGAACAGTAGGCTGATCTGGATGATTGGCCTTTTTCTTTTTTAGGCGAAATGGTTTCGTAAACCGACTTTGCCTTCCGGATAGTGCCCAAGCCATTATTTCGGTTTACAAAAATATTATTAATTAAAAGACAATATGACAGAGTACGAAAGACAGTCGCTATGCGAAGCGATAAAAAAGAATGCTCCAGACTGGTATAAAAGGTTGAAGAAACGTCTAGAGCAGAAAAGAAATCTTATCATAACATGCATGGATATCGCAAGTCGAAGCGATAGTTCTTATAACCAAGATGAGGTTAATAGGATTTATAATGCTTGTTGTTCAATGATGAATGAAACCGAAACCCATATGCTGAACTACATTTGCTTGATTAAACATCGAGAGCAGCTGAATGATGGTATACGAAAAGAAGATGAAGATATTCAAAGATGGATTAAGTATCTACAAGAATTCAGAGATTCGGATAGTGCCGTTATCTGTCTATTGGACCAACAGGCACAGAAACTCATCAACCAGTACAGAGTTAAGAAAGCCGTTGGCAGACCGAAAGGAACAGGTAAGCAAGTATTCTCATATAACGGCAAGGAATACCACACGATTCAAGAGTGTGCTGACGAGTATGGAATATCAAAGCAAGGCATGCACAAGAGATTGAAGAAGTTGAACATCATTTGAATAATAAACCATTCGCATCAAGTTACAATTATGTGAATGCCCAAGCTTGATGCGAATGGTTCAAGTTCATAGAGGCCATTAAAAAGAAAAGCCTCTGTAACATTTTTCTATCTCTTTAACCATTTTGTTGTTTGGATCAATTCTCTTACACATGTCGATACCAGACTGCATTAAAGATTTAGCCATCTTAAAAGTATTCTGTTCCATGCTACTTCTGTCCACAAAAGATGGCAACGAATCCAAAATAGCGGTAATGCGGTATAATTCAGATAGATTATGTTCCAAATCTGTCGAGTCAAAACGTGTCTCCAAGAGAGCTTCTTGCAATACTATCTGATGATCTGTTTCAATCCGACGTTGTTGTAAATGATGTTCCTCCCTTAATCGACGTTCCCTGTCATTACCCAACTCACCAATACGAATATAATCCGTGTATTTAGGAAATAGCCAGTTACCTAGTGCGCTGCCTGTTTTTTTGCCAGCCACATCAAGCATACTTTTAAAGAAACCCATAATATCAGTTGGTTGAATTGAATCGGTTACTAATTACTCTAACATAAGGAATTAGACATTACTCTACAACTCGAAAATGACAGAGCTGCAGCATAAAACATATGAGTGTTTTGTACTCTTTTGCTAAGGTTTTATTGACATCAAACTATCCCAAAAAAATTAAACGCAACATAGTAACCCGCGATGAGTGCCAAAGCAATAAAGACTACCTTAATTACTTTTTGCCTTTTTTCTTTTGCAATAAGCCGCATATATGCTTTTGGATCTTTTTCAAGAAGCCGCATTTTTGCTTCGTGATCCATTTTTTCTCTTGCTGTTTCTTGGGCGGCGTCGGCTTCGTAACGTCTTGCATTAGCCTCCGCCTCTGCTGCTATTCGCTGTTCTTTTGCAGCTTCCTTAGAAACATGGTAGTGCTCATGCTTGTTTGGAATAAGAAGTCCCATAAAATAATTAAAAAATAATCGCCTACTCTGAATAGGGTTTTCGGCTACTCCCTACTATTATTGATGCTTAATTCCTTTATAAGTCTTCCCTTTATATTGAATTTCGGAAAGATCATAGACATCCCATGGTAAGATGCGTCTGAATTTAATGTCTGCTGCTATTATATTGTCTTCATCGACATCGTATGAAAAACGGCTTACCTCGATGAGAGGGGTAATTGACGGTGTCTCCATAAGTTGCTCTATGGGAGAATAGTCGAGAGTCTCAAAAACGGGTAGCTGCTCATTTAGCACATCGAAATAGGATCTCTCCACAGACTCATTATTAACCCAAAGAGAGCCACACTCTACATAGGAAGAAAACGGCTCATCGCTATACACGAACAGAATACTACCTTGTGGACATTGATTGTTGACAATATATACTTGTATAAGATTTGACGTATCAAACACCAACTTGGCCATGAATAAAAATCTCGTTATAAATAGCCGTGGTGCTCTAGCCGGCCTTATACAAAAAGAAGTGGAGCCCCTTTAGACTTATCCTTCAACTGGGCCCCGAAGATGAACTCCGAGTTCTGGACTGCCGCAACGAGAACAAGGGATAGCTCACACTTCGCTATAGTATGAGCATAGCTCAAATTATAGCCAAGGAGAGCGTCTCACTCTATTCCTTCGTTGCTTGAATTGTCCAGATTCAGTTGAACGGAATAGGCTAAACGCCTTCTATATGTTTATTTGCCCTCCCTAAGGGGGCATTGCAAATATAAGAACAATTATCGAAATAACCTACTATTGAGTTATATAAGCCAGTTAATATACCTATTATTGATCTCCATAATCGTATGATGAGCCGAGAAATATTCAAAAATATAATTAATGAATATTATATTTAGACTAAACAATATGATTATCAATAAGTTAGCACAACAATCCCTGTTGTGCTATTTCATTTCTGTCAGATATGATTGTTTTTGAACATTATTCCCATCCCTGTCAGCTTCCAGCCCAAGCCATGTCCTGACACATCCGGCCCCGTTCCCCACATTGTTTTGTATTGTATGAAACAATTATGTGTTTTTTGACAAATTCTATTATATATATTATTTGTCTAATTTGTGATGATTGTTTCACGCACCCCCGGCTCCGCCGCCAGCATCTACTTGCGCCGACTGTTTCACCTTGCGCCAAATCGTGCTGCGTGAAAGCCCAGTCTTGTGCATCGCCTCCTTGATTGAACCGTACCTGACACTATCGACTATAACCGGTCCACCCTTCTTCTTTTTCCTGATATATATCTTTTTCAGATACTCCTCTATCATCCGAGTAATATCATCATTCGGAATGTCCATCGTGTCCGTCACCTTCGGCTCGAACATGAATACATCAAGATAATCGTACACGATTCCGGCCAACCTTTTCAGATTGCCGTAAACCTCCCTCGCCGCAGTTTTCCAGTCTATCGTCTCGTTATACAATGACCTTGTATATCTGGCCGCATCTTCAAACGGATTCCAGTCATCCTTGGTCATATTCTCCAGAAACTCCCTGTCGATGTACTGTCCGTAATTTGCGATTAGTACCAGGAACTCGTCATACTGGACTATATCGGCTTTCGTAATCCCCCCTGTCCTCCGTACAATCTCCTGTATTGCCGACTTGAACTCACTTTCAGTTTTTCCCCTGTCCCTGTCGTTCTGTTTAAATATCCTGTTGATGATGTCCTCTATGACGGCCTTCAAGTCACCAGTAACGACCTTGTTGAACTCTTCTGTCGGTTTGATCCACAGAACACCATCTCTTGTCTCTTGTACCATGCTCCAGTCAAACCTGACCATCTGACCACTGAATCTGTCCTGACGAAGCTGGGAATGCTTTGAAAGCGGTACATCTTTATCCAGATAGATGCAGTTAACATCAAAGTAATTGGTCGAAAGACGGTTATATATCAGTTGCATCTGACTTTCATACTTCTGGACGTTTTTAATCAGCTTATATGCCTTATATCGTCTTTCGTTGAGGATGTATTTCTCGTCAAGGTTGTCCAAAACTTCGGGTATCATTCCATATCTGACTTCGAACATTTTTTTGTATCGTTCATCGAAGATATCATATCTGCCCCTGTTCGAATTAATCATGTCAATACGGCTTTGAGCATAGTCGTAGTCGATGCTGGTATCCAAATCCTTGATGTCGTTATTGAGCTCCGAATACTTGTACGGAATGACCACCTTGTCGATTACCTCCTTGTTCCTCAGTCTGTTTGCGTACTGGATGATGCCGAGTGAACTATCATTCATTATATACACTCTGGCCTTCTTGCTGGGGTCGATATACAAATTAATACCGGCTTGTCCGTAAACGCTGAATACCGTTACCTGTTTTCTGATTGTCTGATTGTTGAGGACGTAATTCACAGTTTCGGTATATTGCTTGTTGAAGACATCGCATTCGATTCCGTAATACTTCAAATCTTCTTCGGTCTGATAATTCGTTCCATCCTTGAACAGCAGGGCGATATTGTCTGGAGATTCGTTTATCCAGTCTCGCATGTCATTATAGATATACCCCTTGCCGGACTTGTAATAGAAAACGATGTCCGCCTTTACCTTCTTCGCCCTCTTATTGACCTGTATCTTCTTGCAGTTGAACTCCTCAACCTCATAAGATGGTGTTCCGGTCATCAGAATCCGGATTCCTTTTATCCTGTTGAGCGCATCCTTGATGTGGGATATACTCTCCAGACGATAGTCGTACATATACAAAGTATGAATCTCGTCCACCACGAAATACTCGAAGTCGTACTTCCACATTTCGTACAAATAGAAGGATTCCCATGTCGTGCAGATACTCCATTTGCTGGTCAGGGCATTCTGGACATTACCGCAGATATGCTCGACTTCATCCGTATGGTTGGCATCAACAATCAGCCAGTGCTTCGCATCCTCTTTGTCGAAAGAATCCTTGTTGATGCTGGTCATCGGACTGATAAAGCATGTCCTCTTGCCAGAGTTGGTAAACTCCTTTGCCATGAATGTCTTTCCGAAACCGCATCCGGCAAACACATGATTGCACCTATCCTTGTCCCACTCGATATCTATATCGGTCAGATGCTGGCCATCTTCCAGTTCATATATCAGGTCAGCATTATACAAGTCAAGTTCTTTCGGGACAAATAGCTTCTTGAAGCGGTAGCCGAATTCTTCCAGCCTTGCCACCTTGACATAATCCCCTGTCCTGTATCTTTCATACCATCTGTTTCGTCTCGGCTCGTCTAGATAGAAGTCATGCGTGTGGCCGTTCTTCTCCGGTAGAATGTTCGCAATCTTAGCCCACTCCGCATCAACTTTCTCCCTGTCCTTGAACACGGCTATGAGTGCATCATATATCGCCCACCTCTGATGATGGTCTTTATAACCGACCTTATCCACCAGTTTGACGGACTTGAACTTGAACAACTCGGAACCGTCAGGTTGGACATCCGACACCTTGATTCTTTCCTTTTCCAGTTCGTAGGTCTCTATGTCCTCAAATGACCCGAAGCCGGGCTGGTCGGAATTACCCCATAGCCACGGCTTGTCCGTCAGATACATTCCCTGATACGGACTTTCCGAACACTTGTCCGCAACATGTGGCCATTCAAATATCTCCTTTGCCCCGATGTTCGCAAATGCCTCACCAACTATCTCCTTGACCCTCTGTGCGCATTTCTTGAAGTTTTCCTCGCTCTTTTCCACATTGAAGTAGAACAAGATATGATACCCTGTCCCCGAATTCGATGTCTGCATGCAGTAGTAGTTGACATTGTAGTTGATGAGAAGGTACTCGTGCAACGCATTCAACAGAATATCCGCTTTGAACGGCTTGCACTCGTTGTAGTAGCGCTTCGAATCAATGTCTGAATAAACGCAGCCGTTCCACTTTGACCAGTCAATATTCTCCGTAGTCACACGATAACCGCAGTCGAACATTTGGAGCCAAGGCGTTGCACCCTTTTCTTTATTATTGCCGATTTTGATATCCTTAAGTGTCTTGACTTCCATTTTGCCCCCACCTTTCGGAAGAGACCATCTGTCCTCCGCTTCGAAATATCTAGGTCTTGCGTAGCTGAATCGTATATCCATCTCTTTCTCTTATCGCTATAATTGTTATCGTTGAAATATAAATCAAGCCCTCATATATTGTTAGGGCAATACAGTGAGGGCTTGCTCGAAACGCTTATAGCGAAAGACGAATCGTATATGTCTTATTTCATTGCAGTCCCTAACCTGTAATTACTTTATCTAATTAAAAATAACCATTTCCTTTTAATCTGCTGGCTTTAAATCGAAAACTTTATTATTAAACAAAAAACATGAGAAACTTAATCGAAACAATTTGCGAAAGTGCAGAAATTAAAGGTCTCAGACCGTCTTTCTATTTCAATAACATGCAGTTCTTCGACACCCTTACTGGCCCGGAAGAACAGAAGCACGTAACATCATCATATAAAAGAGTTGACAACAAGCACTTCGTTTACTTCTTCTACAAACAAAAGCAGATTGGCTACTTGATGTTGAAACCGATAAACCCTTTAGCTATACCACATAATAACAACAGTTAAACCTATTACTGTCATTAAAATGGGCTATTAGCAACTCTATCTACAAAGATAATGATTACTGTTTAATCGTCAATGCAGCCGGGCAATGCACTTGCACGAGGCAAGTGCATTGCCTAGAATTCTATGTACACAGGAGTGACTCTATTTAAGTTTAGAGGGGCTAAAGGACTAATCTAATAGGTTTATATAAGATGGGGAAAAGGGTTCATCTAAGGGCTCATTTCTATTCATTAAAAGAAGCGATTATCCCTCTTGATTTCTTATCATTATGAAAAAACTCTCCCGGCTGTTGGAAGAGTTTCCTGTTGTTTCCCAGAGCTGGGAATAATAGCAAGCATAAGCTGAAGCCGGGAGAGTGAAGTGTCATTGTTCCACTATTTCGAACTTGTCAGCTTCAGGAATGATTGCAAGCCCACTTCCGTATACATGGATTTGTTCTGCATCATCTACGAAATCCACCATATAGGTCTGGCCATTCATCTTGGCTGCAGCCCAGTCTTTTCCGTCCGCATCATCCATCTTGATGACTCGGATAAGGTCTCCTTTCTTAACCTTGCGTTGCATAGTAGAAAGAAAAAGGAGAGTCTATTTGGTCTGACTCTCCTTTGATTCTTCAGCAGGTTGGATATTCTTGGCCTTCGGCTGCTTGCCTTTCTTTGCAGCCTTCTTGGCCGCTCGAGCATCTTTCTCGGCGAGGATTTCCTCAATGCTGAGAGGCTCAACTTCACAGGCGCTGCAGATGGTTGCGTACGCACTGCGGAGATAGCGTACGTTGGACTCAACTTTCTGCAAGTCCTTCACGTTCTCGCTCCAGATGTTGAACAGTGCCTCATTGGAGCGATTCATAAGGTAGGACTCCTGGCTGACAGCGACCTTCTTCACGAGGCCATTAATAGAAGAATGCTGCTTGAAGATCTCGTTCTTCAGGACGTTCATGATGTGCTTCATAGCGATAAATGTTAAAATGTATGTAAATTCCTATTTATCAGGCAATTACCTGTCTTCATTGCAAATATAACAATTTATCGTAAAACGATAATAAAATAATACAAAAAAAGTACTGGTAAATGCCTAATACATAGAATATTACATTCAAATTAACGATTCTGAGACTATATGGGTAGGGAGATATAACTTGCGTTCAATTAAAGAAAAAGTATTATCTTTGCAATCGTAATAACTAAAAAGACAATAATATGGGTGTACATTCTTTGAGACATATTAAGAAAGACATTGAGTACGTGATCGGCGCATTCATCGACGATTGCTCGCTTTTCAGCTCTGTCAACAGCAGTGCGGACGATGAGGCTCTCGGCGGGCTTCTCGACGAGGCTGTCAATCTTTACAACGATCTTAAGGATAAGGTCAATGTCAAGGTTGAGGGCCCCAAGGGCGCTTACTATGCATCAATTCGCAAGGAACTCCTCGAAAAGACCGATGAGCTCTACGCTAAGCTCAGCGAGGTCGTCAAAAAAGCAGGCAAGGCTGAATAAGCTCTCGTCCGGGATAGATTTATCAAGGGAGGGCCGAAGGTCCTCCTCTATTTTTATAAAACGAACAATTAAAATGAAAGTTGCAGTAGTTGGCGTGACCGGACTGGTAGGTACCAGGATGGTCGAAGTCCTCGAAGAGAGGAATTTTCCCGTGGATGAATTCATTCCCGTGGCTTCAGGCCGGTCGGTCGGAAAGATGATTGCCTTCAAAGGCAAGGACTATCCGGTCGTCTCTGCCGAAGAAGCCATCTCCCGCAAGCCGGACCTGGCCCTTTTCTCTGCCGGTGCCGACATCTCCCGCGAACTTGCTCCCAAGTTTGCTGCCGTAGGATGCCGTGTGGTCGATAATTCTTCCTGCTGGAGGATGGATCCCACCAAGAAGCTGGTCGTTCCGGAGATCAATGCCGATGTCCTTGAAAAAGAGGACTACATCATTGCCAATCCCAACTGTTCCACCATCCAGATGCTTCTTCCTCTGGCTCCGCTCCACGAGAAGTACGTGATAAAGAGGATCGTGGTCTCCACCTACCAGAGCGTCACTGGCTCGGGCACCCCTGCCATGAACCAGATGCAGACCGAGAGGAACGGAGGAAAGTGGGGTGAATATCCTGCCTTCTACCACTATCCCATCGACCAGAACGTTATTCCTCACATCGACGATTTCCTTGAGAACGGCTACACCAAGGAGGAGATGAAGATGGTCAACGAGACCCATAAGATCCTGAGGGATGATTCCATCGGAGTGAGTCCGACAACTGCCCGCGTGCCTGTGCTCGGCGGTCATTCCGAATCCATCAACCTCGAGTTCGAGAAGGATTTCACGCTTGAGGAAGTCAGGGAGATATGGTCAAAGACAGAAGGTGTCACCATCCAGGACAATCCGGATGAGTTCGTCTATCCGATGCCTCTCTATTCATTGGGCAAGGACGATGTCTTCGTGGGCCGTCTTCGCAGGGATCCTTCCGTGAAGTACGGACTCAACTTCTGGTGCGTCAGCGACAACATCCGCAAGGGTGCTGCCACCAATGCTGTCCAGATCGCAGAAGTCCTGCTTCGTCGGGGGTGGTTGTAGATCCTTCACCGGCTTTGCCGGTTCAGGATGACAGCTATTGCCAGATGACAGTTATTGTCATTCTGAGCGTAGCGAAGAATCTATTCCTTGGAAGCCAGATGCTTTTCCCAGGCCCAGGCGGCAGTGAGGGTGTCCATGATGTCGCGCTCGGCCTTCCATCCTAGTTCCTCGTTGGCAAGGGTCGGATCCGCCCAGATGGCGGTGACGTCTCCTGGCCGGCGAGGAGCCATTCTATAGTTGAGCTTCAGTGAGTTGGCCTTCTGGAAGTCGTTGACCAGCTCCATGACTGAGAAAGGCTTTCCGGTACCGATATTGAAGATTTCATATTCCTTCTTCATCTTGTCGTCGAGCATCCTGCTGACCGCGAAGACATGGGCCTTGGCGAGATCCACTACGTCGATGAAGTCCCTCTGGCAGGAGCCGTCCGGTGTAGGATAGTCGTCGCCGAAGACATAGAGGCATTCCCTCTTGCCGATGGCGGTCTGGGTGATGAAGGGAACGAGGTTGTTGGGCACTCCGCGCGGGAGTTCGCCGATGAGGGCGGACGGATGGGCCCCGATCGGGTTGAAATAGCGGAGAGCGATTCCTCTAATCGCTGAATATGCCCTCACGCTGTCGCGGAGGATGTCCTCGCACATCTGCTTAGTGTTCCCGTAAGGAGAAGTAGCTGGCTTCCTGGGGGACTCCTCGGTCACGGGAAGCTTATCAGGCTCGCCGTAGACAGTGGCGGAGGAGGAGAACAGGATGTTCCTGCAGCCGTGTGACTTTGCGCTCTCGATGACGTTGATGAACGATTCCAGATTATTCTTGTAGTACTTCAGAGGTTCATTAACTGATTCACCTACGGCCTTGAAGCCTGCAAAGTGGATCACGGCATCGATCTCATGGGTCGTGAAAAGAAGCTCGGTGGCGACTGCGTCGCAGAAATCCATCTTCACGAAGGGGATGTCTTCGCGGCCGGTAATCTTTTTCACACCTTCAAAACAGGTCATGTCGCAGTTGGACATGTTGTCGGCTACGATCACATCATAGCCAGCTTCAATAAGTTCCACCGTTACATGGCTGCCGATGAATCCGGCTCCGCCGGACACGAGAACGCACTTTTTCATATTCATTGATGATGTTATGGAAGTTCAAAGTTAGTGTTTTTTGCTAAATTTGTGAATATGAGAATCCTTAAAATGACATTTGCCGCATTCTTGGCGGCCGTTTCTCTCGTTTCAGTCTCCGCACAGGTGCCTGCCGCCAGGAAGGCTGCCGTCAAGAGCAAGGCCCAGAAGTACATTGAACTGGCCTCGAAGAATGATGTCCTGGGAGGTGCATCCTTCGGTGTCCTGGCTATGACTGAAGGGGGTGACACGGTGGCTGCCTGGAACTCCGGAGGGAGGCTCGTGCCTGCCTCGACCATGAAACTCATCACTTCCGGAGCCGCCATGCACCAGCTCGGTCCGGATTTCAAATTCACCACCAGGATAGGCTACAGCGGAACCCTCAAGGAAGGTGTCCTGGACGGGGACCTCTACATCGTCGGCGGGGGAGACCCCACTGTCGCCTCCAAGGATTCCATCGCCCTTACCAAAGAAAGGCTTTTCGCGCAGTGGAAGGGCTTTCTTGACAAGGCCGGGATCAAGAAGATCAATGGCAGGGTCATCGGTGACGGCCGTTATTTCGACGGCCCCATCGACCGTGACACCTGGTCCTACCAGGACATCGGCACGGCTTACGGCACCGGCGGTGACGGGCTTTGTTTCTACGAGAATGCAATCGACATGAAGGTTTCTGCAGGACCTTCGGTCGGTTCCGCTGTCAGTTACATTGTTTCCTACCCCTCGCTTCCGTGGATGAAATACGGCTTTTTCGGAAAGACCGGCAAGACCGGAACCGGAGACCAGCTCTACATGTTCACCTCCGAATTCCAGCCTTATGCTGAAGTCCGCGGGTCTTTCGCTATCGACCGCAAGCCCAAGACAGAGGAGTTCTCCAACAAGTTCGGAGCCTACACCTGCGCCCATTTCTTCTGTGAGTATCTCCGTTCAACCGGTGTGGAAGTCTCCCTGGGCTGCGCCGACGTGCGCAATGGAAGGGTCAGAAGCGATCTCTCCTCATTGGCGAACGGCCCCTACGCTGCGAAGGTCGACGACCTCAAGATGATAGGGATGTCCTATTCCCCGTCGTTGAAGAGAATTGTCAGGGAGACCCTCCTGGAAAGCGACAATTTCTATGCGGAAACCATGTTCAGGATCCTTGGCCGAAGGTTGAGGCATTCCGCGAGTCCGGATTCATGCAAGGCCGCGATGACCGACGTGCTGAAGAAGATCGGGGCAGACCCTTCCGGCCAGCAGATCGACGACGGAAGCGGCCTTTCGAGGTACAATTACGTCTCTCCCGCCTATTTCGTCAAGTTCCTGTCTTCCATGATGGACAGCCCTGCATTCGGAGACTACATCGAGACTCTCGGCCAGCCGGGCGGGCGGCACTACGAGTCCAGGCTTCGTGGTGAAAGCGAGTCGGTCAAGTCCAGGGTGCATCTCAAGAGCGGATCCATGGGCGGAGTGCGCTGCTTCAGCGGTTACATCGAGCCTTCCGTCGGGTCCAAGGCGGAGACGATAGTCTTTTCGGTCATGACCAACAACACCCTGGTGCCGGCCAGCAAGGTAGACCCGGTCATCGACCGAATCATCACCCTTTTAGCTTCTGAAAACTGATTCATTAGGGCCTGTATAACCGTCCCTGGCAGGTGTCGCGCTCTTCGAGACGTTGATCGAGGAGGCGCAGGATCCCGTCGTTGCGGATGAGTCCCCAGGGGGTCTCGCTGACGAAACGCGGGGGAACTTCCCCTGCGACCCTTTCGATGTAAAGGTCGGGCCGGAGCCGCTCAAGGATGTCGATCACAAGGTCGAGATAGTCATCGAGCGAAAGGCGCAGGAATTCTTCCGGATTCTTTGAATATTCAACTTCCATCTTCGTCCCCTTCACTATCTGGAGCTGATGGAGTTTTACCGAGGTAAGTGGCAGGGAAGAGATAACAGCGCATTGGTCCAGAAGCATTTCCCTGGTTTCGCCCGGCAGGCCCAGGATGAAATGCGCCCCGACGTCCAGCCCTCTGGAGGCTGTCATTTCCACTGCCCTCCGGGCACATTCGAAGTCGTGGCCGCGGTTGATCCTCTCAAGGGTGCTGTCGTAGCAGGATTCGATGCCATATTCAATGGTGATGACGGGGAAGGATCCTTCGCTTCGCCTGGATCCTTCGCTTCGCTCAGGATGATAGTGAAGGGAGGCGAGGTAGTCGAGCTTCTCTTCGTCGATGCAGTCGGGGCGGGTGCCGATCACGAGTCCGACCACAGAGGGGTGCGAAAGGGCGTCTTCGTAGAGCTTCCTTAACTTGTCGAGGGGTCCGTAGGTGTTGGAATATGATTGGAAATAAGCAAGATAGTGCTTGACTCTGGGGTAGCGCCTGCGATGGAATTCGATGCCCTCGTCGATCTGGTCCCAAAGGGATTTCCCGGCCGTGCTGTAGCCGGGATGGAAGGCGGCGTTGTCACAGTAGGTGCAGCCTCCGGTCCCGAGAGTGCCGTCCCTGTTGGGGCAGCTGAAACCGGCATCCAGGACCAGCTTCTGCAACCTTTCACCGAACCTTCTGCGATAGAGCCCGGCGAACGAATTGTACCTCTTGCCTTCGGGAAAATCGATCATAACCTTGCAAAAGTAGCGATTTGTGAATATTTTTACAATCATGATGAACAAGCACGCTGCATATCTTATAGTGTCGGCCCTGTTGCTCCTCCCGCCCTGCCTCCATGCTCAGGAAAGAGCGGTGGTGGAGTTCTCGGCGAACATGATGAGGGAGAATCCGGACTATGCCGCCGAACTCGGCGACCAGGCCCTGATGGGTACCGTGGTGGAGGTCCTTGGAAAGGAGGGTTATTGGGTGAAGGTCAAGACTCCAGAACCCTACACCGCATGGGTCACCGACATGGGGCTCGTCCCGATGACCGACAAGGAGATCAAAGACTATCTCGAGGCTCCGAAGTACATCTGCACAGTCCCATATTCACACGTCTATGAGGAACCGTCCCTGAAATCAGGGATCGTCTCCGAGCTGCTGATGGGTGACATCGTCAGGATAATGTACAAGACCATCACCCACACGCATGGACGTTACAAGGGTTATGAAGAAGGCCGTGCGGTCCTGACCAGGAAGTTCGTTGGGGTAGTCCTTCCTTCGGGAAAGACCGGTTATGTACCAGCCGGGGATGTGGACGTCTTCTACAGGTGGGCCAAGGAAAGGAAGGCCGCGAGCAAGGATCCAAGGAGCTTCGCCAGGGACATAGAGGCCACGACGAGGCAGTTCCTCGGGGTGCCTTATCTCTGGGGCGGAACTTCCATCAAGAATGTCGATTGCAGCGGACTTACCAGGAGTGTCTTTTTCTCCAACGGGGTACTTCTGCCAAGGAACGCTTCCCAGCAGGGCAGGATCGGTGCTGATGTACGGCTGTTCAATGCTTCCGGTGAGGTGGACTGGAGCGCCCTCGAGCCCGGGGATCTGGTCTTCTGGGGCAGGGAAGCAACTGAAGAGGCTCCCGCGAAAGCCACCCATGTGGGCATCTACATCGGGGGCGGAAGGTTTATCCATTCTTCACAGGTGGTGAGGATCAGTTCCCTCGACCGGCGTGACACGGATTTCTATGACAGGAAGCCCCTTCTTGCCAGGCGCATCATCGGTCACATCGACGAAGAAGGCTCCGGAATTGTTTCAATCTTTTCGAATCCGTATTATTTCCCTGCAAGCCAGTAATCCGCTTTGGTATTTTTACGGATCTTTCGTAACTTTGCTCAATTAAACTGATCATAATGGCGAAGTTCGTAAACAGAGAGATTTCCGAAGGACTGACCTTCGATGACGTGTTGTTGGTTCCGGCACATTCAGATGTACTCCCCCGCGACGTGGATGTTTCGTCGTGGTTCACGACTGACATAAAGCTCCACACTCCGGTAGTGTCCGCTGCTATGGACACCGTGACCGAGGCAGATCTTGCTATCGCAATGGCCAGGGCCGGAGGTATCGGCGTCATCCACAAGAACATGCCTATCGAGCAGCAGTGCGAGCAGGTCCGCAGGGTCAAGAGGGCTGAGAACGGCATGATCTACGATCCTGTCACCATCCGTCCTGATGCAACTGTCGGAGAAGCCCTTGCAATGATGAGCAAGCATCACATCGGTGGTATCCCCGTGGTGGACGGCAACGGATTCCTTATCGGAATAGTGACGAACAGGGACCTCCGTTTCCAGGAGGACATGGCAGAGCCCGTGAGCCACATCATGACAACTGAGAACATTGTGACCGCTCCGAAGGGCATCACCCTTTCAGAGGCTACCAAGATTCTCCAGAGAAGCAAGGTCGAGAAACTCCCCGTGATCGATGCTGACGGCAAGCTGGTCGGTCTGATCACCTACAAGGACCTCATGAAGATCAAGGACAATCCCATCGCATCCAAGGACAGCAAGGGCCGCCTCATGGTGGCTGCCGCAGCCGGGATCAAGTCCGACACCATAGAGAGGATCGGCATGCTGGTCGACGCCGGAGCTGATGCAGTGGTCCTCGACACTGCCCATGGACATTCCGAGGGCGTTATCCAGATGGTCCGCAGGGCTTGCGAGGCCTTCAAGGATTTCCAGATCGTAGCAGGCAACGTCGCAACCGCAGAGGGCGCCAAGGCCCTTGCAGACGCAGGAGTCAAGGCAGTGAAGGTCGGAATCGGTCCCGGATCCATCTGTACTACCAGGATCATCGCCGGAATCGGTGTCCCTCAGCTTACTGCTGTGATGGAGGCATGCGAGGCCCTCAAGGGCACCGGCATCCCTGTCATCGCTGACGGAGGTATAAGATATTCAGGAGACATCGTCAAGGCTCTTGCAGCCGGAGCCGGTACCATCATGGCCGGTTCGCTGCTCGCCGGTACCGAGGAGTCTCCGGGCGAGACTATCATCATGAACGGCCGCCGTTTCAAGTCTTACCGTGGCATGGGTTCCCTCGAGGCCATGGAACAGGGCTCCAAGGACCGTTATTTCCAGGACATGGAAGCCGACATAAAGAAGCTTGTTCCTGAAGGAATAGTTGCCCAGGTGCCTTACAAGGGTACCGTTTCCGAGGTTGTCTACCAGCTCGTCGGAGGCCTCAGGGCCGGAATGGGATACTGCGGCGCCCACACTGTCGAGGATCTGAGGAACGCCAAGTTCGTACGCATCACGACTGCCGGTTTCCTTGAGAGCCATCCCCACGATGTGACCATCACCAAGGAAGCCCCCAATTATTCAAGATAATTCCCGATGTCACGCCGCCTGCTCATAGCTCTCTTTTCCGTCGCTGTCCTGGCTTTGCCGTCTTGCAAGGCGGTACAGTCGTATATTCATGACGGAGAGGTGGTTGCGAAGCTGGGCGGACACAAGCTCTACCGCTCCGAGCTGGAGGATCTGATCCCGAATGGAATCAGTGCTGAGGACAGCACCCGTCTGGCCGGGCTCTACATCCATTCCTGGGCTACCGACAAGGCTTTCCAGGACATTGCCGAACAGAAACTGGGCAAGGAGGACAAGGACGTCTCAAAGGAGTTGGAGGCCTACCGCCAGTCCCTGCTGAGGTACCGCTACGAGCAGAAATATGTTGCGGAGAGGCTGGACACGACAGTCACTTCTGCCGCGATCAATGACTACTACAACACCCACAAGGAGAATTTCACCCTTGAGCGTCCGGTGCTCAAGGTCAGGTTCATGAAGATTGCGAAGGATTCTCCCAATCTCCAGAAGATCAAGAGGCTGATGTCTTCATCGGATGTGGAGGATGTGATCGCTGCCGACAGCGTGGCATTCAATTCCGCCCGGCGCTACCTGGATTTTTCCGGCGCTTGGATGGACGCTGCGTCCCTGGCTGCCGAGTTCGGAGTTGACTACGTCGAGATGCTGTCCAGGAAGAGCGGATCATTCATCGAGATCCCCGACCAGGAAGGTAATGTCTGCGTGGCCTTTGTTGCCGACATGGTAAAGGCCGGAGAGACAGCTCCGATAGATTTCTGTGAAGAGAACATTAAGGACATAATAATCAGCGGCCGTAAGCACGACCTTCTTTCCACTTTGGAACGAGACTTGATAGAAGATGCCTCTGTCAAGGGGAATTTTGAAATTTACTAGCTAGAAATGACAAGGAAAGCTACTCTCACACTCATGGCCGTCGTGTTCGCATGCACGATGGCTTCTGCGCAGAAATACAAATACATCGACAAGACCGTGGCCGTGGTAGGCAACGAGGCGATAATGATCTCCGACATTGAGTCTTCAGTGAAGGAAAGGGGAGCACAGGGACTGTCCTCCGACCAGAATGTCCGCTGCGAGGTTCTGGAGAGCATCCTGGAATCCAAACTCTTCCTCATGCAGGCCAGGATCGACTCCCTGACCGTGGACCAGGCCAACGTGGATGCCATGCTGTCCCAGAGGATAGACCAGTTCCTTACCTATCTCGGCGGTGAGGAGAAACTTGAGGAATATTTCGGCAAGCCGCTTTACCGTCTCCGTCAGGACTGGAGAAAACAGTACGAGGACATGAGCCTCACGCAGGGAGAGCAGGCCCAGATCATGAAGCAGATTCCCGATATGACCCCTCACGATGTCAAGGGATATCTCGACACTGTCGACACCAACAATCTGCCCATAGTTCCGATCAAGTACCAGCTCAGCCAGATCTGCCTCTATCCGGACCGCGAAGCCGCAGACCTTGCCGTGCGCGAGAAACTCCTTGAGCTCAGGGAGAGGATCATCAACGGGGAGAAGTTCTCCACCCTGGCGAGGATGTATTCGGAGGATCCCGGCAGTTCCCGTAGGGGAGGAGAGCTGGGTATGGCTTCCAAGTCCATCTTCTGGCCCGTCTTTTCTGATGCCGCGATGGCCCTGAAGCCCGGCGTGATCTCACAGATAGTCGAGACCCCCGACGGCTTCCACATCATCGAAGTTATCGAGAAGAAGGGTGACATGTTCAACGCCCGTCACATCCTGATGAAACCTCAGTACACCACCCAGGACCGTGAGATGGCTTTCAAGACTCTCGACAGCCTCCGTACGGAGATCCTGAATGGTGCTGTTACTTTCAAGATGGCCGCGAACTTCTATTCACAGGATGCACCGACCAAGACCAACGGAGGCCAGATGTCCGATCCTAACACAGGTTCTGCCTATTTCGAGATCGACCAGCTCAAGCCTGAGGATTACATGGCGATCAAGGACCTGAAGGAAGGCGAGATCTCCACGCCTGTCCAGTCTACCGACAATGACGGTCGTCAGGACCAGGAAAAGGACTTTGTCGTGGGCAAGACCAACTACAAGATCATCCGGGTGGACAAGATCATTCCCGCCCACACTGCCACCTTCAATGATGATTTCTCTCAGCTTCAGTCGGAAGTGAAGCGCGCCAAACAGATGGCTGCCATCGATGAATTCCTGGACAAGAAGATCGCCGAGACCCGAGTGGTGATCGATCCGATGTTCAAGGACTGTGATTTCCATCGTTCCGGGTGGGCTTCCAAGTTCTCCGAAGACTGATGTCGCGGGGGAGGATAATATTCTCTGTAATTCTGATCCTGCTCTCCTGCAGCCTTTTCGCCCAGAGGAACGAGCGGAGGGATTCCCTCGTGCGTCTTCTCGGATGCGACAAGCTCCAGCAGGTGGACGAGGACGGCGAAAGCTTCCGCAAGGCACTGGGACATGTGCGTTTCGAACACAATGCTACCCTGCTTCTCTGCGACACAGCCCTCTGGAATGTCAATCAGAACGTCATAAAGGCAATCGGCCATGTCAAGATCATACAGAACAGGACAGTCCTCAGCAGCGACAAGCTGGACTACCTGATAGATGACAATCTGGCCCAGTTCCGTGGTACGCTGGTACAGCTCCAGGACAAGGACAAGAACACCCTTCGCACCAGATACCTTGATTACAACACCAAGGACAGCGTGGCAACCTTCGTCCGCGGTGGTGCTTTCAAGGATAAGGACGGCCAGCTGATCGAGAGCACCGAGGGGACCTATGATTCCAAGATAAAGACGTTCAACTTCTACGGCAACGTCAACATGTTCACCGATTCGGTGTTCGTGAAGACCAGGTCCCTGGACTTCAACACTGAGACGAGTGTGGCGGTCTTTACCAACAACACGCATGCATGGAGGGACAACAACATGCTGTCTTCCGATTCCGGATGGTACGACCGCAAGGTTGAGGTCTTCACGTTCACCAGCAACGTCCACATCCTGACTGAGACACAGGAGGCATGGTCCGATTCGCTTGTTTATAATCGCCTGACGGAAAATGCCGAGATGTTCGGCAATGTGGAACTCCTTGACACCACCAGGAAAGTTGCCGCCGTTGCCGGGTACATGCAGTACATCGATTCCCTTCAGTTCATACGGATGACCCGTGACCCTGCGGTCATCGCCGTTTCGGAGGAAAAGGCCGGCAGGGACACCGTCTACATCGGAGGTGATGAGCTGATCTACTGGACTGTGCCGAAGTGTGACGTTCCGGAAAATGAACTGTCTTCGGCCGAGAAAAGGCTGAAAGATATTAACATCGATCCTATCACTGAATACAGGCGGAAGGCTGCTGAAGAGGCCAAGGCTGCGGCTGAGGCAGCTCTGCAGAAGCTTCTGGAAGAGGATCCCAATGCTGCAGCTGCGATGGGCAGGGCATCAGGAGGAAAAGACAAACCTTTCCTCCCGGCTGCCTTTGAGATGGAAAACGAAGTTCCTCTGTTGCAGATTCCGGATTCCCTTGCAACGGCCGCCCCGGATTCCCTGGCTGCAGCTGACTCACTGTCGAATCAGCTCAAAGACACTACCAGGATCGGTTTCCTGCAGTGCCTGAGAAATGTCAAGGTGTTCAAGAAGGACATGCAGGTTGCATGCGATTCCCTCGTCTACAATGACTTGGATTCACTCGTCCGCCTCTACAAGAGTCCCATTGTCTGGAACGAGACGAGCAGGCAGTATTCATCGGACAGCATCTCGGTGGTGATCAAGAACCGCAGCCTTGAAAAAGCCAGCTTGATGTCCAATGCCTTCATTGCGTTCCAGGAAGATTCGCTCTTCTTCGACCAGATAAAGGGTACCGAGATGATGGCATATTTCGATTCTACCGGAGGACTCAGCCGGTTTGATTCGATGGGAGGCTCTTCCGGAGTCTTCTTTCTGGAAGAGAACGGCTCCCTGGCGACTGTCAACAAGTTCGAAGCCAAGATGTTGACTGCAACCTTCAAGGACGGGAACCTCTACGATCTGAATTATTTCGAGGATGTCAAGAGCGATGCTTATCCGGTAGTTCAGCTCAGGAAGGACGAGCGGGTCCTGAAAGGATTCCAGTGGCAGCCGGAAAAGCGTCCCAAGGGACCGGAAGATGTCACTTCGTATGTTCCAAGGGAGACGGAGCGAGATAAGTACATGAAGATCCAGCGCCCGGTCTTCAAGTACACCGATGAATATTTCCCCGGCTACATAGAGCAACTTGACAAGGACTTGAAGGCTGCCCAGCAGAAGAAGCGGGAACGTCAGGCCGAGCGCAAGCGCCAGGAGGAAGAACAGAAGGCGCTTGAAGCCATGCAGGCTTCTCTTGAGGCTGATAACAAGGAAAGTGAGGACATAGGGGACGAGGCTGCTCCTTCAGCACCTGCCGCTCCGAAGGACACCACGGTTACACCTCTGTCAGAGAATGCGGACACACTCGTACTTGGTGCCGAACAGATAGATTCCCTGCTGAACGGCCAAAGCATTGAAGCTCTTAAGGCAAAGATTCCTACCGATCCCAAGGCGGAGCTGAAGGCTAAGCAGAAGGCTGAAAGGGAGGCAAAGCAGGCTGAAAAGGAAAAGGCCAGGCAGGAAAGGATCTCCAGGAAGGAGGCGAAGTGGGCTGCCCTGGATGCGAAGGATGCCGAGAAAGCAGCCAAGAAAGCGGCAAAGCAGCAGGAAAAGCAGAGGATCAAGATGGAGAAGATGCTGAAGGCACGTGCAAAGCGCGAGGCCAAGGAGCAGAAGATCCTCGAGGGCTACAAGGCCAAGTTCGAGAAGCAGAAAGCCAGGAAGGAAGAAAAATCCTCGAAATAGATAAAGTCTGAATATGCGTAAAATTATTTCTCTCCTTGCTTCCCTGACAATTGTCGCGGGAGCATACGCGCAGCGTCCGGTTGCGATCCATTCCCACAATGACTACGACCACATGGCTCCGTTCTGGGAGGCCTATTCCCAGCACTGCACTTCGATCGAGGCCGACGTGTATCTCAAAGACGGAGAGATACTCGTTGCGCACAACCGCGAGGACCTTACTCCGAAGCGTAACCTGCGGGCAATGTACATTGAGCCCATAGCGTTGCTTTTCCGAGGTAACGGAGGCCGGATGTGGCTGGACAGCGAAGGGCGCCTGCAACTTGTCGTGGACGTCAAGACAGCTGAATCTCTTTCAGGAGTCGTTGCGATCGCAGGAGAGTATCCGGATGTCTTCGCTTCTGAAGGCGGAGTAAGGCTCGTGATCACCGGCGCCATTCCAGCCCCTGAAGATTTCAGCAAATGGCCTTCCTGGGTTTGGTTCGACGGAGATTTCAAGGACGGGAAACTGAATTACACCCCTGCGCAGCTTGAGAGGATAGCCATGATCAGCACCTATTTCAAGCACCATGCAAAGACTTGGAAAGGCCAGGGTAGAATGGATAAGGCTGATTATGATGCAGTTGCAGCTGCCATCGATGCATGCCATGCAGTCGGTAAGCCGATCCGTTTCTGGGGAGCCCCGGACGGAGAAGAGGCTTATGTCGCTCTTTTCAGGATGGGAGTCGATTTCATCAACACCGATCATCCTGCCAAGTGTACACTGTTTTTAAGGAACTGGAAATGAGTATCATGAAGAAGACGTTACTGCTTTCTGCATCGCTGCTCCTTCTGGGTGTAGGTCTGAGTGCCCAGCGGGACCGGATCCCTTCATGGGGAGACACGGGTGATGGCAGGTACCAGAATCCTGTCCTTGCAGCAGATTATTCAGATCCTGATGTGACACGAGTCGGAGACACCTATTACATGGTGGCCTCCGACTTCCATTTCATGGGCATGCAGGTCCTTGAATCCAAGGATCTCGTGAACTGGAAGCTTATCTCCCAGATCTATGACAGGTTCGACCTTCCGGGCTGGGACTCCATGGAGAAATATTCAAAAGGCTCCTGGGCTCCAAGCATCAGGTTCCATGGCGGCCGCTTCTATGTCTTCTTCTGCACTCCGGACGAGGGACTGTTCATGAGTTCGGCCAAAAAGGCCGAAGGCCCGTGGGAACCTCTGCATTGCGTCAAGGCCATCTCCGGTTGGGAAGATCCCTGCCCATTCTGGGATGAAGACGGTACGGCGTACCTCGGCCACAGCCGCGTGGGCGCCGGCCCGATAATAGTCCACAAGATGTCTGCCGACGGCAAGGAACTTCTGGATGAGGGAGTTACGGTCTACGAAGGTCCCGTCGCCGAAGGTACCAAATTCCACAAGTTCGGGGGCTGGTACTATCTGAGCATCCCTGAAGGCGGAGTCCAGCAAGGATGGCAGACGGTGCTGCGTTCGAAAGACATCTACGGTCCTTATGAGCGCAAGATCGTGCTGGAGACAGGCTCGACCGGGATCAACGGACCTCATCAGGGTTCGATTGTCGACACACCTTTCGGAGAATGGTGGTTCCTGCATTTCCAGCACAGGGATCCTCTCGGCAGGGTGGTCCATCTCCAGCCTATGCACTGGGAGGACGGATGGCCCGTGATTGGCGAGGATTACGATGGAAACGGAGTGGGTGAGCCGGTGAAAGGCTGGACAATGCCGAAGACCAAGAAACCGGTAAAGCCATTCCTCCCTGCAGCTTCTGACGACTTCTCATCCTCCAGGCTCGGCCTCCAGTGGCAGATCAACCACAATCCGGTCGACGGCGCCTGGTCCCTGACCCGCCGCAAAGGGTGGCTGGCTATCGATGCCTTGAAGGCGGATTCTTTCCGCAAGGCCCGCAACACCATCACACAGAAGATCATGGGACTGACAGGCTCCTACACTGTCTGCCTGGATCCGGAAAGCTTTGCAGACGGTCAGTTCGCAGGTCTTTCCTGCATGGGCCGCGACAATTTCTGCATAGGAATCCATCAGGAAGGCGGCTCCAGAATGCTGACCGTAGGGAAGGACGGAGAGTTCGTCCCGGTAGGTGAATATGCTTCCGGAAAGGTCTGGCTTCGCCTGACCTTCGACACCGAGGTCAATGAGTTCAGGTTCTTCTATAGTACGGACGGGAATGAGTTCACCCAGGCCTGGGATCCATTCCAGGCTCATTTCGGGTACTGGAAAGGTGCCAGGGTGGCTCTTTTCAGCTACAACATCGATTCTCCTGCAGGAACAGCTTATTTCGACGATTTCGTTTACGATCCATCATTCTCGGGTCTTGACAGGTCAACTACGTTGTGGTACCGCCAGCCGGCCAAGGATTGGAATGAAGCTCTCCCGGTCGGAAACGGGCGCATAGGGGCCATGGTTTTCGGAGATCCCTGGAACGAGACTGTCCAGCTTAATGAAGAAAGCCTCTGGGCAGGAAGCCCTGCTGATGGTAATGCAGATGCAGCAGGGATAATGCCTGAAATCCAGCGACTTCTGCTGGATGGAAAGATCGCCGAAGCCAATGAGCTAGCCCAGAAAAACTTGGCTGGAGATCCACTCAGGATACGTTCCTACCAGACATTTGGAGAACTTGACCTGGATTTCTTCGACCGCGGGAGCACTAAGTGGAAGTCTGTTTTCCCGGATGGAACAAAGGATTATGTTCGTTCCCTTGACCTGATTCCGGGAATAGCCACGACTGAATATTCAGCCGGGGGAATCCGATTCAGGAGGGAAGTTTTCGCTTCGGCTCCTGACAATGTCCTTGTGGTAAGGCTGACCGCCGACCGCAAGGGTGCCCTGACCTTCAAGGCTTCCTACAAGAGGCAGAAAGACGCCTCGGTCACCGTCAAGGGTAACGACGAGATCGTCATAAGGGGCCAGATCGTCGACCTGCCTGACCAGGGTGCCGGAGAGCCCGGCCCTCACATGAAGTTCGCCGGAAGGATAAAAGTCAGAAGCAAGGGAGGTTACACCGTCGCAGCAGGAGATGCTGTTTACATCGAGAAGGCTGACGAGGTAGTCCTTCTGGTGGCTATGAACACCGATTACTACATGTCCAGGCTCAATTTCGACCGGTCGATCGATCCTGACGGCCTTTGTGCCAACCAGCTGGAAGCAGTCTCTTCACTTTCTTACCGGGATCTTCGGGTACGCCATACCCAGGACCATTCTTCCGTCATGGAGCGTGTCTCCCTTACTCTCGGTGACCCTTCACGATCGGATATTCCTACGGATGAGAGACTTGCGGCCATGAAGGAAGGAGGTTCGGACGCGGCGCTCGCGGCCCTGTATTTCCAGTTCGGCCGCTACCTGCTGGCAGGATCTTCCCGCCGGCCCGGGGTCCTGCCGGCCAATCTTCAAGGAATATGGAACCAGGACATGAACGCTGCCTGGAACTCCGATTTCCACACCAACATCAACATCCAGATGAACTACTGGCCGGCCGAGGTGTGCAACCTCTCTGAGACGGTGATTCCTTATTCAGACTGGATCAACGCCATCAGGGTGCCCGGCAGGGTCACAGCCAGGAAGACCTTCGGCGCCGAAGGATGGACCGTGAACCATGTTTCCGATCCGTTCGGGCACACTTCCATCAGTGACGGAGTGGGCTGGGGAACGTTCCCTATCGCAGGTCCATGGCTGACACTCCACCTCTGGGACCATTACCAGTTCACCTGTGACAAGGAATATCTCCGCACACAGGCCTATCCGGCAATGAAAGAGGCAGCTGAATTCCTGCTTTCCTTCATGATCACTGACAGGAACGGTTATCTCGCAACAGCTCCTTCCAACTCTCCCGAGAACGCCTACAAGATGCCTGACGGAAAGAGGTTCAACCTGACATATTCAGCCACCATGGACGTGGAAATCGCGACGGAACTTTTCCGCGCATGCATCCAGGCGGCCGGACTGCTCGGAGAGGACAAGGCATTCGCCGTCAGGCTGGAAGATGCCCTTCGCAAGCTCCCTCCGATCAAGATCGGGCAGCGCTACAACACCATCCAGGAGTGGATCGAGGATTATGAAGAAGTAGAGCCCGGCCATCGACACATGTCCCATCTTTTCGGGCTCTATCCAGGAACCGTCATCACCGACCGCAATCCTGAACTGTTCGCAGCAGCAAAGCGGACGATAGAGCGCAGGCGTAAGTACAATGAAGATCCAGTCACCCGCCAGGGGTCATACACAGGATGGAGCAGGGCCTGGCTGATCAATTTCTACGCCCGTCTCCGTGACGGGGAAGAGGCCGGGGCGAATGTCAATGCCCTGCTGTCCAAGTCAACCCAGAACAACCTCTTTGACACCCATCCTCCATTCCAGATCGACGGCAATTTCGGTGGAACTGCCGGCATAGCTGAGATGCTCCTGCAGTCCCACTCCGGAGAGATCCATCTCCTTCCCGCCCTGCCCTCTTCATGGAGTGACGGAGAAGTCAAGGGACTCCGTGCCCGCGGAGGGTACACGGTAGACATCTCTTGGAAGGACGGAGTCCTGCAGGGTGCTACCGTGACTCCTGATTTCTCGGGCAAATACACTGTCCGCTACGGCGATGTCAGGAAGACAGTCAGTTTCAAAGCCGGAAAACCATACATGTTCAAATGAAAAGGATGACCATAATCAAGCAGTTGATCCTGCTTTTTGCCTCGGCGGCGGCCTTCCCGACGACCGTATTCTCGCAGTCTTCCATGTTTGGCCGGCTGCAGAGTTCAGGTTTGCTGGGCCCTGTGGAGATCGTCATTGAGTATTGACCGGAAGAAATTGGAATACCATGAGGAAAATCATAGTTGTACTTTCGTTCCTTTGCCTCTCCCTTGCGGCCCTGGCTCAGAATCCCATCTCTCCGCCAGGAGTCTACATTGCCGATCCTACCTCACGTGTGGGACTCGACGGAAGGCTGTATATCTACGGATCCCTGGACCTTGAGCCGAAGCATTATTGCTCCGACCGCTACCATGTACTTTCTTCAGGGGACCTGAAGGAGTGGACCCTTCATCCTAATTCTCTGAAGTGGGAAACTACCATTTACGCTCCTGACATGATGTATAAGGACGGTACCTACTACCTGTACTTCGAGAATCCAGGAGGAGATGAGTTCGTGGCTGTCTCGGATGCTCCTACGGGTCCGTTCCGTGATGCCGTGAAGATCGAAGGGCCGAAGCAGATCGATCCGAACATATTCATTGACGATGATGGACAGGCCTATTATTTCTGGGGCCAGTTTTCTGCGAAGGGAGCAAAGATGAATCCCGACATGAAGACTCTCGACTTGTCCACGGTGGTGGACGGGATCGTCACGGAAAAAGACCATCATTTCCATGAAGGCAGCTATGTGATCAAGCGCGGGAAGTACTACTATTTCATCTATGCCGACATAAGCAGGAAGGGACGGCCGACCTGCCTGGGCTATTCGATGTCCACCTCGCCTCTTGGGCCTTACGAGTACAAGGGAGTTATCATAGACAATGCCGGCTGTGATCCGGAGACCTGGAACAATCATGGTTCCCTTGTGCAGTTCGGCGACAGGTGGTACGTCCTGTACCACCGGTCCACCCATGCCAGCCGGTCGATGAGGAAGGCATGCATCGAGCCGATAAGATTCAACGAAGATGGAACGATCGACGAGGTCGAGATGACTTCGCAGGGGGCTGCTGGTCCGTTGGATGCATTCTCCATGGTAGATGCTGCCAGGGCTTGCCTGCTGGGCGGGAATGTCCGCATCCGTGGAGTTGATGACAAGTTCGGTTGCGAAGAACTCGGCGGCATCCGTTCCGGAGATTCTGCCGTCTGGAAATATCTGGATTTCGGAAAGGGAGCTCGTCTGGTTACCGTCCATGTCCGTTCTGGAAAGGGAGGAAGGATTCGAATACTCGAGGACGGGGAAGAAGGACGCCAGCTTGGGACAATAGATGTCCCGCCGTCGATGGGCCGGTGCACTGTTTCGGCGAAGATTTCAAGGATCAAGGGAGTGCATGCTGTCCGCATGGAGTTTGAGAGCCTGGATGGTGAGGAAGAAGGAGAGGAGTTGTTCAGCATGGACTGGTTACGTTTTGCAGCCTCAGGCAAACCATCTCTCGTTCAAGACGTTGACGGTCTTGCAGGGATGTTCGTCCAGCCTCCGATGGAGTACAGGCCCTATGTGTGGTGGCACTGGATGGGACCGGATTTCTCGAAGGAAGGAATACGTCGGGATCTTGAGGCTATGAAGGAGGCCGGAATCGCCGGAGCTACCATTTTCAATCTCACATCCGCCGTTCAGGAATCGGAACATCCCATAGGGAACAACCCTTGGCCGGACCAGGAGTACCGGAGTCCGAAGTATTGGGATGCCATTGAATATGCTGCCGAGGTTGCCCGGGAGCTTGGCTTGAAGATAGGCCTGCATAATTCTCCCGGCTACAGTACGACCGGAGGCCCATGGATCTCGGAAGACCAGGGGATGCAGACTGTTGTTATGAGCAAGGTCTCCGTGGATGGAGGCCGGCCTGTTAGGGTCTCGCTTCCTGTTCCGGAACTGCCTTCTTTCTCGTTCTACACTGACTTGGTAGAGAAGGCGAGCAAGCTCCACGACATTGCGGTAATGGCTGTCCCCGTCAGGGACAACCCGGGGATGGAGGAGGTTGTCGACCTGACCGGAAAGATGGATCTCTCCGGAACCCTGGAGTGGGATGCTCCCACAGGGGAATGGACGGTTTACCGGATCGGCCATGCCTGTACGATGGCTTTCCCGCATCCTGTCCCGGAAGATGTACTGGGAAAGACCCTGGAGGCGGACAAGATGAATGCGAAGATCTCATCTTACCATTGGGACAATGTACTGGAGCCTTTAAGGGAGCATGTAGGAAAGTACTTCGGGGATTCATTCACGCATCTTCTGATCGACAGCTACGAGGCTGGCGACCAGAACTGGACTGAGGGCTTCCGGGAGATATTCATGGGGATGAACGGCTATGATCCGGTCCCCGGATTTGCCCTCAGGGATTCAGACCCTGAAGGGAAGTTTTCCAAGGCTTTTGACGCCGACATGAAGAAAACCGTCAGCAGGATGTTCATCGACAATGGTTTCAAGGTCGCCCGTGACAAGATAAACGCAGAAGGTTTGCAGCTGTTCTGGGAGCCGTACACAGGACCGTTCGACACGGCTGAATCGGTCTCCCTCGCAGACCTTCCCATGGGAGAGTACTGGACTTACAGTTCTGGCCGAATCTCCCGGACGATCGTGGACAAGGCCCGTGAATATGGGAAGAATATCGTCGGAGCAGAGGCTTTCACCGGATGGCCGACCGACAGCCATTACACGGAAGATCCTAAGTTCCTGAAGAAAAGCGCGGACGGAGCCTTCGTTTCAGGAGCGAATCTTCTGTTCCTCCATCACTGGGTGCACCAGCCTTTCGATGACAGGTACCAGCCTGGAATGGGCATGGGATGGTGGGGTACACATTTCGGCCGCAACCAGACCTGGCTTGAGCCCGGAAAGGCTTTCTTTACCTATCTTTCCCGCTGCCAGATGATGCTGAGGCAGGGAATCCTCGAGGATCGTTCTGAGAACTGGATTCACCGCAGGACGGCGGATTCTGACATCTACTTTGCTGTAAACCAAGGGACTGAGCCTGTGGCCCTGGCCCTCGCCCCGATGGATCCGGCCTGCCGGCCTGAGTATTGGGATCCATATTCAGGAAAGATATTCATAGCTCCGGAGCCTGCAGTACAGGATTCGGTCCGCGTGAGCCTGGCTGCCGGGCAGTCGATGTTCGTGGTTATCCCTCGCATCAGTACCCGCTATGCAAAGGAAGAATTATTCGTTCCTGAGTCCGAGGTGGTCAGGCCGGTCGGAGATGTCTGGGATGTGGATTTCGCTCCCAAGGTGGATGAACCGTTCAGCATCAAAGGCTTCAAGCTTCAGGATTTCAGCCGGAGCGGCGAGGACAGGATAAAGTATTTCTCCGGGACTGCGACTTACACCACCGAGTTCGAGATCGGCAAGAGGGATTTGGATCAGGGACGTCGCATCATGATCGATCTCGGGGAATTGAATGACATCTCTGAACTGTCCGTCAATGGCAGGAAGGTGTCGGTGCTATGGTATCCTCCTTACAAGACCGACATAACCTCTTTCCTGAAGGCTGGCAGGAACTCCGTCTCGGTGGCGGTGACCAACAACTGGGCCAACCGGCTCATAGGTGACGAGCAGTACGATCCGGACTTCGAGTGGGGAGAAGACAGGGGAGAGGACATGGGAAGGGCCATGAAAGCGTTCCCGGAATGGTTCCTGAAAGGGGAACCTCGCCCTTCCAAGGGCCGCAAGGCTTTTGTGATCTGGACCTATTTCAGGAAAGATTCACCCTTGCAGCCGGCAGGTCTTGTCGGCCCGGTCAGATTGATTATCGAAGATGTTGCAAGCAGAGTTGACTGAAATTTATTAAATTTGTAAATGGCTGATTTCCGATAATAACCAAAACATAATTATATCATGAAGAAGGTTCAACTTGTTCTTTGTGCTCTCAGCCTTTTGCTCCTGGGCGCCTGCAATGACACCAGGGTCGCCGAGTCCATCCCTCTTCCGGAGCATCCGCGTCCGGATTTCGAACGTGCCCAATGGGTGAATCTGAATGGCCACTGGGCCTTTACTTTTGACGAGTCCCTTGCAGCGAAGGCTCTTTCCGACAAGGACTGTTCCGTCCTGGACCAGAGCATCCTCGTTCCTTTCCCTTGGGGATCAAAGCTTTCCGAGGTTGAGGACAAGGGCGACATTGCCTGGTACGGCCGTGAGATTTCCGTGCCTGAATCATGGAAGGGCAAGAGGGTCTTCCTGGTGATCGGAGCTTCCGACTGGGACACCCAGGTCTGGCTGGACGGGCAGGAGATAGGACGCCACCAGGGTGGCTACACTCCCTTCGAATGTGAGCTGAAGGACGTCCGTTTCGGCGGCAAGCAGCAGATCATGATCAAGGCAGACGACACTTCCAGCGATGCCCACCTCTACGGAAAGCAAGGTTACGGCAATGCCCGTGGTATCTGGCAGACTGTCTATCTCGAGGCCCGTGGTGAGAACTACATCTCTTCCATTCATTTCACTCCTGACATCGACAATTCGAACGTGAAGATCGATGTCGCTCTCGCTGCTCCTGCAGCTCAGGGCGAGGCCTTCAAGCTTGCCTTCAAGACAGGCGGCCAGGACACTTTCACCGCTGAGATCGGCGGCAAGGACAAGGCCAGTTTCACTGTCCCCATCAAGGATCAGCATCTTTGGGATCTCGACGATCCTTTCCTCTATGAAGTCACCGCTTCCCTTGGCGATGAAGACGAGGTGAATACCTATTTCGGCCAGCGCAAGGTCAGCGTGATGCCTTTCCCCGGCGCCGACTACAACTACGTCGCCCTCAACAACAAGCCTCTCTATCTCCAGCTTTGCCTGGACCAGAGCTACCATCCGGAAGGCTTCTACACCTTCCCCAGCGACGAGTTCATGAAGAACGAGATCCTTCTTTCCAAGAAGGTCGGTCTCAACGGAAACCGCATCCACATCAAGGTGGAGGTGCCGCGCAAACTCTACTGGGCTGACAAGCTCGGCCTGCTGATAATGGCCGACACACCCAACTTCTGGGGAGAGCCCGTTCCTGAGGCCCGCGAGGACTGGGAGAACTGCCTCCGCGAGCAGGTCGAGCGTGACTACAACCATCCTTCGATCTTCGCATGGGTCAATTTCAACGAGACCTGGGGTCTCCGCACGGGAGGAACCTATCTTCCTGAGACCCAGGAGTGGGTACGTTCGATGTATCATCTGACCAAGAGCCTCGATCCTTCCCGCCTTGTGGAGGACCAGAGTGCCTGCAACCACGACCATGTCGAGTCCGACATCAACTCATGGCACGCCTACTGCCGTGGCTTTGTCTGGGAGGAGACCATCAAGGAATATTCCGACAAGACCTTCCCCGGAAGCACCTTCAATTACATAGGTGGCAACAAGCAGAACGGCGCTCCGATGATCAACAGTGAGTGCGGCAATGTCTGGGGTTACCAGGGCAGCGCGGGCGACTGCGACTACACCTGGGACTATCACATCATGATGGATGCCTTCCGCCGCTATCCCAAGTGCGCCGGCTGGCTCTACACCGAGCATCACGATGTCATCAACGAGTGGAACGGCTACGTCAAGTACGACCGTTCTCCGAAGATCGACGGCCTTGACGATCTCGTTCCCGGAATGACCATCGCAGACTTCCAGAGCCTCTACTACATCTCACCTGTCAAGTATCTCTGGACAGTGAACAAGGCTGGAAGCTGGGTGGATCTTCCTTTCTACGGTTCCTTCATGACCGACAAGGACCCCGGCGCCCTTACTCTTGACACCGAACTTGTAGGATGGGACAACCTCGGCGAGTTCCACTCTTTCGAGACCCAGTCCATCCCTGTTAAGTTCGGACCCTTCCTCAGTGCTCCGGTTGCCAACCAGAGGGTCCACATGCCCGAGACCAATGGTCTCTACCTGCTCAGGATGGTCCTGAAGAACGACAAGGGCCAGGTGCTCCATCGCAATTTCACGACCTTCAGGGTGAAGGACGGAAAGGATGCTGCACCTGAGAATACCCGTCTCCTCACCTTCGCTCCTGCTTCCTTCACAGCGCAGGAGTGGTCCGCCAAGCAGACTTCCATCTACGACGGTCTCAAGGTGGACGGTTTCGGTCACGGCTATTTCGAGTACACCATCGTCCTTCCCAAGGACATCGACCTTGAGAAAGTCAGTTCAGCCCAGCTGGTCTTCGAGGCTTCTGCAAAGCAGCAGTTCGGAAAGGACAAGGATGGGGACGAGATCCAGGGTGACTACATGCTTGGAAAGGGAACCTTCGATCCTTGCAAGTCTCCTAACTCCTACGCGATGACTGACAACATCCTCTGGCCTTCCAAGCTTGAGGTCTCCATCAACGGCAAGGTGATTGGAAAGCGTGATCTCGCCGACGATCCCGCAGACCACAGGGGTATCCTTTCATGGGGCGCCCAGCCCAACGAGAGGAACATGAGCGAGGCCGGTTCCTATGGCGAGCTCGTGAAGATGGACATTCCTTTCAACCAGGTTCCTGCTGAGGACATCCTCAGGGACAGGAAGGTGACCCTTCGCTTCACCGTTCCCGCTGACGATCTCGACGGAGGTCTGGCCATCTATGGCAAGGACTTCGGACGTTATCCGCTCGATCCTACCATCATTCTGAGATTCTAGGATATTCAGGATGAGAAGGATCACTTTAATCCTACTGGCGGCAGCCTGCCTTTTTTCCTGCAGTCCCAGGGTGAGGCAGGCTGTGCCTGTTTCAGAAGCTCCTGCAGCCAGGGAGGGCTGGATGGCCCGTCCCGCTGGTTTCGACGATAGGTACGAACTGGATGAATTGGTCATCCTGAGCCGTCACAACATCCGTTCTCCTCTTTCAGGTGGAGGATCGGTACTCTCACGCATTACTCCTCACGAGTGGTTTCCCTGGACTTCGGCTCCTGGCGAACTCTCCTTGAGAGGAGGAGTCCTCGAGACTCAGATGGGACAGTTCTTCCGTAAGTGGCTCGTTGAAGAGGGTCTGGTCAAGGAGAACGAGATTCCGGTCCCCGGAACGGTCCGTTTCTACGCCAATTCCATGCAGAGGACCATAGCCACAGCCCAGTATTTTTCCAGCGGAATGTTCCCGGTCGCGAACGTTGAGGTTGAACATCATTGCCAGGTCGGCACCATGGATCCGGTCTTCAACCCCCAGCTGACCAAGGTAGACGATAATTTCCGCAGGAAAGCCATTGCAGAAATCTCCGCTATGGGCGGCGACAGGGGCCTTATCGGAGCTGGCGAAAAGATGTCCCGCAATTACACCGTCCTGGAGAAGGTGCTGGACATAAAGGACAGCCCCGCTTCTGCCAACGACACAACCTCCTTCCGAACCGACGACCTGGCCATCCTCCTGGAGGTATTCAAGGAGCCAGCCATGACGGGAGGACTGAAGATGGCAAATTCGGCTTCGGATGCTCTGATCCTCCAGTACTATGAAGAAACAGATGACATGGCAGCCGGCTTCGGCCATTCCGTCAGCCGTGAGGAATGGGAGAGCATGGCCGCAGTCAAGGATTGGTACGGAGATGTCTTGTTCACGGCCCCGTCGGTTGCAGTCAACGTTGCACACCCTCTTCTGGAAACAATGCTTTCCGAGATGCGTACCCCGGGAAGGAAGTTCTCCTTCCTCTGCGGTCATGATTCCAACATCGCCAGCGTCCTGGCGGCCCTGCAGGCTGAGGAATATGATCTCCCGGATGCAATAGAGAAAAGGACCCCGATAGGCTGCAAGCTTGTGATAGGGAAGTGGAAAGGAATCGACGGGAAAGTCTATGCAGACCTGCACCTGGTCTATGCTACCCCTGAGCAGTTGCGTTCCATGCCCATCCTGAGCAAGGATAATCATCCGTCATCCTGCCCGATCCGTCTGAAAGGATTGAAGAGGAATCCGGACGGACTGTACCTGCTTGCTGACCTCGAAAACCGTTTCTCTGAGGCGATTGCTGCGTATTAAGGGTAGATCCTGAAAGCACCTTTTCGCTTTTAGTGTAGTTAGCATCGCAAATAGTGGCGCAAATGTGATAAGCTTTTATTACATTTGCGCTAACTTTTAACGTTTTTGCTGACCAACTAAAACTACCATGGCACGGGTGCTGCTGATGGCCGATTTTTCGGAATCGTACGCCAATAAGCTCCTGAAGGGAATAACAAAGTTTTCCCAGGAACAAGATCCATGGACTGTCTACAAATTGCCACTGTCATTGCGTGATAATGGCAAGATGGGACAAGTCCTGGATTTTGCGTTGGATTGGAAGGCCGATGCAATCATCGGCCAATTCCAATCATGCGACGAAGCTTCCGTCTTCGGTCACCACGGCATTCTTCCGATTGCCTTGGACTGCCCACAATCTCCATCAGTCTGTACGATAAGCGGCGACAGCTTGACTGCGGGACGTCTCTGTGCCGATTACTTCATCAAGAAGATGGTCAAGAACTATGCTTTCTTCGGTCTGAACGGCAAGAACTGGTCTGAGGAGAGGAGGGAAGGTTTCTTCGATGAGATCAAGAGCAGGGTTCCCCGGGCCTCAATGTCGCAATACGAATTCTCCGATCCTAACGCTTCATGGCGTTACGATCCAGTCAAGATTACAAGCTGGGTGAATTCTCTCCCTAAACCTGTGGCCATCTTGGCATGCGACGACATAAGGGCATTCTATTTAGTGGATTCTCTTAGCCACGAACCGGGTCTTCGTATTCCTGAAGATGTAATGATCCTTGGCATCGGGAATGACGAATCCATCTGTGAGCTTTGCTCTCCGCAGCTGTCATCACTCGAACTCAACATCGAAGAAGCAGGTTACTCTGCAGCAGGCCTGATCGACGAACTCCTTTCACTGCCCTCTGAAGAAAGAGCAGGAGGAATCAGGAACATAGTCGTAAAGAGTTCGTACATAATGACCAGGAGGTCGACGGATTCCGTGGTCCACTCCAACCAATATGTCAGCAGGATCCTTCGATACATCCACAGCAACATCACCGACCACATCTCGGTCGAGGACATGGTCGCCCTGGTCCCGATGTCGCGCCGCCTTCTGGAGAGCACCTTCCGGCGCGAGATGAACACCTCGATCTACCAATATGTCATCGCTCTCAGGGTGGAGAAGATGAAGGACCTGATGATCGACGGCCATTCGCCCGGAGAGGCCGCCGAAATCCTCGGCATGGACTATAAAATAATAGCCCGCAGTTTCAAGAAACTGACGGGCATTACTCCGAGTGAATTCGTAAACTCTCTTGAATAGAAATCCTTAGAGAAGCTTCTTGCGAAGTGCGTCGATCATGTCGACGGTCATGCTCTCCAGGTCGAAGGAAGGCTTCCAATCCCATTCTGCGCGGGCGCAGGAATCGTCCATCTTGTCGGGCCAGGAATCAGCGATGGCCTGGCGGACGGGATCGACCTCGTAGCGCATCTTGAATCCGGGAATATGTTCCTGGATCTTGTGGAGAAGGATCTCAGGATCGAAGCTCATCGAAGCAATGTTGAAGGAGTTGCGGTGGACGAGCCTGGAAGGATCTGCATTCATGATGTCTACGGCAGCCTTGAGGGCGTCCGGCATGTACATCATGTCCATGAATGTGCCTGCAGCGATAGGGCAGACGAACTCCTCACCCTTGACGGCTGAATAATAGATCTCGACTGCGTAGTCCGTGGTACCACCGCCCGGAAGGGTCACGTTGGAGATCAGGCCGGGGAAGCGGACGGAACGGGTGTCGACTCCGTACTTGTGGAAATAGTAGTCGCTGAGAAGCTCAGTGGCAACCTTGGTGCAGCCGTACATGGAGCGGGGCCTCTGGATGGTGTCCTGAGGGGTGTCCTTGTGGGGAGTTTCAGGACCGAAGGAACCGATGGAAGAAGGGGTGAAAACTGCGCAGCCGTTCTCGCGTGCGATCTCGAGGATGTTCATCAGGCCGTCGATCTGGATGTGCCATGCGAGTTGGGGCTTCTTTTCGGCGACAGCCGAGAGAAGGGCGGCAAGGTTGTAGATCGTGTCGATCTTATACTTCTTGACGACTTCCAGAAGCTGCTCTCCGTTGCAGACATCAGCTTCGGCCGCAGGACCGCTTTCGAGCAGAATTCCCTTGGGCTCAGCCCCTTTGATGTAACCGGCAACGACGTTGCCTTCCGGAATCATATTCCTGATTTTCATTGTCAGCTCGGAACCTATCTGTCCGGTTGACCCGATCACGAGTACATTTTTCATTGCAAATAGCGACTAAATTGCTAAATTAGCAGATGCAAATTTACATTATTTTCGGCAAACACGAAACTTAATAATCATTTATAATCATGTACGGCAAATTTCAGGACCATTTGAAAGCAGAGCTGGCATCTATCCAGGAAGCCGGTCTGTACAAGAACGAAAGGAACATAGCATCCGCCCAGAGCGCAGAGATCACTCTCCAGGATGGAAGCAAGGCGCTGAACTTCTGCGCCAACAACTATCTCGGCCTGGCGGATTCTCCCAGACTGATCGAGGCCGCCAAGAAGGCCATGGACGAGAGGGGATTCGGAATGAGCTCAGTACGTTTCATCTGCGGAACCCAGGACCTTCACAAGGAACTTGAGGCTGCCATCTCCGAGTTTTTCAACACCGAGGACACCATTCTCTATGCATCCTGCTTCGATGCCAACGGCGGTGTCTTTGAGCCTCTTCTTACCGCTGAAGATGCCATTATTTCCGACTCACTCAACCATGCATCCATAATTGACGGAGTCCGTCTGTGCAAGGCTGTCCGTTACCGTTATGCCAATGCTGATATGGAAGACCTGGAGCGCTGCCTCAAGGAGGCCCAGGCCCAGAGGTTCAGGATCATCTGCACCGACGGTGTCTTCTCCATGGACGGCAATGTGGCTCCCATGGACAAGATCTGTGAACTTGCAGAAAAATACGACTCCCTCGTGATGGTCGATGAAAGCCACAGTGCCGGAGTCGTCGGAAAGACCGGCCACGGTGTCGCCGAACAGTTCAATTGCTACGGACGCATCGACATATTCACGGGCACCCTCGGTAAGGCCTTCGGAGGTACCGTTGGTGGATTCACTACCGGTCGCAAGGAGATCATCGACATGCTCCGCCAGCGTTCACGTCCCTATCTCTTCTCCAACTCCCTGCCTCCGATGATCGTCGCTGCCGGCATCGAGATGTTCAGGATGCTGAAGGAAAGCAACGAGCTGCATGACCGCCAGCAGGAGAACGTCCAGTACTTCCGTGATGCCATGATGGCTGCAGGCTTCGACATCAAGCCCACCCAGAGCGCCATCTGCGCCGTCATGCTCTATGACGCACCCCTTTCCCAGAAGTTCGCGGCCAAGATGGCTGAAGAAGGAATATTCGTGACCGGATTCTACTATCCCGTCGTTCCGAAGGGACAGGCCAGGATCAGGGTCCAGCTTTCCACCGCCCATAAAAAAGAACACCTTGACAAGGCCATTGCAGCCTTTATCAAGGTGGGTAAGGAGCTTGGAGTGATCTAGCCTAACCTTCCGCGAAAAGGGAGATTATATTCAAGATCACCTCGGAAGCCTTTTCCATTGATTGCAGGGGGACGAATTCCATTTTACCATGGAAATTCAGTCCTCCTGCGAATATATTGGGGCAGGGGAGACCCTTGAAGCTGAGGTTGGCGCCGTCGGTGCCGCCGCGGATGGGTTGGATCTTTGGCTTGACGCCTGCCATCTCCATGGCCTTGACGGCCTTCTCAACGACGTGGTAGTGAGGCTCGACCTGCTCGCGCATGTTGTAGTACTGGTCTTTCACAGCGGGGTTGGCAGTTCCGGCACCGTATTTCAGGTTGATGAATTCGCAGCAGTCAAGGATGGTCTTCTTCTTGTCCTCGAATATCTGCCTGTCGTGGTCGCGGATTATGTAGGTCAGATCCGCCTCCTCCACAGAACCTGAAAAGCCGATAAGATGGAAGAAGCCTTCGTATCCTTCGGTGTATTCAGGCCTCTGCTCCACCGGCAGCAGGGAATTCAGTTCGGTACCGATCAGGATTGCATTTTTCATCTTGCCTTTGGCGTAGCCGGGGTGGACATTGCGTCCCTGGATGTGGATCTTAGCAGAAGCTGCGTTGAAGTTCTCGAACTCAAGTTCTCCGACCTCTCCGCCATCCATCGTGTAGGCATATTCAGCTCCGAACCTCGGGACGTCGAATTTAACCACTCCGCGGCCGATTTCCTCGTCAGGGGTGAAGCCAATCCTGATGTCTCCGTGCTTGAATTCGGGATGTTCGACTATGTACTGGACAGCATTCATGATCTCGGCGACTCCGGCCTTGTCGTCGGCTCCGAGAAGTGTGGTGCCGTCTGTGGTGATAAGAGTCTGGCCGACATAATGCAGCATCTCAGGGAACTCTGAAGGTTTCAGGGCCAGGCCCGGAACACCCTTGAGGTCTATCTCACCGCCATCATATTCATTGATTATCTGAGGTTTGATGTCTGCTCCCGAGGCATCCGGAGCAGTGTCCACGTGGGCGATGAAACCGATGGCGGGCACCTTCCCTTCGATGTTCGAAGGGATCGATCCCATCACGTAACCATATTCATCGAGGGTGGCCTCTACGCCCATGGCTGCCAGTTCGTCGCGGAGCATCCCAAGGAGGTTGAGCTGTTTGGCCGTAGAAGGCTGGCTTTCCGAATCTTCATTGCTCTGTGTGTCCACCGCAACGTACCTTAAAAACCTGTCAAGAATCTTTTCCATATATTCTTATTGCCTTTTTATTATTGTCATTCTGACCGAAGTGAAGAATCTTCCGCCCTCATCGACGAAACCACCATGTACCCGATGATCGCGATGAAGGGGAGGATCGCGATGGCTTCGCCGTAGGCACTGTGCCATGCGGTGAGGAACCAGTCGACATTGAAGAATTTCAGCAGGGCGCTGACGACTCCCATGAGTGCACCGCCGGCGATGAATCCGCTGGCAATAAGGGTACCCTTGTTCATGCGTGCATCGTTGACCTTCTTGTCCTTGGTGCGGGTGCTTACGTACCATGAGATGGCTCCGCCGATCAGCAGGGGAAGGTTGAGGTCGATCGGAATGAACATTCCGAGAGCGAAAGCAAGAGCCGGAACCTTGAAAACGGTGAGCAGGATGGCGATCACGGCACCGATGCCATAGAGCAGCCATGGGGCTCCTCCGCCGTTCATCATAGGCTGGATCACCGCTGCCATTGCATTTGCCTGGGGAGCGACGAGGGCCTGGTCTCCCACGAAGCCATAGGTCTTGTTCAAGACCAGCATCACACCGCAGACCGTTGCTGCAGCGACTGCTACGCCGACAAACTTCCAGGTCTCCTGTTTCTTGGGAGTGGAGCCGATCCAGTAACCGATCTTGAGGTCGGTGATGAATGAACCGGCCACTGAAAGTGCCGTGCAGACCACTCCGCCGATAATCAGGGCGGCGGCCATTCCGACATTGCCCTTAAGGCCGACTGCAACCAGGATGAGAGAAGCGATGATGAGGGTCATCAGGGTCATGCCGCTCACAGGGTTGGTGCCCACGATGGCAATTGCGTTGGCTGCCACGGTGGTGAACAGGAAGGAGATGATTCCTACGATGAGGAGGCCTACGAGAGCCTGCCAGATGTTGTTGACGACTCCGCCGAATGCGAAGAAGGCGAAGATGGCGAGGAGGGCTATCACTATCCCGAACACGATGGTTTTCATGGGGATGTCTTCCTGGGAGCGAAGCCCCTTCGCTTCGAGCCCCTTCGCTTCGAGACCCTTCGCTTCGCTCAGGGTGACAGTTTTGTCAGTAGGACGGGAACCGCCTTTGAATTCCTTCACGGCGAGTCCTACCGCAGACTTGATCACTCCGAAGGACTTGATGATGCCGATGATTCCGGCGGTGGCGATACCTCCGATGCCGATGTGCCTTGCGTAATCCTTGAATATCTGGTCAGGAGACATCTCTCCGATGGCCATCGTGACTCCCGTGTGCATCAGGTCGATGACCTGTCCGCCCCAGATTAGGTTCATCAGGGGGATGATCACGAGCCAGACCAGCAGGCTTCCGCAGCAGATAACGAAGGCATACTTGAGACCAATTATGTAACCGAGGCCCAGGACGGCCGCGCTGGTGTTGACCTTCAGGAGGACCTTGGCCTTGTCGGCCACGGTACGGCCGATGCCCATCACGGTGGTGCTGATAGTGTCCGACCATGTGCCGAAGGTGCTCACCAGGAAGTCGTACAGACCGCCGATGAGACCGCTCACCAGCAGGGTGCCGGCGCCTTTGCCGCCCTCGCCGCTGACGAGGATCTGGGTCGTGGCGGTAGCTTCAGGAAAGGGATACTTCCCGTGCATCTCCTTGACGAAGTATTTCCGGAACGGAATAAGGAAGAGGATGCCCAGGACGCCTCCGAGAAGGGAGGACAGGAACATCTGCATGAAATTGACTTCGACTCCCAGGATGTAGATGGCGGGGAGAGTGAATATCGCTCCTGCCACCACGGCTCCGGAGCAGCCTCCTATGGACTGGATGATCACGTTCTGCCCCAGGCCTTCCTTCTTGCCGAGCGCGCTGGTTAGGCCCACGGCGATGATTGCGATCGGGATCGCGGCTTCGAAGACCTGTCCGACCCTAAGGCCCAGATAGGCCGCGGCCGCGGAAAAGATAACTACCATCAGCAGTCCGAGAGCCACTGAATAGGGCGTCACTTCCGACCACTTCTTTTCAGCTCCAAGGAGAGGCTTGTACTCTTCGCCGGGCTTCAGCTCCCTCTGGGCGTTCTCCGGCAGCGAATTCAATCTTTCTTCTTCCATGTGATTTCGATTAAGTCATTATACAAATATAATTATTATAAGAGGTAAAATGGAGAAAGATGAAAAAAATTGAAAAAAGATTTGCCGAATTCAAAAAAGTGCGTATCTTTGCAGCCCGTTTCGGAAGAAGCGGCAAGTTCATTGACAATACTGAGAGATTACAACGAGGTAAAGTGTAAGAATAAATCAGCAGAAGGTGCGGAATGCGTGAGCATCCGTACAAATAGTAGGTTGATACAATTTCACAAAGAAAGTTGATTCACATCAAGAGAAAGAGAAGCAAGGGCGTACGGAGGATGCCTTGGCTTCGGCAGGCGATGAAGGACGCGGTAAGCTGCGAAAATGGCCGGGGATTGGCAAACACGAATTGATCCGGCCGTGTCCGAATGGGGCAACCCGCGCGGTTGAAGACCGCGCACTCTGTTTACAGAGGGCGAACCCGGGGAACTGAAACATCTTAGTACCCGGAGGAAAAGAAAGAAACGATCGATTCCCCCAGTAGTGGCGAGCGAAGAGGGAAGAGCCTAAACCGTCGTGTTTACGGACATGGCGGGGTTGTAGGATCACCGACAAATACGACATGCAGGAACCGGAAGCCGTTTGGAAAACGGCGGCGCAGAGGGTGATACTCCCGTACGGGTAACGGGCATGTAGTCAAGGTGACACCTGAGTAGGGCGGGGCACGTGGAATCCTGTCCGAATCTGCGGGGACCATCCCGCAAGGCTAAAGACTGCCGAAGACCGATAGTGGACCAGTACCGTGAGGGAAAGGTGGGAAGCACCCCGAACAGGGGAGTGAAAAAGAACCTGAAACCGTGCGCCTACAAGCGGTGGGAGCTGCCATAGAGCAGTGACCGCGTGCCTTTTGCATAATGAGCCTACGAGTTGCTTCAGTGTTGCGAGGCTAAGTCGTTCAGCGACGGAGCCGTAGCGAGAGCGAGTCTGAACAGGGCGTTTTAGTAACATTGAGCAGACGCGAAACCTAGTGATCTACCCTTGTCCAGGGTGAAGGCGCCGTAACAGTCGCTGGAGGCCCGAACCAGTTTCCGTTGAAAAGGGCTTGGATGAGATGAGGGTAGGAGTGAAAGGCCAATCAAACTGGGAGATAGCTCGTACTCCCCGAAATGTCTTTAGGGACAGCCTCGTCCGCGCCTGTGTGAGGTAGAGCTACCGATTGGAAGCGAGGGCTTCGCCGCCTATCAATTCCAGACGAACTCCGAATGCGCGCAGGTTAAGGGACGGGAGTGAGTCGTCGGGTGCTAATATCCGTCGGCAAAAGGGTAAGAGCCCAGACCTCCGGCCAAGGCCCCCAATAACGGTCTAAGTTGAGACAGAACGAAGTGGCACCGCAGAGACAGCCAGGATGTTAGCTTGGAAGCAGCTATTCATTCAAAGAGTGCGTAACAGCTCACTGGTCGAGCGGAGCCGCGTGGATGATGATCGGGCATCAAGACCGTAGCCGAAGCCGAGGACGCAGCAGCTTGCTGCGTGGTAGGGGAGCATTCCGGTCGGCGTGGAAGGTGAACCGTGAGGTTTGCTGGAGCGTCCGGAAACGAAAATGTAGGCATGAGTAACGACAATGAATATAGAAATATTCACACCGAAAACCCAAGGTTTCCTGAACCACGCTAAACGGATCAGGGTGAGCCGGGAGCTAAGCGGAACCCGACGGGGTCACGCGATGCCTAAGCGGTTAATATTCCGCTGCCCGTCTTACAGGTTGGTGAATGACCGAGGAGTGACACTGCCGCGCGCTGACGGAATAGCGCGTTGAAGGGCGTAGGGCGACTGAACCCCGACAGTACGGAGAGTCTTCGGACGATCTGACAGAGCAGGTAACCATACTCGCGAGAAAAGTTCACCGGCGTTAAGAGTGAGACGGCCCGTACCGTAAACCGACACAGGTGGGTGAGGAGAGAATCCTCAGGTGCTCGAGTGAATCACGGCCAAGGAACTAGGCAAATTGACCCCGTAACTTCGGG
>JAFUFS010000059.1 GCA_017469745.1 Bacteroidales bacterium | reverse complement strand
GGCGCTTGCGGTAGCTCATCTTGTGTTCCTGGCAGTACTGGTCTATCGCCAGGATTTCTTCTCGTGTCATCATAGCATCACTTTTTGCAAATGTAGCCAGGATCCCTCCCGGCTACAATATGCATTTGCTCGGATGCTTACGTTTTCTCCACCATAGAAATGAATAAGCTTGAAGCGCTTGTCGGCCACGCCGTCATGCTTCAGGACGTTGTGCTCCGACGGCAGGTCGTAGTAGTGGTAGTACATGTACTTCCTCCACCGCAGCGGCTGCTTTCCGGAATGCTTGATGACCGGCAGCAGTGACCTTCCGGACATCTCTTTTGGCTTGTCCACGCCGGCAACGTCCAGGTAGGTCGGGGCAAAGTCCAGGTTCTGGACAAAGGCATTTGACACAAGACCGCCCTTACCTCCGGGATAGCGGATGATGAGGGGAGTCCTGAACGACTCTTCGTACATGAACCTCTTGTCGAACCATCCGTGCTCGCCCATGTAGAAGCCCTGGTCGGAAGTGTAGACGACGATCGTGTTGTCCGCAAGTCCGTGGGTGTCAAGATATTCAAGGATCTCGCCGACCGAGTCGTCCACGGAGCGGATGCATCTCAGGTAATCCCTTACGTATCTCTGGAACTTCCATTCGAGGAGTTCCTTCCCCTCGAGATTGCTCTCCAGGAAAGCCTGGTTCCTTGGCCCGTAGGCGGCCTCCCACTTGGCCCTGGAGACTGAATCCATCCTGTTGAGTCCGTTCAGCAAAGCCCTTTTGGGATGCGGGGCTCCGGTGGGTTCCACGTCAAGTTCTTCCACTTTCAGGTCATAGATAAGGGTCATGTCCTTATCGATTGTCATCCTTTGGACCTTTGCAGCTTCTCCCTTGTCTGACCAGGTGTCATAGTAATTGTCCGGGATGGGGAAGGTGACATCTTCGTAGAGGTCGAGATACTTGGTGGAAGGCATCCAGTTGCGGTGCGGGGCCTTGTGGTGGACGTAGAGGCAGAAAGGCTTGTCAGTGTCCCTGTGCTCCAGGAAGTCGATTGCGTGGGCCGTTATCCTCTCGGTCGCATATCCTTCTTCGGGAATATATTCACCGCCTGAAAGATGGCTTTTGAAGGTAGGGGTGTAATACTCGCCCTGGCCGCGGAGCACATAGAACCAGTCGAAGCCCTTTGGCTCGCATTGCATGTGCCATTTGCCGACGATGGCAGTCTGGTAGCCGGCATTGCGCAGAAGCTCAGAAACGAAGGTGACGGTAGTGTCTATTCCTTTGCCGAGTGTACGCTGGCCGTTCTGGTGGCTGTAGAGTCCAGTCATCAGGCAGGCGCGGCTAGGAGTCGAAAGGGAATTCTCGACATAGGCTTTGTCGAACCTGATCCCTTCGCTGGCAAGGCGGTCCATGTTGGGCGTGGGAGCCTGGCGGCTGAGAGGGTGGCCATAGGCACTGAGGGCCTGATAGGAGTGGTCATCCGTCATGATGTGGATGATGTTCATCCTTTTCGGAGCATCTTTTTGCTGGGCGGCTGCCATAGGAGCCAGGGCCGGCAGGGCGACCAGAAGGAGGCCGTAGGGAATAGGGTTCGGTAGGTGTTCCATGGCGTTGAAAATGTGGTGTAAGACAAATATAAATATTATCTTTGTAATATGAATAATAAAAGAATATACCTCTGTCTCGCTCACATGAGTGGCAACGAAATGAAATATATCCAGGAGGCGTTTGACACCAATTGGGTTGTGCCGCTCGGGCCGAATGTCAATGCGTTCGAGGAAGAGTTGAAGAGGTTCGTTGATCCTTCGGCTGCGCTAGATCCTTCGGCTGCGCCTCAGGATGACAGGGAAGTGGTGGCGCTGAGTTCGGGGACGGCGGCGGTTCATCTTGCTTTGATCGCTTGCGGAGTGGGACCCGGCGACGAGGTTATGGTGCAAAGTTTCACTTTCTGCGCTTCGTCTCATCCTGTTACCTACTTGGGAGCGACCCCTGTTTTCGTCGATTCAGAACCTGATTCATGGAATATCGATCCCGACCTTCTGGATAAAGCCATCGCAGACCGCATCAATAAGACCGGCCACAAGCCCAAGGCCATCATTCCCGTGGCCTTGTACGGAATGCCATACCTGATCGACAGGATCATGGAGATTGGACGCAAGTACGGCATCCCCGTCATCGAAGATGCAGCAGAGGGCTTCGGAAGCCGTTTTGAAGGCCAAGTCCTGGGAACTTTCGGGGAATATGGCATCTTGAGTTTCAACGGAAACAAGATGATAACGACCTCCGGCGGTGGAGCTCTGATCTGTCCCAGCCTGGAAGCCAAGAACAAGATCATGTGGTACGCCACCCAGGCTAGGGAAGGCTATCCATACTATCAGCACGAGGCGATAGGCTACAACTATCGTCTTTCCAACATCTGCGCCGGCATCGGCCGTGGCCAGATGACGGTTCTCGAGGACCATCTGGCTCATCACCGCCATGTCCAGAAGATGTACGAAGAGTTGCTGGCAGACATCAAGGGGCTGCATGTCCACGGCCAGGAGGATCCTCGTTTCGACTCGAATTTCTGGCTTTGCACTCTCACCCTTGATGAGGATCTTAAGATCAAGGGGCAGGAGAGGGCGTACGCAGAGGCGATAACCAAGGCCATCGGTGGAGCGGCAGGAGTTATCCATGCCGGAGGAGGAGTCCACACCGACTGTGAGCCGAACGCTAATGTCGAGGCCATCAGGATGTTCCTCGACGAGGCCGGAATCGAGGCAAGGCCGCTGTGGAAACCTATGCACAAGCAGCCCGTCTACAAGGATTCTCCCGCCTATGTGAACGGAGTTTCTGAGGATATATTCAAGAAAGGTCTTTGCTTGCCTGCGGGTCCCTGCGTCACGGAAGACGATGTCCTCTACATCGCCGGCAAGGTCAAGGAGGCCATAGACTGCTGAATCTGATGGACAAACGCACTGAACTATTCTGCTCCCTTCTGAAGGCCGGGCTCTGGAACGAGACTCTTGATTTGCGTCTTGGGAGAGACGAGTTCAAGAGTGTCTGGAACGATGCCACCCGTCAGGTCACCAGGGGGCTTATCGCAAGTGCGCTGGTTTCGTCCAATGCCGTTCCTGCTCAGGTTGTTGACAGGCTTCAGGACCAGCTTCTGAAGATTGCAGGTGAGAACCTGAAGATGGGTAGCGTGCTCACCAAGTCCGTCAATGCTCTTAGGAAGGAGGGGATTGAACCGGTGCTTCTGAAAGGTCACGGTGTCGCCTCCTACTACAAGGTTCCGATGCTCCGTGAAAGCGGAGACATCGACCTCTATGTGGGTCAGGAAGACTACCGCAAAGCCTTTGACATCCTGGATGCCCTTTCCGATGCTCCTGAATCCTTTGAATTCGAAGAGAAAGAAAAGCATTCCCATGTCGAGATAAACGGAATACTCATCGAGCTTCACCAGTACAGTGATGTCCTGAGCCCGAAATACAATCCTATTTATCAGCGAATTTCTGATGATTCACTGGCTGGGCCTTATGTTACGATCCAAGTAGAGGATTATCCTGTGTCGACTCCGGAGACGACATTCAATGCTCTGTACATCTTCAATCACATTTGGAGCCACTATGTTGCTGCTGGTGTTGGTTTCCGTCAGATCTGCGACTGGACAGTGTTCCTTCATGCCAACCGTGATACTATTGACATCGATAAATTGGCTCGAATGCTGGATGCACTTGACATGCTTAAACCATGGAAGGTCTTCGGCGTAATAGCAGTTGATCTGCTGGGTCTTCCTGCATCTGAAATGCCTTTCTATGATGGTAGCGTTCGCAGATTGGCAAGCAAGGTACTTCGGATGATCATGAAAGAAGGGAATTTCGGCCATGAGTGGAAGGCAAGGTGGTCAGAGTCAGGGAATCGACTTTGGGACACCTTCAGGCACTTTTTCATAATCTCATGGAGGTATGCAAAAGTTATCCCTATGTTTGGGAATATTGCTTTCCAAGAGTATAAATCTAAAATTATTTCTTACCTTTAGCGCAACTTATGAAAAGCGTTCGGGAACTGATAGACTGGTACTTTTCGAAGGGAGCATTGCCATATTGGTGTGTTCTGCTTATTGATTGCCTTATCATCATCTTTTCGAGTCTCCTTGTCTACTGGGCCTTGTACAGTGCCTCCTTCCTGCTCGGTAATTTCTTGCCTTTGATGAGGGTCATGGTCATCTACCTATTGGTGACATGCGTTTTCTTCAGGATATTCAAGACCTACACCGGTATCATCCGGTATTCTTCTTTCAATGATCTGGTCAGGATTGCATTGGCTATGGGGGCTGCACTCTTTGTTGCCCTTATTATCCATTATCCCCTCAGCGGAACACCTCCGACTCTTTTCGTCCACCTCACTGCAAGGGCCCTGATCCTGATCTACCTTCTGTCCACGGCTCTCATGTGGCTTGCGAGAATCGTCATCAAGGCCGTTTATGATGCCTATTTCAGGACAGAAGCAGCAATCAATGCATTCATCTACGGCATCCGTGCCGGAGGAATAGGTCTGGCCAAATCGGTGCGCGGCGAAAAGCCGTTGCGCTATCGTGTCAAGGGTTTCATCTCCCATGATCCGAGCCTCCATGCAAAAGGGACCATCCTTCTGGGCGAGCCGGTCTTCGATGTGGATGATTCTCTTCCCGAGGAAATAGAAAAGCGCCACATTAAAGCTGTCCTGGTCGCGCCGGGAAGAGTCGAGCGTTTCAGGGAAGACACTGCCCTTCAGGACTATATTCTTAAGACGGGGGCGAAGATTTATTTCTCTCAGGCCGCAGTTGAATGGGATAAGGATTCGATTCAAGGGACTCCGACTATCCGGGAGGTCAGGATTGAAGACCTGCTCCCAAGGGATGAGATCCAGGTTGACATGGACTCTGTTGAGACCGCCCTCAAGGGAAAGCGGATTCTCATCACGGGTTCTGCCGGAAGCATCGGCAGCGAGATCGTACGCCAGGTGGCCTCGTTCGGCCCCTCCGAAATGATGCTGATCGATTCGGCCGAGACCCCGCAGCACGACATCCGCCTCATGATGTCGCGCGAGTTCCCTTCGGTGAAGGCATCCACCATCGTAACGAGCATCGTCAACTCCACCAGGATGGAAGCCATATTCAAAGACTTCCGTCCTGAATATGTTTTCCATGCCGCCGCCTACAAGCATGTTCCGATGATGGAAGACAATCCTTCCGAGAGCGTGCTCAACAATGTCGAGGGCACCAAGATAATCGCAGATCTTTCAGTTAAGTACGGTGTCGGCAAGTTCGTCATGATCTCCACCGACAAGGCTGTCAACCCGACGAACGTGATGGGTTGCTCGAAGAGGATCTGTGAAATCTACGTCCAGAGCCTTGACAAGGCTGAGGCGGAGGGAAAGGTTGAAGGACATACCCGTTTCGTGACGACACGCTTCGGTAACGTGCTTGGTTCCAATGGCTCCGTTATCCCCATTTTCGAAAAGCAGATCAAGGCTGGCGGTCCTGTCACCGTCACCCATCCCGACATCGTTCGTTATTTCATGCTTATCTCCGAGGCTTGCAAGCTCGTCCTTGAGGCTGCTGCCAAGGGCAGGGGAGGCGAGATATTTGCCTTTGAAATGGGTAAACCTGTCCGTATCGCAGATCTTGCAAAGAGGATGATTGCTTTGAGCGGAGCTGGTAACATCGAGATCAAATACACCGGTCTCCGTGATGGAGAAAAGCTCTATGAGGAAGTCCTTGCGTCAGAAGAAGCAACCAAGCCGTCTTTCAATGACAAGATAAGGATTGCGGAAGTCCGCGAGTACGATTATTCCCTTGTCAATGACCAGATAGAGAAGCTCATCAACGTCTCGAAGGCTTACGACGACCTCAAGACAGTGGCTACGATGAAGCGTATTGTTCCTGAATATGTGAGCAGCCACTCTGTCTATTCCGTTCTGGATTAGGATCCCTTGTAGAAGTTTATTTGAGACTGAGCAAAAGTGATTCTTCACTTTGTTCAGAATGACAGTTGGCCTCTTTCTATTTTTATCTGCTAGTCCAAATAATTATTAAAACTGAAAGAAATTTTTGATTATTAGGATTTTTTTGTAACTTGAGGTCGCAGTAACACGATAACTTTTAAACTAATGGCTGATAAATTTCTTTTGCTTGGCGATGAGGCTCTCGCTCTCGGTGCTTTGCATGCCGGCTTGTCGTGAGTCTACGCTTATCCAGGTACTCCATCGACAGAGATCACGGAGTACATCCAGAATCATCCTCTCACCAAAGAGAGAGGAATCCACAGCGAATGGTGCACCAATGAGAAGACTGCCATGGAAGCGGCCCTGGGAGTTTCCTACGCAGGGAAACGTGCCCTTGTCTGCATGAAGCACGTCGGAATGAATGTCTGTGCCGATGCCTTTGTCAATTCAGCAGTGACTGGAGCCAACGGCGGCCTAGTCATAGCCGCCTGTGACGATCCGTCACAGCACTCCTCCCAGAATGAGCAGGATTCCCGGTTCTACGCGGACTTCGCAATGATGCCTTGTTTCGAGCCTTCGAACCAGCAGGAGGCCTACGACATGGTCCAGGAAGCCTTTGACTATTCCGAGGCCAACCATATTCCAGTACTCATCAGGTTGACCACCCGCATGGCTCACTCCCGCGCCGTGGTTAAAGCCCGCGCTCCACGCCCTCAGAACGAGATGCATTTCCCTCCTAAGGACATTGCAAAGTTCTGGGTCACCCTTCCGGGCATCTCACGCGTGAAGGTCAAGGAACTTGCCGAAGTCCAGCATAAGTTCCGTCATGATTCGGAACTTTCGGAAGACAACTACTATGAAGGCGGCCCGGATCACAGCCTGGGTATAGTCGCCTGTGGTATTGCTTATAACTATCTCATGGAGAACTTCCCGGATGGTTGCATCTATCCTACCCTTAAGGTAACGAGATATCCTTTCCCCACCAAGTTTCTTCGCAGGATGACTGAGTCCTGCAAGACCATCCTTGTGATCGAAGAAGGCCAGCCACTGATTGAAGAGCGCCTGCGAGGCATCCTGTATGATGAGGAAGAAGGTAACGGAAAGATATTCGTAAAAGGAAGGCTGGACGGGACCCTGCCCAGGACTGGCGAGTTGAATCCTGACCACATCCGCAAGGCTCTTGGTTTGAAGTCTGGAGAGACTTTCGCTGCGTCTGACAAGACGGTCGCACGTCCGCCAGCACTCTGTCAGGGCTGCGGCCACAGGGACTTCTACACGGCACTCAATGCAGTGCTTGCCAAGTACGAAGGATCAAGGGTTTTCGGGGATATCGGCTGTTACACCCTTGGCTACATGCCTCCTTTCCATGCCATCCATTCTTGCGTGGAGATGGGAGCCTCGCTCACCATGGCTATCGGAGCTGCCAATTCCGGAGTCTGGCCTTCAGTCGGAGTCATCGGGGATTCCACCTTCACCCACAGCGGCATGACGGGCCTTCTCGATGCTGTCAATTCCAATGCTGACATCACTCTCTGCATCTCTGACAACCTCACTACCGGCATGACCGGCGGCCAGGATTCTGCTGGTACCGGCAAACTGGAGAAGATCTGTGCTGCCATCGGAGTCCCTGAGGAGCACATCCGCACCATCATCCCTCTTCCCAAGAACTATCCTGACATGGAGAAGGTCATCGAGGAAGAAATCAATTATCATGGAGTCTCAGTCGTGATCTGCCGTCGCGAATGCATCCAGACGGCGAAGCGTCATGCGGCAGCTAAAATCAGGCAGTAATATGAAACAGGACATTATACTTTCAGGCGTCGGGGGACAGGGAATCCTCTCAATCGCCACGGTCATAGGTTGGGCCGCTCTTGAGGAGAATCTCCATCTCAAGCAGGCCGAAGTTCATGGTATGAGCCAGAGGGGAGGCGATGTCCAGAGCAATCTCCGCCTTTCTTCCGAAACCATATTCAGTGACCTCATCCCGAAAGGGGAGTGCGACCTCATCCTCTCCCTGGAGCCTATGGAGGCTTTGAGGTACCTGCCTTGGCTTTCCAGAAGGGGCTGGATCGTGACCAACACGACCCCGTTCTTGAATATCCCGAACTATCCTCCCATCGAGGAAGTCATGGAAGCACTTGCTTCGGTGCCGAATGTCATCACCCTTGACTGCGATGCGATCGCCCGCGAAACCGGGTCTCCGAGGAGTGCGAATATGGTCCTTCTCGGGGCTTCCGCAGCTGTCCTTGAGATCATCTCTCCGGAGAAGCTCCGCGAAGGCATTACCGCGATCTTCTCGCGCAAGGGCGAGGCTGTGGTTGCTGCCAATGTGGCTGCCTTTGACGCAGGATTGGAAGAATCTAAAAAGTTGAAGAAATGAAAGCTATATCCAAAGCCAGCCTCGATGAAGTCCTGAAGGGCATGAACATCAATGACATCGGGCATGCGACGATCAGGCAATGTGTCAACACTGCCCAGGAACTTGAACGCATCTCCGGAGAGAAGTTTGTACATCTAGAATTCGGTGTCCCAGGTATCAAGGCCTCCCAGTTCGGTGTGGACATGCAGAAACTGGCGCTTGATGCCGGTATAGCAGCTGTCTATCCGCCGACTGCAGGTATTCCAGAATTCAAGTGGAACGCCTCAGCCTTCATCAAGGCTTTTGTAGGGGTCGACATCTTCCCGGACTGTGTGGTCCCGACAGTCGGTTCCATGCAAGGCTGCTTCAATCTCCTGATGGAGTGTTCACAGCTTCATCCAGGCAGGACGGCCGTAATCTACATCAGTCCCGGCTTTCCTTCGCATTATCTCCAGGCTAAGATCCTCGGCCTTGAGCAAAGGACCTTCGACATCTACGACAACCGTGGGGAGAAGTTGGGTGCCAAGCTAGAGGAAATGATGTCAGACGGTAAGGTCTGCGCCATAGTCTATTCCAATCCAAACAATCCTTCGTGGGTCAACTTGACGGAAGGTGAATTGAAGACTATCGGGGAATTGTGCACCAAGTACGACGTAATCGCCCTTGAAGACATGGCCTATCTTTGCATGGACTTCAGGAAAGACATGTCGAAGCCTTTCCAGCCTCCGTTCCAGCCTACGGTCGCACGCTACACCGACAATTGTGCCATCATGATCTCTGCTTCCAAGATCTTCAGCTATGCCGGAGAGAGGGTAGGCCTGGTGGCCATGTCAAAGAAACTGTACGATCGGGAGTATCCTGAATTGAAAGCCCGCTATGGCCTGGCTGGTTTTGGAGAGAATTTTGTCCTTACCTTTATCTACGTCAACACTTCCGGTTGTTCGCGCTCGGCTCAGAATGCGATGTCGGAGATGATGGAAGCTTCTGTCAGCGGAAAATACGATTTCGTCGCCGAGATGAGGGAATATGCCAGGAGAGCCCATCGGGCCAAGGAAATATTCTTCAAGCACGGCTTCTCCCTCGTCTACGCCAAGGATCTGGACCAGGATGTAAGTGATGGCTTCTTCTTCACGATTGGCTACGATGGCATGGATGGAAGCCGCCTGCTCTATGACCTGATGCGTTGCGGAATCTGCGCCATAACCTTGACAGCCACCAGAAGCAATCAGCAAGGGCTCAGGGTCTGCGTGTCGATGCTTAATTCGGACGAAGATTTCGCCCTTCTTGACGAGCGGCTGGGCCAGTTTGCCGACCTTCAAAAATCAGAAAGCTAATAGAGATGAAATACATGTCCGCCGACGAGGCTATGACCCTCGTCAAGTCCGGGGACTGGGTGTTTTTTCAGGGCAGCACTTCGGTTCCGGTAATCCTTCAGGAAGCTCTTGCCCGCCGGCATGAGGAACTGCGTGATGTCCAGATAGTGTCTGGTTTCAACGTCACTAAGGGGCCTGCCCCTTTCTGCAAGCCTGAGTACAAGGATTCTTTCGTAGTCAACAGCTTGTTCCTCTGTGCAGACCAGAGACAGTACGTCGCCCAGGGTTATGGAAGCCTTATCCCCGGCTTCCTGAGCGATCTGCCGGCCCTGATCAGGAGGAAAGAGATTCCCATCGATGTTGCATGTATCAATTGCTCGCTTCCGGATGAGAACGGTTACTGCAGCTATAACATTTCAGCCGACCTTGCCCAGCCTGCTGTTGAAGCTGCCAGAGTCGTTATCGCCCAGGTCAACAAGAGCATCCCTTATCTCTATGGAACTGCCATGATCCATGAATCTGAGATAACTGCTGCCGTGGAATGCGATGATCCGCCAGTGGACATGCAGTTTGGGGCTCCCACAGAGATCGAGGCTGCGATCGGCGCCCACATCGCAGAGGAGATTCCAGACGGGGCTACGCTCCAGATCGGGGTAGGGGGCATCCCCAATGCCACACTGAACGGTTTGAAGGACCACAAGCATCTTGGCCTTCACACTGAGGCAATGACCGATGGAGTTTTCCGTCTCATGCAGTCCGGAGTGATAGACAATTCGATGAAGAAATATGAGCCTGGACGCAGCGTGGCATCACTCGCCTTGGGATCCAGGCAGATGTACGAATTCATCGACCACAACAGGGACTGCGTTTTCTTCGATGTAGGAGTGACCAATGATCCTTCGCTGATCCGCCAGAATCCTAAAGCGGTAGCCATCAATTCTGCCATTGAGGTCGACTTGACCGGACAGATTTGTGCGGACAGCATTGGAGAGATGATATTCTCATCCGTTGGTGGCCAGCATGACTTCATGTATGGGGCGTCACTTTCTGAAGGAGGTAAGACCTTCATAGCGATGCCGGCCCGAACTGCTAAGGGGAGGGGAAAGATAGTCGCCAACCTTGCTCCCGGCGCGGGAGTCGTCACAACCCGATTCCAGACGCAGTACGTCGTCACTGAATATGGTTGTGTGTATCTCCGCAACAAGAACCTCGCCCAGAGGGCCAAGGCTTTGATCTCCATCGCGCATCCGGACGACCGTGAGGCCCTTGAACGTGCCGCCCTCGAGCGCTTCGGCTACACCTACCACCGCCTCTCCTTGCAGCCATAGGCCTTTTAGGCATTATCGCCTGCCTCCTTGTTGCCAGGAGTGCCCCCATCTTAACACCACTTAACGTCACTTTACGTTACTTAACGCCACGGCCACGGATCCCCTTGTTTTCCCGGCCGTGGCGTTCATTTTATACGCCCGGGCCGTAAATTCCCCGCTTTTCCCGACCCTGGAGTCAAATCACTTGATTAATTCGGCCATTATTGAATACTCGATTCCGATTTTGCGGCAGATTCTCTTCACGTCTATGTGGTACTCTTTATACAGGCGTACACCCAAACGGCATCGATCATCAAGACTGAGCTCAAGGTAAGACTTGACGTTGTATTTGTTCTTGCAGATAGTGTAGATTATCGTGTCAAGCTCACGATCATTGATGCTTATTTTGGCACCTATCCTCTCGGAGATTTTAACGTAGGCATCCATGTTCTTCACGAGGTTGCCGCAATAGTTCCAGGCAGACTTTAGAATCTTTTCAGTTTTTTGGTTCAAAACGTAGGACTCCGGGAGGATTATTCCCAGATTCTCATTGAAAACGTAGTTGTCCGGAAGCCTTGTTTTGGAACAAAGGACGTTTCGCATGAAGTCAACCGAGTAGTCCTTAACTTGTTTCTTCTGGATGATCGTGCTTATTCTGCTGAATAGCAGATAACTTGAGCCCCATAAGTAGCCCGATGGCGTGATAGCCGGATCAGCCTTGTGAGGATTTCTGGCAATGTAGATAATCCCGTTCTGAAGCTGGTAAGGATCTGACGTATCGACAGGTACCAGCATGAATCCCAAATCATCCGGCAGCGGAGGGAATCCATCCTTTATCAGCCGGGCGTTTATCCTTTTCTTTTGGTAAACAAAGAAATCTACTGCGTCAGAGCCGGTTGCCCAAATCATGAAATGAGCGTGGTTCGACATAAGTTCAAAGATGAGGATCTTTATCCTGTGAATATATTGTCCCAGGGCGACTGTGTTCATCCCGGCGGCAAACTGTGCATCATTGTGAAACAACTGCCCCTTCTCGAAGGAGTCAATGATCATGTGATAGAATCCAGCCGGCCAGGACCTGTATTCATTCCATTTCTTAAGACGCGCAAACCTATTCATAGTTGTCATTTCAGGTAATGCGAATATAATGATTAAACCCCTCGGAAGAATCAATGATAAGAAACTTCGAGGGGTTTGAATATTTTTTTTATTCCGGCGGTGGCTACAGTTGTTTATTGAGCCGGCGGACTATTCGTTCGACATCGGTGGAGAGCACTGTGCCCTTGATGGCAACGACCGACTGGTCGTACATGATTATGATGAGATCCGACACATGTTTGCCGTCCGGGGAAGTCTCGCCGTAGGTCTCGTCAAAAACCGAATTGCCGGCCCCGTTACGCAGGATCAGGTTGTCCTTGATGACCTTGGAAGTGACTGCTGCTTCAATCTCTTCACGTATTATCGGGCTGCTTTCACCATAGTCGAGCATGTAGACTGTGCTGACCCTTCTGAATGCCTTGGCAACCTTTCTGGTCCATTCTCCTCCGGCTCTGCCCACGGTTTTACCCATGGACATGGCAAGTTTCCCGAGTTTCATCAGGGAAACTCCGCTTCTTCCTTCAAATCCTTCCATCACTGAGACAACAGACTCAAAACTTTCTTCATGGCCGCTGCTCACGCCGATTCCGGCCTCAGGTTCCTGACCTGAAACCGGAATAGTTACGAGCAACAGGGCAACGCTCACGAGCGTTAAGATCAACACGCTATGTTTCATGTAGTTATGATAATAATCAGAATAAGTCTTTAGCTGCAGCGCCTATTGCATTCTCGACATCATCCCTCTTTATGAGGCCATCTATGGAAATAAAGGTTGTTTCATTTCCCTGGAAGGCGGTAAACAGCAGGCTCTTCAGGAAATCCTTGTCGCCAAGGGAGAAGATATTCACCCGCTCGCCCTTCTCCTTTACTTCCATCAAGGTCTCGAACTTATGGCCATCCACGACTTTGCTTACATCTTTGAATATCTTGTCCGCAAGATCCTTGTCTTCGGTTTGAAGGAGGTAGAATCCTGTCATCGACTTGATCATCGGGCCGAAGTCAACGCCGTTGTCCTCGATCTTGACTTCCGGAAGCTTTCCGATAAGTTTGAACATTGCAGGAGAGATGTACACAGCAGTGACCCTCTCGTCATCTGAATATTTCTGGTAAAGGTTCTTGTAGTCCTGGGCATTCATCAACAGGGAAGCCAAGAGAGCTATGATTATCAATGATATCTTTTTCATGATTTTTTCTATTTATTCGGTTCTTCAGAGTTTATGGAACGTATCACCTCCGAAGGTTTAAGGAAAATGTCCTTGCTCTTTTCAACGGATTTGACACAAATATCAACATTTTGCGACATCTTGGCAAGTGTCTCCTCGACCATGGCATAAGCCAGGGCAGGATCGTCAAAGGTGTCTTCAAGAGGTCGTGAACGATCGTACCAGACCATTCCTATTCCACCAAGGATGGCAAGTGAAGCAGCGATACTGATTGCTGTCCACCACCTGGGACGGTTGTTTTTGGGCTGGAAGACACGTGACTCCAAGCCGTCAGGAACAATGATCGACTCGTCTGCGGAGATCCGCTCGAGGTCTTCAATGCTCATTTTCTCTATTTCGTCAATTGTCTTCATGTTCGATCATTCTTTTCAAATTCTTTCGGGCGTTGCTTAGTTTCACCCTTACATTCACTTCGGACATCCCGGTCCGGTCGGCTATTTCCTTGAAAGAGAGTTCTTCGAATACTCTCATTTCAAGCACATCTCTCTGTTTGTCAGGCAACCTGGCCATGCAGACTCTGATCTTCTCGAGGTTCTCCTTACCTATGAGGCTCCTGCTGAGATCCTTGTCATGATCAGGAACGCTCTCAAACACTTCAGGAGCCGGGTTGACGGTCCTGGAAGCCATCTTGCTGCGAACCTTGTCAAGGCAGATGTTCCTGATGACAGTTATTCCGAAAGCCAGAGGATTCTTCACCGAGCCGAGCGAACCTCGCATCTTCCAGAGCTTGGAGAACAAATCCTGTACCGCATCTTCTGCATCCTCCTGTGACTCCAGTATGTAGAAGGCCACGCGGTAGAATCGCCCGGAAAGAGGGAACCAGATACTCTTGAATTCCTCGGAGCCCATAGCCTATTTGGTCTGGGACTCTATGATCCTGGCAACTTCACTCATGGGGATGGTTCCCTTGATGCAGATCAGTGCTCCACTGCCAGGGGCGTTGATAATCAGATCCGTAACGGCATCTTCGGATGAATATGTGTCGCCATAGATCTCGACAGTCTCGCCGGAATCCTTGGCCTGAAGAAGGAGAGTGTCCTTATTCAGGATCCTGGACAGCTTGGCAGCGAAGCGTTCCTTGACTGAAGGATCACAGTCTTCGTAGCTTGCGATTGTGATCCGTTTCACGTTCCGGACAGCAGCAAGAAGCATCCTGGTGTCCTCATCCATGTCAGCCTTGATCAGAGCCTTGACGAAACTGAGACCGAGCCTCCCGAAACTCAACACTTGGAAATCCGGTTCCAGGGAGTACTCCTTGACCAGGATATTAACCTTGTTCATCTCCTTTGAGTCAGCATTCAATGATGTCCTAAAGGAAGGAAGCAAGGTGATAATAATAAAAATGATAAGCCTTTTCATTTCTGCAAATTTAATGTTTTTGTAGTATGCTACAATCATAGACGGATAAGTTGCAAAAATGTAACGCTGCCTCCCTCAATAATACTCCAAGGCCGGGAAAAACAGGGAATTTACGGCCCGGGCGTATAAAATGAACACCACGGCCGGGAAAACGAAGGGATCCGTGGCCGTGGCGTCATGTAACGTTAAATGGCATTAAACGACGTTAAGAGAGTTTCTCCAGCTCGTCGATCCAAAGTTTGACCTTTGCGTCGGAGGGCATGCGGAAATCGCCGCGGGGCGAGAAGCTGACCTGGCTGATCTTCGGACCGTCAGGCATGCAGGAACGCTTGAACTGCTGTGAGAAGAAGCGCCAGTAGAACTTCTTCAGCCACTTAAGGATCGTCGGCCCATCGTAATTGTCGAAGGCACGGCAGGCCAGGAAGTAGATCTTGGCAGGGGGGAAGCCGTAGCGCATCAGGTTGTAGATAAAGAAATCATGGAGCTCGTAAGGTCCGATCAAGTCTTCGGTCTTCTGCTTGATTTCTCCTCCGTCGTTTGCCGGCATCAATTCAGGGCTTATCGGAGTCTCAGTGACATCGAGGAGGATTTCGGTGGCGGAACGTCCTGAGGCAGACACTGATCCCTTGAACAGGTTGTTGGCCGCCCAGCGGACTAGATGCTTTATCAGTGTCTTCGGAACGGAAGCGTTGACTCCGTACATCGACATGTGGTCTCCATTGTAGGTGCACCATCCCAGGGCCAGTTCGGACAAATCTCCGGTTCCGATGACAAGCCCGTTCTCCTGGTTGGCCATGTCCATCAGGATCTGTGTCCTTTCCCGAGCCTGGGCGTTCTCATATGTGGAATCAATGACTGCAGGATCGTGACCTATGTCCTTGAAGTGCTGTTCGACCGCAGGCACGACCGATATCTCCTTTGCAGTGATTCCCAATGCTTCCATTAGGTCTACGGCATTGGATTTCGTCCGTGTTGTTGTGCCGAGACCGGGCATTGTGATTCCGATTATCCCGGAGCGGTCAAGTCCAAGCTTATCGAATGCCATGGAAGCTACGATAAGGGCAAGGGTGCTGTCCAATCCTCCTGAGACTCCGATAATAGCTTTCTTGCAGCCGATGTGTTCCATCCTGGCTGCAAGGCCGGTTGATTGTATTCTCAGGATCTCCCTGGATCTCTTGGCGATTTCTGTGGCATTGCCTTCAGGGAGGAACGGATGTGGTTCAACTTTCCTGTAGAGTTTGGCTGCGAAGTCAGTGGGGGCAGCATCTCCAAGGTCCATCCTGGAATAGAGGCCTGAATACTCGCTGGCCGAGGTACCGTCAGGTGCCATTCCTCTGAAGGAATTCTTTTTCTGACGCTGGATGTTCAGCTTTGCGATGTCCAGATCGGCATAGATGACTGAATCATCCATCTGGAAGCGTTTGTTCTCTGCGACTAATTTTCCGTTCTCACAGATGATGGAGGCTCCGCCGTAGACAGTGTCCATGGTGGATTCACCATAGCCGGCAGAACAGTAGATGTAACCTGAGACCGTCCGTCCGGACTGATTGGAGATCAGTTCCTTGCGCTGATGATGCTTGGCCATCACCTCATTGGATGCCGATATGTTTACGATCACTTGGGCACCTGAAGGTGCAAGGAATGAGGACGGGGGAATAGGAGTCCAGAAATCTTCACAAATCTCAATTCCGAAAGTGGTTCCTCCGACGGTGAACAACATGTTCGGGGATATGTTGCAGCGCTGGCCGCAGTACTTTATGTCTGAATCAAAACCGTCCCTGTAGTAATTGCGTCCGTCATCCACGAAACGTCCCGAAACCTGGCGTCCGGGCGAGAGGAAGTCCGAACCCGAAGCGAACCAACGGCTCTCGTCGAATTCAGCGTAAGTGGGGAGATAGATCTTCGGAACTATTCCCTTGATTCCTCCGTTCCTGATGACGACTGCCGAGTTGTAGAGCCTTCCGCGGAAGCGTACCGGAGCGCCCAGAACAACTGTGACATGCTTTCCCCTGGTGTGCCAGCAGATCTGTCCGACAGCCTCGTCAGACTTGTTCAGAAGCAGGTCCTGGCCAAAGAGATCCATGCAGGTGTAACCGGTTATTGAAAGTTCGGGGAAGACCACCAGCGAAGTGCCTTCTGCTTCCACCTTGTCTATTAGACGGCAGATCGCGTCCTTGTTGAATTCGACGTCAGCAACCTTTACGCGCGGTACAGCAGCCGCGACCCTGAAGAAACCGTAATCCATCTCAGAATGATTTATGCATTGGCCGGGTCATTGTCCTTGTCCTCGGCATTGAGGCGCTCGCGCTCCTTGCGGCGGGCGTTGTTGACCGTCACGGCTATTCCCCTGTAGAGGAAATAAAGGCCGATGAGGATTATGCAGATGTTGGCCCAGAGCTTTCCTTCACCGCCCAGGAGCGTTGCAACTCCGAAATAAAGGATGAAGGCAGCAAACAGGAAGTAGATTATGTTGATGAACTTTGACATGGCTTAAAGCGATTCTATCAGTTTCTTGAATATCGAACACATGCGGTCGGCCGCAGCGTCTGCAGCCTTGATGACATCGTCTCCATCGTTCTTGTAGTCGGAGGCATAGTCGTCGTGGGCCTCATTGGTGACGACTGACATTCCAAAGACCGGGATGTCGGAGTGGCGGGCGGTGATGACTTCCGGGATGGTGGACATTCCGGTCACATCTCCGCCTATTATGCGGATGTATTTGTACTCGGACGGCGTCTCATAAGTAGGACCTGTGCCGCCGTAGTAGACTCCCTTGTGGACCTTTATTCCCATTCCGGCTGCGATCTCCTCGGCTTTTGCGATGAGACCCAGATCGTAAGGCCTCGTCATGTCAGGGAAACGGGGGCCGAATTCATCCATGTTGGGCCCGATCAGGGGATTGGGCTGCTGGCAGATATGGTCCTTGATGATCATGAGGTCGCCGATCTTGTAGTCGTAATTGACTCCTCCTGCAGCGTTCGAGACGAAGAGGTACTTGATGCCTGCAAGGATCATGACCCTTGTCGGGAGGGTAACCATGTCCATTGAATATCCTTCGTAGAAGTGTATCCTACCCTGCATCATGATGACTTCCTTCCCTCCGAGTTCGCCTATGATGAAATTGCCTTTGTGGCCGATGGCGGTGGATGCAGGGAAGCCAGGGATCGCCTTGTAAGGGATGACCAATGGATTGCGGACTTCATCTGCGAGCCTTCCGAGGCCGCTGCCAAGGACTATGCCCACGATGGGCTTCCTGTCACCCAGCTGCTCCTTCAGGTAGTCAGCTGCGCTGTGGATTCTTTCTAATCTCGGGTCCATATTATTATATATTATTTGTCAATATTTTCAAGTAACTCAAGTTCCGCCTTTCCGCCTTCGAGGATTTCCCTCTCGGCAGGGACCTTCCGGTCCCTCATCACGAAACGTCCTCCGCTGATGAGAGAGACTATGCAGTCGCTGTGGGCGGAATAAACAAAGTTGGCGAGGAACGGGCCGGTGGAGAGGAAGAAGGTGCTGTCGGTGTCGATTATCTGAAGGTCGGCTTCATACCCTTCCTCTATCTTTCCGGAGTTGACTCCGAGGGCCTTGGCGCCGTTGGCCGTGGCCATCTTGAGCAGGTCAGGCAAAGGAAGCGCAGCCGGATCATGGCGCATGGCCTTCTGGACGATTGCGGTAGTCTTCATTGCCTCCAGCATGTCCATGTTGTTCGATGAAGCACATCCATCGGTTCCAAGACAGATGTTGGCGCCGGCGGCTGCCAGTTCTTCCGCCTTGAAGAAATTGCCGGAAGCAAGCTTCAGGTTCGAGTTGATGTTGTGCACGCAGTTGACTTTCCGGCTTCCAAGGATCTCGATGTCCTTGTCGGAAAGCCATAGGGTGTGGGCAGCTATGACATCAGGGCCGAGAACGCCCAGCGAATCAAGGTATTCGACAGGGGAGAGCCCTCCATGGGCCTTCCTGCAATCGACGACTTCCTTTTCAGTTTCGGCTATATGGACATGGATCTTGAGGCCATGCTTCCTGGCATATTCAGTGACCCAGAGGATGAGAGGCTTGCTGACGGTGTACACGGAATGGATGCTGACCGCGAATGAAGATCGTGGTCCCCATGTGGGGACAGTCTCATGCATGGCTATGCAGCTCTCCTTCTGGTGTTCCGCCATCGACGGATCGAAATTGTCGAGGAAGGTGAACGAAACCATATTCCTGAGCCCGACTTCTTCGGCCGCCTTCCTTGCGATGGGGGAGAACCAGTACATGTCATTGAAAGCTGTCGTACCGGTCTTTATCATCTCCAGGGCGGCAACCTTGGTGCCCCAGTAGATGAAGGGTTCGTCAAGGTGGGCTTCGATGGCCCAGATGTGGTCCAGCCAGTCAGAGAGACACATGTCTTCTCCGATTCCCCTCATGAGGGTCATCGCAGCGTGGGTGTGCATATTGACGAAGCCGGGCATTGCAGCCTTGCCTGAGCAGTCCACGATTTCAGCGCCTTCTGCCGCCAGGGGAGTCTCGCAGGAGTGAGGGGTAATCGAGGTGAAGATTCCATCGGAGATGAATATGTCCACCTGCCTGCCGTCGAGGGTTATGTTCTTCAGGAATATCCTGTCCATAGGGCTCACATATTTTTCAAATTTAAGAAAAAATGTGATAATATGAAAAGAGGGCCCCGATTCCGGAGCCCTCTTCAGGATTGCAAGTTGACCTTATTCAGAATAGGTCTTCTTGACGAAGTCAGACTTGAGAAGGTAGTCGGCGCACATCTTGATGCTTTCCTTCCAGTCACCGTTGGTGTAGCCTTCGAGCTCAACGATGAAGTCCTTCATGCCGGCGACGTCTGCATTGTTGTAGATGGCGTCGAATCCGACCATGCCGCTTTCACCAAGCTCAAGGTGATCCTTGATGTGAAGCATGGTGAAACGACCGGGATACTTCCTGAAGTACTCGACAGGATAGGCACGTCCCATGCAAGCCCAGTAAACATCCATCTCGAAGAAAACAAGGTTCGGATCGGTGTTCTCGAGCATGAAGTCATAGATGACCTTGTCCTCGATCTTGTTGAACTCGTGGGAGTGGTTGTGGTAACCGTACTTGATACCGTTCTCGGCGCACTTCTTACCAATGGCGTTGAAGTAGTCGCAGTAGGTCTTCAGACCTTCGAGGGTCTCAGGGATGCGGAAGCTGGGGGTGACGATGTACTTGCAGCCTGCAGCCTTGTGGGCGGCGATTGCCTGGTCCCACCACTTCATGGACTCGTCGAAATTGCCGGAAGCAAGTTCTTCGGGTGAAAGGTTGTGACCGATGTGGCTGGAAAGTGACTTGAGACCGGCAGCCTCGAGATCAGCCTTGTACTGGGCGGGATCGACTCCGTAGAGCTTTCCGTCATTGTAGTTGGCAGCTTCGACTGAGGTGTAACCCATCTCGGCAAGGGCCTTGAAAGCTTCCTCGTGATTCGCAGCGTAGAGCTCAGGATTGCCGATGACGCTCCTGATGCTGTAGAGCTGGAGACCGATTTCCTTCTTGACGGGCTCGGCGGGCTTCTGTGCGCAGCTGGCAAGCAGTGCGACTGCAGACAAGAGAATAAGGATACGCTTCATCTTTAGTCGAGGATTTTGACACGGATGTTACGATACCATACATCGTTGCCATGATCCTGGAAGCCGATGTAACCTTCGTGGGCGTCGCCACCGAGGTTGTTCAGCAGCTCGAATGCGAGCGGCCATGCCTCCTCGGAGAACTTGCTGGCCTGGAGCATCTCGGTCCACTTCGGGGTCCAGAGATGGTACTCGAGGACGTTCTCACCGTTCTGTGCGTGAACGACTGTGCCCTGGTAGACCATGATGCTACCGCTGTTCCACTCACCGAAAGGCTTCTGGTTCTGGGGAACTGCAGGAATCATGTCGTAGAGGGAAGCGCTCTGACGGTTGCCATCCTTTCCGAGCTTTGCATCCGGGTGGTTGGCGTTGTCGAGAACCTGGTACTCAGGAGAGGAGATGTAGATAGGCTCGTACTGCTCCTTGCCATCCTTGACGGTCTTGACCTCGCGGGCGAGATAGAAGACACCGGAGTTTCCTCCCTTGGAGATCTTCCAATCAAACTTCATCTCGAAGTTCTTGAACTTCTTGGTGAAGATGATGTCGCCACCGTCTCCGGACTGAGACTCACCAGCACCGGTGCCGGTGAACTTCAGGCAACCATCCTCGATTGTCCAGCGGGCAGGAACGTTGTCCTTGCCGTAGCCTCTCCAACCATTGAGGGAAGTTCCGTCGAAAATAACGATATATCCTTCGTCGTCAACAGGGAATCCTGCCAGGTCGACCTGGGGGTTCTCAACCACTTCGTAAGCAGGCACTGCGCTGGTCTCTTCAGCAGCGGGTGCAGCCTTCTTGTTCTTGCATGATGCCAGGCTGAGGACAGCGGCAGCGCATGCGACATAAAGCAAAACTTTCTTCATGACTTTATTTGTGTTTGTGTGTTTCGATTATTCGGGCATCTCAGGAAGAGTGTAACCCTCACGGTACTGACGCTTGATCAGGCTGGCAGCGAACTCGCGTGCGTTGACAGGCTCTGAATAGGTCTTGTTGAATGTCGGGTGGCCTTCCTTGATGGTGAAGCCGTCATGGATCTGGAACCTGACCTTTGCGTCGGCAGGGATGTTGGTGAACTTCATGTTAGGACCATCCCACTCAAGAACCTGATTGAGGCCCTGGAGCCTGACAGCTGCGACACCGAGGTCGACCATCTCGACGAACGGACCAGCCTCGCAGAAGTCGGAATTGGAACGGACGAAGTTGTCGGGATCGGTCATGCACTCCTTGCAAGCACGGATCCAGTCCTGCTGATGGGAAACGGTAACCTCACGGAGGACGTGGGGAACCTCAGGCTTCCTGCCGGAGAGGAGATAAGGCTTGTTGCCGTAGCAACCGACAACCATGATGTCCTTTGTTCCGTAGAAGATGCTGCAGCCACCGTCGGTGTTGAGATTGACACCAGCGGGAAGTCCCTCGGGACGCTCGGGCTTGAAGCCACCGTCGTACCAACGGACCTCGACCTCAGGAAGGGCGAGCTTAGGCATGTTGTCACGGGCAGGGAAGGTGAGCTTGATCATCTCAGCGCTAGGGCAGCAGTCGGTGAGAACCGGAGTGGAGCTGGCCTGAGCCTTGATAGGATAACCGAGCTTGAGGCCCTTGAAAGGAACGTGCATGATATGGCAAGCCATGTCACCCATTGCACCTGTTCCGAAGTCCCACCAGCCGCGGAAGTTCCAAGGATGGTAGATCTCATTGTAGTCACGCATCGGGGCGGGTCCGATGAAGGCGTCCCAGTTCAGGGTTGAAGGGATAGGCTGGACCTCTGAAGGTTTCTCAAGACCCTGGGGCCAGATAGGACGGTCGGTGAAGCAGTCAACGCGGGTGACCTCTCCGATCTCACCGTTCCACAGCCACTCGAGAGCCTGGCGTGTTCCGGGGCTGGATGCGCCCTGGTTACCCATCTGGGTAGCTACCTTGTGCTTTGCAGCGAGCTTGGTAAGGAGCCTTGCCTCATAGACGGTGAGGGTGAGCGGCTTCTCGCAGTAAACATGCTTTCCGGCGGCGATTGCCTGGGCGGCGATAACAGCGTGGGTATGGTCGGCGGTTGCGATCATGACGGCGTCAGCCTGGTCAAGCATCTCGTCGAACATCTTGCGGTAGTCGTTGTACTTCTTGGCCTGGGGATATTTCTGGAACACAGGATCAGCGTACTTCCAGTCGACGTCGCAGAGTCCGATGAAGTTCTCGGTCTCCATTTCGCGGAGGTCAGCTGCACCACGTCCACCGATACCGACACCGAGGATGTTCAGCTTGTCGATAGGGGCGACTTTCTTCTTCTTTTTGTTGTCCTTGGGGGTCTCACCTGCGATGATGATTCCAGGGGCTACCGCCAGACCGGCGGCGACTGCTGTTCCCTTCTTGAGGAAAGAGCGTCTTGACATGTCGTTGCTCATAAAGTAATGTGATTATGTGTTGATTAATTGTGTTGTTGCCTTACAGTTCTTCGAAGTTCACTTCGGAGAATGAACCACCGTCATCTTCCTTGGACGGCCCGTTATGTACCGGGACATCCTTCAGGAGATTGTCCTTCATGTAGGCAATCACTTCCTGAAGTCCTTCCTGGAACTTGTCGAAATCCTCCTTGTAGAGGAAAATCTTGTGCTTGTCAAACGAGAAACTGCCATCAGCTTCCTGCCTGCGCTTGCTTTCAGTGATGGTCAGATAGTAATCGTTGTTCCCTTTGGTCGTCTTGACGTCGAAAAAATAGGTCCTTTTCCCGGCCCTTACAGGCTTGGACCAGACATCGTCGGAATTGCGGTCTCCAAAACCGGACCGCTCTATATCGTCTCTGTACATGCGCAGATTAGTTTCTAAACATACAAAAATAAGAAAAATCTGAAATAGTATGCTATCTTTGCATAAAAATTTACTTCAAGCAATGCTAAACAGAAGAATATTGAGGATTAAAGCTTTCAAAGTCCTATTCAGCTATGCAGAGAATCCTTCGATGACACTCGCGGAGGCAGAGTCCCAGCTTGAGACTTCCTGCGAGGCCACTAGGTCGCTATATCTTTTCATGCTCGGCATAATTCCCTACGTCACCAAGGAGGCTGCCACGAGGATAGAAAACGCGGGCAGGAAATTCAATCCTACGGAAGAGGAGAGGAATCCCAACATGAAGTTCGTGGCCAACGGCATTTCTCCGCTCCTGGAGAACGACCCTGATTACAAGAAGCTTATGGACCGCAGGAAACTGTCCTGGGAGCCCTACGACGCCTTCATCAGGGACGTCTACACCTCCATGCTCCAGAAGGATTATTTCAAGCAGTATATGGCCGATCCTGAGCGCTCGCTCCTTCAGGATGCCGCCCTGTTCGCAAGGATGTTCGAAGAGGAGTTCGTGGACTCCGAGGAACTTGCAAAGATCCTCGAGGACATGTCGATCTGGTGGAACGACGACCTTGCCTACGCTCTTGGAATATGCTGCGACACCCTGAAGTCCCTCGCGAAAGGGAAGAGGTGGGAGCTTCCTCCTCTCTACCGTAGCGAGATGACTCCTTCGAAATCGAACGGCAGCGACAAAGCTTTCGTCATCAAGCTTCTGAGGACCGCATATTCATGCTACGAGAAGTATTTCCCGCTCGTGGCGGCTAGCACCGACCAGTGGCAGGACGACCGCCTCTTCACAACGGACACCGTCCTTATTATCATGGGGTTGGCCGAAGCCAAGGCCTTCCCCGAAATGCCTGTCCGAGTGACGATCAATGAATATGTCGAAATCTCGAAGTACTACAGCACTCCTAAGAGCAAGGCCTTCGTCAACGGCATCCTCGACAAGCTCATCAGGCAGCTGGTCGGTACCGGAGAGATTGTAAAGACCGAGATTTTTGATTAAATTTGTAAAAATTAATACTTGCTGAAATGAATATTCTCGCAATCACTCTTCTGCAGGCCTCTGCAGGTGCAGCCCCCGCCGGTGGCGGTGGAATGTTCTGGATCATGATGATCCTCCTGTTTGTCATTATGTGGGCCTTCATGATCAGGCCTCAGCGCAAGCAGCAGAAAGAACTTGAAAAATTCCGTAACGAGCTGAAGCGCGGCGACAAGGTCGTGACAGCAGGCGGCATCTACGGCATTGTCGACGAGATCAAGGAGAAGAGCGTCCTGATCAAGGTTGACGGTGATGTGAAACTGAGGGTGGACAAGAATTCCATCGTCAGGGACTTCACTGAGGACGCTCCCAAGGCTTAAGCCGGAAGGAGCTTCAATCAGAGATGCGGACGGACTGGCTAAATAAGCTTCAGGCTCGTTTGAAACTGAAAAACGGCGGGAGGGACTTCGGAGTTTTCCTGATGTCTCTCTTGCTGGCTTTCGGCATTTGGCTTATCCACAACCTCTCCCTGTCATATTCCGACACCATGACGGTTCCGGTCATTGCCGAATGCAACCTCGAGGGCCATTCCAACGTATCGTCCAATTCCAGCTCCATAGCGGCCAGGTGCCGCACGACCGGTTTCGGCCTTCTGAGAAACAGGCACAAGGCCAAGAAGGAAGCGATCCACATCCGATTCGACACCAAGGACATGCACCATGCGGAAGGGGAGATGTTCTACATCTCTTCGGCTGAGCTTGGCAACTACGTCACAGAGATCTTCGGAGACGGAGTCCGCCTCGAGTCCTTCCTGTCGGAGACCGTCCAGTTCCGCTTCCCCTACGAGAACAACAAGAAGGTTCCTGTCCAGGCTGTGACCGTGGTCTCTTTCAGGCCGCAGTACATGGCCATATCTCCGGTCCGGCTCCAGCCGGATTCGGTGACAGTCTACGGCGAGCCCTTCCATCTGGAGAACGTCGACAGGGTGTTCACCCGGACCATCGATCTTCCGAACCTCAAATCCAGCGCTCACGGCTCCGTCAAACTGGAGCCCATCCAGGGCGTCAGGATGTCCGATTCGGAGGTCAACTATTCCCTGGACGTCTCACGTTTCGTGGAGATCAGGGAGGAAGTCCAGGTGACCACGAGGGGAGTGCCCGCAGGAGTGAAGCTGTCCGTCTATCCATCGACCGCAAAGGTCGTCTACAAGTGCACCTTCCCTCTGTCGCACGACCCGAGGGACGTGGTGCGTTTCTTCATCGACTACAAGGAGTTCGAAAAGTCTATCGGCGGTCGCTGCATGGCCCATTCATCGGCGATCCCCGACGGTGTCATTGAATATTCGATCGATCCGGAAGTGTTTGACTGCGTGGAGGAGGGGAAGCAATGAAGACGGTAGCGGTCACAGGAGGAATAGGAAGCGGAAAGTCAACGGTCTGCGCCATTCTTTCCGCCCGTAGAATCCCAGTCTACGAAGCCGACTCGGCTGCAAAGCGGCTCTATGCAAAGGACGACTCTCTGCTGGACTCGATTGAAGAAGCCTACGGCTGCGGAATCCGTCTTCCCGGAGGAGCGCTTGACACCAGGAAACTGGCGGGAATAGCCTTTTCATCACCTGAAAAACTCAGGATCCTCGAAGGTATCGTCCATCCTGCCGTCCTGAAGGATTTTCTCAGGTGGAGGGCCCTGCAAGCCACACTGCACGCTGACATGCCTTTCTGCGTGATTGAATCTGCAATCATATTGAGCAAGCCGGAGTTCCTCTCCAAAGTCGACAAAGTCGTGCTGGTGGAAGCCTCTCTCTCCACAAGACTCAAGAGGGCCTGCGAGCGGGACGGAGTCGAGCCGGAGGAGATTATCCGCAGGATGTCAGCCCAGCATTTCGACCTCTCGAAGGTGGACGCAATCCTAAGGAACGAAGGTACCGCCTCCGATCTGGAATCAGAGACCGACCGCGTGTTCCGCACACTTGATTTGCGGTGAATTGAATAAAAATGATTAAATTTATCTGATATGAAAACTGATCTTTCAAAAATCCTTTCAGTATCGGGCCAGCACGGACTTTTCCAGTATCTGGCCCAGGCACGTACAGGTGCCATAGTTGAAGCACTTTCCGACAAGAAAAGGACTGTCGTGGATGCCAAGAACCGCATCACGACCCTCGAAGACATATCCATCTACACTTCCGAAGGCGAGACAAAGCTCCGCGAGGTCCTTCTCAAGATGAAGGAAATCCTCGGCGAGGATGCCGCACCTTCCCCCAAGGCCGATCCCCAGCAGCTGAAGGACCTCTTCAAGAAGGCACTTCCCGACTACGACGAGGACCGTTTCTACGTCTCCCACATGAAAAAAGTCGTCGAGTGGTACAATGAGATCAAGGAATATGCAACCTTTGATTTCGTCAACCCTGACGAAGAAGCGGAAGCTGAAGAAAAAAGCGAATAGTGAAATCACTGCAGGTCATAACTCTGGGCTGTTCCAAGAACACAGTCGACACCGAGCACCTTCTGGCCATGGTCCAGGGGGAATATGAGATCGTGCCTGAAGGAGATCTCTCTTCTCCGGTGGACGCCCTCCTTGTCAACACCTGCGGTTTCATAGGTGATGCCAAGGAAGAATCGGTCCAGGCGGTTCTTTCCGCTGCCGAAAGGAAGAAGGCCGGTGACGTCGGAAAACTGATCGTCTTCGGCTGCCTTTCCCAGAGGTACATGTCCCAGCTTCCCGACCTGATCCCGGAGGTCGACGCATGGTTCGGCGCCAGGGATCTTGCTCCTGTCGCCAAGGCTCTCGGAGTCAAGCCTCCGGAGAGTGCCGGCAGGTTCAGGACGGATGGCCATGCCTACGCCTACCTGAAGATTTCCGAGGGCTGCGACCGCCGCTGCGCCTACTGCGCTATCCCTTACATCAGGGGACCTCACAAGTCAGTTCCGATGGAAGTGCTTGTGAAAGAGGCGGAAACGCTGGCGGCATCCGGCGTCAAGGAACTCATCCTGATTGCCCAGGACACTACCTATTATGGCCTCGATCTCTACAGGAAGAGAACCCTAGCCGAACTTATCAGGAAGCTCTCCGAAGTGAGCGGCATCGAGTGGATCAGGATACACTATTCCTACCCGGCTGATTTCCCTGAGGACGTCCTCGACGAGATGGCGAACAATCCCAAGGTCTGCAAGTACCTTGACATCCCTCTCCAGCACATTTCAGACAAGGTGCTCTCGATGATGCACCGTCAGGTGGACGGGGCATGGACCAGGGAGCTTGTCAGGAAACTCAGGGAGCGCATCCCCGGAGTCGTGCTGAGGACAACGATGATCGTAGGTCATCCCGGAGAAGGGAAGAGAGATTTCGCCGAACTGCTCGACTTTGTGCGTGAGGCCCGTTTCGAAAGGCTCGGTGCTTTCATGTATTCAGAAGAGGAGGGCACCTTCGGAGCAATCAACTACCGTGACCGGATCTCGAAGAACGAGAAGCGTCGCAGGCTTGAAGAATTGATGCAGGTCCAGCGGGAAATCTCCTTGTCATTCAATGAATCAAGGATTTCTACCACTGAGCGCGTCCTGGTCGATGACTTCAACGACGGAGTGCTCGTCTGCAGGAGTTCATCAGAAAGTCCCGATGTGGACGGGGAGATTCTGGTCCGTTACAAACCGGAACTTTTCGGCGGCAGGACGCCGGAAGAAATCTGCGGCAAGTTTATTGAAGTTAAGATTACGGCAGCCGATGAATATGATCTCGTCGCGTGCCCTTCAAAAATATAAACAGATGAAAACAACTTCAATCAAAGGTATTATCCTCGTGTCGGCCCTGCTGGCACTGGTCTCCTGCGCTCCCCAGGCTTTCGTGGTGAGACCCGAGATGAGAGGTGCGTCCAAGTCCGGTCTCAATCTTAACGGAAAGACTTTCGCCGTTGTCTACGTAACAGGCAACGAGGCCAATTCCAACGCCTTCAACGCTTCCGTAGCTGACGGTTTTGCAACCAGGCTGGAGGAGGATTATTTCGGAGGCTCCAGGGAAGTCGGCCTGTTCAAGATGGCCTCAGTGCCCGGAGCAGACTATTCCAACAAGGACACCCTCGTCAACCTCGTTCTCGAATCTGGCAAAGACGTCGTCTTCCTTTTCGATGTTCCGGAACTCGGTTCCCCGATAGTCGGTGAGCCCATGAAGGTGGCGACCAACAAGCAGGTACCCGCCGATTCTTCCTATGTCTCGAATGTAGCGATGACTTTCACCACCAAGGTCTATGTCTATGATTCCATGAACAAGGACGACAAGGTCCTCGGATTCACAGGCAGCAAGTCACTCGCCACGGATGTATATTCCAATGGCAAGGCATCCAAGAACGCGATTGCAGCAGCTTCGCTCCGCAACATTCCCGAGATGGCCCAGAAGGCAGGAAACCTTGCGGCGGCATCCTTCCTTTCCACATGGGTCCAGGACAGCTTCTATGTCATCTACTATGACGGAGCGGAGAAGACCTGGAACACTGCAGCGAACTACGCCTACTCATTCGAATGGGACAAGGCTATCAAGGAATGGATGACATTGGTAAATAACAAGAATGCAGAAAAGAGGTCCTGCGCGGCCTATAACATAGCCCTTGGATGCTTCATGTCCGGCCAGCCCGGACTTGCCCTCGAATGGCTGGACCGTTCGGATAAGGACATGCCTGTCAGCCTTTCAAAGCAGCTGAGGGAAAAAATCAAGCAATACACTGGACGTTAATGGAAGAATTTGATGTTATTGTCGTTGGTGGAGGAATAACCGGCGCGGGAACCGCAAGGGACTGCGCCTTGAGAGGCCTTAAAGTCCTCCTCATCGAGAGGGGAGACATTGCGACCGGAGCCACCGGAAGGAATCACGGCCTGCTCCACAGCGGCGCCCGCTACGCAGTGACGGACAAGGAGTCCGCATCTGAGTGCATCGAGGAAAACATGATCCTCAAGAAAATTGCACGTCATTGCGTGGACGACACCTCCGGCCTGTTCATAACCCTCCCCGAGGACGATCTTGAGTACCAGGCCACCTTCGTGAAGGCCTGTACCGCAGCCGGAATCAAGGCCGAGGTCATGGACCCCAAGGAAGCTATAGCACTGGAACCTTCTGTCAACCCCTCGATAATAGGGGCTGTCAAGGTCCCCGACGGATCGGTCGATCCATTCCGTCTCTGCGCTGCTAACATGGTGGATGCCAAGCTCCATGGGGCAAAGATCCTCGTTCACTCGGAGGTGGTGGGCTTCATCAAGGAAGGTGACACAGTCAAGGGTGTCAAGGTACTCGACCACGACACTAAAGCCGTCACTGACTATTATGCCCAGGTTACGGTCAATGCAGGAGGCATCTGGGGGCACAACATAGCCCTTATGGCCGGAGCCAACATAGGCATGTTCCCTGCAAAGGGAGCCTTGCTGATCTTCGCCCACAGGGTCAACGGAGTCGTGCTTAACAGGTGCCGCAAGCCTGCCAATGCCGACATCCTCGTGCCCGGCGACACCGTCTGCATCATTGGAACCACCTCTACGAGGGTTCCCTACGAGGAGTGCGACGGAATCAAAGTGACTCCGGACGAAGTCGACCTGCTGCTCACCGAAGGAGCTAAGCTGGCTCCTAGCCTTGCCCAGACCAGGATCCTCAGGGCCTATGCAGGAGTCCGTCCGCTTGTCTCTGCGGACAATGATCCTTCTGGAAGGAATATAAGCCGAGGAATAGTCTGCCTCGACCATGAAACCCGTGACGGGATCAAGGGCTTCATCAGCATCACAGGCGGTAAGCTCATGACCTACAGGCTCATGGCCGAAATGGCGGCAGATGCAGTCTGCAAGAAACTGGGAGTCAACGTTGCCTGCGTTACGGCCAAGACACCGCTCCCTGGATCGGAACCCGGTGGCATCGAGAAGGTCGCAAAGAAGATCTGGGACGTTCCTACCACTGCGCAAAAAGCCTCTGTCGGACGTTTCGGTTCGAGGGCTGCCAATCTTTATTTCGATGACGACAACGGAAGCCTGGTCTGCGAATGCGAGCAGGTCTCTGTCGCCGAGGTTGATTCTGCCATCAAGAATCTGGAAGTCAACGACCTGGTGGACCTTCGCAGAAGGACCCGCGTCGGCATGGGAACCTGCCAGGGAGAGCTCTGCGCCTGCCGGGCTGCCGGACGCTTTGCCAAGGCCAATGATTGCACGGCAGCGGCGAGGGCCAACCTGAAGTCCTTCATGAACGAACGATGGAAGGGAATGTTTCCTGTCGCCTGGGGGGAGACCCTGCGTGAGAGCGCCTACACACAGTGGGTATATTCAGAGGTACTTGGCTTGAATGAAGAGATATGAAATTTGACACTATACTGATCGGCGGAGGAATGTCCGCCCTGGTCTGCGGCATCAAACTCCAGAAGGCCGGACGCAAGTGCCTCATGGTCTCTGCAGGCCAGAATGCACTTCATTTTTCATCGGGAGCTTTTGGCCTGCTCGGCCGTCTTTCTGACGGGACACCCGTCCAGGAGCCCCTCAAAGTCCTGTTTTCGCTTCCCGGGAAGCATCCATATTCAAAAATCGGGACCGACAAGGTCAGTGAATATGTTGCCGCTGTTCCGGGATTCTTCAAGGAGTGCGGAATAGAGCTTCACCAGGTTTCTTCCTCGGAATCCTCACGCTCCGAGGTCGGCGAAGTCATGGTACGCAACGGCTTCCGGTTGACTCCTATGGGGACTTTGAAACCGGCCTGGCTGGCGATGAAGGATGTGACCCTGCTCGAATCGAAAGACCAGCCTATGGGCAGCAAGGCGTTGATCGTCAACTTCGCCGGTTTCCTGGATTTCAACACCCGCTTCATCGCAGAAGGTCTGGAGAAGAGAGGTACTTCCTGCAGGATCGAAGCCGTTAGGCTAAAGGACGTTGAGAACATCCGCAAGAATCCCACCGAGATGCGTTCTGTGAACATTGCACGCGTGATGAATCTCGAAGAAAACTGGAAGGAATTCGGCCACAAGGTGGGAAGCCTTGTCAAGGACGAGGACCTGGTGATCCTGCCTGAAGTCTTCGGGCTTGGAAGCAATGAGATAACCGGCTGGCTCAGGGAGATGATCCCCGCCAAGGTGGTGTTTGTCGGCACCATGCCTCCGTCTGTCCCTGGAATCCGCGCCCAGATGCTCCTCAAGAAGGCTTTCGAAGCTGCGGGAGGTACATTCCTGATGGGCGACACGGCTGTCGATCCTGTCATTGAAGGTGGCAGGGTCAAGAGCATCCGGACACAGAATCTGGGAGACATCCGTCTCGAGGCTGACTCCTTCGTCCTGGCCAGCGGCAACCTCTTTGGCAAAGGCCTTGAGGCCACTCCAGACAGGGTGAGCGAACCGGTCTTCGGACTCGATGTGGATTATCCTGAAGAGAGGAAAGACTGGTGTGACGAGGATTTCTTCGCACATCAGAATTTCTCCGGTTTCGGTGTGGTGACAGACAGTTCATTCCGTGCAGTCAAGGGCGGGGAGACCATTGGGAACCTCTTCGTGGCTGGCTCAGAAGTAGGGGGGTGCAATTCCCTTCAGGAAGGCAGCGGCGCTGGTGTAGCGATCCTGACTGCCATGAGCGTTGCTGACAACATTTTAGCGCTTTAGATCTATGCAAGAAAGTAACGTAAGCTTCAACAATTTCGAGCAGTGCATAAAATGTACTATCTGCACGGCGTATTGCCCTGTGGTTGCAGTCAATCCATCCTATCCCGGCCCCAAGCAGGCCGGTCCGGACGGTGAAAGGCTCAGGCTGAAGGACAAGTACTTCTTCGACGAGAATCTAAAGTACTGCATGAACTGCAAGCGTTGCGAAGTGGCCTGTCCTTCGGGAGTGAAGATAGCCGACCTCATCCATTCCGCGAGGAGGAGATATTCCCGCGAAATGCCTGAGCTGCGCGATAGGATCCTCGCCAACACGGACTTCATGGGCAAGGTCGCAAGGCCCGTTGCCCCGCTGGTCAACTCGATCATGAAGGCGAAACCTGTCAAAGGGGTCATGGATGTCATGCTCGACGTAGACCGCAACAGGACCTTCCCTCAGTACCAGCGCGAGGGGTTTGAAAGCTGGTTCAGGAAGGAAGCCCAGAAAGATCAGGCGAAGTTCTCCTCCAAGGTGGCATTCTTCCATGGCTGCTCTACGGAATTCCAGCAGCCGGAGGTTGGAAAAGCCTTTGTAAAAGTGATGAACGCCCTTGGATGGGGAGTTGAACTGATGGATGAGAAGTGCTGCGGTGTTGCAATGATTTCCAACGGTTTATGGAATTCTGCAAAACGCCATGCTGATCACAATGTGAAGGTCTTCGGCAAGGTGGTTGAAAAAGGAATGCCTATCGTGGCAACCTCATCGACCTGCGTCTTCACCATGAGGGATGAATATCCCGATGTCCTCGATGTCGACAACTCAGCCGTGAGGGACAGCATTACCATGGTCGAGAAATTCCTCTTCGAACTGGTCGATTCCGGAAAGGCCAAGCTGGTGTTCCGCGAGGACTACCGTGCCAGGGTCGCCTACCATGTACCCTGCCACATGGAAAAACTCGGTTGGGGGATATTCACCAGAAGCCTCATGAATATGATTTCGGGAGTTTCACTGACTGTGCTTGACAGCCATTGCTGCGGTATGGCAGGAACTTACGGTTTCAAGAAAGAGAACTACAAGTACTCCCAGGAGATCGGCCGCCCTCTGTTCGAGCAGATCAAATCCCTGGCTCCCGACTTTGTCTGCTGCGAATGCGAGACATGCAAGTGGCAGATCGAGATGTCCACCGGTTACGCTGTCCTGAACCCCATCCTGATCCTTGCCGACGCCCTTGATTTGAAAGCTACGGCCGAGGCCAATGGGGTCCGCATGGATTAGTTTTCTTTAGCACATTTTTTGTATTTTTGCCGACAATAAAGGTGGGGCGATCTGTCGCGCTGCGGAGCTTCGGCTCCGGGTGAGGAAAGTCCGGACAGGAAAGGGCACCCTGCTGAGGAAAGCTCAGATGGGAGTGATCTTATAGCACCGTAACAGAAAAGAACCGCCGCAAGGTAAGGGTGAAAACGCGAGGTAAGAGCTCACGACGTGCGTCGGCGACGCCGTACGGGTACGGTGCCAGGGCCTGCAAGACCAAATATACTGGCAGATGAGGGCTGCCCGTCCGATGCCAGGGGGTAGGTTGCGCAGATAAATGACAGATTCAAAAACAGAAACCGGCTTACGGCCCCACCTTTTTTATTAAGAAACAGTCAGTCATGAGAACTGGGAGGAACATACTAGCAATCTTGATGATGGCACTTTGGGTGTCGCTGGCTTCATCATGCGCGGACGCCAAGGTCAGGCAGTACAAGATCAAGGTCGTGAAAGAATATCCCCACGACGAAATGTCCTACACCCAGGGACTTTTCTTCCAGGGCGACAGGATGATCGAAACCACGGGCCAGTGGGGAGAATCAACCCTCAGGCTGGTCGACCTGGCCACCGGAAAGGCCCTGAAGAAATTCGACTTCGACAAGAAGTACTTCCTGGAGGGCTCAGTCCAGCTTGGAGACAACATCTACATCCTTACCTGGAAGAACAAGGTAGCCTTCATCTATGACGCCAAGACCCTGGACTACAAGCAGACCTACAGTTATGCCCGTGAAGGATGGGGACTTACTACCGATGGCAAGAGCCTTATCGCAAGTGATGGTTCATCCCGCCTGTACTGGCTCGACGAGCAGTTCAAGCAGCAGAAGGCCCTGGCTGTCAAGATGAACGGACGCCCGGTCAATCAGCTGAACGAACTGGAGTGGATCGACGGTAAGATCTGGGCCAACGTCTACATGACCGACATGATCGTCATAATCAATCCCCAGAGCGGGGAGGTCGAAGCAACCGTCGACTGCACAGGCCTTCTTCCACGTCATCTTAGGGATCAATACACCGACGTCCTGAACGGCATTGCCTACAATCCTTCCACAAAGAAGATCTATCTTACCGGAAAGTACTGGAAAAGGCTCTACGAAGTGGAACTTGTAGAGAAAAAATAGCTATCTTTGCAGCGAAATAAGCGGGGGTACCGGCTTGGTCCGGTTGAGATCATACCCATTGAACCTGATGCGGGTAATGCCGCCGAAGGGAAGCATAATCTCACACACGCCTTACAGGCGGCCCCTCGCATGAATATTAATTTATTATGCGAGTTTATTATTTATTGCCGATGGCCGCAGCCCTTCTTTCAGCTGCAGTCTCATCCAATGCCCAGGACTTGAGCGACACGACCAGGACAGAAGTCCTGGAAGCTTCGGTAGTCAAGGGCGTTACCGTCTCCAAGGATGCTCCTTTTGCCGTAGCCAACATCGACTACAAGGAACTTGGATCGTTCTCTAAGTCCGGCAAGGAGATTCCCTTCCTGCTGTCTTCCACTCCCGGAGTGCTCTCATGGAGCGAGAACGGAGTTGGGACCGGAACCACATTCCTTCGTATCCGCGGAGCAGGGGATTCCAGGATCAACGTAACCATCGACGGAGTGCCTCTGAACTCTCCTGAAGACCAGAGCGTCTTCTGGGCCAACATGAACAGTTATTCCCACTTCCTGGAGAGCATCCAGATCCAGAGGGGAGTCGGAACATCCACCAACGGAGACGGTGCCTTCGGCGGAAGCGTAGCCCTGCGCACAAGGGCTATATCCTATGATCCGAACGCCCAGTTCGATGTGTCTTACGGGAGCTACAACACCTACAACACCGGTCTTTCATTTTCCACCGGCCTGCTTTGGAACAAGCTCGTTGCCGATGCGTCCTTCCACACGACCGGCACCGACGGCTACGTCCACGGCACGGCAGGAAAGTCCGGATCATGGTACGGCGCCCTGACATGGCTCGGTCGCTCTTTCATCCTCAAATACAGGAATATAGGCAATTACGAGCAGACCGGCCAGGCCTGGAACGGAGTCACTGCAGGGAACGGCGACTACAGCCTTATGGACGGCAGCTATGACGACGGAACCTGGAGCTACACCTCAAAGACCGGCATAAAGACCTACAAGGACATGTACAATGCCGGGCTGGGAGGCTTCAACAGCCTTTATGAAGGCCTGGTCACCGGGAGCGACGGCCTTTTCGTAAAGAACGAAGCCGGGAAATACGCCACTGAGCGCTATAAGATGCGTGACGGATCGTTCTGGCCGAAGACCACGGACAATTTCTGGCAGCATCACAACATCCTTTCGATAGCAATCAATCCCGCTGACTACTGGATAATCAACCTGGCCGCCCACTACACCCATGGCCACGGGTACTATGAAGAGTTCCGCCCGAACAACAAACTCAAGAAATTCGGACTCACTGACCCGGACGTGCAGAAGACGGATTTCGTCCGCAAGAAGGGACTTACCCAGGACACTTACGGTGTAGTTGGAAGCGTCAATTATGAAAATGACAAATGGGATGTCATAGGAGGGTTCTCGCTCCAGCAGTTTGACGGAAACCACTACGGTTTCCTCACCTACATAAAGGATCAGGCCCTTTCTGACAGGATCCTTGCCTCAGGCCCTTACCGTTACTATGATTCGGATGCCGCCAAATTCGACGGAAGCGCCTATCTCAAGGCAACATATTCATTCGCAAAGAATTGGGAGGCCTTCGCTGACGCTCAGTACCGCAGGGTCAGGTACAAGACTGACGGAATCAACGACAAGTTCTACAAGGAGGACGGCCGCTGGTACAACCAGACCCTCGACATTGACGAGACCTACGATTTCTTCAACCCGAAGCTCGGCCTGAGCTGGGTGAAGGACTACAACCATCTCTATGCCTCGGCCGCCGTCAGCCACAGGGAGCCACAGAGGGATAATTTCACGGACAACTACAAGTATCCTTTCCCGGTGGCGGAACGTGTGTTCGACTACGAGCTTGGCTACAATTACAATTCCTACAAGCTTCAGGCTGGCGCCAACCTCTATTACATGGACTACTCCAACCAGCTTGTCCAGACCGGAGAAGTCAGCGAGATAGGGGAGCCGCTGACTACCAACATCAAGGATTCCTACAGGACAGGAGTTGAACTGACTGCTGCCTGGAGGGTCTCGCGCCTTCTGACCTTTGAAGGCAACGCCGCCCTCAGCATCAACAAGCTGAAGGATTTCACGGAGATGGCGAGTGTCGATTGGGACGACTCGTTCAGGCCCATCCACTATGACGATGCCACCTTGGCATTCTCGCCTTCCTGCATCCTGAACGGATTCATAAGGTTCCACCAGAAGGGATTCGAGGCTGTCTGGCACACCAATTTCGTTTCCAGGCAGTATCTTGACAACACCCAGAACGTGGACCGCTCCCTTCCGGCCTACACCTTCTCCGACCTGAACCTTACATATTCATTCAGCCTGCCCAAGCTCCTCATCAAGGAAGCAGTGTGCGGAGTGAGGTTCGGTAATATCTTCAATGCCCACTACGCTACCAGCGGCTGGGTCTACTCCTCGATCCTTGAAGGTTACAACCATCCGGACAGCAACCGCTACTACCAGATCGGCTTTGTCCCGATGGCCGGATTCAATGTGATGGGAACCCTCTCACTAAGGTTCTGATTTCTTGTTTCCCAGCAGGATTTTGCGTAAGTTTGCACATTGATTCACGAATCTATGGGTTTGCTGTTGACTTTCCTGCTGGGAACGCTTTGCATCTCGTTCCTCTGTTCCATCCTGGAGTCGGTCCTTATGTCGACTCCTCTCTCATTCATTACCATGAAGAAGGAGCAGGGCTACAAGCTTGCAGACAAGTTCCTGGACTACAAAACCGACACGGAGAAGCCCCTGGCTGCCATACTCTCGCTCAACACGATTGCCAACACGATAGGAGCCGCGGGAGTCGGCCGCCAGGCAACCATCCTTTTCGGCAGCACCTGGTTCGGAATAATCTCGGCGATCACCACTCTCCTTATTCTCATTTTCGCCGAGATCGTCCCCAAGACCATCGGCACATCCTACTGGAAGAATCTGATGGGATTCACGACGAGGTCCATCTCAGTCCTGATCGTACTGATGTATCCTCTGGTGCTCCTGGTCAGCCTCATTGCTAGGATAATGTCCACAGGAGAGGAAGACGAAGCTTCAGTCAGCCGTGAGGAAGTCACCGCGATGGCGAACATCGGAGTTGAGGAAGGCGTCATAGATTCCGACGAAAACAAGGTCATCCAGAACATAATGAAGCTGGACAATGTCCAGGCCTATGAGGCCATGACCCCGAGGATCGTCGTCATGACCGCCCAGGAGAACATGACCCTCAAGAACTTCTACAAGAACGACCAGTACCTCCATTATTCGAGGATCCCTGTCTACGGCGATTCTCCTGAATATATCACCGGCTACATCCTCCTTAGCGATGCCCTCGAGGGGCTGGCGGACGACGAGTTCGACAAGAGGCTCAAGGAACTCAGGCGCCCGATCTCCTATTTCAAGGAGGAAGAATCTCTCAGTACGGTCTGGGAGGAGCTCCTCAAGAAGCGCGAGCAGATGGCCCTCATCATCGATGAATATGGTTGCTTCCAGGGAATAGTGACCCTTGAGGACATCATCGAGACCATCCTGGGCCTCGAAATCATCGACGAGAACGACCAGGCGATTGACATGCAGCAGTTCGCACGCGAACGCTGGGAGCGCCGCCAGAAACGTTTCCGCACCATCAACCTCCCCAAGGAGGAAGAAAAGACTCAGGAATAACTATCTGTTCTTGGAATCCAGGATAATCGTGACGGGTCCGTCATTGAGAAGATCCACCTTCATGTAAGCACCGAATTCGCCTGTGCCTACTGGTTTGCTAAGCGTCTCCGACATCCTCTGGCAGAACTCTTCGTATAGAGGGATGGAGATTTCATGGCGCGCAGCTTTGATGTAGGAAGGGCGGTTGCCGCGCCTGCAGTCTGCCATGAGTGTGAACTGGCTGACCACAAGGACCTCACCTCCAATGTCCATGACAGAAAGGTTCATGACTCCGTCCGGATCGTCGAAGATCCTCATCGCTGATATCTTCCTGACGAGCCAGGCAATGTCCTCCTGCCCGTCGTCTTCACCGACTCCAAGGAGGACGAGAAGTCCCTGGCCGATAGAGGATTTAAGATTCCCTTCAATCGTTACGCTCGAGTGGGATACTCTCTGGATAACTGCTTTCATGAACGCAAATCTACTCAAAAAAGGCAAGATTATTGCAGAAAAACTACCCGTTCAGTACTGCATGATGAAGAAAACCATTAGCATAATCACATTCCTGCTTCTTTTCCTGCCACAGCTGGCACATTCACAATTGATTTCACATCACGGAGTTGTTCCGGGAGGCTATGATTTCTGGGTCTACGTTCCGCAGGAACGCTCAGCCAAGGACACTACGAAACTTCCACTTGTGCTTTTCCTTCACGGAAAGAGCCTCAGCGGCAACAATCTCGAGAAGGTTCGTAATTACGGCCCGCTCGAGGCGCTCAAGTTCGGAAGAAAGATCGATGCCCTGATCCTTGCCCCACAGGCACAGAACGGATGGACGCCATCAAAAGTGCTTAAGGTGCTGGAGTGGACTGAAAAGAACTATCCGGTGGACATCAACCGGATCTATGTGTTCGGAATGAGCATGGGAGGTTATGGTACGATAGATTTCGTCGGCACCTATCCTGACAAGGTCGCCGCGGCTATAGCAATGTGTGGGGGAGGGACAATCAAGAATTACTCCGGGCTGAACGGGGTGCCTCTCTGGATTATCCACGGGACTTCGGACACTGCCGTTTCATACAAAGAATCGGAGAAGGTGGTAGATGCGATGAAAGCCTCCGGTCCGACTGATCTCCTTAGATTTGACCTGGTCAAGGGAGCCAGCCATTCCAGGCTGGGCAGGGTCTTTTACATGAGTGAGCCCTACGAGTGGTTCTCAAAGCATTCCCTGGCTGATTCCTTACGAACCCTTGACACTACAGTCCATATCACCGATGCGGGGATGACCAATGCCTACAAGAGCATGCCCGGACGCAGGACCCTGAAGGTCGTCGAATACAAGAAACAGGCGGTTCGACAGGCTCAGAAGCCTGCTCCCGAGAGCCGTCCTGAGATTGCAGAGGGACCAGTCGAAAGAACCGAGTCCTCCGACAGCATCTACATAGTGAAGGCAGGCGACACCCTTTCGAAGATCGCAAAGATGCACGGAACTACCGTGGATTCCCTGTGTGAAAAGAGTAATATTACCAGGCGTACGATTCTCCGGATCGGCCGGCGGATCGTACTATAGGAAGGCCTGTAGTTCTTCGTAGAAGCGCTGGGTAGGGAAGCCCATTACATTGTAGAACGAGCCCTCGATGCCCGTTATGCCAATGTAGCCTATCCATTCCTGGATGCCGTAGGCTCCTGCCTTGTCAAATGGCTTGTAGTTGTCGATGTAGTAATCTATCTCCTTATCAGACAGATTTTTGAAAAACACATTTGAAGTAACGGAGAAGGTCTTTTCACGGTCCTTGTTCCGTATTGTGACAGCAGTAATGACTTGATGCTCGCGTCCGGAAAGAAGCTTCAGCATCCTGACAGCATCATCCCGGTCGATGGGCTTTCCTAGGATCTCCGTACCGCAAAGGACCATGGTGTCGGAAGTGACCAGGATCTCGTCTTCTTCTAGTGACCTGTGGAAGCCGTGGGACTTGCCGGAAGACATCAGTTCAGGGACCTTGACATGCGGTGTGTCAGGGGAATATGTTTCCACGAACGATGTGCCGGTGTCGACAGTGAAATCGAGACCGAGCGCAGCCATCAGTTCCCTTCGCCTGGGAGAGTTGGATGCGAGGATGATCTTCATCAGAATTTATTCTTATAGACCTGGACATCGAAATTCCAATGTCCCTGGACCTTCATGACTTCTTCCATGTGATGGCGTACGCATCCCTTGCCACCGGGGTAGGTGGAGACTATGTCGGCAGCAGCCCTGGCTTCCTCGCAGGCATCTGAAGGAGCAACGCCGATCCCTGCGGCCAGGATGACCGGGACGTCAGGAATATCGTCCCCGAAATACATTACCTCAGAATGCTCGAGGCCATATCTCCTGCAGAAATCCTCAAAATCGGACAGCTTGTCTCGCGAACCGAGGTAGATGTCCTCGGGAGGGATTCCGTTGCCCTTGTACCTGGCGCGTACGCTCTGGGAGCGGGCTCCGGTAATGACCGCTACAGGATAACCGTTCATTGATGCCATCCTGACTGCAAATCCGTCCTTTGCGTCGAATGTGCGGTAAAGCTGACCTTCCAGATCAGCCAGGATACCTCCGTCTGTCATCACGCCGTCGATGTCGAACGCGAAGCCTTTGATGTTCTTAAGATCCGTCATAACCTATGATTTTGCTCCGCCGGGGCCGAACTGGGGAAGGTCACCGAGGTTGAAGGTGCCTCCGGGCTGTGGCTGGCCGCCGAGCTGGATCAGACCGAACTGGGACTCGTACTTGGTCACATTGTCCATGAGGGCGTTGAGAAGCCTTTTGGCATGCTCAGGAGTCATTATGATCCTGTTGCCGATGTCCGGTTTGGGAAGCCCTGGCAGCATGGTCGCGAAGTCGATTATGAATTCACTGTGGGAATGGGTGATGATCGCAAGGTTGGAGTAGGTTCCCTTGGCTATCTCGGGTCTGATCTCGAGACTTATTTCCTTTTTCTCTTCCATGATAGTCTTTATTGTGAAGCAAAATTAGTGAAAATTATGCTATATTTGTAATTCTTGAACGCAGTATGAAAGATATGAGCGAGAAAAAAGAACTCTCTGCAAAGTACAATCCGGCCGAGGTCGAGGACAAGTGGTACTCCTGGTGGCTGGAGCATGGATGTTTCCATTCTGAACCCGATGAAAGGGAACCTTATACGATAGTCATTCCTCCGCCCAATGTGACTGGTATCCTCCATATGGGCCACGTGCTCAACAACACCCTTAACGACGTCCTTATCCGCAAGGCCCGCATGGACGGGAAGAACGCCTGCTGGGTGCCCGGAACAGACCACGCCTCGATTGCAACCGAGAGCAAGGTTGTCGCCAGGCTCAAGGAAAGGGGAATCTCCAAGGAGGACATCACCCGCGAGGAATTCATGAAATACGCCTGGGAGTGGAAGGAAGAGCATGGAGGAATCATCCTTCAGCAGCTTCGCAAGCTCGGTGCCTCCTGCGACTGGGACAGAACCAAGTTCACAATGGATCCCGAGCTCTCCGACGCCGTCATCGCGACCTTCTGCTATTTCTACAAGAAGGGGCTGATCTACAGAGGAGTGAGGATGGTCAACTGGGATCCCGTGGCCCTGACAGCTATCAGCGATGATGAGGTCATCCACAAGGACACAAAGAGCCATTTCTATCACCTTAGATATTACATTTCAGACGGCAACGGCAATCCTACCGACAAGTATCTCGTGATCGCCACCACCCGTCCGGAGACCATCATGGCAGACTCTGCCATCTGCGTAAACCCCGCTGACGAACGTTATCATTGGCTGAAGGGCAAGAAGGTCCTGATCCCTCTGATCGGCAGGGAAATCCCCGTCATCGAGGACAGCTATGTAGAGATGGATTTCGGAACCGGCTGCCTCAAGGTGACTCCGGCCCACGATGCCCATGACTATGAGATAGGCCTCAGGCACAACCTCCCTATAATCAACATTATCGACGACCATGGCCGCTTGACCGAGGAAGCCACCATCCTGGTGGGTGAAGACAGGTTCGTGGCCAGGAAGAAGATCGTAAAGATGCTGGAGGAAGCCGGCAACCTCGAGAAGGTCGAGGAATATGTTTCCCCGGTCGGATATTCAGAAAGGACCGATGCGGTCATCGAGCCGAAGCTCTCCGCACAGTGGTTCCTGAAGATGGAAAACCTCGCCGCTTCGGCCCTCGACAAGGTCGAGTCCGGCAGGATCAAGTTCATCCCCGACAAGTACCGCAACACCTACCGTCATTGGATGGAGAATGTCCATGACTGGTGCATCTCGCGCCAGCTCTGGTGGGGCCAGAGAATCCCGGCATACTACCTTCCTGACGGACAGATCGTTGTCGAAGAGACTCCTGAAAAGGCCCTTGAGGCTGCCAGGAAGATCAATCCTGCTCTCACGGCCGCAGATCTCAGACAGGACGAAGATGTCCTCGACACCTGGTTCTCCAGCTGGCTTTGGCCGATCTCTGTCTTCGATGCAGAGCGTCCCGGACATCCCGAGCATGAGCCTAACAAGGATCTCTCCTATTACTATCCTACCAGCGACCTCGTGACCGGCCCGGACATCATCTTCTTCTGGGTGGCCAGGATGATCATGGCAGGAGGGGAGTTCATGAACGACATTCCTTTCAGCAATGTCTATTTCACCGGCATCGTCCGCGACAAGCTCGGAAGAAAGATGAGCAAGACCCTTGGCAACTCGCCTGATCCCCTCGTGCTCATCGCCAAATACGGTGCGGATGCAGTGAGGATCGGAATGCTTCTCTGCTCTTCCGCCGGCAACGACATATTCTACGACGAGAGCCAGGTCGAGCAAGGCAGGAATTTCTGCAACAAGATCTGGAATTCCTTCCGCCTGGTCCAGGGATGGGAAGTTGATGAATCACTTCAGCAGAGCGCGGTGAACTCACTTGCCGTCAAATGGTTTGACAGCAAGCTCAGCCAGACTATCCAGTCTGTTGAAGAACACTATTCCAAGTTCAGGATCTCCGATGCCCTCATGGCAATCTACAAGCTGTTCTGGGATGACTACTGCTCATGGTACCTCGAAGCGGTCAAGCCTGCATTCGGCGAAGCCATCGACAAGGCCACCATGGACGCAACGCTCGTGTTCCTTGAGAAGCTCCTGAAACTGATACACCCCGTGATGCCGTTCATCAGCGAGGAACTCTGGCAGTCCCTTGCGAACCGTGCCGAAGGTGCGACCATCATGTATGAGCCAAGCCCTGTGGCCGGCACGATCGACGAAGCTGTCATCGCAGGCTTCGAGGCGGCCAAGGAACTCGCCGGCGGTGTACGTGCTACGAGGCAGCAGAAGAATATTCCTCTCAAGGAGGCCCTCGACATCAAGATAAAGGGTGATTTCCCCATGGAAATGATTCCTGTCGTTGCCAAGCTTGCAAACGTAGGCTCCGCTGAAAAGGTCACTGAATCCGTCGAAGGCAACGGTATTTCCTTCATGGTCGGAACAGTTGAGATATTCATCCCGCTCGACGGACTCGTCGATGCAGGGGAGGAGATAGCGAAGATGGAAGCCGAGCTTACAAGGCTTCGCGGCTTCCTCGAAGGAGTACGGAAAAAGCTCTCAAACGAGGCTTTCACAGCCCATGCACCCGAGAAAGTCGTCGCTATGGAGCGCAAGAAGGAGGCTGATGCCCTCTTGAAGATAGAAAACTTGGAAAGGAGCCTTAACGCTCTGAAAAACAAATAGTGCAACATAATAGTTTTAGGTACTAACTTTTTTGTTATGGTATATTCCGAGACATTTTTCCCGGTCAGATACTACGAAACGGACCAGATGAGCATAGTCCATCACTCGAATTACATCCGGTACTTCGAGTGCGCTCGCAACAACATGATGCGCGAGTTCGGCTATCCGATCGAGAGATGCGAGGAGGACGGTGTCACCATTCCTTTGGTCACCCTTGAGTGCCGCTATAAGTTTCCGGCCAAGATGGGGGACGACCTCAAGGTGGTAGCTACCATAGAAGAAGTTCCCCTGGCCAAGCTTCGGATCAAGCAGGCTGTTTACAACCAGGACGGCGTGCTCTGTGCGGAAGGCCTGGTCGTACTCGGCTTCCTCAGCAAGGCCACCGGTCATCCGACGCGTTGTCCGGAACCCCTCGTAGAGGCAATAAGCTCCCACATGGGAGACAGGTAATACATTTAGATCGAAACCTTTAATATTCATGAATATGCTTACATTTATTCCATTAGGTGTCGTAGGGCCCTGGCAGATCGTCATCATCGCCCTCGTTATTCTCCTCCTTTTCGGTGGCAAGAAGATTCCTGAGCTCATGCATGGACTTGGAAAAGGCATGAAGAGTTTCAAGGAAGGCATGAACGAAGTCGAGAAGCAGATCGAAGACATCGACAAGGACATCAACTCCGCAGCCAAGAGCCCGGACAAGATCGAGAAGAAGGAAGAATACAACAAGTAGGACTGTGGCAGAAGAAGAGAAAAAGCTCCAGGATGGCGCTGAGATGTCCTTCTGGGACCATCTCGAAGTTCTGAGGGGAACCTTGTTCCGCTCATTGCTTGCCATTACCGTAATAAGCGTCATCGTCTTCTGCTTCAAGAAGTTCGTCTTCGACGACGTGGTCCTTGCACCGACGAGGAGTGACTTCTGGGTCTACAAGCTCTTCAAGATGGACCTGAACATGAACCTGGTGAATCTCGAGATTTCCACCCAGTTCTTCGTCCACCTGAAGGTTGCCTTCCAGCTGGGCTTCATCCTGTCTTTCCCGTTCATTATCTGGGAGATATGGAAGTTCATCGCTCCGGCCCTTTACCAGAATGAGAAAAAGACCATCAGCGGTGTCTTCATCGCAGCGTCTTTCCTTTTCTACCTCGGCCTGTACATCGGCTACATCCTGATCGTCCCGATCTCGCTCAACTTCTTCCTCGGTTACAAGATCAGTGATGCAATCGTGAACACGATATCCCTCAATTCGTACATATCGCTGTTCACCTCCTGCATCCTGGCGTTCGGAATCGTGTTCGAGTTCCCTGCGGTGATCGTCATTCTCAACAAGCTTGGCATCGTCTACAGGGACACCCTGACAAAGTACCGCAAACATGCGATCGTGGTCGTTCTCTGCATCGCGGCCCTGATCACTCCGGCAGATCCTTTCTCAATGATGATCGCAGCTGCACCGCTGCTGCTTCTCTACGAGGCCAGTATCCTGTGCTGCAAGCCGCGCCCTGAAGAGGAAGGGGAGACCCTGCCGGCCAATGTCTCCGAGGGATGATCTCCATTAACGGGCTCACTGTAGCCTACGGCGGATTTACCCTGCTGGACAACATAGATTTCCACATCAGCGGGTCCGACAAGATCGGACTCGTGGGTAAGAATGGTGCGGGCAAGTCAACGATAATGAAGCTTATCTGCGGCCTCCAGAATCCTACCTCAGGGTCAGTGGACATGCCCAATGACCTGAGGATCGGTTACCTTCCGCAGATCATGGAGCATTCCAAGGGCCGCACTGTTCTTGAGGAAGCCCTGACTGCCTTCGACCACATCAATGCCATAAACGACGAGATCGAAGGAATAAATCTCCAGCTGGCAGAAAGGACTGATTATGAATCAGCTTCCTACCTTGAACTGATCGCACGCCTGAATGATCTCACTGACAGCCTGGCGATGACGCACAGCGAGCCGCTCGAAGTGCTTGCAGAAAAGACTCTCCTTGGCCTTGGCTTCAAGGATTCAGATTTCGGCCGCAGGACCGAGACTTTCAGCCAGGGATGGAACATGAGGATCGAGCTTGCGAAGATCCTGCTCTCTTCTCCGGATGCCCTTCTGCTCGACGAGCCGACAAATCACCTTGACATAGAGTCGATTGAGTGGCTTGAAGATTACCTTAAGTCCTACAGGGGAGCCCTGCTGCTTGTTTCGCATGACAGGAAGTTCCTTGACAACGTGACGAACAGGACTGTCGAGATCATGCTCGGACACATCCACGACTACAAGGTTCCTTACAGCAAGTACATAGAACTGAGGAAGGAGAGGCTCGAGCAGCAGACAGCCGCCTACGAGAACCAGCAGAGGATGATCGAGAAGACGGAGGACTTCATCAACAGGTTCCGCTACAAAGCCACCAAGTCCAATCAGGTCCAGTCCAGGATCAAGCAGCTCGAGAAACTGGACAGGATTGAGATAGACGAAACTGACAACGTCACCCTGACTGTGAAGTTCCCTCCTTCTCCCAGGGCCGGAGACATAGTGTTCAAGTCCACGAACCTCACAGCTGGCTACCCCGGAAAAGTGGTTTTCACAGGTGCCGACATAGAAGTCAAAAGAGGGGAGAAGGTTGCCTTGATCGGACGCAACGGAGAAGGCAAGACAACCCTGATGCGCGTCATAACAGGTGAACTGTCCCCGCTCGAAGGGGAGGCCAGGACAGGCTACAATGTATGCATGGGCTACTATGCTCAGAACCAGGAGGATATCCTCGATGGAAGCCTGACAGTCTGGGAAACCTTGGAAAGGATTGCCGTCGGCGACATCAGGACTAAACTAAGGGACATCCTGGCTCAGTTCCTCTTCAGGGGAGAAGACATAGACAAGAAGGTCAGCATCCTATCCGGAGGCGAGCGTGCACGCCTGGGCATGGCGAAATTCATGCTCCAGCCCTATAACCTTCTGGCCCTCGATGAACCGACCAACCACATGGACATCAAGTCCAAGGTAATTCTCAAGCAGGCTCTCAAGGCTTACGATGGCACGTTGATTGTTGTGTCACATGACAGGGATTTCCTGGACGGCCTTGTGGACAAGATGTATGAATTCCGCGACGGCAAGGTCAGGGAACACCTGGGAAGTATCCAGGACTTCCTGGAAAAGAGGAAGATAGAGAGCCTGCAGGAGCTTGAGAGAAGGTTTCCTGCCGCCTCTGCCGGCACGGTTCAAAGCCCGGAGGGAGCGAAGAAAGAACAGGCCAAACAGAGCTTCGAGCAGCGGAGGAGCGAATCCAAGGAGATCAGGCGCATTAAGCACCGGGTCGAGTTCCTTGAAGGAGAGATAGGAATAATCGAGGCGGCCATGAAGGACATCGAGAAGATCCTTGCGAATCCTTCTTCCGGCGACGACATCATGGAGCTCACGAGGAGCTACCTCGAGTATAAGCGTGAACTCGATGCCAAAACGGCCGAATGGGAAAGCCTGATGCTTAAGTTAGACGAATAGAAACTGTAAATGATAAAGAATATGAAAGCTTTGATTTACAAAACTGTGGCAGTGATTACCTTATTCGCTGCTTCAGCCTATGCAGGTCTCTCTCAGACCCGCACAATCGAACACGATTTTTCTCCGTTCGACGCCATTGAAGCTTCAAACGGATTCAAGGTCTCCACTTCGGCCAGCGATTCCTACGGTGTCAAGCTTACAGTTGACGATGCCCTTGAAAGTTATGTCGAGTGCTACGTCAAAGCGGGAACACTTCACATCTCCCTCGATGAAAAGAGCGTTCCGAAGGACCTCAAAAGACAGTACAAAGGGCGCAATTCCGCCGACCCTACACTTGTAGCGATTGTTTACCTACCTACACTTAAGTCTTTGACTCTTAATGATGATTCAGAATTCTTCAACTCTCCTAATTTCAGCGGAGACTCTTTCTCCCTGACATTGAACGGAGCCTCGAAGATAAGCGGGATGAAGGTAGTGGCCAAGGTTGTCAACATCAATCTTACCAAGAACGCCAAGCTCTCCGGAGCAAATGTCACATCAGAAGGTGACATCGCAGTCAATGCAGACGGTAAGTCCTCCATTGACATGGAATGTGCAGCTGAGAATCTGCTGATCTCCGCAGCCGGCTCTTCCGAAGTCAACCTCAATGCGAAGGTCGAGAAGAAAGTTGACGAAACCATCGCTGGTTCTTCGAAGACAAACCTCACTGGCTCTGCCGAATCGATCTTAGTCAATGGAAAGGCCATCTCGGCCAAGGTTGAAGCTGCAGGACTCAAAGTCTCATCTGCCGTGCTTAGCGTGACCGGTGCCGACGTCAATGTCTCCCCGAGCGAGAACATCGAGTTCGACCTGGGCAGGGGAAGCCAGGTGACATATTCAGGAAATCCTGTCATCAAGATAGATAAGATCCAGAACGCAACTGTCATTCATCAATAATGTTTGTACTTGATTCCCATTGTGATACGCCCACCCAGATGATGCGTGGGCTGGATCTCGGTGCAGGAAGCGGCTGTGGCCACGTAGACATTGACAAGCTTAAAAGAGGAGGCGTAGATGCCTCCTTCTTTGCACTTTACACTTCGGCCGAGCTGGCACCTGACGAGTCCACCAGATACACCCTCGAGATGCTGGGAAAGATCTATGATGCCCTGGACACTTACAAGGACAGCATAGCCCTGGCTACCTCTCCCGCTGAAGCCTTGAGGAACAAGGACAGGGGACTCATTTCAATCTTCATAGGCATGGAGAACGGTTCGCCGATCCAGAAGTCTCTGTCACTGCTTAGGATGTACTACCGCTTTGGTGTCAGATACATGACCCTAACGCACAACGGTGACAATGAAATCGCCGATGCAGCTGCTGAAGGACGTCGCTGGCATGGTCTGAGCCCGTTCGGAAGGGAAGTGATCGAGGAGATGAACCGCCTCGGGATGATCGTGGACGTGGCCCACGTCTCGGATGATACCTTCTACGACGTGATCAAATGCTCGAAGGCCCCGGTAGTCTCCACCCATTCATGCTGCAGGGCACTTGCCAGCCATCCAAGGAATATGACCGACGACATGATACGTTCAATGGCTGACAAAGGGGGAGTCATACAGATCAACTTCTATCCGGCATTCCTTTCGGACTCCTATCAGGAGAGGATGCCGTCGGTGTCGGACATTGCCGATCACATCGACCATGCAGTCAAGGTCGGAGGCATCGACCATTTCGGAATATGAACCGATTATGACGGCATCGAAATCACGCCGGAGGGCATGGAAGACATCTCAAAGCTTCCAAAGATTTTCGACCAATTGACAATCAGAGGCTACTCCGAAGACCAGATCGAGAAGATAGCCGGTGGGAATTTCATCAGAGCATTTAATGATGTGATTTCCTGTGCGTTAAGGCAGTAACCCTTCAGAATAATAGATTATGCAACATAAATGTTAATATATTTAACATTTATGTTGCATTATTTATTTATCAATGATTTAAGTCTTTCAGGATAAAAAGACGCAGGGCATCGATCGCAGCTGACGAGAATCTCTCGATATTCGTCTTTCTGTCATTCTTGTAGACCTTGGAGAGGGTGGTGGTTCCGTTGGGCCCGGACAGGCCGATCCAGACAGTTCCGACCGGATTCCTGTCATCTCCGCCAGGTCCTGCAAGACCGGTAGTGGCCACTGAATAGGTGCTGCCGGTCAACTTCCTGACTCCGTCTGCCATTGCCGCCGCCACTTCGGAGCTGACCACTCCGTATGAGATAATGTCATCAGGGTGTACATCGAGCACCCTTTGCTTGACAGCAATCGCATAGGAAGTCACGGAGCCGAGAAAAAATTCAGAAGCCCCGGGGACTGAGGTTATAAGGGAGGCGATCATGCCGCCGGTGCATGATTCCGCAGCGCTGAGAGTCATTCCTGTGCCCCTGAACAGGGCTCCGAGAGCATTCTGGAGGGTGTCATCCTGATAGGAATAGATCATGTCGCCGAGAATCGGACGGAGTTTTGCGAACTCCCCGTCGATCCGTTTTTCCTCTTCCTCACGGTTCCCGCCATAGATTGAAAGCCTGAGCCTTACGCCCGTAAGCTGGTTGGGCAGGTAAGCAAGATGCATGTCTTCAGGAAGGTTGTCCTCCCAAGCCTCGATCTTCTTCGAGAGAGCGGATTCAGCCATTCCGGCCACCATTACACACTTATGGAATATGTCTGAAAGGGGATTGTTGGCCCTTATGTCACTGACCACGTCTGGAAGGGCTCCTATGGCCTCAAATGGCACGCCGGGAAGGGAATACAGGGTCGCGGGGTGGCCGAATCTTTCTTCAGGGAAGCGGAACACCATCACGGGAGCGGTGCCTTTCTGGTTGGGAATAACTTCACAGGTGTCAGGAACAAGCGCCTGGGCCCTGTTGATGTCAAGCACATCCAGGCCGCGGGCTTTGAGGATCCTGTGGACGATCTCGAGCTGGGGCTCGTTCATCACGTACTCCCTGCTGCCGGAAAGCTCGGCCAGGGCGGCTTTCGTGATGTCATCCTTAGTTGGACCAAGACCTCCGGTGGAGATCACTATCTTATTATTTTCCAATTCATTGCGAAGGTTTTTGACGATGGTGTCATGGTCGTCTCCTATCGACAGCATCCGAGTTACCTTCACTCCGTTCTCTTCGAGAGTCCTTGCGATTATGGATGAATTGGTGTCAAGGATCTGTCCTATCAAGATCTCGTCACCGATCGTACAGATTGAAGCCTGTGTCATTATTTCAAATTCTTGAGTATCCTTTTAACTGCCCCGGGGCCTTCATAGATGAATCCGGTGCAGATTTCTATAAGGGAAGCACCTGCCTGGAGCATCGCTGATGCCTGCTCTGCAGTCATGATTCCGCCGACGCCAACTATTGGCAGGCGTCCTTCCGTTTTTTCATGGATATAGCGGACAAGAGCTAGGCTACGCTCGAAAAGAGGGGCTCCGGAGAGACCACCATTACCTATTTTTTCCACCTTTTCGCGCGGTGTAGTAAGCCCTTCACGGGAAGTGGTAGTGTTCCCTGCAACGATCCCGTCAATGCCCGAAAGCAGGCAGTAATTAAGGATCTCGTCCAGTTCTTCATGAGGGATGTCAGGTGAGACCTTGACGAGGAGGGGCCTGTAGGTGTCGTAGCAGACCCTCAGGTCAAGGAGAGGATCGACGATGTCCGAGAGATAGGAGACGTCCTGAAGGTGCTGCAAACCCTCTACGTTGGGGCAGGAAACATTGATTGTGAACATGTCCACAAAATCGTAGAGGTAGGAAAAAGCCTTCTTGTAGTCGGCTACGATGTCACCGTCCGACGCAGAGGAACTGTTCTTGGCAATGCTGGCACAGAGAATGGTCTTGGGCGGGTCCGACTTTATCCTGCCGATGGCATGGAGCATTCCTTTGTTGTTGATTCCCATCCTGTTGATGAGAGCCTTGTCCTGCGGAAGACGGAAAAGCCTTGGCCGTGGATTGCCATCCTGAGGCTCAGGAGTCAGTGAACCTATCTCTATGAAGGAGAAACCGAACCAGGCGAGTTCATTGTAATGATCGCCGTTTTTGTCGATTCCTGCCGCCAGGCCAACTGGATTAGGGAATTCCAAACCGAAAAGATTGCGCTTCAGGGATGGGTCGTCATACCTGAAAAAGAAGCTCAGGAGCCTCCCGATAAGGGGAATCCTGCGTACCGCACCAAGCATCCGGAGCGTGAAGACGTGGGCCTTCTCCGGAGAAAGCTTGAACAATATAGGTCGGATAAGCTGCTTGTACATGAGTACAAAGATAGCATTTACTCGAATTCTTTGAAAGTACCGTTGTCAAAGAAGATGACAACTTTGGTGATGCGGGGAGAATCTTGCTCAGTAACCTCGGGAATCGGCGCTTCTACCTCTTCCAAAGGAGAATTCTGTACCGGGAAAGCATCCGATAGGTCCTTGTACATGCGTCCGCGGCCGCTGATGAGCCATTCCAGATTTAGGCGGGGGAACACGCGGGCCATGCTCTCGATGAAATCGAATCCCGGCTTGTTTCTTCCGGCAAGAATATGAGACACGCTTGCCTTCGCTACACCGATGGAATCGGCGAACTGCGACTGGGTGATGTTTTCCGCATTCAGGAACTGCTGGAGGCGCTTGTTCATGGCATTGAGGTTTGTTTACAAATTTAATAAATATTTTCGGATATGTCCAACTGAAGTAGCTATTCACAGATGGCAAAAAGGGTAGAAGGAAGCATGTAAATTAATTATAATTTAATTTAGGCAATAGCATGTAACTACTTGATATTATTAGGGTTTATTATTAGAAAACAAGGTATTTTAACAAATAGCGGCTCCCACGGAGCGATATTTTACCAATAAGTATTTATTCATTAATTTAGATAGATATCACAATTATCTGATATTTCATTGATTACACCTATGATAATATAATAATTACCAAAACTTATTTTACATAAATCAACCCAATCGAAATTACTAGAAATATTTACAAAAGTAAAGACTTTGATCCGAATTGTAAACGCCTGAAATGAGAATTTGAAAATCGCGTACGAAGGGTTAACTTTGCGTCAAATATTGAATTCTCGCGATGATACCTGTTATCCATATTGATGACTACAACTACGACCTTCCCGATGAAAGGATAGCTAAATATCCCCTCCCTGAAAGGGATTCGTCCAAATTGCTCCGCTACGCAGGCGGCAAGGTAGACGAGTTCATATTCAAGGACATTCCTGGCCTGCTTCCGGAAGATTCGATGATGGTATTCAACGAAACCAAGGTCGTACCGGCCCGTCTTCATTTCCAGAGAGAATCCGGTGCTCACATCGAAATCTTCTGCCTTGAACCAATAGATCCCCCTGAGTACAACACATCATTTGCTGCGACTGCCAGATGTTCTTGGAAATGTGTGATCGGCAATGCAAAGCGGTGGAAGGGCGATGTCCTCTCTCTCTCCAATCCCGAGAATGACGAGGCAGTCGCCGGAATGGCACTGAAGGCTTCCCTGATCGACAGGGACCGACAGACGGGGACCGTGGAATTCAACTGGGAAGGAGGCTTCCCTTTTTCACGGGTACTGGAGATCTGTGGTACTATTCCGATCCCTCCCTATCTCAACCGTGACACAGAAGCGATCGATTCGGAGCGCTACCAGACTCTCTACGCCAAGATCCGGGGCTCCGTGGCGGCACCTACAGCAGGCCTTCATTTCACAGAAAGGGTCCTGGAGGGGATCAAGGCCAGGGGAATCGAGCTGGACAATGTCTGCCTGCATGTCGGAGCAGGTACCTTCCTTCCAGTGAAGACGCGCGATGTTTCTGAGCATCCCATGCACAGGGAGCCCTTCGCCGTAAGCCTTGATCTTCTCAAGAAGCTCAGGGACAACAAAGAGAATCTCATCGCCGTTGGCACTACTTCTGTCAGGACGCTTGAGTCGCTCTACTATGTAGGCGTCAGCTGCATCGAAAACGGATGCCCGTCCGATGTCCCGCAGTGGGCTCCCTACGAGAGGGAATATTCCTATTCGACAGAAGAAGCCCTTGATGCGATAATCAAATACCTGGGAGACAACGGCATGACTGAACTGAAGGCCGGCACCAGGATCATCATCGTTCCGGGCTTCAAATTCCGCATGGTGGACGTTCTCGTGACCAATTTCCACCAACCAGAGAGCACCCTGATCCTGCTTATCTCAGCCTTCGTAGGAGGGGACTGGAGGACAATCTACGACTATGCCCTCCGGAACGACTTCCGTTTCCTGAGTTATGGCGACAGTTCGCTTCTTTTCCGCCGCGATGTTGCTATTGGCTCATAATTTGCTAAATTTGTCTTTCAGACAAAAAATCACCGAAAGATGGTTGAAACATCAGAATTTGAAAGCATTTGTCCATACAACGACGAGGAAGCTGTAGCCGCTCTTGGCAAAGTGGCCAACCACCCCGCCGTCCTGGCGATTTCAGAATATCTTTTTCCCGATCAACCGGTCACTTATCTCCGCAACGCCCTCAAGTCCGTTCACAGCGTGGACGAGTTCCAGGAGGTCGTGATGAACAATGCCGTGACCTGGTGCATCGACCACACCGTCCACAACTTCTCCTACGACGGCATCAGCTACATCAAGGGGATTAGGGGCAAGTTCCTGGCGATGTCCAATCACAGGGACATCATCCTCGACCCGGCAATCACCCAGCTGGTCTTCTACCGCAACGGCATCCCCATGACCGAAATCTGCGTGGGCGACAACCTCATCAAGCAGAGCAAGACAGTCGAGTACCTCCTCCGCTCCAACAGGATGATAAAGGTGATCCGCGGCATCTCCGCCCGCGACCTCTACCTATCCTCGCAGATGCTCTCCCGCTACATCCGCCAGACCATCACTTCCGGAAAGGCCTCCATCTGGCTCGCCCAGAGGCAGGGAAGGACGAAGGACGGAATCGACACGACCGAGCAGGGCCTCCTCAAGATGCTGGACATGAGCGGCGAGAAGTCCTTCCAGGAGAATTTTATGGAGCTGAACATCGTCCCTTTGAGCATTTCTTATGAATATGAACCCTGCGACATCCGCAAGGCGCGCGAGATCCTGATCTCCAGGACGAAGAAGTACGTGAAGACCCACAATGAGGACATGCACAGCATCGTCATGGGCATACGCCAGAAGAAAGGCAACGTCCACCTCAATTTCGGACTGCCTCTCACGTATGACGAGATCGAGATGGCCAGCAAGTGCGACAAGAACGACCGTTACCAGGCGATCCGCCATGCGGTCGACAAGAGGGTCATCGCTGGCTACCACCTCTGGAAGACCAATTACATTGCCTACGACCTGGTGGAGGGTGGCAGCAAGTACTCTGACCTCTACGGACCCGAGGACGTGGAGTCCTTCAAGGCTTACATGGAGCACCGCCTCGACAAGGTCGAGAAGAGACTTGACCGTGGTGAACTCAGGAACATATTCCTTCACATCTATTCCAATCCGGTCCTTTCCAAGGAGCGTCTGGCCTCCGGAGAACCTCTCAGGCAGGAGCAGGCATGATAACTGACATTCTCATCCTCATCTGCGGACTTGTCCTCGTCATAATGGGGGCCGAATGGTTGGTTGACGGATCTTCGGCTATTGCGCGTCGGGCCGGTCTCAGTGAATTCCTGATCGGAATGACGATAGTCGGCATCGGCACCTCGATGCCCGAACTCGTTGTCAGCCTCACCGGTGCCCTCAGGGGGAGTGCAGACATTGCTATAGGCAACGTAGTAGGCTCCAACATATTCAATGTATTCCTCATCCTCGGACTTACCGCATTGATAAGGCCAGTCGCCATCACCCGGGAAAACAAATCCAGGGATATTCCGATCGTCATTATCGCAACCGTGCTGCTTGTCTGCTTCGGGATGCAGAAGAGCTTATTCGGCATAGGAAGCAGCGACACTATTAGTGCTGTCGAAGGAGCCATATTTCTGCTTCTCTTCATCGTGTACATGATTATCTCCTTCCTGTCCGGAAAGGCTGGTGAAGAGGAGACTCGGGAAGAGGAATCCAAAGGTTCCAAGAAGCTCTGGATAGCTGTCCTGATGGTGCTCGCAGGCCTCGCGGGACTGATCTTCGGCGGCGACCTCTTCGTCGATTCCGCCTGCAAGATCGCTGAAAAGGCCGGTCTCTCGGAAAAGTTCATAGCCATAACAATCCTGGCCACAGGAACCTCCCTTCCCGAGCTCGTCACCTGCATAGTGGCAGCGTCGAAAGGAAAGGGAGCCCTTGCACTCGGCAACATCATCGGGTCGAACATCTCCAACATATTCCTGATCCTCGGATGTTCCGCCCTGGCATGCCCTCTCTCATTCGCCAATGTCCATCCGGTCGACCTCGTCATGCTGCTCCTTAGTGCTTTCGTCCTATTGACAAGCGCCTGGACAGGCCGCAACAACAAGGTCGGCAGGGGAGACGGATCAGCCTTCCTGGTGCTCTTCATTGCATACATGGCTTTCCTGATAATGAATATATAATCTATCTGCAATATGAAATTCCAACCTACAGATTACAAGCTTATGGACGTGGGCACCGGCCGCATCTTCGAGGATGCAGGTTGGACCCTCGCCGATCCCCAGGCTCCGGCTCCGTCCCTTGTCAGGGCAGTCTATGCCAATGAAAAGTTCTCCCCCAGGAAGGATCTCAACGGCCTCTACAGGTACGCAGAATGGCTCCCTATCAAGAGGACGCTTCGCAGGTCCCATGCTCCCGTCACCTATAAGAGCAAGGGCCTCGCTGACCTGCTCGGGATGGACAATCTCTTCATCACCCTCTCGGGCTATGTCCCTAAGAGGGGAGCAAGGATGGAGACCTGCTCTTTCAAGGAGACCGAGGCTTTTTCTGTCTGCGCCAGGCTTCCCAAGAATGACAAGCACATCCTTGTTGTCCAGTCCGCCGGCAACACGGCCAGGGCATTTGCCAGGGTCTGCTCAGACAACAACATTCCCATCGTGATCTGCATCCCCAACGACAACGTCTCCGACCTGTGGTTCACAAGCAAGCTGAAGCCGTGCGTAAAGGTGATTGCAACGCCCCATGGAACAGATTATTACGATGCGATATCCCTAGGAGAGAAACTCTGCAAGGATTCCAGGTATCTGGCCGAAGGCGGGGCCAAGAACGTGGCTCGCCGCGACGGAATGGGTACCACGATCCTTAGTGCCGTGGAAGCTATCGGAAGGATTCCCGACGCTTATTTCCAGGCTGTCGGAAGCGGCACCGGTGCAATAGCTGCATGGGAGAACGCCTGCAGGCTCGAGAAGGACGGACGTTTCGGAAGGAACGAGATGAGGGTCTACTGCGTGCAGAATGCCCCTTACACCCTTATGTATGATTCATGGAAGAACGGTTCGGGGGATCTCGTGCCGATCGCTCCGGAAGAGTCCAGGAGGAATGCCGAGATCATCCTTGCGAAGGTGCTTTCCAACAGGAAACCGCCGTACAGCCTCGCCGGAGGCCTCTTCGATGTACTCACAGCATCCGGAGGTGACTTCTACAAGGTCACCAACGACGAGATTGTCTACTGGATGCTCCAGTTCTACAATAAGGAAGGCTATGACATCTTCCCTGCAGCGGCTTCAGCAGTTGCAGCCCTTAAGAAGGCGCTGGATGAAGGGACGGTCAAGAATAACGAGACTGTGATGCTGAACATCACCGGAGCTGGAATGCTGAATGCAACCAGCAAAGGCTTCGAGCTCAAGAAGCCTGACCTCGTGCTGAGCACAGAGCTTTCAGCCGAGGAGGTCATCTCTTCTGTGGACAAGCTTTTCTAGCTAGACATAATACTTAGGCCAGCAAGCTTTCAGATAAGCTTTCAGGCGATCCTCATGGGGGTTCGGAGCCGGTTCGTAAAAGACAGTGCCTTCGAGCCCCTTCGGCATGAATTCCAGGTCCACGAAGTGTCCGGGATAATCATGGGCATATCTGTAACCGTCGGCGTAGCCAAGGTCTTCCATCAGCTTGGTAGGGGCATTCCGCAGATAAAGCGGAACAGCTTTAGTACGGTCTTCTTTGACTGCGGCAAGTGCCTTTTCTACAGCCAAGTACGAAGCGTTACTTTTAGGAGAGCTTGCAAGGTAGACGGTGACTTCAGCCAGTGGAATCCTGGCCTCCGGCATGCCTATCTGATGCACAACCTGGAAGCAGGCGTTCGCCAGAAGCAAGGCATTGGGATTGGCAAGTCCCACATCCTCTGAAGCAGACAGGCAGAGCCTACGTGCGATGAACAGAGGATCCTCTCCTCCGTCCAGCATCCTGCCCAGATAGTATACTGCCGCGTTGGGGTCTGAACCCCTGATGGACTTGATGAAGGCTGAAATGATGTCGTAGTGCATCTCCCCGTCCTTGTCGTAGATCGCCAGGTTCTCCTGGATGCACGATGTGACGACGGAGTTGTCGATCTCGATCGGACCGGGCCTGCCGGCAAAGGAATCGACCACTATCTCAAGAATATTCAGAAGCTTCCTGGCATCACCACCGCTGTAGCGGAGCAAGGCTTCGTTTTCAATGATCCGGATGTCTTTTTCTTTTAGCAGGGCATCGTTCTTCAGAGCACGGTCCAGAAGGGTCTGAAGGTCATCGGCTTCCAGTGACTTCAAGACAAAGACCTGGCACCGCGACAGAAGGGGGGTGATGACCTCGAAGGAAGGATTCTCGGTCGTGGCGCCGATCAGGACGATCGTTCCGTTCTCAACCGCCCCCAGGAGGGCATCCTGCTGGGATTTGTTGAACCTGTGTATCTCATCGATGAACAGGATGGGGGAGGCTCCTTGGGAGAAGACCGAGCGCCCCTTCGCCCTTTCGATCACGTCACGGACATCCTTCACACCTGCGCTTACTGCGGACAAGGTGTAGAAATCCCTGTTCAAGGTGGAAGCGATTATGCCTGCAAGGGTAGTCTTTCCGACACCTGGAGGCCCCCAGAGAATGAATGAGCTCAGATTGCCACTTGAAATCATGTTGCGGAGGATGCATCCTTCGCCGACAAGATGTTTCTGACCCACGTAATCTGCAAGACTCCTCGGCCTCATCCTTTCAGGGAGTGGGGGAAGAACCGTGCTTTGCGCAGTAAACTGTTCATTTGATGGCATGATAAGTGTATTTTTCTAAGCTTGGATTACAAATTTAGCAAAAAGCGGAATAAGTTTCTTAAATTTGCTAATCAATAGAATCCGACACTAACAATAATATCGACTGATGAAAATTTCCGAAAGAATCCGCTATGTAGGGATCAATGACTTTCAGACCGTGCTGTTCGAGCACCAGTGGCCTGTTCCGGAGGGTGTAAGCTACAATTCTTATCTGGTAGTCGATGAAAAGATCGCTCTGATAGACACTGCAGCCGCCGCTTTCAAGGATGAATTCCTGTCCAACATCAAGGCTGAAATAGGCGACAGAAAAATAGATTACCTCGTCGTGAACCACATGGAGCCCGATCACAGTGCGCTCCAGTCCGTCATCAGGAATGAATATCCCGACTGTACGATTGTCACAAACGCCAAGGCCGTCCCGATGATTGAAGGCTATCAGGGACTCACCGAAAACATAAAGGTAATAAAGGAAGGGGAGTGCCTCTCACTTGGAAGCACAACCCTCCAGTTCTACATGATTCCCATGGTCCATTGGCCTGAGACCATGGTCACCTGGTGCCCAGAGGAGAAAACCGCATTCAGCGGCGATGCCTTCGGTTGTTTCAAGGCAGTTCCCGATGGTCGGCTCATCGATGGATTCGAAGATTTCAAGGATGAAATGACCCGTTACTACGCATCGATAGTGGGGAAGTATGGCCAGACTGTGCAGGCTGCATTGAGAAAGGTTTCTCCGCTCGGAATAGAACGTATCTGCCCGACACACGGTCCGGTCTGGGAAAACGACATTGCAAAAGTCGTAGGTTGGTACGACCGTCTTTCGGCTTCAAAGCTTGAAAGGGGAGTCTGCATCGCCTATGGCTCGATGTACGGAAACACTGCAAAGGCCGCCGAAGCCATTGCGCAAGAGCTTAATAATAAAGGCATTACGCTTAAACTTCACGATCTGTGCGAGGAGAATTATTCCTATGCCCTGGCAGATGTGTTCCTCTATGATTCGCTCATAGTAGGTTCGCCGACCTACAATGCTGGCATTTTCCCTCCAGTGCAGTCCTTCATGGAGGCCCTGAAGGCAAGGGGAGTCAAGAACCGCAGGTTCGCAGCCTTCGGCTCATTCACATGGGCAGGCATGAGCGTCAAGCTGCTTAATGCAATGGCAGGCGAAATGCAGTTCGAAATCCTGCATGACGGGCTCTCATTCGCCCAGGGTTACTGCCCGGAGAAGTTCAGGGCATCTGAAATAGCAGTTTTATTCATCTAAATCCCTAATATTATGACACTTAACATTTCCAAAATCACTGTAATGGCCCTTTTGGCCACCATGGCTACAGCGTCCTTCGCCCAGGAGGCCAAGGAGTATCCTCAGCCTGAGCGCATGCGCCCCGGCATGTCCGAGTACTGGACTCCTCAGCCTAAGATCGTCACTCCCGGCAACCAGGCGACAGCTTCTGCACCTTCTGACGCAATCGTCCTATTCGATGGTAAGGATCTTTCCGCATGGGAAAGCGCCAAGGATCATTCTGCAGCAGGATGGACCGTCCACGACGGAATCATGACCGTCAACAAGAAGGCCGGAGACATCCAGACAAAGGAATCCTTCCACAATTTCCAGCTCCACATCGAATGGTGCATCCCTCAGATGGACGATCAGTTCAAGAGCCAGAGCCGTGGTAACAGCGGCGTCTATCTCCAGAACATGTACGAGGTCCAGGTTCTCGACAGCTACAACAACGAGACTTACGTCAACGGCCAGGCAGGTTCGATCTACAAGCAGACGCCGCCGCTCGTGAACTCAATGCGTGCTCCCGGTGAGTGGAACGTCTACGACATCATCTACACGGCTCCTGTTTTCACCGAGGACGGACAGTATCTCTACAAGCCCAGGGTGACTGTTATCCACAACGGAGTTGTCGTCCAGACCAACACTGAGATTATCGGTACCACCGAGTACATCGGATTCCCTAAGGTCAAACAGCACGGAGACGGCCCGATCCTTCTCCAGAGCCATGGCGATCCCAGCCCGGCCATCAGCTACCGTAACATCTGGATCCGTAAACTCTAAGCCTTTTGTTACACAATTTATATTATGTTAACTTAAGTGTATAAAGGACAGGGCAGGCCTTATTCAGGTACTGCCCTACCTTTATCCACATGATTCTAACCGGACGAAACTTAATAATCAAAATGTCCAGAAAAAAAGTTGATCTGCTGCTTGAAAACATGACCATCGAAGCATGTGCAGCTGAAGGAAAGGCACTTACACATTGGGATGGTGCCGTTGTTTTCGTACCTTTCGCTGTGCCCGGCGACGTGGTTGACATCAAAATCACAAGGAAATACCACAACTACTACGAAGGCTTCATTTCTCGAATCATAAAGCCGTCAAAGGACCGTGTAGAGCCGTTCTGCGAGCATTTCGGTACTTGCGGAGGCTGCAAATGGCAGCCACTTCCCTATTCCATGCAGCTTGAAGCTAAGCGCAAACAGGTTGAAGATCAGCTTGTAAGGCTCGGCCACCTCACTGTGCCGGAGATCAGGCCTACAATTCCTTCTGACAAGACGATATATTACCGTAACAAGCTGGAATTCACATATTCATGCAAGAAATGGTTCAAATGGGGCGAGAATCCGGAGGATTTTCCTCCCGAGGAGCGGCTTGGACTTGGATTCCATGTCGGGAAGTTCTTCGACAAGGTACTTGACATCAAGCATTGCTACCTCCAGAAAGACCCTTCCAACGACATCAGGCTCTTCTGCAAGGAATATGCGATCAAGCACGGACTCGACTTTTTCGACATCAGGAACAATGTCGGATTCATCCGCAACATGTTCATCAGGACAACCGAGACGGGCGACCTGATGGTGATCCTGTGCTTCTTCTATGAACAGCGCGAAACCAGGGAGGCAATGCTCGATGCCCTTGCGGAAGCATTCCCCCAGATAACCTCACTTTACTACGTAATTAACAGTAAGTTAAATGATTCAATCGGAGATCAGGAATGCATCCTTTACAAGGGCGAACCTGTGATCCGTGAAACCATGGAAGGGCTTACCTTCAGGATCGGTGCTAAGTCCTTCTACCAGACCAATTCCGGCCAGGCGTTCAAGCTCTATTCAGTCGCCCGTGACTTTGCCGGACTGACCGGAAAAGAAATCGTCTACGACCTTTACACCGGCACCGGAACAATCGCCCAGTTCGTGTCCAGGATGGCAGCGAAAGTCATCGGAATCGAATATGTTCCTGAGGCCATCGAGGATGCCAAGGCGAACGCCGCTGCAAACGGAATCACAAACTGTGAATTCTTCGCAGGAGACATGAAAGATGTCCTCAGTGAGGATTTCATTGCAGAGCATGGCCGCCCGGACGTAATCATCCTCGACCCGCCAAGGGCAGGAATCCATCCCGATGTTGCCAAGGTGATCCTTGCCGCATCCCCGGAGAAGATCGTCTATGTCAGCTGCAATCCCGCGTCCCAGGCCAGGGACCTGGCTATCCTCTGCGAAAAGTACGTGATAACCGCCGTGCAGCCGGTCGACATGTTTCCTCACACTCAGCACGTGGAGAACGTCTGCGCCTTGGTCCTCAAATAATCACTCCAAGAGGCATGCGACGGATCCGGCAGTTCCTTCTCCTGGCAATGGCCACACTCCCCTTCCATTCCGTTTCAGCTTCTGCGCAAACAGCAGATTCACTGACGATTCTGTCATTCAATGTCCGCGAATGGACCAGGGATACCGACGAAAGCCGTCAGGATACTTACTGGAAAAGGCGTATGGAGGCTATGGAAAGGATGATACGGGACGTTGATCCGGACATTATCTGCCTTCAGGAAGTACTCCCTCCCGTCGGACGCTATGTCCCTGAAGGCTACAAGAGTTCGGGGCTCTCTGTCAGCCACCCGATCTACATCCGTAAGTCTTTGAAATCATCCGGGCACAGGTTCTCAATCTTCTGGGAAGCCTGTACAGTCTCGGGAATAAGGATCATCAACGTCCATTCCAGATGGGAGGCCAAGATAGTTGCCAGGACAGTTGAACAAGTCAACGCCCAACTGACGGGAAAAGATGTAGCCTGCGGAGACTGGAACACTTTCTTGAAAAACCTCACTGGGGCCGGCTTGAAAATGGAATCTGCCAGAAGCATTCTTGGAATAGAAGAAGAGGACACTTTCGCCAATTTCACGAAGCCGGAGAGCCACGGAGCAATAGACCACTTCTTCGTCAACGGTCTCACTCCCCTTTCCTACAGGATGATAACTGATGGTTACGGTGTCGCAAAGATCAGCGACCACTACCCTATCGTGCTGAAAATCAAGATTAAATAGATCAGAAAGGATAACCGACTCCGAAGTGGATAGCATAGGCGTCCCGCTTGGTCCAGTCTGCGAAACCGTAGTATCCGTCCTCTCCCTTTGATGGATCATAGGTCTTCAGTCCCACGTCAAGTCTCAGTATCAAGAAGTTGAGATCCATCCTCAATCCAAATCCGGTGTTGGATGCCATAGTGTCCCGGAAGTCGGTGAAATTGAAGCGTCCGGCCTCATCTTCTTCAGAAGTCTTTATGTTCCAGACATTTCCCATATCCAGGAACAAGGCACCATACAGTTTCCAGAACAAAGGGAAACGATACTCCAGATTGACCTCCATCTTGAGGTCACCGGTCTGGCTGGGAATCACGAAAGACGTGTCGGCAGCAGCACGTCCGGGACCGAGGGTGCGTGCCTGCCATCCTCGCATGCTGTTCGCTCCTCCGCTGTAGAACTGCTTTTCAAACGGCATGGTGACCGAATTGCCGTAAGCATGTCCGACGCCAGCAAGGACCCTCAGGGCCAGGGCTCTGTTACCGCTCTTGCCAAAAACCACTGTCTTGCCATAGGAAACCTCTGTACGCAGGTACTGCGAATATGGAGTCCCCCAGATCAGCCTGGAACCGTACTTGTCTGATTGCATGTACCTGTTGAACAAGCTGACTATATTGCCGGAAGCATCGAGCTGGAAACGGACGTATTGGTAGGACACCTTGGGATTGAGGTCTGCACAGGTCGTGTAGTATGCCATGACACTGGATCCCAGGTCAAAGTGGTTCTGATAAGCATCCCTCATGAAGGGATTGCCGGAAAGGGTGTTGAAGAAACCCGGATCCAGATGGTCCAGACGCACGATCTTGGCCTGGACAGGATAGAACTGGTAGTAGAAACGCCCCCGTGAGAGTGATCCTGAATAACCGAACGAGGTCGAAATCATGTTCCTCGTGTACTCCGGGCGGTTCTGGTAGGTGTAGGATGCGTTGATCTCGGTACGCGGGATGTTTGGGCCGGTGAACAGCGTGTTCGGTAGTCCAAGGAACTTAGGGAAGCTGATGCTTCCGGAAACACCGGTCTCGTCTGAACGGACGTTCCGGTCGCTCGACTTGAACTGGAAATTTCCCAGGAAACTGAGGTTCAGCCACTGCCCACCATGGAATATGTTCTTGTGGAAATAGCTGAGCTGAGGAGAGACACCTACCAGGCCGTTGGAATTGGTAGAGCCTTCAAGGTTGACTTTGAATCCCTGCACCCTTGAACGCGTCAAGGTGATGTCGCAGTCCACTACATCAGAGGAGTCCCTGGGATTCATTGCAATGCTCACCCCGCTGAAAAGCTTCAGGGCAGAGAGCCTTGAATAGGTCGTGTTGACTTCCTTCTCATCGTACAGGTTCCCGGGGACAATCGTGTTCATGTTACGCAGTACCCTGCGGTTGAAGACCAGATCCTTGTCCCAGGATATTCCTACATTGCCGAAGGTGTACTTCCTGAACGGGCGCGCATTGTCCGGCGACTGGTTCCTGGTATATTCCCTGATAATCATCTGAAGGTCGGCAGTGTCGCGGCGCTCCAGGGTGTCTGCCTCGAAGGTGTAGTAGTTCTTGGTGAAGCCGAACCAGCCGTTCCTTCTCATCCACTCTGCGGAACGCTCCGTCTCGAGTTCAAGGTCTGCCTCTGAGAGATAGTCTCCCCTCTTGATGGAAAGATTGGTAGTGTCGGCGTAGAAATCTTCCGCGAACTTCCCCTCCGGGACAGAGAAAGTGATCTTGTCTATCTTGTAGCGGTTGCCGAGCGTGACGGTGTACTTGACATCCACGTCCCTTCCGTCGACTTTCACCTCGCTCTTCACGTCGGAATGGTAGTAGCCCAAATACTCCAGGTGCCTTTCTATGTTCTCGATGGAAGCGTCCACCTGGGAAGGCTGGTAGACCACTGGAGCAACCCCGATTTTCCTGAGGAATTTGTTGGAGAACTTGCTGGTGTCACGTCCTGACCAGTTGTAGATGTTCAGAAAGGGATTCCATCCGAAGAAAAGGTAGGTGTTGGATTTCTGCTGGATGTATTTCTCAACCTCCTTGGGATTGAACTTGCGGTCATTGGTGATTTCGACCTTGTTCTTCGCCAGACGGTACTGGCCTTCCTCAAGGACACGCGTGGTGCTGCATGAGCAGACCAGCGCGAGAGCGATGACCAGGACAAGGAATATGGCGGAGGACGTTTTTGACACCATGATTCTACAAAAATAGGAAGAATATTAATATATTTGTTCACCATTGGATGACAGATTTATGAGCTTACCGGTTTCCAACAACGAAATACGCTTCGTCAAGTCCCTCGAGAGGAAAAAGTCCAGGGATGAAAACGGGATGTTCGTCGTAGAAGGCGAAAAGATGGTAGATGAGGCACTCCGATCATCGTTCGAAGTCGTAAGGCACTACCGCATGCAGGACATAGGAGCGACCGCGATGGAAAGGATGACTCTCTTGAGCTCCCCTTCCCCCGCCCTGGCAGTGCTCAGGAAGCCAGAAAGTCTTGAAATAGAAGACCTTTCCTATTTCGCCCTGCCGGATAACGGACTGTTCCTTGCCCTCGACGGCATCAGGGATCCCGGCAACCTCGGCACCATCCTCAGGATAGCCGACTGGTTCGGGGTGGACGGAGTGTTCGCTTCCACGGACACTGTGGACGTCTTCAATCCAAAGGTGGTGCAGGCCACGATGGGAGCCATATTCAGAGTCCGGTTCCACTACTGCGACATAACCAGGCTCTGCCGGTTCTTCTCCCTTTCAGGAGGATCCGCCTACGGTGCTTTCCTCGACGGAGAAAACATCTATTCCAAGGACCTGAACACCGGAGCATCCACCAAGTCTTTGATAGTCATCGGCAACGAGGCCAACGGAATCTCTCCGCAGGTCGCCGCCGCCGTGACTGACAGGTTGTATATTCCCCCCTTCCCGGCTAACCAGCCGGGCTCCGAATCGCTCAACGCCGCCGTGGCCACAGCCGTCACGGTAGCCGAGTTCCGTCGGAGAGCCTTAACAAATGACAGGAAATGAACGAAGAATCCTTGATGCGGTCCAGGATCAGGAGGATCCTGATGATCTGCAGCAACTACGACGCCTTCACTCTGAAAGAGGATGGCCGGATAGAAAGCCAGGTGACAGGTGAGTACCGCGAACTGAACCTGAGCAATCCCCCGATGTTCATCTGGGCCAATTCTTCCGCAGAGGCTAGGACGGTCATGGAATCGGACTCGGAGATCGACATGATCATGTGCATGTACAATGACCAGGACAAGGAGGTCTTCGAATTCGCATCCGAGCTCAAAAGGAACGGAAGCGACATTCCGTTCATCATGCTCATCCACTATTCCAAGGCGGTCAGGCAGAGGCTTTTCGAATACGACCAGTCCGGGATCGACTTCCTGTTCAGCTGGCACGGCAACGCCGACCTGATCCTTGCCATCGTCAAGCTGATCGAAGATTCGGCCAATGCCGACAACGACGTACTCGGAGTCGGAGTGAGGGTGATCCTTCTCGTAGAGGATTCAGTCCGCTACTATTCAACCTACCTCCCTGAACTTTACAAGCTCCTCATAACCCAGAGCCGGGAATTCCTGACTGAATTCCAGAATGAAGGCCAGAGGAGGTACCGAAAGCGTTCAAGGCCGAAGATCCTCCTTGCTACATGCTATGACGATGCTCTAGCCTACTTCGACAAATACAAGGAAAACCTGATGGGTGTCATCTCCGACGTGGGGATGGTCATCCATAAAGGCGACAACAGCAAGAACGAAAAGCTTGATGCCGGACTGGATCTGGTGCGCAGGATAAAGGAATATGATCCCTTGATGCCGGTGCTCCTCCAATCTTCCCAGGGAAGCATCGCTAAAGTGGCTGAAGAACTGAAGGTCGGCTTCCTCAAGAAGTTCTCCAGGACGCTTTTCATGCAGCTCGGAGACTACATGAAGGAAGAATTCGGGTTCGGAGATTTCGTCTTCATGGATCATTCCGGGACGGAATACGGCCGTGCCTCCAGCCTCACCGAACTGGAAAAGATTATCGGGGACATCCCCGACAGGATACTCGTCAGCAACACTTCCAGGAATATGTTTTCGAAGTGGCTGTACGCCCGAGGCCTCTTCGACCTGGCCCAGACCTTCAAGGAAGCCCATCACGACGATGCCGCTGAATTCCGGGAGTTCCTGATGGAACAGATTGGAAGGTACCACCAGATGATCGGGCAGGGAGTCATAGCCGATTTCAATGAAGAGTCCTACCAGAGCTATTTCTGGTTCTCCCGCCTTGGCGAAGGTTCTCTCGGAGGCAAGGCCAGGGGCCTGGCTTTCCTGAACCACCTGGTCCAGAAGCATTCCCTGTCTGACAAGTATCCAGGGATGAAGGTTCGCATTCCGAGGAGCATCGTCGTATCTACAGACTGGTTCGACCAGTTCATAGTTGACAACGGCCTGCAGTCTGTCATCGACTCAGAGCTCTCCGACGATGAGATCCTTTCCGAATTCGTGGCGTCGATCCTTCCTCAGGAACTTCTTGGAAAGCTCAAAGCCTTCGTGGAGACGGTCAGCCGCCCGCTGGCCGTACGTTCCAGTTCGAAGCTCGAAGACAGCAACTACCAGCCTTTTGCCGGCGTCTATTCGACTTACATGTGTCCCTACGTCGAGAATAAGGACAGGATGCTGAGGGAGCTTACAAAGGCTATTAAGAGCGTTTACGCATCAACCTATTTCGCAGGCAGCAGGGCCTACATCCAGGCCAGCGGCAACCTCCTGGGTGAAGAGAAGATGGCAGTGATCATCCAGACGATCTGCGGCTCGTACCATGGTGGGTTGTACTACCCCATGCTTTCCGGAGTGGCCAGGTCGATGAACGCCTACCCGATCGGCTCGGAAAAGCCGGGAGACGGAGTCCTTAACGTCGCTTTCGGCCTTGGCAAGACTGTGGTCGACGGCGGCAGGACCCTCAGGGTGGACCCCAGGCAGCCGAAGAAGATCCTGCAGATGTCTTCTCCGAAACTCGCCATGAGGGACACGCAGAACGAAATGTTCGTCCTCGACACTAACCCTGCGTCGTTCAAGATTTCCAGGAACGATGGAGTCAACCTGAAGATGATCCCGATAGCGGAAGCACTTGAAACCTATGACCATCCAGAACTGGTGGCATCCACCTACTTGTTCCAGGACGACAGGATGCAGCCCGGAATAAGGGCTAAAGGACCGAGAGTGATCTCTTTCGACGGCATATTCCAGTACGACCGGTTCCCTCTCGCCAAGGCCCTCTCCGACATTATGGACATCTGCCGGAAAGAACTCATGGGAGAGGTCGAGCTTGAGTTCGCCCTGGATCCTGTCAATGGCAGCGGAGGGAAAGAAGCTGTCCTGGACCTCCTTCAGGTCCGTCCCGTCTCTTCCGGATCCGAATTCAGGACTTCCTCGATCTCAGATGCTTCTGAAACTATCAGGCAGCCTCTTATCAAGAGCGACAGTGCGCTCGGGAACGGCTGGTTCAATGAATCGGAGCACCTCGTGATCATCCTACCCGAAGCTTTCGACAAGATGAAGACCGAGAAAATGGCTGCCGAAGTAGCCGGGATCAATTCCAGGATGACGGCTGAGGAGAAGAGCTATATCCTCGTCGGCCCTGGAAGATGGGGGTCATCCATCCCTACCCTCGGTGTGCCGGTTTCATGGACCGACATTTCTGCTGCCAGGATGGTCGTGGAATACGGGATGGAAGGATTCCGGATTGAGCCCAGCCAGGGAACACATTTCTTCCAGAACATAACTTCCCTGGGTGTGGGTTATCTCTCTGTCGACCAATACGCCGGCTCCGGAGAAATCGATTTCGAGGCTATCAGGGCCAAGGAATGCGTCTGGTCCGGAGAATTCGTCAAGGTGTTCCGCGTTGAAGGCCTTACTGGATTCATAGACAGGAACAGTTCAAAAGCGATAATAGGGATCTGAGATGGCAGGGAAAATGACAGTCTACCAGATGCTGCCAAGGCTTTGGGGCAATTCCGCTGATGAGCTCTGCGGAAAGTTCAGCAAGGTCGATGAGGCCACCCTCGCCTATCTCCGTGATGAACTCGGAGTCTCCCACATCTGGTACACCGGCATCATCCGCCATGCTACGACATATTCATGTGAAGGATGCCCAGCCTCCTTCCCCTCGATCGTAAAGGGGGCAGCAGGCTCCCCTTACGCCATTGTCGACTATTATGACGTCAATCCCTATCTGGCTGACAATCCGAGCGAAAGGATGTCCGAGTTCGAGTCTTTGTTGAACAGGACTCATTCCTCCGGACTCAAGGCTTTGATCGATTTCGTACCGAACCATGTCTCCCGTGATTATGGTAAATCAGGTGGCCTTGGGATGGGAGACGATCCCTCCGTACATTGGCGTCCGGAAAACGATTTCTATTACTATCCCGGCCAGCCACTCGTCCTGCCGGCTTCTGCAGGGGACTATTATGAGAATCCTGCCAAAGCCTCGGGCAATTGCTTCTCCCCTTTCCCTGGGAAGAATGACTGGTACGAGACCATACGCCTTAACTACTGTGACTTCCACACACCCACATGGGACAAGATGCTCTCAGCTGTGCTTTTCTGGTGCGCAAAGGGCGTGGACGGTTTCAGGTGCGACATGGTGGAGATGGTGCCGTGGCAGTTCATGAAGTGGCTGATTGAGAGAGTCAAGTCCAAGTACCCCGGGGTGATATTCATAGCCGAGGTGTACCAAAAAGACCTTTACCGCCACTACATCGACACCGTCGGCTTCGACTTCCTTTACGACAAGTCCGGGCTCTACGACACCCTTCGCTCTGTAGTCGAGGGCAAAGGCACCGCACAGGCGATCACCTGGAACTGGCAGATGCTGGGAGACCTGCAGCCCAGGATGCTGAACTTCCTGGAGAATCACGACGAGCAAAGATTCGCTTCAAATTTCTTTGGCAGGGATGCTTCCAGGACGCCTGCTCCCCTATGCACCTCGATGCTCTTCAACACAGCTCCCTTCATGATCTATTTCGGAGAGGAAATCGGAGAGCGTGGTATGGACTCCGAAGGATTCAGCGGCCTGGACGGCAGGACAACCATATTCGACTGGTGGAGCGTAGCTTCCATCCGGAGACTCTATGAATATATTCATGGCAACGATGTTCTCGAGCCGAAGGAAAAGGAGACCCTTGAAGTGTTCAGGAAGGCGGCTTCCCTTGCGGCCGAGCCGGCAGTTGCCATCGGCAGGACCTTCGATCTAGGCTACTGCAATCATACCTCGAACGGTTTCGATCCCGATCATCATTTCGCCTTCATGCGCGGGGACGGAGAGAGAGTCCTGCTTTTCTTGTGCAATTTCTCGAATTCGGATGCGTCGGTTGAGATATTCATCCCTGAAGAGGCCGTCCGCTTCTTCGGAATGAAAAAAACGGAGGCATTCAAAGTGAACGCCTCCGTGAAAAGCTTCGGATACTCCGTCTTACCAGTTTAGTATCTTCTTGAAATCATACTCCTCAGGATTGGGGACGAATGCCTTTGCAGCCTCGTAATCGGCGGGAGTGATGTAGTTGCAGATGTGTCCGTAGTAGTTGCGGGCGATTCCACCTTCGATGTCCACGCGGCGCGGAGGGATCTTGCCTTCCTCGTTCTGGAGGTCTTTCAGGTACAGAGGAGCGGGGTTGCCGTTGACGTCGACATAGACCATGCAACCGGTCTCACCCTTGGTGTAGAGTTCATAGACTCCCATTGCAAGCTCAGTGCAGTAGGAAAGGTCGTAGGCGACGGGATCCTGGCAGCGGACATCGTAGCCGATCTCCACGGGACGGGTCTTGACCTTCATTCCTACCTTCTTGAACTCCTTCTCGAGGATGTCGTTGAAGAGGACGGCCTTGCTGATCTTGCCAAGCTCGGGATGGCCGTGCTCGTCGTAGGTCATGTGGACGCCGGTAGCCTTGATGTCTTCAGCGTCAAGGTCATGGAAAACGCCTTCGGCAACAACCACGGTACCGTAAGGGATGCCGAGAAGCTTCCTCTTGAGGATGGCCGAAAGGGTGAGCTTGATGATCTTGTCGACTGAGATGGTGGTCTTGTTGAACATCTCGGGAATGATGGTCATGGGGCAGTGGGTAGCCTCGCCGATTCCGAGAGCAAGGTGGCCTGCAGAACGACCCATGGCAGAGATAAGGAGCCAGTTGCCGGAGGTGCGGGCATCCTCATAGACTGTGCGGGCGATGTGAGCACCTTCGTCCTTCGCGGAATTGAATCCGAATGTTGGAGCGTTGTCAGGAAGAGGAAGGTCATCGTCGATAGTCTTGGGGACATGGATGTTGCGGATGGGATAGTTCTTTGCCTCGAGGAACTTGGCGATCCTGTTGGCAGTAGAAGCAGTGTCATCACCACCTACGGTCACCAGGAGCTTGATGTTGTTGTCCTGGAAGAGGGAAAGGTTGAAATTATTCTTGAAATCATCATCCGTAGGCTTGAAACGGCTCATCTGAAGGTAGGAGCCACCCCTGTTGAAATAGGAATCGGCCTTGAAAAAGTCGATGTCTTCAATCCTGGGATTGGAATTGAAAAGTCCGGAGTAGCCGCCATGGAGGCCGATGACCCTGAAACCATTGTTAAGGAAAGTCTTGGCCACACTGAACACGACAGTGTTCATTCCGGGAGCGGGGCCGCCGCCGCAGAGGATGATTATTGAATCTTTCATGATAGATTGTTTTATGAATATTTTGTCCGTTCGTAATTGACGTCCACAAATTTAATCCATTTCCAGCAATTTATCGTCAATTTTCGTTAAATTTGTATCCTTTCAGACAAAGCACAATTGATGGATCACGAGCAGGTCAGGAAACGGATAGAGTATCTTAAAGACACCCTCTGGGAAAACAGCAGGAGGTACTATGTTGAAAACGCTCCGACTATGAGCGATTTCGACTACGACCATCTGATGCATGAGCTCGAGGATCTTGAGAATGCCTTTCCTGACCTCAGGACTCCGGACTCCCCTACGCAGAAAGTCGGCAGCGACCTTGAGAGAGGTTTCGCGCAGTACCCCCACAAGTATCCTATGCTCTCCCTGGGCAACACCTACAACATCGGCGAGATTGAGGATTTCGTAAGGAGGGCTGAGAAAGAGCTTGGCGAGGTTGGATTCTCCTATTCATGCGAGCTGAAATTCGACGGTACGGCGATCTGCCTTACCTACCGCAACGGAAGGCTGTTTAGGGCCTTGACCCGAGGCGACGGTGTGGTGGGAGACGATGTCACTGCCAATGTCCGCAGGATCGCTAACATCCCCTACAAACTGGAAGGTTCAGGATGGCCTGAGGAATTCGAGATAAGGGGCGAGATACTGATGCCTTACGAATCTTTCGACAGGCTGAACAAGGAGAGGCTTGACAATGAAGACCAGCCGTTTGCGAATCCCAGGAATGCCGCTTCCGGTTCCCTGAAGCTTCAGGATCCGGACGAAGTCTCACGGCGCGGACTCATGTGCACACTGTACCATATTCCCGCCCAGAGCATCTCCTATCCGACCCACAGTTCAGCCCTTGATGCGGCGGCCTCATGGGGCCTGCCAGTTTCCGACAAGCGGAGGATAGCTCACGGCATCGAAGAGATCGAAGAATACATCAGCTACTGGGACAAAGAAAGAAAATTCCTCCCCTATGCAACGGACGGAATCGTCATAAAGATCAACGAATTGGACTACCAGAGCTCCCTGGGCTACACGGCCAAGTCCCCGAGATGGGCCGTGGCTTTCAAGTTCCAGGCAGAGGAAGCCCTCACCAGGCTCCTTTCCATCGACTATCAAGTTGGGCGTACTGGAGCAGTCACTCCGGTAGCCAACCTCTCACCCGTGCAACTGGCCGGAACCGTGGTCAAGAGGGCCACTCTCAACAACGAGGATTTCATGTCCTCCATGGACATCAGGGTCGGAGACTGGGTAAAGGTCATAAAAGGCGGTGAGATCATCCCTAAGATCATTGATGTAGACCTGGACAGAAGGCCCGCTGACTCCGTGAAGCCCGCCTTCCCGACGGTCTGTCCCGATTGCGGAACTCCCCTTGTACGGGACGAGGACGAAGCCAAGAGTTTCTGCCCAAACATCGACGGATGTCCCACCCAGATAAAAGGGAAGCTGGTCCACTTCCTCGGACGCAAAGCCATGAATGTCCTGGCAGGCGATGCGACCGTGGAACAGATGTACAACCTTGGGCTCGTCAGGACTCCTTCGGACTTCTATTCACTTGACATGCAGAAACTTCTGCTGCTTGACGGATGGAAGGAGAAGAGTGCCTCCAGATTCCTGGAAAGCCTCCGCGCTTCTCTTGCCGTACCTATCGAGCGGGTCCTTTTCGCCCTCGGAATAAGGTACGTCGGAGAAACCACCGCTAAGGAACTCGCCAGGCATTTCGGCTCGGTCGAATCTCTCATGGAAGCTTCGATGGAGGATCTGCTTGCAGTCCGGGACGTGGGCGAGGTGATTGCCAGAAGCGTTCATGACTATTTCAGGGACAGCAAGCATCTTGACGACATCTCCCGTCTCAAGGCGGCGGGTCTGAAGTTCTCCGTGAACGAAGAATCCGGGCCTTCTTCCGAAGCCCTCAGCGGGATGACGATAGTGATCTCCGGCAACTTCAGCATCTCAAGGGACGAGATGAAAAAGCTTATCGAAGCCAACGGCGGGAAGAACAGTTCCTCGGTCAGTGGAAAGACTAGCTTCCTTCTCGCAGGCAGTAAACCCGGGCCGGAGAAAATCAAGAAAGCCGGTGACCTTGGAGTCAGGATCATCTCAGAAGAAGAGTTCATGAATATGCTTCCTGAAGCGCCGGCAGGAGCACCATCCGGCGAGGAGCCCGGACTCTTCGATGTCGAACCAACATTGTTTTGAGAATCAAGATGGGCAAGTTCGACGAGATTTCTTTCAAGATCAAGACTTATGTCCGATGGCTGAGGAAGTTCCTTGGCCACGACATCTGGCAGTTCAATCTCAGCGAATTGTCCAAGGCCCAGGCCAGGTTCATAAGGGACCTGAAGGTCGTCCTCGACGCGCTCAGGAATTTTGCAGATGAGAAGATAGGGCTCCAGTCCGTTGCATTGAGCTATTTCTGCACCCTGGCAGCCGTCCCTCTCATAGCGGTCAGTTTCGCCGTCACAAGCGGCTTTGGCCTTGAAAACGTCCTTAGGGACGCCCTGTACTCGGCCGACATCAGCCAGACTGTCATCGACACCCTGATGAATGCTGCCTCGAACATCATCAATGCCTCAAAGGCCGGACTCTTCGGGATCATCACCGCACTCTCGTTCGTCTGGCTGGTCATCTGGATGATGAACCGCGTCGAGAAGGTATTCAACAATGTCTGGCACGTCAGGAAGCCCCAGAGAAAGGCATTGAAGAGTTACGGTATGGACATAATCATCATGATCCTCATCCCCTTCATCGTCCTGATCTTCTTCGCAGGGACGGTGGTATATTCACACGTTCTCGATCTCATCCCCAACAGCATCGGAGTGACCGACAAGATCAAGTCCTTCCTGGGTTGGGTGATCTTCGGCGGCGTTGCCGTCATGACACTTTCTGCGATGTATAAGTTCATCCCCGCCACCCATGTGGAGTACCGCTTCGCCTTGAAGGGCGCCCTCTGGGCGGGAATAGCATTCACGATATTCCAGTACCTCTACCTCGAGACACAGGTCTTGGTGACTAACATCAATGCCGTCTATGGGGCGGTGGCAGCCCTGCCTCTGTTCATGATGTGGCTCAGGTTCGGGTGGCTTATCATACTTTACGGGGCACAGTTCTCCTACTCCTTCCAGACAGTCGACGAGATGGACAAGGCGAGGGAGATCCAGGCTGTGCAGCAAGTTGGAGACAAAGTAGCAGAAGCATGAGTCTATCGAAATTCACAGAAGAGGACTACAGGGTAATCCATGAGAGTTACGCGCAGCTGAAGGAGGCCGCACAGAAGCGTTGCGCCAACCAGGAGGAAATGGATGTCGTCCAGAAAGCCTTCGATTTCGCCAACGAAGCGCACAAGGACGTACGCAGGCGTTCCGGAGGTCCCTACATCATACACCCCATTGAGGTTGCCAAGATTGTCGTGAGCAACATCGGACTGGGATACAAGTCGATTGCCGCAGCCCTCCTTCACGATGTCGTTGAAGACACTGACTACACTGTGGATGACATCAGGAACCTCTTCGGGGACAAAATCGCGAGCCTGGTCGACGGTCTTACCAAGATCAAGATCGTACTCGACAACGAGGACCGCGCTAAAAGGCTGGAAGATGTCTACTCTGAGAGTCTCCAGGCTGAGAATTTCAAGAGGATTCTCCTCACTCTGAATGATGATGTCAGGGTCGTGCTGATCAAGCTGGCCGACAGGCTCCACAACTGCAGGACCATCGACTCGATGCCTGAGTTCAAGAGGGACAAGATCCTGAGCGAAACGATGTTCATCTTCATTCCCCTCGCCCACAGGCTGGGTCTCTACGAGATCAAGTCCGAGATGGAGAATATCTGGCTCAAATACAAGGAGCCTGACGCCTACAAGGAGATCTCCGCCCTGGTCGACAAGAACATCGAGGGACAGGAAAGGCAGATCGACGATTTCATAACTCCGATCCAGGAAGCCCTGTCCAGGAGCGGTTTCAACTTCGAGATCCGCAAGAGGGTGAAGACACCGTACTCGATCTGGCACAAGATGCAGACGAAGAACATTCCCTTCGAACAGGTCTACGATCTTTATGCCCTTCGGATAGTATTTACTCCTGACGCAGAGGCCAAGGAGAGCGAAAGGGATCAGTGCTACCACATATTCTCGATCATCACCGGTATCTACCGCTACAAGCCCGACAGGGTACGCGACTGGGTCAAGCATCCCAAGAGCAACGGCTACGAGGCCCTGCACTGCACCCTGATGAGCGACAAGGGAATATGGATCGAGGTCCAGATCCGTTCCAAGAGGATGGATGACATCGCCGAGAAAGGTATCGCAGCTCACTGGGCCTACAAGAAAGAGGGCTACATCAGCGAAAATGACAGCGAGATGGACAAGTGGCTGGCAAAGGTCAAGGAAATCCTTGTCAGCCCCGATGTCAATGCCCTGGAACTTCTGGACATTATCCACAACGACCTCGTCAGTTCGGACATCACCGTCTTCACTCCAAAGGGAGAGCAGAAATCCATCAGCAAGGGAGCCACAGCCCTGGACTTTGCCTACAGCATCCACACCGAGATAGGAAACAAGGCGATTGCCGCAAAGGTCAACATGAGGCTCGTCCCCCTCTCCCACGTCCTCAAGACCGGAGACCAGGTCGAGATCATCACGGCTGAGAACGAGCATCCGAAGCGCGAATGGCTCCAGTTCCTCCAGACAAGGCACGCCCGCAACGTAGTCATAGACTACTTCAAGGGCATGAAGAAGGAGATTGTGGAGATAGGCCGGAAGACCATCACAGAGCAGATGGAAGGAGCTGGCTACAGGATGAACAACGACACTGCTGAACTCATGGCCAGGCATTTCGGGATCCCGGGCCGCAACACGGAAGAATTGTACTTCCGCGTCGGACTCGGCCTGATCAAGCCTGACTCAGCCCTCGCAGAATCCCTGTCTTCCGCGATTCCCTCCCCTAAGAGCCCCTGGTACTCGAACCTGTTCAACTGGCGAAAGGACATCCAGAGCCAGGCTTCCAAGGAAAAGAACAACTACGTGATAGCAACCTGCTGCCGCCCTATCCCCGGAGATCCCATCATAGGGATCAAGACTCCGGACGGGACAGTCACTCTTCACAAGAAATCATGTCCGGTTGCCGACAGCATAGCTTCGAAGCATGGGGATTGGGTCATTGTCCCCAAGTGGGAGACCGACACCGCCAGGACCGGATTCCCTGCCAGGCTCTCCATCAAGGGAATCGACCGGGTCGGCCTGCTGAATGAGATTTCCAGATACATCTCGCTCGTCATGGGCGTCAACATGAGAAAGGTTTACCTGAGTTCCGATGAAGGAATATTCGAAGGCTACATCGACCTCAATGTCCACGACAAGAGCGCCTTGGAAAGGATGATACGGAAACTGAGCTCGATCGACGGCATCCAAAGCGTGGTAAGGACCGACTTATAAGCCTGATTTTTGAAGTAGGTAGAGGATTATGATGAAAAGATTCCTTTCAAGATACTTTCCCTTGCTGCCTGTGGGCATAGTCCTGCTGTCGACATTGTTCTCGCATTCATGCGCCAACACGACGCAGGCTCCTACCGGAGGCCTCAAGGACACCCTGGCGCCTGTGATTGTCAAGGTCAGTCCGAAACCCGGAAGCACAAAGGTGCCGACACACGGGACCCAGGTCGTTTTCACTTTCAATGAATATGTGACAGTCAAGGACCCGAAGGGGATCTTCCTCTCCCCTCCCCAGACCAAGGCTCCCAAGTACAAGATAAAGGGAAAGAGCCTTGTAGTCTACTTCGAAGAAGACCTGCTGCCGGACATTACCTACACGGTAGACCTTACCGGAGCCGTAGCAGACAATAACGAAGGCAATCTGTTCCCCGGCTTCACGACATGGTTCTCCACCGGTGACACGGCTGATTCCATGTATGTCTCAGGAAGCGTCTACGACTGCAACAACCTCATGCCGGTCAAGGGAGCAACCGTCATGCTTTACAAGGACCACGCAGACTCTGCCGTCATGCTGAGACGGCCTGTCGCAGCAGTAAAGACCGACAACTGGGGATTCTTCACATTAAGGAACATCAAGGACACCCTGTACAGGGCTTATGCGGTGGTCGACGCCAACGGGAACAATATCTATGATCCTGACGAGGACCGGATCGCTTTTCTCGATTCCCTTTTCAGGCCGGTCAATGTGGTATCCGAAGATGCCTATGAACTCAAGAAGTTCGACATGAAGGACACGACTGCCTGCCTTTCCAGAAAGTCAGAGATCGACCTGGTCGTATTCAAGGAGAAACCCTCGAAACAGATGGTAATGAACAAGAAAAGGACCTCAGACAGAGGCGCCTACATTACTTTCATGGCACCTGAAGTCAGGATCGACTCACTCTGGTTCAAAGGTTTCCCTTCCGAAAAAATCATCAGCGAATTCAACATCCAGCAGGACAGTCTCCTGCTCTGGATCAACGATTCCGGAGAGATTCCTGACACCCTCCATCTGTTCGTCAACTACTGGAAGACTGACACTCTCGGAGTCCTGAATCCTGTCACAGAAGACTTCAAACTTATCGACGAAAACAAGCCCAAAGGTCGGACCCAGAGAAAAAAGGTCGAACATCAGGACACCGTCTGCCCGATAACGCTCAAGGCGGAACCTGAGACCTTCGAACAGAACGGAATAATCATGGAATTCGTGGATCCTCCTTTCCTCGGGGATTTCGACACATTGAGCTTCAAGTCCGTCAATCCCAAGCAGATAGAGCAGGAAGAGCGCTTTTCAATCGAAAGGGACTCGCTCAACATAAGACGCTACATCATCAAGCCGGAGGTCCAGATCATGCAGGGCTACGACTACATATTCAAGGTCCCCCAGAGGTCATTCAGGGACATCAACGGGCATTGGAACGACAGCACGCAGGTCAAGGTTTCCCTCCCGAAAGGAGAAGAACTGAGTTCCTTTACCCTGAATGTCACCGACGTTGACAGGAAATTCATAGTCGAGATGCTGGACGAGAAAAAGTCGAAGACGATCCGGCAGTACATCATCGATTCGGACCAGGCCCTTCTATTCCCCTACCTCAAGAAAGGCAAGTACTGCATAAGGATCACCGAGGATGCGAACCGCAACGGAATCGTGGACACCGGCAATCTCCTGAAACACCGGCAGCCGGAGAAGGTCAAATTCCTCAGGACTAATGATTCCGACACTTTCGACATCCCGGAGAGGAGTGAGATTTCCCAGGATCTGAACATGACTGAATTCATGGGTTTCAAGAAGGAGGATTGAGATGGAAACAGTCAGGAAAACAGTCTTATTGATAATGGTGGCCGCACTCACGTCAGTCCTTACGTGGGCGCAGGACCCGAAGGATTCCCTGCGGAGAGTCTTCTCCCTCAATGACTACACGATCATCGGAGCCGAATACGGAGCCTCCGTAAGCAGGATGCAGTTCAATCCTTCCAAGACCCAGACGAACATGTTCGCCCCGAACACTTTCGGAATCTTCGTCCTGAAGTACGGCAAACTCTTCGACGGAAGTCCAAATTTCGGTTTCAAGTTAGGAGCACGTTACAGCCATGAAGGCTATCAGTTCAAGGAAAACAAGGAGACAGGAATCACCCCTACCCTGGAAGGAGCAGAAAAGGCCGTCATTGAATATGCAGAAGTCCCCTTCATGGCCCACTTCCACTCGGACGGCCTGCATTTCAAGGTGATGGCCGACATGGGTATCTACGGAGGCTACCGTCTCAGCATTGAAAGGATAGGGAAAAACGTGCTGGAAGAGTACAGGCACTCATTCATGGATTGGGACAGGAGGCTGGACTACGGACTCACCGGAGGCATCGGTTTCGGAATAGTCTTCGATCCTGTGGAATTCCATGTCAACGGCAACGTAAGATATTCATGGGGAACGCTTTACGACCCCGACTACTTCAACAAGGACTTCTACCGTTTCGCCTATCCGTTCGACGTCATGGTCACTGCCGGACTGTATTTCCAGATCACGAAGAGGACCGGAAAAACCAAGGCACAGATCAGGCGGGAGGCCTACGAACAAGTCTATCACCCTAAAACAGATGCAGACACTGACAGCGAAAGCCGGTGACGTACTCATCGGAGGGGGTAACCCCATAGTCGTCCAGACAATGTGCAACACCCACACCTCCGACGTGGAGGCGACAGTCGCGCAATGTGTAAGGCTCAGGGACGCAGGTGCACAGATGATAAGGATCACAGTGCCCGGAATGAATGACGTGGAAAGCGTCAGGCAGATAAAGGCCAGGCTGGTCTCCCTGGGAGTGACGACACCTATAGTTGCAGACATTCATTTCTCTTCCCAGACCGCGATTGCTGTGGCTCCGATAGTCGAGAAAGTAAGGATCAACCCCGGCAACTTCCACAAGGACCATGATGAAGCCAGGAGGCAGTTTGCTAGGCTTCTCGACGTCTGTAAGGAATGCGGCACTGCTATAAGGGTCGGAATCAACCACGGATCCCTCGGTGAATACATCACCAACCTGTACGGCAACACTCCGGAAGCAATGGCTAAAGCGGCCATGGAATGGCTCGGGATGTGTGTCGAACAAGACTTCTTCAACGTGGTCGTGTCCCTTAAATCCAGCAATACCATAGTGATGGTGGAAGCTTACCGCCTGCTTGCCAAGGCAATGGAAGAAGAAGGCCATGTCTTCCCCATGCACCTTGGAGTCACCGAGGCTGGCAATGGAGACAGTGGGCGTATCAAATCCTGCGTAGGCATTTCATCCCTCCTCTCGGAGGGTATCGGAGACACGATCCGCGTCTCACTCACTGAAGATCCTGAAGCTGAACTGCCTGCCGCGAGATACCTGGCTGCCAGATACGGCAGAAAGATTGTCTCATCCATGACATCTTTGTCCATAACAGGGAAAAATGCAACCGCATCCTACCACTCCCCCTCCTTCGAAACTCTTCTGTTCGACGTCTCCTGCGATTTCGGGAAAAGGTTGCTGGACCATGAGCTTGACTCGCTGACCCTGACCGGAGAATACATTGATGAAGATGGCAACCCGGTTTCCATTGAGGATTCCCTCAAGGGAGCCTACCTCGTGGATGAGCTTCTTCAGGCTACCCGAAGGAAATTCTACAGGCCTGAATACATAGCATGTCCCGGATGCGGAAGGACTATGTACAATCTGCAGGCTGCCCTGGAAGAGGTGAAAGAAAGGACTTCACATCTAAAGGACGTAGTAATCGCCGTCATGGGATGCATAGTAAACGGACCCGGTGAGATGGCCGATGCCGACTGGGGCTACGTAGGAGAAGGCAATGGGAAGGTTTCCATCTACAAAGGAAAAGTCCCCGTGCTGAGACACGTGGACGAAACCCAGGCCGTGGACAGGCTCCTGGAACTTATAGAGAAAGACAGGACTATTTGAGCCTTGCTATCGGGGTCTGGCAGGCCCTTGTAAACTCCCCTTCCTGAACAAGGATTTCAGCATCAAGCGGGAGGAAGTAATCAATCCTGGAACCGAACTTTATGATTCCGCACTGCTTCCCTCTTTCCACCTCCATTCCTTCCTCGGAGTAGCAGACGATCCTGCGTGCGAAAGTTCCTGCAATCTGCTTGAAAAAGACTTCGCCATGGGAGTTGCGGATGGCTGTAGATGAGTGCTCGTTCTTTTCCGAAGCCTTTGGAAGGAATGCCAGCAGGTACTTGCCGGGATGGTACTTGTAGTAGGAGATTTTCCCGGACATAGGCCAGAAATTGGCATGGACATCAAAGAAATCCATGTAGACTGACACCTGGATGCAGTCTCCCTTGAAATACTCATTTTCATAAGCTTCCTCGACGATGACGACTTTCCCGTCAGCCACCGCTGTCACAAGAGTATCGTCTCCGGGTGTGATTTCCCTGTCCGGCAGACGGTGGAACCAGAAGACGAAGAATGCAAAGGCGGCGAGGACCAGGATTATAGGGATCCATATCCATGGATTGTGAATAAGCAGCAGTACGACCGCGGCAACCACGGCGGTAAGGGCCCACATCTTGGCGATGGTGCCGTGCGAATCCTTGTCGATCCTAATCCATCTCATATTCGGAATACATTAAAGCAAGTCAAAGATTGCGAGGTAGATAGCTCCGAAAGGCATAGCCATCAGGGTGCTGTCGAAACGGTCGAGGAGACCTCCGTGCCCCGGGATTATATTCCCGGAATCCTTCACCCCGTAGACCCTCTTCCACTGCGACTCGAACAGGTCGCCGTAGACTCCGGCCACTGACATTATGATGGCAAGGATGAGCGAATGGATCAGAGGGAATTTCAAAAGGCCCGTCTCGAAGAGGACGTAGGCTGCGATGACGGAGGCGACCAGACCGCCGACGAAACCGATCCATGTCTTCTTCGGAGAGACGGTCGGGAAGAGCTTGGCAGGAAATTTCTTTCCCAGAGAAATGCCGAAGGTGAATGCACCGACATCAGAACACCAGATGATGATGAAGAAACACAGCAGAAGGTTCCCGCTGAAGTTGCCGGCCTTGTCGAAGGCAATCAAGTTCGCCAGGGCGATGGGAACTGCAATGTACAGAAGGCCTGTGTAGATGTTCGAAAACTTCCCGTATTCCTCCTTGTCCTTCACGTAGAGCGAGTTGATCATCACGATGAAGATCGGGATCATGGCAAGGGCGATCAGGCGCATCGGGATGTGATACGTCGAAGCCGCGAACATGATTCCGAAGAGGAAAACGCCTGCGATGATCGCCAGCACCTTCGAGAAGATGTAACTGTGTCCCATCGTGATGTTGTAGAACTCCAGGAGCATGATGGACATGATCACCACCATGAGGCCTGCAAAAAGGAACTTGTTGAACATAAGGCAGGCCACCATCACTACAATGAAGGCGGCCCCCGATATGGTCCTGACTGTTACGTTATTCATCAGCCTCCGGTTTTTCCGTCTGCTGGGTCTCAGCATCGACAGAAGGTTTCACTTTGGGTCCGAGAATCTTTTCGATGTCCTCGGCAAAGATCACCTCTTTCTCAAGAAGCATCTTCGCCATGGTGACGAAGCCTTCCTTGTTGTCCAGGAGGATCTTCATCGTACGGGAGTGAACCTCGTCGACCAAGTCCTTGACCTCCTGGTCCATCAATTCCGCAGTCTTCTCGCTGTAGGGCTTGGTCAGGTCGTAACCCCTGGCTCCGGTGGAATCGAAGAAGGAAAGCTCACCCACCTTGTCGCTCATGCCGTAGAACTGGACCATGTTGTAAGCGATCCTGGTTAGGCGTTCAAGGTCATTCAGGGCGCCGGTCGCCGGTTCTCCGTTGATGATCTCCTCTGCTACACGTCCGCCTATGAGTGCGCACATCTGATCCATCAGGTAGGACTTGGAGAGGATCTTCCTCTCGTCCGGAAGATACCATGTCAGGCCGAGCGCATCGCCTCTCGGGATAAGGCTCACCTTGAACACTGGATCCGAATACGGCAGGAGCCATCCTACGGTGGCATGACCGGCCTCGTGATAAGCAGTCGTCTTCTTCTCTTCAGGAGTGAGGATGGAGCTCTTGCGCTCAAGACCTCCGATGATCCTGTCGACGGCATCCAGGAAGTCCTGGCGGTCGATCTCGGTCTTGTTCCTCCTGGCAGCGGTAAGGGCTGCCTCATTGCAGACATTGGCAATGTCGGCACCTGAGAATCCAGGAGTGTGCTGGGCCATGAAGTGGACATCGAAATCCTTCGCTATCTTGAGTCCTCTCATGTGGACAAGGAATATCTCTTCCCTTTCCTTGAGCTCAGGGAGCTCTACATGGATCTGGCGGTCGAAACGGCCGGCACGCATGAGGGCCTTGTCAAGGATGTCTGCACGGTTGGTAGCAGCAAGGATGATGACACCGGAATTAGTGTCGAAGCCGTCCATCTCGGTAAGGAGCTGGTTGAGAGTGTTCTCGCGCTCGTCGTTGGATGAGAATCCGACGTTCTTGCCCCTGGCGCGTCCGACTGCATCGATCTCATCGATGAACACGATGCAGGGAGCTTTTTCCTTGGCCTGGCGGAAGAGATCACGTACCCTGGAAGCACCGACGCCGACGAACATCTCCACGAAATCCGATCCGGAAATCGAGAAAAAAGGGACGTTGGCCTCCCCTGCAACGGCCTTGGCCAGCAGGGTCTTTCCAGTTCCGGGAGGGCCTACCAACAGGGCGCCCTTCGGGATCTTTCCTCCGAGTGAAGTGTACTTCTGAGGGTTCTTCAGGAAATCGACGATCTCCATGACTTCCTCTTTTGCTCCATAAAGGCCTGCTACATCCTTGAAAGTCACGTTGACCTTCTCCTTGTCAGCAAGCTTGCCTGTGGACTTGCCCACATTGAATATTCCCCCGCCTGCGCCTCCGGGGCCGGCTCCCATGTTCTTGTTGAAACCACGGAACATCCAGACCCACATAAGGATCAGCAGAAGCGGAAAGACCAGCCATTCGAGGATGTCAGCCCATGCACGGCTGTCATTCTCGACGATGATCTTAACCTGTTCCGACGCAGGAAGCTGGCTGTTGAGAGCGCCGAACTCCTTTTCAGCGTCGAACTTGTCCGACACGAGGAAGATGAAATGGGGGGAACTGGCAGGCACCTTTCCTCCGAACTTGTCGGCGTACTTGGCCAGCCTGTCCGGACGTATGGTGATGTCTCCCTTGAAATTGTTGCGGACGTAGGTTATTTCCTTGATGTCTCCGCCCTGGAACATTTCCTGGACCTCGGCCCACTCGACCTTCTGAGGGTTGGCTCCGCTGTTGTTCAGGAGCAGCCATCCTATTCCCAGGACGAGCAGGAGGTATATCCAGGAAAAATTGAACCGTACCCGGATGGTCTTGCGTTTCGGGTCGTTGCTGTTATTCGGCATCTTTTGTTGTCTTTTTAGATTTCGGCCTGTCCTTGTAGGTCTTCTGCGGAGCATCTGCCCAAAGATCCTCCAGCCTGTAGAACTGCCTGTATTCGGTGAGGAAGATGTGAGCCACGATGTCACCGTAATCCAGGATGATCCAGAAATTGTTCTCCATGCCCTGGGTACGGAGCGGCTTGCGGCCGAGCTCGCGCATCTTCTCTATGACATTGTCGGCTATTGCATTGACATTCGTTGTAGAATCGGCGTTGCAGATCATGAAATGGTCGGTGATAGCTGTCCCGATGGTCCTGAGGTCAATACCCACCACATCCTGTGCTTTCTTGTCGAGCATAGCGTCGGCCATCACTCTCAGATCGTGTGTAATCATTTTGCTAAACTTTGCTAATTTTGCTGAACCTAATTTACAAATATAGCAAATAAAAGACAATTTCCGAGCCAATGACACAGCGTATGCCAATACTTTGGTTGGATGAGACAGATTCGACCCAGAACGAGCTTGCAAGGCACATTTCCGAATATGACAATCTGTCAGTAGTAGCAGCACGTCTCCAGACGGCAGGAAGGGGGCAGAGGGGCAACAAGTGGCTGGCCACCAAGGGCGAGAACCTCACATTCTCGATGCTGCTCAAGTTCGGTCAGGGAGCTCTGCCCTCCCTTGAAACTGCCTCGCAGTTCAGGATAACGCAGGCTGCCACCCTGGGAGTCCTCTCCTACCTCGACTTTTCCGGGATAGAATGCATGATCAAATGGCCGAACGACATCTACTGCAGGAACAAGAAAATCTGCGGGATGCTGATAGAAAATGTCCTCGAAGGCCGGTACCTTTCCCATAGCATTGTCGGAATTGGGCTCAACGTCAATCAGCGGGACTTCCCCGTCGAGATAATCAATCCTACTTCGATGTCCCTCGCCAGCGGCAAGGAATATGACCTCGAAGCCGAGATGGAGAGGCTCCACTCCTGCCTCTGCGATTCTTTTACCAAGTATCTTGGCCCGGAAGCCGACCTCAAAGCCTACGAGGAAAAGCTCTTCAGAAAAGGAGAATTCCATGAATATGTCAGGTGTTCAGACGGGTCTTCCTTCGAGGCCATGATCACGGGCGTAGACAAGTCCGGACTGCTTGAAGTAAGAAACAGAAAAGGCGAACCTGAAAAGTTCGCCTTCAAAGAGATAAGCTATATTATCTAAACTCTCATTTCAGCTATCGCGCCAGCAGGATCCTCAGCCTTGAAGACCGAACTTCCGGCCACCAGCATGGTCGCTCCCGACTCTGCCAGGATCTTTGCATTCGATGCAGAGACTCCCCCGTCGACCTCGATGTCCTTGGAGATCCCCCTCCTGTCCATCTCGGCCTTCAGGGTCGCTATCCGTCCTATGGATTCCTCAATGAATTTCTGGCCACCGAAACCGGCGAAGACAGACATTACCAGGAAGAAATCCGCTTTGTCCAGATAAGGGAAAAGCCTCTCAACCGGGATGTCCGGATTGATCGCCACTCCAGCCTTTACTCCGCAGCTTTGGGCGAGGGAAATATATTCAGAGACATCCTTGCCTGCAAGGTCGGCAGCCTCGAGGTGGAAGCTGATGTAGGACGCTCCCGCCTTGGCGAACCTCTCGATGTATTTGTCCGGATTGACAATCATTAGGTGTACATCCATCGGAATGGTGGCTATCGGTGCAACAGCATCCATGATCGGAAAACCGAATGAGAGGTTAGGCACAAGGCTCCCGTCCATGACATCGAAATGCAGGAGGTCCGCATGTTCGTTGAGCATGCGGATGTCCTTTTCCAGGTGGAGGAAATCTCCTGCGAGTATTGAAGGAGCAATCTTTACCATATCCTTCTAGCAGAATGAGGTGACCACGTCGATGAGATGGTCGGTGAACTTGTCGAGAGAAGCGAGTTCCAGTTTCTCCCCGGGAGCATGGACTCCGCGCAGGGTAGGTCCGAAGGAGATCATGTCCAGGTCGCCGAATTTCTCACCGAAGAGACCGCACTCAAGTCCGGCATGGATGGCCTTCACTTCCGGATCATGGCCGAAGAGTTTCCTGTAGGAATCCACGCAGACCTTGAGGATCCTGGAATCGAGATTGGGCTTCCAACCAGGGTACTCTGAGTTGTGCTCGACACTGGCTCCTGCAAGCAGGAAACAGGCTTCGACCTTCGAAGCCATCATCTTCCTGGCGGATCCGATGGAACTTCTCTGGCTCGTGACTACCTCGATTTCTCCCTGACGCTGCATGCGCACTGCAGCAAGGTTGGAAGAAGTCTCCACCAGGCCCGGAATGTCCTGGCTCATGGCCTCCACGCCGTGAGGGCAGGCGAACAAGGAACGGATCAGGCGCTCGGCAACCTCGGAGCAGATCGGCTTCTCGGTGCAGCGGAAACCTGCCGCGCTGACATGGACGTCCGGATCCGATTTTGAATATTCACGGCCAAGCTCAGTACCGAATGCATTGAACCTGCTAATGAGGGCATCCTTGTCCGGCACAGCGACGATAGCCTCGCATTCCCTTGCTATGGCGTTCGGCTTGTTGCCGCCTTTGATCATGATCAGTTGGAGACCGTGAGGAAGCTCTGAATTCAGGAAACGTGCCATCTGCTGGATCGTGTTGACCCTTTCCTTGTTGATGTCGTCACCGCTGTGTCCGCCGAGGGCACCTCCGATCTCGAGATGGACCGGCACATAACCGGAAGCCAGGTCCTCACGCTCGTAACTGAAACGGGCGATGGTGTCAAGACCTCCTGCACAGCCGATGAACATCTGGCCTTCATCCTCGGAATCGAGATTGATCAGGGTCCTTCCAGTGAAGAAGCCGGGCTCCATGGCGAAGGCACCGTCCATGCCGGTCTCTTCTGAAATCGTGAACACACATTCGATCCTGCCCATGGGGAGGTCGCTTTCAAGAAGGGCAAGCATGGCAGCCACACCGATTCCGTCGTCGGCTCCGAGGGTGGTGTCCTTGGCGATCATCCAGCCATCTTCCACTACGTACCGGATCGGATCCTTGAGAAAGTCATGGTTCACACCGCCACGCTTCTCGCAGACCATGTCCTGATGACCCTGGAGAACGAGCGTAGGGACGTTTTCCTTTCCGGAAGACGCCTCTTTTACGATACAGACATTACCTGTAGGGTCTGTCTTGCATTCGAGATTCCTGTCTTTGGCAAACTGCTGCAGAAACGCAGTCATCGGCTCTTCATGGCCCGATTCCCTGGGGATACGGGTAATCTCCTTGAAGATTTCAAGTACTTTGGATGAATTCATTGTAATACCTGTATTATCGCGCTACAGGTACAAGCATCTTTTCAATGTCGGAGACGTACTGCCTGAACATCTTGTCCGTGGACATCAGGTCCGACACGGTATTGCAAGCATGAAGCACCGTAGCGTGGTCTTTTCCTCCAAGTTCCATACCAATGGTGGACAGCGAACAGCCGCCGATAAGGTTGCGGCTCATGTACATCGCTATCTGCCTGGCCTGGACGATCTGCCTCTTGCGTGACTTCGACAGAAGGGTCTCGCGAGTGATGTTGAAATACTCGCAAACGACCTCCTGGACCTTGTCCATCGTGACTTCGTTCTGCTCTTCGGAGACGATGTTTCCCGTCACCCTCTCGGCAAGTTCCCTGGTCACTTCTTCATGGCAAAGCGTGGCACTTGCGATCAGCGAGATAAGAGCACCTTCAAGTTCCCTGAAGTTGGACCTGATCTTGTTGGCCAGGAGTTCCAGCACTTCTCCGCTTACAGTGACGCCTTCACGTACACACCTGGCCTTGAGCATTGCAAGCCTGGTGTCTAGGTCGGGCTTGGACAGCTCAACCGAAAGACCCCACTTGAACCTGGAGAGAAGCCTCTCCTCGAAGTTCATAAGGTCGACCGGAGCACGGTCGGAAGTGAAGACGAGCTGCTTGCCTGACTGATGCAGGTGATTGAATATGTTGAAGAAGGCATTCTGAGAGGCAGGGCCTATAAGTTCCTGGATGTCATCCACGACAAGGACGTCAATCCTCATGTAGTAAGCCATGAAGTCTGCCAGCTTGTTCTGGTGGACTGCATTCATGTACTGGGTCTTGAACTCGTTGCCCGTCACATAGAGGACGATCAGGTCGGGATAGGCGTCATGGATGGCGATTCCAATGGCCTGGGCAAGATGGGTCTTGCCTAGACCGGGGCCGCCGAAGATGAATAGAGGATTGAAGGGCGTCTTGCCGGGCTTGTCAGAGATGCTGATACCGGCATTGATTCCCATCTTGTTGCACTCCCCCTTCACCAGGTTGTCAAAGCAGTAGGCAGGATTGAGCCTGGGGTTGATCTTCACTTTCTGCAGCCCTGGGAACACGAAGGGACCAGGATTGCTGGAAGCCTGGAAGGTGTTCAGCATCACAGGCTTGTTCTCGGGGACATTGCTGTGGGCAGCAGTGAAGACCATGGCGCCTTCATTCTTGACAGGATGGATCTTGTAAAGAAGCTTGGCGTCCGGACCTATGACCCTGCGGAGGGTCATCTTGATGATTGGGAGATAGGCATCCTCAAGGTAGCTCCTGAAAAAATCAGTCGGGACCTCGATAGTCAAGGTCGATCCGACTAGAGAGACAGGAACGATGGTTTTGAACCAAACGCTGAACTGTTTCGGATCGACGTTCTGTTCGAAGATCCGAAGACACTCATTCCACACTGAAATATGTCTATCCAGTTCTGACATTACTTATTGTTCTGTTCCTGAAGATGCTGCAGGGAGAGGAAACTCCCCCTCTCTTTGCTTGTGCAAAATTGGGGGAAAAATAATTCATAAAAAATCTTTTTTATTATTGTTTTTGATTTTTATTTTCCGTATCTAAAAAGAAGCAGGAGCCCTAAAAATCACATTAAGCAATAATTAAATATTAAGCAGATAGATTCACCCAATCCCAGAAAGAACAATGAGAAACAGGGGGTCTAAATTAGAATAATTCAAAATTATTGAAATCGAGGTTTTTCCTCATTGCAGCAATGTATAAAAGGGAAAAATCGATTATCGAATCCTGGTAGTTTCGCCGTTTTCAACTTTGACGAGGAAAGAGTCCGGAAAAGATTTTTTCAACACCTCGTAGTTTTTCTTTGCCTCTGCCAGATACTCCGACTCCCCTATTACATATTTAATAAGTCTGCCGGTCCTGATAGCAGAGAACTTGTTCCCTTTGAAGAAGGGATCACCAGCCTTCATCTCTTTGGAAGAGACCAGGACCTGGGTCGCATAATAGGCGCCGGTCTGAGGTTCGCTTTCTGGTGTCGCTTCCGGCTTAACTGAGGGCTCGGCCTGTTCCTGCTTGGGAGCAGAAACCGCAGGCGCTGGAGAATCAACCCCGTCATATTCCTTCTTATAAGCACAGAACGCATCGTAGAGATCGGAGGCGATCTTTTCCTTGCCCTTTTCCGAGACCAGGGCAGCCCTGTCGTCAGGGTTGGACATGAAACCGCACTCGACCAGGACGGCCGGCATAGCGGTTCTCCAGAGAACATAGAACGGGTCCTGGGAGATTCCGCGGCTGCTCCGGATGGCTCCCCCTTTCATCTCACGGTCGACGTGCTGGGCGAACTTGAAGCTCTGCTCAAGGAAGGCGTTCTGCATGAGATTCATGAATATGTAGGATTCCGGGTCGTTGGGATTGAAACCTTCGTACTTCGTGTTGTAGTCGTCCTCCATCGTGATAACGGAGTTCTCCCTTCGCACGACGTCCATGTTGCCGGCATAAAGGTCCTTATTACGGCTGGTGTACTGGCCCAAAATGTGGACCGAGTACCCGTTGGGACCGCTGCGCTTGCCATCCACTGAATTCACATGGATAGAAATGAACAGGTTGGCTTTGTTACGGTTGGCGATGTCTGCCCTCCCCTGGAGCTCGACAAAATGGTCGTCAGACCTGGTCATGATGACCTTCACATCAGGATAACCGGCACGTATCTTGCCGGCAAGCCTCTTTGCGATGTCCAGCACGACGGTCTTCTCCATCGTTTTCCCGCTGGGACTTATGCAGCCGGCATCCTTCCCTCCATGACCTGGATCGATGACCACCGTGGAGAGCTTGATCGGCGAAGATGAGCCCTGGCCGAATGCGGGGAACAATCCGACCGAAATGGCTGCTGCCGAGAGTACGGCAAGAAAATTGCGAAGGATATCCAAAATAAGTCGTATATTTGTTGATTGCAAATTTATAAATAAAATTGCATTTCAGGAAGCATACATATACTATTGTCCTAGTGATGCTGGTGATAGCTCTCACGGGGCTTTCGATGTTCGGCCAGAACCCGAGGAGGAACCGCCGGCAGAGAGGGGCTCATACGGAAAGCGTACGCGACACCACCAGGGAGCAGCTTCCTGACTCCTTGAGAGTCAAGCTGGACTCAACCAGGATGCTCCGCGACTCCATAAGGCTGGCTGATTCCACTTCAAGGGCTGATTCCCTGGACCTTCTGGGCAAGAGTTCAATCTCCAAACCGGCATTCTCCGCTGCCAAGGACTCCTCAAGACAGGTGTTCGTCGACGGACAGCGCAAGATGTTCTACTGGGGAGACGTGGAAGTCACCTATGAAAACATCAAGCTGAAGGCGGACTACATGGAGTACGACATGAACACCGGAACCGTCTTTGCCCGCGGTACGCTTGACACACTCACAGGAGAATGGAAAGGACAGCCTGAGATGACCCAGGGCGACCAGACCTTCAACATGGAGGAGATCCGTTACAACTTCAACTCGCGCAAGGCCAGGATCACCAACATGATAACCAAGGAAGACGACGGAATCCTCCACGGTCAGAACATAAAGATGCTCCCCGACAAGTCTATCAACATCACCCACGGAAAGTACACTGTCTGCGACCTCGAGCATCCTCACTATTATCTGAAGCTATCCTCCGCCAAGGTCATCACCAGACCTTCGCAGAAGACTGTTTTCGGTCCTGCACACCTTGTGGTTGAAGACGTCGACCTGCCCTTCGTAGCAATTCCCTTCGGTTTCATCCCCAAGCGTCCTGAAAGGGCCACCGGACTCCTGATGCCGTCATTCGGCGAGGAGAACGCCCGCGGTTTCTACATGAGGGATGCCGGAATGTACTTCGTGATCGGAGACTATTTCGACCTTTCGGTGACCGGCGACTACTACACCCTGGGATCCTGGGCGGCTGACATCAACTCCAGGTACATGGTCAAGTACAAGTTCTCCGGAGACATCGGACTCAACTATTCTGTCGACCAGACCGGAGAAAAAGGAAGCACGGACTTCTTCCAGAGCAAGAACTTCGGAGTCAAGTGGTCACACTCACAGGACGCCAAGGCCCACCCCGGCCAGACCTTCTCCGCATCGGTCAACTTCTCCAGTCCTTCGAACAGCCGTTACAACTCCAGGTCGATCGACGACGCCCTGCAGAACCAGATCTCATCGTCCATCTCCTTCAGCAAGAACTGGAACGGCAAGTTCAACCTCTCGGTCAACGCCCTCCACAGCCAGAATTCAAGGGACAGCTCCTATTCATTCACCCTTCCTAACGTCACTTTCTCGGTCTCCAGGTTCTATCCATTCAAGATCAAGAACAGAGTCGGTAAGGAAAGGGTCTATGAGAAATTCTCCCTTGCTTACAACACCAGCCTGCAGAACAGGATCAACTTCAAGGCTTCCGAATTCGGAGAGCCCGGGCTCCTGGACAAGTTCAGCAACGGCATGGCCCATAATTTCTCGATCGGCCTCCCTGACTTCACCCTGCTCAATTATCTCAACGTGACCCCTTCGGTGAGTTACGGAATGAACTGGTTCTTCAGGCAGAGCGAGGCCTATTTCGATCCTGAGACCAACAGCGTCCAGACCAGGATGGGATCTCCTTTCAGCACATTCGGCACGACTCACACCTATTCAGGGGCGGTCTCGATGAGCACCCGCCTCTACGGAATGTACAACTTCGGCAAATACAACAAGGTCCAGGCTGTCCGGCACGTCATCTCCCCCAGCCTGAGCATGAGTTTCAGCCCGGAGAAAGGCAAGGCGTTCAACGGTTGGAGGACATTTGAATATCTTGACACCCTCGGAGTCAAGAGGACCTACGACTACAACGTCTACCAGGGACAGATCAACTCCTATCCGGGGAAAGGCAAGTCCGCTACCATGAGTCTTTCCATCGGCAACAACCTTGAGGCCAAGGTGCGTGACGCCAAGGACACTACAGGCACGGGATCGAAGAAGGTAAAGATCCTGGACCAGTTCAACATCAACACCGGCTACAACTTCCTGGCGGACTCCCTAAAGATGAACAACGTGGGAATCACGATGTCCACTTCCATCTTCGGCAAGCTGGGCATCAACGGTAACCTTAATTTCGATCCCTACGCCATAGACGAAAAAGGACGCAGGATCAACCAGTACAACATAGTCAGGAACGGAGTGCCCCTCAGGCTTACCAATTTCAGCGCTTCCACATCCTACTCCATCTCCGGCAAGGGAGCCGTGAAGGGCAATGATGGTAGCAAGCAAGGAGGAGGTAGCGGAAGCCCTGCCGACTACTACAGAAGGATCTACTACCATCCGGTTACCGGTGAATATATTCCAGGAGGCTGGCTCTACTACACCAATCCGAATGTCCCATGGAGCGTGAACTTCAACTATTCCCTCTCCATGAGCCGCTCCTACAAGTACACCAACAACCAGCTGATCAAGAACGACCGCTTCACCCAGACCCTTGGAGTCTCAGGCAACATACAGCTTACTCCCAAGATGTCCGTCCAGGCCCAGACAGGATGGGACTTCGTGGCCATGAAGATGACCACGTCCCAGATGTCATTCCGTTATGACCTGCACTGTTTCAACATCTCTGTCTCCTGGGTGCCTTCCGGAATGTACCAGTCCTACAACTTCATGATAGCGGCAAATGCCGCCGCACTCTCGGACCTTCTCAGGTTCAAGAAGAGTACAAGCTACTGGGACAGATAGTTTTTGCAAATCCAATATTAATTGGTATATTTGCAGTACCTGTTAGGGTACAATATGAAAACTTCACCATTTCATTAATCGAAAAATTCCCTTTTATGCCATACAGTTTATTCGAACTCACTCAGATGAGCAGAGAGCAGCTTGAAAGCATTGCTCAGGAGTATCAGATCAAGAATGCAAGGAAAATGACCGACGAAAACCTCTCGTTCGCAATCCTCGACGCCCAGGCGACTGCAGCATCGCTGAAACCGATCGAAAGGCCGAAGGCCAAGCGTGGACGCCCGCGCAAAACCGAATCTCAACAGAAGGGAGAAACGCCGAAGGAGGCAGCTCCTGCAGAAGCCGAGCAGAAGCAGCCTGAGGCACAGCCTCAGGAAAAGCCGAAGGCAAAACGCGGGCCCAAACCAAAGGCTCAAAAGGCCGAAGTCCAGGACAGCAAGCCGGAAGTAAATGCCCCTGCAGAAACTCCTTCTCCAGAGACTGTTTCGGAGACTCCCAAGCAGGCCTCGCGCAGAGGACGCAAACCCAAGGCGAAAGCCCAGGAAAATGCTGCACAGGAGGGAACCCATTCCGAGCCCGTGAAGCAGGAAGCTGAAAAAGCTCCTGAAGCCAAGGTCGAGGAGGCTTCGAAGGAGAATTCCGCACCCAGGCAGGAAGAAAAACAAGTGAACGGGAAGGAATTCATCCACCAGCTCTTCGATGACCTCAAGGATGATCCTGCAGCTCAGGCCGAAAGAAATAATTTCGGAGGCAAGAAACAGAAGAACAAGTTCGGAGGACAGCAGCAGAACTTCCAGAACAACCAGAAGCCCAAGGCTCCTGCAATCGAATTCGAAGGTACCGTAGAGGCAACGGGCGTACTTGAGATCATGCCTGACGGCTATGGTTTCCTGCGTTCATCAGACTACAACTATCTCAACTCCCCTGACGACATCTACGTCAGCCAGGGACAGATCAAGGTCAACGCCCTGAAGTCCGGCGACACTGTCACCGGAGAAATCAGGCCTCCGAAGGAAGGCGACAAGTACTTCCCGCTGGTAAAGATCAAGTACATCAACGGACGCACTCCTGACTACATCCGCGACCGAGTCCCCTTCGACTTCCTTACTCCCCTCTTCCCGGACGAGAAGTTCAATCTCCTCGGCCATGGCCATCAGAACGACATTTCCTGCCGCATCGTAGACATGTTCACCCCCATCGGCAAGGGCCAGCGCGGACTCATCGTCTCCCAGCCGAAGACCGGTAAGACCATGCTCCTCAAGTCGATCGCCAACGCTATCGCGGACAATCATCCGGAAGTCTACGAAATCGTGCTCCTCATCGACGAACGTCCCGAGGAAGTTACCGACATGAGCCGCAGCGTGAAGGCTGAAGTCGTCGCCTCCACCTTTGACGAGCCTGCCGAAAGGCATGTCAAGGTGGCCAATATGGTCCTTGAGAAGGCCCGCAGGCTCGTGGAATGCGGCCATGACGTCGTGATCCTGCTCGACTCCATCACCAGGCTTGCACGTGCCTACAACACTGTCCAGCCTGCATCAGGAAAGGTCCTGACCGGTGGTGTCGACGCCAACGCCCTCCAGAAACCCAAGAGGTTCTTCGGAGCTGCCCGTAACATCGAAGGCGGCGGTTCCCTGACCATCCTTGCAACTGCTCTCACTGAGACCGGTTCAAAGATGGACGACGTTATCTTCGAGGAATTCAAGGGTACCGGCAACATGGAACTCCAGCTTGACAGAACCCTTGCCAACAGGAGGATCTTCCCTGCCGTCAATGTGGTCCTTTCAAGCACAAGGCGCGACGACCTGCTCTATAGCAGGGACGTTGCCAACAGGATCTGGATCCTGAGGAAGCTTCTTGCGGACATGAACCCTACGGAGGCAATGAACTTCATGCTCCAGCTCATGGACGAGTACAAAACGAACGAGGCCCTGCTCGACAACATGAACAAGGTCTCGCCCAGAGATGCTAAGTTCTACGATTCTTACTAGTACTGATCCCAGGATTTGATCTGCACCTCGTCCAGCGTAGTGCTGCAGAAGGAGCGGATAAAAGCTGTGGCCAAACGAGCGTTAGTGAAGAGCGGTACATTGAAATCGATGGCCGCTCTTCTTATTTTGTAGCCGTTGGAAAGCTCCAGTTCACTGAAGTCCTTGGGAATATTGATCACCATATCAACCTCCTTGTTCTGAATCATTTCCACGGCCGGCTTGAATCTTCCCTTAAAGTTAGGATTATCACACTCGCTGGGCCAAAGGACCTTGGTGGCAGGAACGCTGTTTTCCACCAGGTACTTGTAGGTCCCGGCAGTTGCAAAGAGCTCATATCCCTTGTCCACGAGCAACTTGCAAGTACCGAGCATGTCTGCCTTCTGAAGAGGATCGCCGGTGGAGAGGAGGATCCTCTTTTCAGGGATTCTCTGGCCTACCGAAAGAAGCGACTTGAGGATAGCCTCATTGAGGTCGTCACCCATGCAGCCAACCTCTCCGGTCGAACTCATGTCCACTCCGAGCATCGGGTCGGCTTCCTCCAGCCTTGCGAAGCTGAACTGGGAGGACTTCACACCCACGTAGTCGAGATCGAAGGCACTCTTCTGAGGAGCTGCAGGATGCAGGCCGAGCATGACCTTGGTCGCAAGCTCGATGAAGTCGATCTTAAGGACCTTGGACACGAACGGGAAGCTCCTGGAAGCCCTCAGGTTACATTCTATGACCTTGATGGCATTCTCCTTTGCCAGGAACTGGATGTTGAACGGTCCGGAGATGTGCAAGGCACCTGCTATGGCACGGGCTATCTTCTTGATCCTCCTGACGGTCTCGACGTAAAGCTTCTGAGGAGGGAACTGGATGGTCGCATCACCGGAATGCACTCCGGCATATTCAATGTGCTCGGAGATCGCATAGGCGATGATCTCACCACCGTCAGCCACGGCGTCGAATTCGATCTCCTTCGCCCTCTGGTAGAACTTGCTCACCACGACCGGGTGTTCCTGTGAGACCTCGGAAGCGAGAGAGAGGAAGTGACGGAGTTTCTGCTCGTCATGGCAGACATTCATGGCCGCACCGGAGAGCACGTAAGAAGGCCTTACGAGCACAGGGAATCCGACAGCCTTTATGAAAGCTTCCACGTCATCCATGGTGGTAAGTTCCTTCCACTCAGGCTGGTCCACACCCAAGGCATCCACGATGCTGGAGAACTTGTGCCTGTCTTCAGCCTTGTCAATGTCGGTAGCTGCAGTTCCCAGGATGGGGACATCGTGTTCGTGAAGCCTGAGAGCCAGGTTGTTGGGGATCTGGCCGCCAACAGAGACCACGACTCCGTGAGGAGACTCGAGGTCGATGATGTCCATGACCCTCTCGAAGGTCAGCTCATCGAAATAGAGCCTGTCGCACTCGTCGTAGTCAGTAGAGACAGTTTCGGGGTTATAGTTGATCAGGACTCCCCTGTATCCCTGCTCCTGGATGGTTTTGAGGCAGGTCACCGAACACCAGTCGAATTCCACCGAAGAACCGATCCTATAGGCTCCGGAGCCCAAGACGATCACTGACTTGCCGTCGTTTTCATATTCAATGTCGCTCTTAGTGCCGTTGTAGGTCAGGTAGAGGTAGTTCGTCAAGGCCGGGAATTCGGCCGCCAGGGTGTCGATCTGCTTGACAACAGGGACGATGCCGTGGGCCTTCCTGAACTCACGCACCTTGTCGATATTGGCTACGGAGCTCCCGGAATCCTTCCAGACCGCCCTCTGGATCTGGAAGTCTGAGAAACCTTCCTGCTTTGCAAGCCTCAGGAGCTCTTCCGGCATGTCCTCGATCGAGTCGAAGGAATGCATGTCCTCGTACGTCCTGACTATATTTTCGAGCTTGTTAAGGAACCATTTGTCGATCTTCGTCAGAGAGTGGATCTGGTCCACGGTCCAACCGGCACGCATCGCCTTGGAAATCACGAATATACGGTTGTCAGTAGGCTCCCTGAGGGCGGTTTCGATGTCCGCTACCTGAAGCTCCTTGTTGCCCACGAATCCATGGGCTCCCTGGCCGATCATCCTGAGGCCCTTCTGGATAGCCTCTTCAAAGCTGCGGCCGATGGCCATCACCTCGCCGACGGATTTCATGGAAGAGCCGATCTTACGGGAGACCCCGTGGAACTTGCTCAGGTCCCAGCGAGGGATCTTGCAGACAATATAGTCCAGAGCGGGCTCGAAGAAGGCCGGAGTGGTCTTTGTGACCGAATTCTTGAGGTCGAACAGGCCGTAACCGAGGCCGAGCTTGGCCGCCACGAAGGCGAGCGGGTAACCGGTGGCCTTCGATGCCAGGGCCGATGAACGGCTCAGACGGGCATTCACCTCGATCACACGATAATCCATGGCGTCGGGATCATAGGCGAACTGGACGTTGCACTCTCCCACTATGCCGATGTGACGCACGATCCTGATCGACAGCTCGCGGAGGAAATAATAGTCGTTGTTGGAAAGGGTCTGCGAAGGAGCCACGACGATGCTCTCTCCGGTGTGGATTCCGAGCGGGTCGAAGTTCTCCATGTTACAGACCGTGATGCAGGTGTCATAGCGGTCACGGACGACCTCATATTCAATCTCCTTCCAGCCCTTGAGGGACTTTTCGACAAGGACCTGGGGAGAGAACGAGAAGGCCTTCTCGCAGATTTCTTCGAGCTGCTGTTCATTGTCGCAGAAGCCGGAACCGAGGCCTCCGAGGGCGTATGCCGCACGGACGATCAAGGGATAGCCGAGTTCAGCGGCGGCCTTTTTTGCTTCTTCGATATTTGCTGCAGGCTGTGACTTTATGGTCTTGACGTCAATCTCGTCGAGCTTCTTGATGAACAGGTCGCGGTCCTCAGTGTCCATGATTGCCTGGACTGGGGTACCGAGCACGCTGACGTTGTATTTCTCAAGCACGCCACCCTCATAAAGCTCAACTCCGCAGTTCAGGGCCGTCTGGCCGCCGAATGACAGGAGGATGCCCTGGGGACGCTCCTTGTCGATAACCTTTTCGACGAAGAACGGGGTGACAGGGAGGAAATAGATCTTGTCTGCAACGCCTTCCGAAGTCTGGACCGTGGCGATGTTCGGATTGATCAGGACAGTCTCGATTCCCTCTTCGCGGAGGGCCTTGAGGGCCTGTGAACCTGAATAGTCAAACTCGCCGGCCTGTCCGATCTTCAGGGCGCCGGAGCCAAGGATGAGAACTTTCTTTATGTCTGTGTTTTTCATAACTTTCCGATGAATTCGTCGAACAGGAAATTGGTGTCGGTGGGGCCGCTGGAGGCCTCCGGATGGAACTGGACGGAGCAGAAGGGCTTGGTCTTGTGGCGGATACCCTCATTAGTGCCGTCGTTCATATTGACGAACCAGGGCTCCCAGTCCTTTCCAAGAGTCTTGTCGTCCACTGCGAAACCATGGTTCTGCGAGGTGATGAAGCAGCGGTTTGTGCCGACCATCCTGACTGGCTGGTTGTGGCTGCGGTGGCCGTACTTAAGCTTGTAGGTGTTTGCTCCTCCGGCCCTCGCGAGCAGCTGGTTGCCCATGCATATTCCGAAAATCGGCTTGTCGCCTTCCATCGCCTTGCGGAGGTTGGCAACCGTGATGTTGCAGAACTGCGGGTTGCCGGGACCGTTGGAAATGAACAGGCCATCATATTCAAGAGTGTTGAAATCGTAGTCCCACGGCACCCTTATCACCTTGACTCCCCTGTCCATGAAGCAGCGGAGGATGTTGTGCTTGACGCCGCAGTCCACCATGACCACCGTCTTGGGGCCGTCGCCATATACTATAGGTTCCTTGCAGCTCACCAGAGCGATCTGGTTGGCGAGGTTCGGGTCGTCGACGGGGAAATCCTTCTCGACCCCGTCCGGAACGATCATTCCGAGCATTGAGCCCCTTTCCCGCAGGACCTGCGTAACGGCACGGGTGTCGATGCCGAATATTCCCGGAATCTTCTGTTCCTTGAGCCACTCGTCGAGGCTCTTCACGGCGTCCCAGTGGCTGTAGTCGAAGGAATAGTCGCTGATCACCAGGCCACGGACCCAGATCCTCTCGGACTCGAAGTTACGCGAGATACCATTCGCATCCGGTCCCTCCTGAGGCACACCGTAGTTGCCGATCAAGGGATATGTGACCGTGAGTATCTGCCCGGAATAGGACGGGTCGGTCAGGCTCTCAGGATAGCCGACCATCGCGGTCGAAAAGACCACCTCGCCGTCGGTCGGGCCGTCGTAGCCGAAGGAGAAGCCGCGGAATTCCATTCCGTTCTCCAGTTTCAGCGTAGCTCCTTTTCTTTCTTTCATATCTATTCAGTCTGTTGGCATAAAAAAACGACCATCTCAAATGGAAATGAAATGGTCGGCGGAACAATAATGAAGAACGATCCCGTTTGCACCTTGCGGCACATCAAAAGTCAGAGGTATTCTGATCGATCGAATCATGGGGACGTTCATTTATCTTGGCAAATGTACGCATTTTTCAGTAATTTCGCATCATAATCTTTTAATATGGAACACTCCTTTTTTGAAGATACGATAGCAGCTCCTGCAACTGTTCCAGGGACCGGGGCAGTTACAATGCTGCGAGTCAGCGGCCCCGAAGCCTTGCAGATTGTCAGCGAGGTGGTGAAGTGTAAATCCAGGTCAATAGAAGATACAGTCGCCAATTCAATAAGATACGGAATTGTTTACGATGAGGCTGGCTCACCGGTGGATGAGGTTCTTGTGAGTGTCTTTAAGGCACCTCATTCCTACACTGGCGAAGACTCTGCCGAGATCACATGCCACGCCTCATCTTATGTGGCATCTGAGATCCTACGTCTCCTCTGCGATGCCGGTGCCAGGATGGCATCGCCAGGAGAATTTACCCGACGCGCATTCGTTAATGGTAAAATGGACCTAGCTCAAGCAGAGGCTGTTGCAGACGTTATCTCATCATCTTCTTCAGCTTCTTTGAGAGTGGCTATGAATCAGTTGCGCGGAGGTTTTTCTTCAGAGTTGAAAGAGATCAGGTCCCGCCTTCTCGAAATCACTTCGCTGCTCGAACTCGAACTTGACTTTTCCGAAGAGGACGTCGAGTTCGCCGACCGCTCCAAGATGGCTTCGCTCCTCGATGAAGTCATCCGGCACATCGTCGGTCTCGCCTCATCCTTCAGATACGGAAATGCAATCCGGAACGGAATTCCGGTCGCGATAGTCGGAGCGGTCAATGCAGGAAAGAGTACTTTGCTGAACGCCCTGCTCGGAGATGACAGGGCCATCGTTTCGGATATTCCCGGCACTACCCGCGACACCGTCGAAGAGACCTTGACTATTGACGGAATATTGTTCCGGTTCATAGACACCGCAGGGCTCCGCGACTCCTCGGACACTGTCGAAAAGATCGGAATTTCGAGGTCATACAGGAAGCTTTCAGAAGCTTCTGTCGTGCTTGCTCTGCTTGACAGCACAGCATCGGAGGAGGAAAATGGAACTTTGATTTCTGACATTGTGGGCAGGATGGACTTTTCTGTCCAGAAACTGGTCGTCTTGTTTAATAAAGTGGATATTTTAGTCCCTAACATTAATGTTACACTATTAAACAAAGATGTTTCGTTAGCTGATAATAATTATATTAAGTTATTTTTTTCCGCCAAAACCGGATTTGGTGTGGATTTGCTTAAAAAGGCCCTTGTTTCCACTCAAAAAGACCTTTCTTTAGATTCTGACCAGACAATTGTGACAAATATTAGGCACTACGAAGCTCTCCGAAACGCCACGTCAGCGCTTCAAAAAGTCCGCACATCCCTATCTTCGGGAATCACTCCCGACCTCCTTGCCGAGGACCTCCGCGACGCCCTCCATCACCTCGGCACCATCACCGGCGAAGTCACTCCCGACGAAGTCCTAGGCGAGATCTTCGGTAGGTTTTGCATCGGGAAGTAAATAGAAAGTAACAACTTCCACCAAATCTGTACTAAAAAGTACAAATTGTCTAATAATCAACTAAATACATAGACAAATAATTCCGGATATTCCTTTTTGATATCCGGATTTTTTCATTATATTTGAACCACATTTGAACCACGCGTGGTTCAAGGGTTTCATAGTTGTACGCCAAAATGGAAAATTTTACACCATTTTACAGCATTTTACAAACTGTCCCCAATCAGTAGGCTTATTTGGCGTCGCGGAACTCTTATATTTCGTATTTTTGTAATTGATGTAAAAACTATGTACAAAACGACGAGGAAGTGCAAGTGCTGCGGCAAGCTTTTTACACCCGAGTTCGGGCGTCAGGTTTTCTGTACTCCGGCCTGCCGTGAACAGTACCATAAACGCACGAAACGCCTCCGGAAAAACTCGGTTACATCTGTAAAACAGATCGATCAGATCCAGTCCGTCCTTAATGACAAGGCGCTGCTCTCCATCTCCGAGGCTGCGGAATACTGTGGGGTCACCCGCCCCACCATTTATGCCCGGATCCGTGAGGGCGAACTTGTCCCGGTGCGTGTCTCCATGCGGACGCAGCGCATTCCCATCGAGCAGCTCAGGAGTGATTCGTCCCGTCTCCCCCAACCCTACAAGGGCGACTACTCGATCCTCATATCTAAAGAAGAAGCCCTGGAGCGCTATGATGTCGGCTTGAGTTGGATATACAAGAGGATGAAGGACGAAGGTATCCGTCCCAAGATCATCAAGGGAAAGAACTATTTCCCCCGGAAGGAGCTCGACAGGTTCCTCCCCCTCAGGAAGCACTACAATCCAGACGAGTGGTACGATGCGGCAGAACTGATGCAGAGGGACGGGCTGACACGAAAGTACATTTCCTACTTCATCCGCCGGAAAGGCATCACCTGCCAGCGCCAGGGCTGGACACTGCTTATAAATAAGGAGGAGTGGGACAAGGCGAAGCTTTTCCGCGGAGACATTGAGAAGAACTATCTCACCGTCGATCAGGCCAGGAAACTCTACCGTATCGGCAACAAGGCCTTCTACGACGGGGTTCATGCTGCCGGTCTCGAAGGGATCCGCCAGCATAATTATATGTATTACCCCAAGTCGGAGCTCGACCGCCTGTTCAAGGACAAGACGCCCAAGATCCCTCCCGAGATCCGCAGGTACTACATTCGCCGCAATGATGCCATCAAGCACTATCATATCGGTACCAAGCGGTTTACTGAAGAGACCGAGGCTGCGGGAGTCACCAAGGTCAAGACGGAAGGTCATTTCGTCTGGTACAAGAAATCAGAGCTGGACAAACTATTCAAAAAGATAAGCGACCAATGAAAGCAACTAAAGTAACCCTCAGGCAGCGTCTTCTGAATAGCGGGAAGATCACGCTGTATCTGGATTTCTATCCACCGTTCAAGGATCCTGTGACGAAGAAGGACATCAGGCACGAGTACCTCGGCATCTATCTCGTCAAGAATCCCAAGTTCGCGATCGAGAAAGAAGCGAACAAAGAGAAGCTTCACCAGGCCGAGGCTATCCGCTCCCAGCGCGAGCTGTCGATCATGCGGGGACAGTACGAGTTCCTGGACAAACTCACGCCGAAGATGGATTTCCTCGCCTACTTCCGCAAGAAGCTTGAATCCAAGGACCAGAAATGGATCCGGGTGTATGACCATTTCAGCAACTACTGTGAAGGGTCGTGCCGCATTGGCGACCTGACCGTCCCTTTCTGTGAGGGATTCCGGGAGTATCTCCTGAACGCCAAGCAGCTGAGGGACGAGGAAAAGGACCTGTCGCAGAACTCCGCCGCCGGGTACTGGTCCACCTTCCGCGGTTGCCTCAAGATCGCGTACCATGAGAGGCTGCTCAAGGAGAACTTGAACGATTACCTGGAGCCCATCGCTGCCGTGAGCGGCCGCAGGGAGTTCCTCACCCTGGAGGAAGTCCGCATGCTGGCGGATACACCCTGCGACGTCCCCGACTTGAAGAACGCCTCTTTGTTCAGTTGCCTTACCGGATTGCGTATCAGCGATATACTTGCTCTTACTTGGAGCAATATAGTAAAAGCGCAGGACGGCGGCTGGTGCATTCGGATAAGGACGGAGAAGACCGACACCGAGGCCACGCTACCCCTTACGGATGAGGCCTACCAGTTATGTGGGGAGCCGTCCACCGGCCTGGTTTTCAAGAACCTCAGGCGCTATTATACGCACGCACCGCTGAAGGAGTGGGTCAAGGCCGCGGGCATCACCAAGCACATCACCTTCCACTGCTTCCGCCATACCTTCGCCACCCTCCAGGTGAACGAGGGCACGGATATCTACACGGTCTCCCATCTGCTTACCCACGCCAATGTCGGCACGACCCAGATCTACGCCGACATCGTTGACAAGAGCAAGCGTGAGGCTGTCGAGCGCATCAAGATCAGGGAAGAACCCAAAACAGAGGACGAGCCCGGGGACAAGGAATAACACTTTCAGATATGAGGATCCGTAACTTCTACAGGTCGAGATCAGATCTCGACAAGATGCAAGGAGTTAGACAATTCCTTGTACCGATTGTGACAAAATTGTATAACGGCGAGGTCGAAGGGGCCCAGAGGATCAAGGAATCCTCTCTGCCGCTTCTGACCCTGTTCAATTCCATGGAGACGATCCTGTCGGAATTGTGCGGCCGGGAGTATCCCGAGCTGGGGGTGGCTGAACTCTGGGACAGCCTTAGATACCGTTCCCGTAACCCCCGGACCGAGCACCGGCTGCTCCGTTTCCTTGATTTCAACTACTATGATTACCATGTAAACCGCCCTCAGGAGGCCACAGTCATCTTCGGGGCGGTCTATTATGTTATGTCGTCCGAGCATCCCGAGTTGCGCTGCTGCCTGGAGGCGGTCAAGAGCAAGGCTGTCTATGGCGCCGAGGCCCTTCCCTATTTCAACCCGTTCGACAGGAAGCCGTCCGGTGACGACGGCCCGGACCGCGGGAAGGACTCCGACTACGATCCGCGGCAGGATGTCATCCTTGAACTCAAGCTCCGGGCCGAGCAGGCGATGAATGAACTGTCTTCCAGTAAACCGCCGGAGGGATACGTGAGCATCGATGCCCTCCTGTATGCCACGGAGAACTATTTCTTTAAGGATGGCGAGGGCATCCTGAACGCGCTGGAGTACGTTGTCTCGCGCTCGAACGGGTCTGAGCTGGACAGGATCCGCTCCACCAGGCGGGCGCTTGAGCAGAGGAACGAGGAGCGCAGGGCCAAGTCCGGTGACAAGGGCAAGGGCATGACGACGGGACAGCAGGTCATCTTCTTCTACTATCTCTTCGATTCCCTCGGCGTGAATTTCGGCAATTCGGACAAGGCGGCCTGGATCAGGCTCATACAGAGCGTCACCGGAAGAAGCCGTGACAATATCAAGGACCGGCTGTACTTCAAGTTCGAAGAGCTTCAGACCCAGAAGGACCTCCGCATCGTCTCCGGTTGCATGAGGGAGTTGTTCCCCTCAATCTCCGCCAAGATAGAACGGGACAGCAGATAACGGTACCGAAAACGGTAATTTGGGGATACTTTTGCGTTCCCCCAATCCTACCCCGGCCCCTCAAAGGGCCGGTATTTTTGTGCCGTGGTCCAGGTAGGGCCATGGTTTCCTGTTAGCGGCCGCGACTCCGGAACCTGTTATTCACTAAAAAACCATGAGAATGTCATGTCATCAGATGAATTGCACATCCCCTTCGATCATCTTCCCAGGATTCTGTCCTCCCTGTCGAAGGACGTCAAGGAGATCAAGAACTTCATTATCCGCAACCAAAAGGATGCGTACGAACCCGACGAATGGATGGACATCCGTGACCTGTGCGCCTATCACCCCAATCATCCTTCCAAAAAAACGGTCTATCACTGGGTGGCCATCCGCAGGATCCCATACCATAAGGAAGGCAAGCATATACGGTTCAGCCGTTCCGAGATAGACGCCTGGCTTCTAAAAGGTTATCACAGGACAAGTGATGAAGTGGTTGAAGAGTCGATAGGTTACGTTAACAATCATCGATAAATGCGCAGAAGATGGAAACACGACTTACGTTAGAAGAGTTCAGAAAGATATGGGAGTCCATACTTATAAAGGCATCGGACGAGTACGAAACGCCGCCGGAGGTAATCAGGATCGAAGGGACCACCATCAGCACGCTGGGCAACTTCAGTGCGTCCACCGGCAAGGGCAAGTCCAGGAAGTCCTTCAATGTCAGCGCGATCGTCGCCTCCGCCCTGACTGGAAGGAAAATCCTTAATTATGAAGCGAGGTTCCCCGAAGGGAAGGAGCGGATACTGTATTTTGACACGGAGCAGAGTCCCAACCACTGCCGGACCATCCTCAGGCGCATCAACAAGCTCTGCGGCTACCCGGAAAAGATGGATGATGACCGTATCAGCTTTGCCTTCCTGCGTGAGAGGTCTACCCTAGAGCGGCGTGAAATCATTGAGTTGGCCCTTTCCACAGAGCCGGAAGTCGGTCTGGTCATCATTGACGGCCTGAGGGACCTTCTCTTTGATATCAATTCTTCAACTGAGGCTGCAGAAGTGATTGGCCTGCTGATGAGATGGAGCAGCCAGTACAATGTCCACATACATACCGTCCTTCATTTGAACAAGGGTGACGACAACCTGCGTGGCCACATAGGTACGGAACTCAACCACAAGGCTGAGACCATCCTGCAGGTCAAGGTGAGTGAGGAAGACGAGAACATCAGCGAGGTCAGCGCCTCGCTTGTCCGGGACCGCAAGTTCCCTCCCTTCGCATTCAGCATCGATGAGGAAGGGGTGCCTGTACTTGAAGAGAATTACGACTTCGCTCCAAAGCCTAAAAGGGAGTCCTTTAATTATGAGGGTATGTCGGAAGATAAACACCGCGACGCCTTGGACAAAGCTTTTGAAGGGGCTTCCAAAGTAGGGTACAACGAACTCATCGACAGGCTCAGGGTTGGATATGAATCCGTCGGTTTTGACCGTTCATATGCGATTCTGTCCAAGTTGAAAAAGTTCCTCGTTGAGAAGGGAATGATCCTCAAGGAGAACAAGAAATACGTGTACAACCGGGAATTCCACTATGTCCCGAACGGTTCTGACCAAAACGGTATAGTTAGTTAAGGGTGCCTATAGGGAAAAAGTAACTATACGGTTTGCTTTTTCCTGGCACTTTCGGTGGGTGTCAATGTCCATCACCGGCATCAAACCTCACTTTAATTACCATGTCATAAAGTCTTATAATTCAATGAAGATAGAAGAGCTAAAAAAAATTCCGATCTGGGAATTGTTGTCCCATCTGGGTATCGAGCCGGTCTCCAAGAGGCATGGCGGTGCGCAGCTGATGTACCACTCCCCTCTCCGTCCGGACCGGAACGCCTCCTTCTCGGTCTCAACCCGGAAGAACCTCTGGATGGACTTCGGTACGTCACAGGGAGGCAATGTCATCGACCTTGCCATTGCCCTGAAGGGTTACTGTCCTTTCCGGGAAGCCGTCGTATGGCTTGAGGAGCAGGCGTCATTCTTCCGGAGCGACATCCGTTACCGTGACGTCAGCCGGTATGATGATTCCCATATGTCCCGGCTCTCCGGCCATTCGGATATCAGCGGCATGCGGTTGGAGGACCTCACCAGTCCCAGGCTTCTGGAGTACCTGGAATCCAGGGGAATCCCTGCCTCGATCGGCCGTAGCTACTGCAAGGAGGCCCATTATACCGTCCGGGACAGGGAATACTATGGCGTCGCCTTCATGAATATCCTGGGTGGGATGGAGATCCGCAGCCGTTTCTTCAAGGGCTGC
>JAFUFS010000058.1 GCA_017469745.1 Bacteroidales bacterium | reverse complement strand
ATCCGGTGATCTGGAACGACAACAAAAGGGTGAATGCCAAAGGTGGCAACGACATCTGGCAGAGCGGAGTTGCAAGGCCAGACCTGCTCCTTCAGGACCTCGTCACCGTGCTGCACCCCGACAGCCAGGGAGAATCCACCGGGACAATCTACTACAGACCGATTAATTGAAATAAATCTTAGGATATGGGAAAATACAATTTTGACGAAATGACTGAAAGGCGCGGCACCAACTGCGTCAAATGGGACGCTGAAAGCCCTGCAGGGCCTATCGGAGAGGATGTAATCCCCCTCTGGGTGGCTGACATGGACTTCAAGGTGGCCCCCGAAATCACCAAGGCCCTCAGGAACAGGGTCGACCAGGGAATATTCGGCTACACCCACGTTCCCGACAGTTACTACGAGAGCGCAATCCGCTGGTGGGAACGCCGCCGTGGCTGGCACACTGAGAAGGACTGGTACCTTCCGGTCGCCGGCATAGTCCCAGCCATGTCAATCGTGATCAAAGCCCTGACAGCCTATGAGCTGGATGGCGAAGGAAATGTGGTAGAAAAAGCCAACGGAGGCAAGGGACCGAACGGAGAACTCCCCAAGGTGATCATCCAGACTCCTGCCTACAATTGCTTCTTCTCCTCGGTGCGCAACGACGTCTGCGAGCTGGCACCGAATCCCCTGATCTACGACACTGAGGGCGACCAGGCCACCTGGTACCTCAATTTCGAAGACCTGGAAAAGAAGGCCGCGGATCCCATGACAAAGGTCCTGCTCTTCTGCAACCCTCACAACCCTTGCGGAAGGGTCTGGCCGAAGGAAGACCTTCAGAAAGTCGCCGAAATCTGCCGCAGGAACGGAGTAGTAGTGATCAGCGACGAAATCCATTGTGAGCTCGAAATGCCCGGCTACCATTTCACCCCAATGGCAACCATTGACCAGGACAACACCATCACGATGAACTCCCCCAGCAAGTCCTTCAACATCGCAGGCTTGGGAATATCCAACATCGTAACGAACAATCCTACGTGGAGGAAGCTGATCGACAAGGTGATCAACCTCTGGGAGCACTGCGACCTCAATCCCTTCGGTGTGCTGGCACTCCAGGCCGCCTACGACGAAGGCGAGCCCTGGCTTGACGAGCTAAAGGAGTATCTCCACGGCAACTACCGCCTGCTGATGGATCGCTTCGAGCGTGAGCTCCCCCAGTTCCCGGTCAGCAAGCTGGAAGGAACCTACCTCGCATGGGTGGACGTCAGCGCCATTGAGATGCCTTCAATGGAGATAGAGAAAAGCCTCATCGAAGAAGAAAAGGTCTGGATCAACGGCGGTACGATGTACGGCCGCGACGGCTTCATGAGGATAAACCTCGCCTGCCCCAGGGCAAGGCTCGAAGAAGGGCTCAAGAGGATAGTAAAGGGATTCAACAGACTGCTCAGCAAATAATTGAAGATATGAAAAGACTGATTGTCATTCTGGCAGCCATGGCAATGGCTCTCAGCGCGAACTCCCAGGACCGAACCCTGAGGGTTAACTACATATTCAGCGGCACTGCCAAGGAGCAGGAGATCTCGGTCGCCGAGCTCTGCTCATTCGACGGCTGGGCCGGAAGAAGGGTCAACATGGACAAACTTCCCCTCAGAGGCAACGGTCAGATCATAATGGAAGGAAGGAGCGCCAAGGATGGAGACTTCGACAAAGTCCTCTACAAGACTTCCTTCTCGACACTTTTCCAGGAATGGCAGGCCACCGAGGAAGCCACGACCACCAGGAAGGCTTTCGAGAACGTATTCCTGCTCCCAATGCCTGAAGAAGAGGCCAGGATCACAGTGAGGCTCTTCGATTTCCACGACAACGTCTCCTGCGAGCTGAAGCATGTCGTCAAGCCTGATGACATCCTCATCAGGCCCACCGGAGCAGCCACAACTCCTCATGAATGGATCTGGAAAGGCGGCAAGGACCTCGATGCTGACCTGGACGCCGAGCACAGGATCGATGTCGCGATTGTCGCCGAAGGCTACACTGAAGAAGAGATGGACACCTTCATGGCTGACGCTCGTGAAGCGATGGCCAGCCTATGGGCCCACGAACCTTTCGGAACGTATAAGGACAGGTTCAACATCGTCTGCGTCAAGTCGGCTTCAAAGGAGGCCAACGTGAGCGTTCCGCGCAAGAACAACTGGAAGGACACCGCAGTGGGATCGCATTTCGACACATTCTATTCCAACAGGTATCTCACTACCCTCCACCTGTTCCGCCTGCATGACATCCTCGCGGGAATCCCCTACGAGCACATAATCATCCTCGCAAACACCGCCACCTACGGCGGCGGAGGAATCTACAACTCCTACACCCTGACCACTGCCCATCACTCGGGTTTCAGACCGGTGGTGGTCCATGAATTCGGCCACAGCTTCGCAGGCCTGGCGGACGAGTACTACTACGACGACCAGTACGAGGAGCAGTACTATCCTGACACAGAGCCCTGGGAGCAGAACATCACCACCATGAAGGATTTCTCTTCAAAGTGGGAGGACATGGTAGGCAAGAAGTTCTCCAACCAGCAAACCTCCATCGACTGGAATGGCAAGAAAAAGAACCCCGGCAAGATCACTGTCGGGACCTATGAAGGCGGAGGCTACCAGAGCAAGGGCGTCTGGAGAGGCAGCCTGGACTGCAGGATGAACACAAACAGTTATCCGGCCTTTTGCCCCGTTTGCCAGAGAGCAATAAGCCGGATGATAGAATTCTATACTGTCGAGACCGACTAGTAGAGCTTGGAACTCACGACTGTGCTGACGAAGTTCATGCTGACGGTGGGCTCGAAACGGGCCACGACCTCACCCTTGGAATCTACCAGGAACTTAGTGAAGTTCCATTTGACATCGGGTTTGGATGCATAGTCAGGATCCTGCTTCTTCATCATCTCGTCCATGAACTTGGCCTGCTGGCCGTTACCGAAGCCCTTGAATCCCTGCTTCGATTTCAAGTAGGCGAAGAGAGGGCTTTCGTTTTCCCCGTTGACGTCGATTTTGTCGAACTGCGGGAAGGTGGTGTTGTACTTCGAAGTGCAGAACTCATGGATAGAGGCGATGTCACCGGGAGCCTGACCGCCGAACTGGTTGCAGGGGAAATCCAGGATCACGAGACCCTTGTCCTTGAACTTGTCGTACAGGGCCTGGAGCTCTTCGTACTGCGGAGTAAAACCGCATTTCGTGGCGGTGTTGACAATGAGAAGGACTTTCCCCTTGTAGTCTGAAAGGGAGACTTCCTTACCGTCCATGTCCTTCACCTTGAAGTCATAAACGCTCTGTGCACTCATGGAAGCGCAAAGAGCCAGGGCGGCAAAAGCCGCGGTCAGAAGGTGCAATTTCATTTTAGTACGAATTATAGCTAAACAACTTACTGCAAATCAAATACCATTCTCAACAATCGGATAGACAACCTTGACCGACCAAGTGATCATGCCGGAGGTCACGCGTCATGGCTTTCTTATCTACTGTGGTAATTCTGCAATATAGTGATAAATGTCGTAAAAACAAGACGCAGTCGAGCGGGGAAGGGTCTGAAGATTAGTCACATCCTTGGCTGTGTGACCGTTACCTGCATCGATCGAACGGAGGGCTTCTGCAGATGCCTCGAAGGCCAGCGACGGAGTGTTGTTGTTCTCGCTGAGGTGGCAAAGGAATATATTCCTGAGCCCGGGATGCCAGATGAGGCGCAACGCTGCGGCGCACTCGTCATTGCTCAGGTGACCGTTTCCCTTGCAGATCCGCATCTTTAGCTGATGGGTGTAGGGGCCGCCTATGAGCATCCCCATGTCGTAGTTTGACTCAATCACGACCGAGTCCGACTGTGAAGCATATTCAAGAGCCTCGTCAGTCACCCTGCCGGCGTCAGTCATGAGGAAGAACCGGATGCCGTGCCAGGTTATAAAGTAGCCGACGGTCTCAGTAGCGTCATGGGGAACGACAAATTGGCGGACAAGAGGACAATCGGCATCAGGCAAGTCCGGAAGGAGCCTCAGGAGGGTTTCCTTAGAGTCAAGCATCCGCCTGCAAGGTGCGATCCAGTCACGGGTGAAAGTGTGGGCGGCGAGGGCATCGTGCAGCACAGCCGTAGCATAGACAGGCTTAGCAAGATGCTTGCACCATGCGCCGAGATGACGTATATGGTCCAGATGGTCATGGGTCACGAGGACGGCCTGGAATGAATCCAAGTTGAAACCGCGCTCTGTCAGTGTCTTCTTGAGCCTGCGGAGACTGACTCCTGCATCTATGATCAAACCGGCTTTGCCGTCAGTAAGGAAATAACAGTTGCCACAGCTTCCGCTGGAAAGACTCATGAACTTCAGCATCAGTTCTTTTCCTCCTCGCAGTACTTTGAGATGACGCTGTAGGCGTCGGCGACTCCCAGCTCTCCTGCACGGGAAAGGTCAATACAGCCTTTCTCCTTGTCTTTCAGATAGATGAGCACGAGTCCCCTGTTATAGAAGGCGTCTCCCATGTAAGGGAAGACCTCGATGGCCTTGGAATAGCTGTCCACGGACTCCACGAACTTGGAGGACAGACAGTACAGGTTGCCGAGATTGAAATAGATATATGGCACTCCCGGAAGCAATTTATCCGCCGAGAGCATGTCATCGATGGCTTCTGAATAATCGTACGTACGGCTCACCTGGTCACGGACCCGCGCCCTGGTGGTTCCCTGGTCGTCCATGGTAAGAGTCTGGACGCTGTTCTCGATCGATGAGATGAAGTCGATCATCTCGGCCCTCAGGACTCCACGGTTGAGATAGTAGAAAGCCTTGTAGTACTCTGAATATCTTCCCTCAGGTGAGGCATTCACTGCTGCATCGAACTGCTGCAAGGCGGTGGCGAACTGCTTGGACTGGACGCTGTAGAGACCTCGGATGAACTGCCGGTCAGCCTCTGTGAGGGATTTGGGATCGCCGGCTGCAAGATAGGAGTCGCCATAGATAGAAGCATCGATTCCATTCTCGAACTTCGGCTTCACCAGGGAATCCGAATTCGAAATCGTCATCACTATCGGAGAATCCGAGATGAACTTGTCGATCAGGAGATTCTCGTAACGGTGCCGCAGGGCGATGTTCTGGTTGTCACGTTCGGCAGAGAGGCTGAACTTGTAGAGGGGCTTCAGGCGGATGTTGATGTCCCTGTTCTGAAGGAGCTCGTTGTCGAAGCCTTTCTTTGCGAAATCGGCGTCCAAGGCGATCAGCGAACTGTATTTCTTGGTCGTGTCGGCAAAGGATCCCTCGTCAGTCAGGTTCTTGGCACGATAGTCCCGGACCTTCTTCTGCGCGGTGTCATAGTCCTGCTTTGAGGACTTCGTACGCCCCAGCATGATCTTGACATAGGAGCGGTTCAGGTAGGCCTTGGCAAAATCCGGATAGAGTTCGATCGCCTTATCGTAGTCGTCCAGGGCATCCATCCAACGTCCCATCTGGACGAAATAGGAAGCACGGTTGTAATAGGCAAGGACGTTGTCAGGATTGATGTTTATGACATGGTCCATGTCAGCGAGGGCATCCTCGAAATTGCCCACCTGGGCGCTGATAAGGCTCCTGTTGTAGAGTGTCAGCGCATTGCCCGGCTCGTCACGGAGCACCCTGTTGAGGTCGGCCATTGCAGCATTGTAGTTGTTCTGGTCGTAGTACATCAGGGCCCGGTTGAAATAGGCGAAGGTGTTAGTGGTGTCAAGGGATATGGCCTTGTCCATGTCCGAGATGGCATCCTTGTAGTTCTTCTGCAAGGCATGTACCCTTCCCCTGCGGATGTAGCCTTCCGGATCGAAGCGGTCCAGGCTTATGGCCCTGTTGTAGTCGGAGAGTGCTTTGGTCGTGTCGGACAGGAAAAGATATGTAGCCCCTCGGTTGAGGTAGGCGGAAGGATCCTTGGGTTCTTTCTTGATGTACCAGTTGAAGTCTTCAACCGCCTTGTCGAACTGCTGGGCCAGGAAGTAGGTCACTCCCCTGCTGTAGTAGAGACCGACAAGGCCGGGACGGAGCTTCATGGCGGTGTCCAGGTCCTCGAGAGCCTCATCGTATTTACCTGAACGGCTGAGGGTTATGGCACGGAAATGAAAGCCATTGGTGAAGACCGGATTGATCCTCACTGAGGAGTCGAAATCGGTCTGCGCTCCCCTGATGTCACCGAGGTTGTATTTGGCGATTCCCCGGTAGAAATAGATCCAGCAATCGGCCGTGTCAAGCCTGGCAAGGATGTTGAACTGACCGATAGCATCGGAATATCTACCCTCGGCAAGGGCCTGGCGTCCCCTGAACATGAAGACATCCTTGTCGTACTGGGCACGAACGGCTGCAGATACGCACAAGAGAAGCATCAGGGAAAGCAGAAACCTTTTCACGTCGATTTATTTTATAATAAAGGGTAAAATTCCTATTTTTGTCAATTGCAAAGATAAACATTTATCGTGCCTTGAAGACGATTTCACGCATTTTTTTGATATATATCCTCCTCTCCTGCCCTCTGGCAGGGCTCATGGCACAGGACAAGGGAGTCAAGATGATACCTTCCGGCAGGAACGCCGAAAGGGTTGTTTCAGCAGAACAGCTCGAGCGTCAGGTGGAATTCCTGACCGACACCTTGATCAAGGGCAGGGCCACCGGTAGCTACGGGGCCAACGAGACTGCCTTCTGGATCGCACGCCAGTTCAGGGAGGCAGGCCTGAGGCAGTTCGGTGACAGTTGGAGCCGTTCCTACAGAGTAGGAGATCAGATCGGACATAACGTGATGGGGTTCATGCCCGGCAAGCGTCAGGGCAGAAAGGAGATGTACGTCCTCGTCACGGCCCACTATGACAGCCACGGAGTGATAGAAGGCACTCTCTATCCCGGAGCGGACAGCAATGCCTCCGGAGGCGTGGCGATGGTCAACATCGCAAAGATGTTCGCCAAAATGAAGGATCTGGGCAGGTCCTACGACAAGAATCTCATATTCGTAGGCCTGGATGCAAGGGAAAGGAATTCTGTGGGAGCCGAAACACTCTGGGAGGACATCGAAAGCGGAAGGTTGAAGGACCCTGGCACCGGTGAGACGATCACTCCCGCGAAGATCCATTCCGTCGTGGTCCTGGACATCCTGGGCAGCACACTCTCCCCTATTCACAAAGGGAAGAAGGACTATCTGATCATGCTCAGCGGAGGCAACTACGCCTACGACCTCCAAAGAGCGAACGAGAATCCCGGACTCGGTCTGGATCTTGGCTTGGACTATTATGGCAGCGAGGGTTTCACCGACATGTTCCGCGCCAGGGTCGGTGACCAGAAGGTATTCAGCCAGAAAGGGGCTTTCTGCGTGGTCTTCACCTCCGGAATCACGATGAAGACCAATAAGGTGGAGGACGATTCGCTCAGCCTTAACTATGAGATATTCAAGAGAAGGATCTTCCTTATCTTCCACTGGCTCACAAAAGTGCTCTGACGACGATGAAAGAATTCCTGCGAATGATGAGGCGCTACATAGTGCCTTTCAAGAAATACCTTTGGGGATCGGTCGTGCTGAACATCCTTTCCGCGGTGTTCAACATCTT
>JAFUFS010000057.1 GCA_017469745.1 Bacteroidales bacterium | reverse complement strand
TGACCTCTTCCCTGGCCTGCTGGATCGCCTTCCTGTCGAAGCCGTCATGCTTCTCGAACAGATTGTCTTCAGAGGCTATCACGGCACGGGCGACCTCAGGGCTTATCTTTTTATACGGCACCCACTTATGATGGGTGGAGAATGAATCGTCAGACCTGAACTCGATGGATCTCTGGATCATCAGAGGAGTGACCAGGACCGGGCACCATTTCAGGACAAGCACCCAAAGGACAGTAAGAATGATGAAGGCTGCCGGAATCTTGATCAACAGCAGCCTCCAGAACCATCCTTTCGAATGCTTCCGCCCGTCGGGCACAGGATTAACCGAGTCTTTCAAGGCAGCCAAGAATGTTCTTCTCGATTGAAGACTCTGAATATTCGCTCCTCTCGAAAGCCTCTCCTGTGATGTGTTCGTAGAGCTCGATGTAACGGTCGGTAATGCCGGACACGACTTCAGGAGTCATCTCGGGGACCTTCTGTCCCTCCTGTCCCTGGAAGCCGTTTGCCATCAGCCATTCGCGGACAAACTCCTTGGAAAGCTGCTTCTGGCGCTCTCCGCGGGCGAGCCTCTCCTCGTAGCCTTCAGCGTAGAAATACCTCGATGAATCAGGGGTGTGGACCTCGTCCATAAGGTAGATCTGTCCGTCTTTCTTGCCGAATTCGTATTTAGTGTCAACCAGGATGAGTCCCTGCTTGGCAGCAATCTCGGTGCCGCGCTGGAAGATGGCACGAGTGTACTGCTCCAGCTTCTCGTAGTCTTCCTTTCCGACGAGACCGCTCGCTATGATCTCATCCTTGGTGATGTCCTCGTCATGACCCTCCAGAGCCTTCGATGTAGGAGTTATGATAGGCTCGGGGAACTTCTGGTTCTCGACCATTCCTTCAGGAAGGGCAACTCCGCATAGAGTCCTCTTTCCTGCCTTGTACTCCCTCCATGCATGGCCCGCGAGATAGCCCCTGATGACCATCTCGACCTTGAAAGGCTCGCACTTGTGACCGATGGTCACGCATGGATCAGGTACAGCCACCTTCCAGTTGGGCAGGATGTCGGAAGTAGCATCCAGGAACTTGGCAGCTATCCTGTTCAGCACCTGTCCTTTGTAGGGAATACCTTCAGGAAGAACCACGTCGAAGGCCGAGATCCTGTCGGAAACGACCATCACGAGGTATTTGCCATCGATGTCGTAGACATCGCGGACTTTTCCCACATACTTGCCAACCTGTCCGGGGAGGTTGAAATCTGTCTTGACGATTGCTTTCATGTTCAGATAAAGAATTTTGAGGTCGCAAATTTAGCTATTCTTCTTTAAAATATCATCCACTATCGGGGCAATCTTGTCATAGTCGTACCCCCTGGTAAGACCGAACTTGAGGAGCTTGAACTTCTCCTGTGGATCGCCCGCAAGCGTCTTGTACTTGGCTTCAAGCACGGAACGCATCTTCCTGTCAGCCTCTCCGGGATCAATCTCCTTGAGGGCTTCCACGACGACCTGACGAGGAATCCCCTTCCCCGCCAGCATGTAGGTGATCTTTGCCGGTCCCCAGCCCGAAAGGCGGGATTTTTCCCTGGCGAAGGCGGCCGCATAACGGGAATCATCCACGAACCTGTCATCCTGAAGGGACTGAAGGATCTTCCCGGCCATCTCCCTGTCGCCGTCAAATGCCTTCAAGGCCTTCCTGAAAACATCCGAACTGCAGTACTCCCTCTTGGAGCACTGAGCCTGCAGGCGGTCAAGGACTTTTGAATATTCCTCCATGGCTAGAAATCGAATCCGAGACTAACATAAGCTCCGACCTTGTCCGTGTAGTCCGACCAATGGACATTGAACGACAGAGGGCCTATGATGGAATTGTAGGTATATTGCAGTCCGAAGCCGTGATAGTCAAGCACATGCCACTTGAAGGCCTCCTCGAAACTCCTAGCGGAGACTGCATAGTTGTAGATTGCCGTCAGGTAGTTGTTCCTGCTCGCCATGATCCTGAAATCAGCCCTCGCTATTCCAAGGGTCCTGCCCATTGCAGCCGCATTGTTCACTCCTATGAAAGGCATCTGCTGCTCAAGATACCTTCCTGCAAGGCTTCCTCCCATGGTGTTGGTGAACGGGACGGGGGCCTCGTCGCCGAGCAGGGCCCTGATGTTGAGGGAAGGAATGAAAGCCACCTCTGCCCCACCGAATACTCTCTTGGCATCGAAAGCAATTGCATGGAGGTTGTTGAATCTCACAGGGAACGCCCCAAAGAGCCATGAATAGCTTATGCCTACGGAGTGGCCGTGGGCCGGGATGTAACCGTCGTCCATGGTGTCATTCCGCCCGTTGACAAAGAGTGACAGGTAATTGTTCTTCAGGGAGTTGACATCATAGTGCCCGACTGCCTGCTCCGCCATGACTGAGCCAATGTTGTAGAAATCGTTTCTGACTCCGGCCTTAACGAAGAACTGGGACCACTTTATGTTCGAAACGTAGACTTCTTGCCTCCAGTTGAAGAAATTGATCCTGAAGTTGTTGTCCCCGATGCTGAAAGTGTTGCGGTCGGTATAGCGGATGCCTGTGGCAGCATTTACAGTCATGCCGCGAGGCGCCACATAGGAATAGACGAGGCTGGCAGCCGGATTGGTACCGACCTTGCCGGTAAAGTCCAGCGATGCCCCCTGGAGCTTCTGGACCCCTACTCCGACATTGACAAGGACAGACACGACTTCCTCGGTGTCAAAACGACCGCCGACGCCAAGCTTGTTGATAGGGCCCTTCTTGCAATTGAACCTAAGACGATAAGGTTCCTCGTCTCCAAGAAGCTCGTAGTTGACATAGTCGAAGGCATTGGTTCCGAATATGGTTGCGACAGCATCCTCGATCTCCTCGCTTCCTACCGGGACACTGGGATTCATCTTGATCTTGTTCTGCAGATAGGCGCTCTCCTTGTCGCTGACTCCTGCAACCTCTACCCCGGAAAGGAATACCTTGACGTTACGGATGTCTTCGGCTGGATGGTTCTGCAGGGTCTTCTCCGACTTGCCTACTATCTTCTTCAGGGAATCAAGCTGGCCTGCGACTGCGACTGCCGCATCATATCCCCTCCCGATGATGACATCGATGCTCTTCTCGCTGAAACTCATCATGTCATATTCATGGAGGTCTGGAGTTATGGTGACGTCGGAGATGTCGATGTTGTTCTCGAATGACGTGCGCCCCATCATGTCGATGCTGGTGCCGATTATGTCGCCGATGTTGTTTATCTCAGAATAGCTCTTATAGCCGCTGGAAAGGTTGACGCCTATGATTATGTCCGCGCCGCATTTCCGCGCAAGGTCGGTCGGGAAGTTGTTGCGCATGCCGCCGTCAACAAGTACCATTCCCTCGGACTTGACCGGAGTGAACAATCCGGGGATGGACATCGTCGACCTCAGGGCTGTAGTAAGCTTTCCTTTAGTCCAGATCTTTGCCGTTCCGGTCACAAGGTCGGTAGCCACGCAGAGGAATGGTATCGGAAGGTCCTTGTAGAAATCGATCTCATCCTGGTAACCAACTGAAACAGCGCTGAATATGTTATTGACGTTCTGGCCGTAGACCATTCCTGAAGGAAGGCTGCCAAGAAGGTTGTCCTTCACTAGACCGGAAGCGTCGGGACCGTCGGCGCCAAGGTGGATGTCGTCGGAACGGTGAGGGTACTGGAGTTCGTCGGCCCTCTGCTGCATGAAGTCATTACGGTCGTAGTAGAACGGGAATGAAAGGGCGTATTTCTCCTTGTACTTGATCGTTGAATATGAAAGATAATCCCTGGGAACCTTGTCTGACAGAGCCATGTCCCAGTCGATGCTCCGGATAAGGGAATCCAGGTGCTCCGCATTGTATCCAAGGGCATAGAGTCCGCCAACAAGACCTCCCATGCTGGTACCCATCACTATATCGACCGGCATTCCTATCGACTCAAGGTACCGGATGACCCCGACATGGGCTGCTCCCTTCGCTCCTCCTCCGGCAAGCACCAGGGCTACCGTAGGACGATGGTTCCTGGTCCTCACGGAATCCAGTTTATGCCGGATGACCTGCAGACGGAGGTCCCTCGCCTCGTTCATCTCATCCAGCCGGGCATGGCTTGTCTGGGCCGGAAGGATCAGCGAAGAAGCGACGGATGCCGCCAGGGCTATTGCTGTCTTTAGAAATATCTTTCTCATCTCAGTTCAGGTGTTGGTTCAATCAGATTTGTCTTTTGCGGTGTTCTCCGGCAAGCATTCCGCAGGCAGCCATTATGTCCTCTCCCCTGGAAGCCCTTATCGTACAGGTGATTCCATGGTTCGAAAGCCTGTCCCGGAATTTTTCCATCACTATCTGCGGAGAAGGTTCGAACGGAGCGTCCGGAATCCTGTGGAAGCGTATAAGGTTGACCCGGCACTCGAGGCCGCCAAGCAGCCTGATCAGGGCGTCAGCATGCCGCTTGTCGTCATTGAGTCCGGCGAACATGGTGTACTCGAAACTCACGCGTCTCTGGCCGGTGAAATCATATTCATGCAAAAGAGCGATGACCTCTTCAATGGGCCAGGCCTTCTGGACCGGCATAATCCCTGCCCTTTCTTCCGGGAAGGGACTGTGAAGGCTGACGGCAAGGTGGCAGCGGGTCGAATCGAGGTACTTTCTCAGATTCGGAAGCACTCCGATGGTCGAGAGGGTGATGCGCTTGGGACTCCAGCCGAAACCCCAGTCGGAAGTAAGGACTTCGATGGCACGGATGACATTGTCATAATTGTCCAGAGGCTCGCCCATACCCATGAACACGGCGTTCGTGAGGGCCTGGGACTCTTCGATGGCAATGAACTGGGAGAGAATTCCCGAGACAGAAAGATTCCCGTGGAAGCCCTGGCGCCCGGTCATGCAAAACTTGCAGCCCATGCGGCAACCGGCCTGGGAGGAAACGCAGAGAGTCTTCCTCTCGTCATCAGGAATCATCACGGCCTCGACCGCATCGCCTTCACCGAGTGGGAAGAGATACTTTCTCGTCCCATCCACAGACTCCTGACAGGCGGAAGGCAGAATGACTCCGAGGTCATATTCCTCCTTCAGCCTTTCCCTGCCGACCTTGGATATGTTGGTCATCTCGTCGATGCTGCGGACTTTCCTGTCGTACATCCATCCGGCTATCTGTTTGCCGGCAAAAGCCGGGAGGCCTACCTTCAGGGCGGCTTCCTTCAATTCTCCAGGAGTCTTTCCAAGCAATGTCTCGCGCATCATGAAAACAGTCTTATCAATTGACAAATTTAATGAAAAATAATGTCAGTTTTAAGGTTAATTTAATATCTTTGTTAGACTAACATTATTTCATTATGGCAAAAGAGGTAGAAGCAAAGGCCGCAGACATCAACGCCTCCAAACTGAAGGCGCTGCAGGCCACGATCGACAAGATTGAGAAAGATTATGGGAAAGGGACGATCATGAAGTTGGGAGAGCAGCCACAATGGGACGTGCAGGTCATTCCGAGCGGTTCTGTAGCGCTTGACCACGCTTTAGGGATCGGTGGTTATCCCCGCGGAAGGATCGTAGAGATCTACGGTCCGGAATCCAGCGGTAAGACCACCCTGGCGATCCATGCGATCGCCGAGGCCCAGAAGACCGGAGGCATCGCTGCGATGATCGATGCCGAACACGCATTTGACAGGACCTATGCCAAGGCATTGGGAGTCAATCTGGAGACCCTCCTGATCTCCCAGCCGGACAACGGCGAGCAGGCTCTTGAAATCGCCGACAACCTCATCCGTTCCGGCGCAGTGGACATCGTAGTCATCGACTCAGTCGCTGCCCTGACACCGAAGGCCGAGATCGAAGGCGAAATGGGCGACAACAAGGTCGGCCTCCAGGCCAGGCTGATGAGCCAGGCACTCAGGAAGCTGACAGCCAACATCGCCAAGACCAACACCTGCTGCATCTTCATCAACCAGCTGCGTGAGAAGATCGGCATCATGTTCGGCAATCCTGAGACCACCACCGGAGGCAACGCCCTGAAGTTCTACGCTTCTGTCCGTATCGACGTACGCAGGACCACCCAGCTGAAAGACGGCGAGGAAGCCCTCGGCAACAGGACCCGCGTGAAGGTCGTGAAGAACAAGATGGCTCCGCCTTTCAAGAAGGCCGAGTTCGACATCGTCTTCGGAGAAGGTATCTCGAAGGTCGGTGAGATCGTAGACCTCGGAGTCGAGTACAATGTCATCGGCAAGAGCGGTTCGTGGTTCAGCTACAATGACCAGAAGCTCGCCCAGGGACGCGAGGCAACCAAGCAGCTGCTCCGCGACAACCCCGAGCTCTGCGAAGAGATCGAAGCCAAGATCCGCGAAGCCCTCAAGAACGTCAAGGACTAAGGACTTTCCTGAACATCAAGGGGGAGAAATTCGGCAGCGGGCGAGTTTCTCCCCTTTTTCTTTGTCGAGGATGCCGGCTTTGAGAAGGGCAACGGCGGACCATTCTTCCTTAGGAGTGTTTTCACGGAATATGATTATGGCATGCGCAGCCCGCTTGCCGATGTAGGGATGGAGGGCTAGTTCGTTCTCCGGAAGTGTCCAGAGAGGGTAAGGCTCTGATGGCCCGACAGTGATAAGGTCCTTCAGGCCGTCGTACTTTTCCTGGTCGAAATGCCAGATGTCCATCAGTTGTTCGGGATAGGAATATCCATGGAGTTCCAGGCGGTAGCTGACCATCCTCGAAGCGAAGAACTTCCCGATTCCTGGCAGGGTCTCGAAGGCAGCCGAGTCAGCAGAATTGATGTCTATCTTCGGGATGGAGATATATTTCTCAAGACGCTGGTAGACAGAATCTTCCACGACATACGATCTGGCGAAGTCGGACTTCCGCCTGAAGCGTCCTCCTTTTTTCCTGTAATTGTCGATGGACTGGGCCTGCCTGAGGGTGAATCCGAGGCGCATGAGGTCGTCGATGGTAGCGGTGTTGGGGTCGAAGCGGAAACTTTCATAACGCCGCGGCGTGTTTGCCCTTCGTATCGACTCCGCAGCCTCCGAATGCTCGTATTCTTTCCTTACTCCCCTCCCTGCCGGAGTGGTTGACGGACGGCCGTCCGGGCCCGGCCGAGTCCATCCTCGCTTCGCTGCGGCTGAGTACGGCCTAAGCCCGGAGGCCGCTCCGTCGAAAGCAACAGAATCGTCCTGAATAACATACACCGTGTCGGGATGGTCGTGATTTGCGACAATCCTTGCGACGGAAGCCTTGTGGATGAAGAGTGCGGCCTGATAGCCGATCACGAGGAACAGCAGAGCCACTGAACCTGCAACGAAAGAAGAGGACGGATGACCGCCCTTGCCGGAGTTTTTCATGTTTGTCAAAGTTTAAGTCAATAAATCCTATTCAGTGTCTTTGTCTTTATGATGTTTCTTTTCCCTCGGCGCCCCGGCGACCACGATCACGATCTCGCCCTTGGGCTCATGCTCCCTAAACCACTGGGCTACTTCGCCAAGAGTCCCTCTCCGGTGCTCCTCATGGACCTTGGATATCTCCCTGGCGACAGAGCAACGACGGTCGCTCCCGAAATATTCACAGAACTGCTCCAGGGTCTTGACTAGCCTGTACGGGGATTCGTAGAAAACCATGGTGCGAGGCTCGGACGACAGTTCCGTCAGGAGGGTCTGGCGTCCCTTCTTGACCGGCAGGAAGCCCTCGAAGCAGAACCTGTCGCACGGAAGGCCGGAAGAGACAATGGCCGGGATGCATGCGGTCGCTCCCGGCAGAGTCTGGACCTCGATCCCCTCCTCCGCACAGGTACGAGCAAGAAGAAAGCCTGGATCTGAGATTCCAGGAGTGCCGGCATCGCTGATCAAGGCGACATTCATTCCTCCAAGGATCCGCTCCTTGATGAGTTCGACCGTCTGGTGCTCGTTGAACTTGTGGTGCGACTGGAGTTTTCCATGAATATCGTAACGATGCAGGAGCACGCTGCTGGTCCTGGTGTCCTCCGCAAGGATCAGGTCGGCCTCTTCCAGGACTTGAATGGCCCTGAAGGTCATGTCGTCAAGATTGCCGACGGGAGTAGGTACTATGTAGAGGATTCCCGGCATCGGAGCGTCAGCTTAATTTCCTTCTCACTGCCATCATGAGCCTGTACACAGGTTCGGAGTTCATGTCCCACTCTGGGAAGTTTGCCGAGATGTACTCGAGAGCCTCGGAAAGGGAACCCATCGAGTTGAATTTAGCGATAGAGTCCTGGAACAGCATGGGATCCTCCCTGAACAGGACGTTGATCAGCAGCACCCTGTCGTTCAACGATATGGCGCTTATGATATTCTTGACCGGCATTCCGGGACGGTCAGTCCTCCACGCCTGCTTGTCAGCCATGACGTCCATCACGGCCGTCTCGGCCTTCGCGGTGTCGAGGAGAGGCTTCCTGGGCTCTTCCACCACAGGTTCGGGGACCGTGCTGGGAATATCTTCGGGGATGTCATCCATGATGTCCGCTGCGGCAGCCTCTTCCTCGGCAGGAAGATCCTCTCCGGCAGGTTCCTCGACCGGCTCGATAACAGGGGGCACAGGCATCTCGATGTCAGAGATGTTCAGATCGAGAGGCTCGTGTTCTTCAACTGGCTCAGGAACCGGGACCGGCTCAGAGACCGGAGCTGGTTCGGGCACTTCGGCTGAAAGGGTCTTGATGTATTGTTCAAGTTCCGAAAGTTCCTCTTTGATGGCGTCTATTCTGGCCAGAATGCCCGAAATGGTTTTCTCGTCGATGTTTCCCATAAAAATGCTATATTTGTGATGCTAGTCAAATTTCAACAAATCTAACGAAATGTTTTCAGAAAACATAAAAAAAGCCGGCGAGATCGAGGTCATCTGCGGCTCTATGTTCTCAGGCAAGACCGAAGAGCTGATCCGCAGGATCAGAAGGGCCAAATTCGCGAACCTTAAGATCGAGATATTCAAGCCTACCATCGACACCAGGTACTCCGAAGACGATGTCGTCTCCCACGACTTCCACAAGATTCCCTGCCATGCAGTTAAAGATCCTAAGGAAATGCTGAAGGTTGCCGACGACGTCCAGGTTGTGGGAATTGACGAAGCACAGTTCTATGACATGTCCCTTGTGGAAGTCGCCCAGGAACTTGCAAACAGGGGCAAAAGGGTCATCATAGCCGGTCTGGACACCGACTATCTCGGAAAGCCTTTCGGCCCGATGCCGTATCTGATGGCAGTAGCTGAAGAGGTCCGGAAAGTCCACGCCATCTGCGTCAAGTGCGGCAACCTGGCCAACCACTCCCACAGGCTCTCGAACAGTATGGAACTGGTGGTCCTGGGAGAAAAGGATGCCTACGAGCCTCTGTGCCGTGACTGCTACAACAAAGCCATGGCAGAGGAAGCCGCAAAGCACAAGACTGTCTAGTTTCTGGGGTGGTGCTCCAGGATCGAGCGCTGCCAGGTGGAACTGTCGATGTGGGTGTAGATCTCCGTCGTCAGTATGCTTTCATGCCCTAGCATCTCCTGCACGACACGAAGGTCCGCTCCGTTTTCAATAAGATGAGTGGCGAAGCTGTGGCGGAAAGTGTGCGGGGAGATCTCCTTGTTCACACCCGCTGCCATCGCCTGTTTCTTGACCATATTGAACATGGAAACCCTGCTCAGAGGCTTTCCAAAGCGGTTCAGGAACATGGTGTCGTCGTACTGGGAGGATTCCGGTTCCGGCCGGACTTCCATGTAATTCCTGACTGCAGCGACAGCCATCTCACCGATCGGAACTATCCTTTCCTTGTTGCCCTTCCCTACGACCCGGACGAATCCCTCGTCCAGGTAGACATGGGAAATCTTAAGCCCGACAGCTTCCGAGACCCTGAGTCCGCATCCATAGAGGACTTCCAGGATCGCCCTGTCCCTTACGCCCGTCCACTTGGTGAGGTCGACCGACGAAATAATGGACTCGACTTCCTCGACGGAAAGTACGTCGGGAAGATAACGACCGATCTTGGGGGTGTCGATAGCATCACAGGGATTGTCTGCCCTGTCCCCTTCCATGACGAGCCAGTCGAAGAATGAGCGGAAGGCGCTCAGCTGCCTGGACTGTGACCGTTTTGAAAGGCGGTTGCTCACTGCCAGATAGTCAAGCACGTCCTGGGTGCTGACCTGGACAGGTTCGACACCCAGGTAGGAGAACAGGGATTCCAGGTCGGCGGAATAGGCATCGACCGTGTTCGGGGACATAGCCCTCTCAATTCTCAGATAGTAGGAATAATCCGAGAGAATTTTGTGCGTAAGGTCCATTATAGAGTTCTGTATTTTTTGCCGTACTGAAGTTGCTGGTCCAAGAAATCCTCCGAAGGTAATATCTTGTAATCCACCACCTTTCCACATTCCGCGACCGGAACGATCTCAGGATTCACGAAACCGCCATAGGGTTTCAGACCGAGGGCCAGGTATCGTTCACGGGCCTCCTTGTGAAGCTCCGGGTCGATGTTCACCGCATACGTATCGACCAGGGCCTTCCCGGCCTCGTAGTCTCCTTCCGACTTGATCCTCTGGATCTCTCCAAGGAGGTCGGCGAACAAGCCTCTCAAGGCAACGAAATCGTTGACAATGAAATAGGTCTTCCCATCCCGGATCTTCCTTTCTATCACGTTATTCCCACGGCCTTTCTCATAACACCACTCCGCAATGAGCTTGCGGTTCTGCATGTGGGATTCGGTGTTCTTCCGTCCCAGCTCGAGCCTTGAGAACTGTACGAATATTCCTGAGCGGATGTAAGACGAATACTCACTTTTCCAGGCATCCCCTTCCGGCATGATGCCCAGTTCCACCATCTTCGGATCCGCGATGTAGTAAAGGGCGAAAAGGTCAGCCCTGGCTTCCTCCAAGGTGCTCTGGTACTCCCCTAAGGCAGTCATAGAAACTCCGGGAAGCAATTGTCCGGAGCCGTGACCCAGGCATTCGTGAAGATCGGTGTGGATCTCGGAAGCGAAGTCTCCGTGGAGCCTATACTGCTCGACTTCCTCCTTGTCGAAAGCGAATTCCTCAAGGGCGCTCCGAGGAGCCTCAAGAGCAGCCCTGTCGTAGGCATGGGTCACGTTCGCAATAGTTACCGACTTGGAACCGTGCTCACTTCTTATCCAATCCGCATTGGGGAGGTTGATACCTATAGGGGTCGTCGGGTATGAAGCTCCGCCCAGAGTGACCGCATTGATGACCTTTGCGGAGACGCCTTTCACGACTGGTTTCCTGAATCGCGGATCCACCGGAGAATGGTCCTCGAACCATTGGGCGTTGGAGCTTAGTATTTCCGTCCGCCTGGAGGTCTCCACATCCTTGAAGTTGACATAGCCCTCCCAGGTCGCCTTGCGTCCGAGGGGGTCGTCATAATCCTCCATGAATCCGTTGATGAAGTCCACCATCCCTGAAGTGTCCTGCACCCAGAGGATGTTGAATTCATCCCAGAGCCGAAGGTCGCCTGTCCTGTAATATTCCACAAGCACCTCAAGGGCCTTTTTCTGCAAGTCGCTGTCAGCACAGGCAGCAGCTTTGACAAGCTCCGAGCAGATCCTGTCGATCGCCTGACCGTAGAGTCCGCCCGACTTCCAGGTTTCTTCCCGAATGGCGCCGTTCTCCTTGACAACCTTGCTGTTAAGGCCGGTGGAAATCGGACGGGGATCGTCAGGATCCTCTATCGAAGCGTAGAAAGCTTCGACTTCCTCCCTTGTCACACCATCGTAGAAATTGACGGAAGAAAGGGCCACTATGTCCCCTTCGGAAGAGACGCTTCTTCTCACCGGGCAGATGTCCGGTGAATATATTACCTCAAGCAGATGCTCATCCAGGCAGCCGGAGGCTTCCATCAGGGAGCGGAAATACTCCTTCGGACAGGCCGGGAAGAATTTGGTTTCGGCGTAATGATGATGGAATCCGCTGGAGAAAAACAGCCTTTTGGCATAGACGGTGAATTCCTCGAACCAGGGACAGGTCCTGTCGCCGGGATACTTGTCGAATATGGTTTCAACGGCATGCCTGACGGGGAGATTCCACTTGCAGTACTGGTCCCATGTGATGTCGCGCCCTGCCTTCGCGGCTTCCGAAAGATGGAATGCATATTCTTTCTGCCGAAGCGACAGGGCATCCCATCCCGGCACCTCGAAACGCATTATCTTGATGTCCGCGAACTCGTCTATAACTGTCTTCATGATGTAAAGATAGACATATTCAGGAATTATTCCTACATTTGTAGGACACACCAAATCAAAGACAACTTACTATGAATATCGTCAGGACGATCATACGTTCATTCAGGGTGGCGGCCATCATTGCCGGCTCCGCCTTGTTCTTCTCATGCACTGAAAAGGACGAAAACTTCGGCATCGACGGCGATGAAGAAGGCATCGAATACAACTATCCCGGCAATAGGAAGGCCCACATCGAGACCCGCAGGGTACTGCTGTTCTACGAATGCGGTTTCAATTCCCTCTACGGATATCTTTCCGACAACATGGACGTAGACCTTGAAAAAGGTTACCTGCCGGACAACGGGAGGAATGACGACGTGGTCCTCGTGTTCTCAAAGATAGCGAAGAACGCCAACTACAAGGATGTCCCTTCCTACCTCAGGAGGATCTACAAGGACGGTGAAGGAAATATGGTTTCCGACACCTTGAAGACCTACCCGTCCACGACGGTCGCTTCCTCGGGAGAGACCATGAGGGATGTCCTGAATTTTGTCAAGGTGACTTTCCCGGCAAAAGGCTACGGGATGGTCTACTCATCCCACGGTTCCGGCTGGCTCCCTGCCGGTTACTATAACAACCCTTCTGATTTCGAGCGCAATCACAGGAAATCTTCCGGAGGTGCAAAATATTCAAGGAGCGCCCCCAGGCTTGATGTTCCGGAAGGATCGATGGAAGATGAGGATCCCTTCGCTGGAATGGTCAGGAGCATAGGCCAGGACAAGATGGCGTCCGGCGACGTGGAGATGTCAGTCTCGGAATTCGTCGCGGGAATACCTTTCCGCCTGGACTACCTGCTCTTCGACAT
>JAFUFS010000056.1 GCA_017469745.1 Bacteroidales bacterium | reverse complement strand
GTAATAAAGGTCCAAGTCCAGCCTGGTCAGCATCTTGTCCAGGGTGTCGGTGTATCCGTTGTACAGGGTGGCGTAGCTCGTCACGCCGGGCCTTATCTGGTAGAGGTAACGGTACCGCGGGTTGCAGTCCATTATCCTGTCAATGTAGTACTGCCTCTCCGGGCGGTAGCCGATGAACGACATGTCGCCCTTGAAGACGTTCCAAAGCTGAGGGAGTTCGTCGAGGTGGTGGGCCCTGAGGAATGATCCCACTTTCGTGAGTCTCGGGTCCTCCTCTCCGCTGTAGAGCTGCGGTGAACCCGCGCTCTCGGCGTCCACCTTCATAGAGCGGAACTTGTATATCATGAAGGGACGGCCGCCCCTTCCGATCCTTTCCTGGCTGTATATCGCCGGCCCCCTGTCCTCGAGCTTCACCGCTATGGCGCAGATGAGGATGATGGGTGAGAACACTATCAGGAGAATTCCGGAGAACACGATGTCGAAAGTCCTCTTGAGGATGTGTCCGAATAGGGACATCCCGTCGGATTGGCGGATCTCAGCCGCGGTCATCCTGGAGATGTTCTTCACCGGAGAAGCAGCCAAAGTGTCTTCGCCTTCGGCGGTCTTCTTTCCGGCGCCCTTGTGGGAATGCTCCTCTCCGCCTTTGGGGTAGAGCACGCAGTCGATTCCGCCGAGTCTCCACTGGAGAGAGTCCATGCTGCCGTTCTCACCGAGAAGGTAGACTATGCGGTTGCCGATGACCTTGCCTTCCATCGAGGGGTCACGGGTGACGAAGCCGAGGACCGTGCAGTGCCCTTCTTCCTCCGCCTTATCGGCGAGGGCAACGCTCTCATCGGAAGTTCCGCTCACCAGGGCTGTCATCCTTCCGATGTTAGAGACGGCATTCTCTTCCCTCCTCATGACGGATGCGGCTACTCTCGGATAGAAGAGGAATGCTGCGGTAAGAAGGGTGTCAACGGAAATGGAAGTGATCTTTAGGACCACCGAAGGGATATGGACAAGTCCGAGAAGCAGAACCACAGAAATACCCAGTTCTTTTACAAAAATGGAAATAATGAGCTTTTCTGAAATGCTGAACGAGACATACCTGCTTATGACCTTGTAACTGCCCGAAAGCATCATCCCGAGGAAAGTCATCACAGCTGAGGTCAAAATGTACCAGAACGCCACCAAAGTGAATCCCGGTATAGGATCCGATAGCCATCTCACCATGAGAACAGACAACAGCGAAGCCAGGACAGACAGCGTCACATCCTGGAAAATAATGAGTTTCGCACTCTTTCTTCCACTGGTCTTAGGCTCCATGTGAGAATGATCGGACTAATTAAGTAATTACTTGGTAATCAACACACTACAGCACCATTGTATCTCCGCGGGAAGAGAAACAAGGTTTACACCTCAAGAAATAGTGGAAAATTATCAAAAATTGAATGTTGCAACGCTTTTGGGACTATCGCACAAAAAGGATATTTTCTTTTGATTTCAGCCTGCGTGGGTTAAGGAAGCCGTCTCAGATTGAAGAAACGTAACACACAGATTATGCCCGAAAACGTAATCTCAGCCAATTGAAATGAACTTTTTTGGACTTTCTTTGATTAAGACAAATAGATCGGAAATCTGAAAAAGGTCCAGAAGGTAGACAACAGGACCTCTAAGGGCAAGAGTACATGAGTACATCATTAAATGGATAGATAGAGACCGACTTTGGACATTGCTATACCTCCATAATAGAAAAAGGGCACCTCATGACTGAGATGCCCGATAAAGAAAGATTGATAACTCGAGAGTCCTTTAGAAAGTCAAATCGTAATTTTCAGCTTTGAAAAGCCACTTGGACTCATCGTCATCATTGTATGACAACCGGACAGTTGTTGCATTGCCGGAAGTTTTAGTAGTGTACAAAGTACAATCGAATTCAGTTGTATAGACGTAATCATTCAGTTCTATATCATATTGCCTATAGTCTGTGAAATTGATTGTCTTAATGTAATAGAAACTGCGTTTACCTGCCGTCTTCTTGGCGGGGAATGTCGAAAGGCCATCAATGACTGGAAGATTCGGGTCAGTTGCGGAGAGATTGTTGTCCAAGGCTTCAATCCTCACCTGTAGAGGGAAGATACCAGCACTAAGTCCTGAAGGAAGCCCGATTGTGACAACAACGGGTTGATTCATGGCATCGGTCGCATTCTCTCCTTTCACCACTTGAGTTTCGTCGGTAAACTCCTGCTGACCCATAACTTCATAGGTCACCTCACGATAAATGGCACGGTTGGATCCGTATTTACCCTGAACACGTATTATGCTCTTGAGCATACCGGATTCAGGGACATTCCCGATCGTAAGAGGAATCTGTCCCCACTGAGAGCCGTCTTCGTGTGTTACAACAACGACGTCCGCCTCTGAAACATCCTCGGTTACTGCTGGAGTTGATTCATAACCGGTAACTGTCCTTCGGGTAATGGTAATAGTAACAGCATCATCTTGATAAGTACCTGTTTTGTTTACAGTCGTGGTACTGGTTTCATCAGGATAGAATTGGAACTCAAGAGTGGTGTTTCCGATGTTGGTGAAGAACGCATAATAAAGCTTCTCCACAAGAATTCTTGAGGTTCCATCGGAGATGTCATTCAGTGCGGCAGTTTCAAGAGATGAAGATATGTTACCCAACGCACTACCTTCGAAGGCTGCCTTTGCGGTGTTCTTTCCTCTTTCCTTGATTCCTGAAAGGCTGAGTGTATACCGGATATTGCGGAGAACTGGCATATACTCACCCTCTTGGTCAAGAAGCTCAACTTTAAACCAGTCTTCTGCATTTGCAGGTGCGCCAACGCTATTTCCTGCAGCCCATTTAACCTTCATAAGGATAACGGTCGGAAGCTGATCCGTATCATTAGGTACAGTTCGCTCGTACATGTATAGACCGTTGTCGGCCGCTGTTGATGACACGAATGTAGTTGGAAGATCCGTGTTGAATGCAACATCGGTGGGCATTATTCCGGAATAACCAGTATATCCTGCATCAGTCTTCAATGTCAGGTCCTCATAGAAGCGGCCCTTCCTGTGAAGGTCCTTGTCGTAATCGACCTCGGGGGTTTCCTTATTCTGGGGAAGATAATTTTTGATGCTGGTATAAGGGAGATTGAAGTCGTTTCCGCCTTCTTCAGTAGCCGGTTTCCATGGAGCGACAGTTCCACTGGTCGGATAGTAAGCAAGAGCATACTCCAGAACATCGAATTCAGTCAAATCGGCTGACTTCACGACAATCTTGGCATAGTTGCGGACAAGGATTATGTGCTTAAGGTCACCCAATGATTCATAATCAGCGGTATAATTGCCGTTACCGTCGAGAATGTACTGACCTTGAGCATTCTTTGCGGCTTTGATTCCGCCGGGGATTTTGATCCTCTGCCAATAAGCTCCCTGGAGATTATCAGTTACCATGGACTCAACAAAGTCCTCTTCATAGTCGAACGTCGGCTGCTCAATTGGAGAATTGCCTATCACGTGGAATATTTCATTCGTGGTGATGGGAAGATAAACCGAATATTTAGCAGTAGCATTGACTCCGATGGCTGTCGGTTGCTCATATTCATCCATGGGAATCCAGTTCTGGAGATATCCTCCGTCTTCGGAAAATATCGCCAGGAACAGATTCTCCAAAGTGGGGATTTCAGTCATAGCGGCCTTAGTCGGGAGTGACGATCCGGGATAACTCACCTCAAGATCAACCTTCACCAATGTTCCTTCAGCGGGAGGAACAGATGTTGTATTGGCTGAAGAGATTTGTGTCTCCATCGCTTCACGGTTGCAGGCCACGGCCATCGACAGCAGCACTGCTGATAAGCTATATAATATCTTTTTCATTTTTCAGATGCTTACTGTTGTTCAATATGTCCATTGGCATGATACTGATATGTCGGAGTAACAGGCTCATCACCCCAATACCAGAGGTCGTAGACGAAACGGACAGACATATTATCAGTGTTGGTCCTATTTCGGAACACCAAATTGTTGGCGGTTGAATTTACCATATTCAAAACCCTTCCGCTACCTGCCCAATACGTCGTGTTCGTAGCGTAAAGATTCGGGATAGTGCCGTCTTTCTGACGTGCAACTATAAATGCCATCTCCGCTTCCGTAGGGAGTCTCCAACGACCTGCCGGATATCCTGCCTCTTGGTATGTTGCGGCGCGCTTAACGACCTGTTCCCAACTCAGACCGGTATTTGCATTCAATGCTGAAGAAACCAGGAAATGAGGGGCTATTTTTGTACGGTCAATCTCGGCCTGGGAGCTGATAAGGATATCAGAAGGATTTGTCCAAGTGGCAGTTACATCATCGTATACATTTGTGTTATTATATCTCTGTTCACCGGTGAGATAAGGGTCCAGGCTCCACGTAGTATAATGAGCAGAAGCTTTAACCCTTGGGTCGGCGATCATATAGTAATACGTAGTATTATTAGCCGTGTAACTGTTGTTGTTTGAGCTGAATGCGGTAACCGCGATATCTGCAGTATACCAATCTGTGGAAATCGTTTCTTCGACATTTGATCCATCAGTTATTGTTCCGTAATTATAAAAACCTAATCCGTGTTGCCCTCCTCCTTGCGTGTCACGTGAGGTATAATTATAATAACCAATACGTTTAGTATCCCAACCATTGCGGCTATGGTAATAGGTGACTCCGTCGATAAGTTTGGTTGTTCCGAATCCCGGATTTGTGGAAAGACGTGCGAAGTGTCCATTGACGAAAACATCTCCCGCTTCCTGTTTCTTCAGTTCGATGGCCGGATGCTGATGAATGATGACTTCGGCTGCTTTGGATGTTGTTGATTTTTTTCGGATCACAAGATGGATTTCCCTTTCCACGTAAATATTGGCCATGGAGTGATTGAAAGTGACTACCTTGTTCTCATTGTCTACCGTCAAAGAGTATCTGTTGGCATCACCTGAAACCGTCACAGAAGTCGTTGTAGTATTTGTATACTTATAGTCGCGCGTAGCTGTAGGACTCTCATGATAGTCCTTGAAAGTGATTTCAGTGAAATATGCCTCAACATCAGAATCAGAATAGAACGGGATGTCGAAGGAATTTACACTGTAAATCTGGAACTCTGTAGCCGGCACCAGGAAATATACAGGTGAACTCAGTCCACTTCCGCAAGTCCAAGCTGGATCAGCCCAGTCGGCGATGCTATAGTCAACATCCTCAACATAGACATAATCATTCTCAGTTCCGCCAAGAACAGAAATCGTAGCAGTAATCTGATACCAAGAATTACGTTTGAGTGTAAAGACACCTTCTTCAGGCTGCGGGAAGACCAGTTTGTAATGGAATTCACTCGAGCCCTTGACACCGCTCATCCAAGGGAAGATTATCTTGATGAAAGGCTCGCCGTTGTCTTCACCGTTCCATGTCTGGGGATAAGTATAGAAAGGATCGACGGTCTGCCAAACATAGAAATCATCGTCATCCTCATCCTCATCCTTAAGATGTTCAACAGTAGCGAGATTTCGTCCGTAGGTGAAATAACTGCCGGTAATATGCTCGTCCTCCTCTTCTACGGCAGTTGCTCTACGCACAGGTTCACCTGAAAGATAACCAGCCTTGAGGGCATCTACCATATAGACGTCGAAGTCAATCTGAGAAAGCACCGGAGTCCAAGTCTCGGAGTTGCCGAAAGTGTCCGACGAGGTGACGCTCTTGGCGATTTTGACCTTGGTCGTGAATTTTACGGCAAGACGCGAAAGGGGAACCGGTATTTCAACCTGATCGACTGCGGTGGGAGAAAGCTCCATAAGATATTTCTCCGTAGCAGGATCATAAGTGTCCATTATGAAATTGAGATTCTCCTTGTCGAGAACCTGGGCATCAGTCCCTTCATCATCAGTTGCCGTTTTGGTGAACTCGGTGCTCACTGGAATTTCAAGAAGTTTCTCCAGAGTCCAGCCTCCTTCGGGTGCAGTTGCGGGAAGAGTGATATTGGCTACAGCATACAGATATGAAGTGTAACGCAGGTCCGCATAATCACCACCGGCAGGTGTTTTCACCTCCAGAGAGGCGCCTGAAGTGTGGAACTGATGTAGGAGAACAGTTCCTTCCGCATCCTTGAAGAAGAACCAGTCAACGGTATTGATTGTGTTCTCCTTGTAAGCGTCATCTCCTTCAACGGCTTTGGTCTGCAGATCAGTACTCTGGGCTTTGAAAGAAAGCACATCGCTGTCCTTCATGCCGAACTCCAGATGATCGGAGCAGGACATGGTAAGAAGTGCGGCAAGCGCCGATATATATGTCAGAATTCTTTTCATTGCTTGCTTAATTTACGATATCGGAGTTGTTGAGAATGAAATAATGGTATCCGCGGAAATCTAAGAGCTGTGTCTCAGTATCTATGCTGTATTTTACAGAATCATCCTTGGATACGACATATGTCTTGAGATGGAGTGAATGCTGGGCTGTGTCGGTAGTGCTCTTCGCGGAGATATGCAGTATAACATTGGTCGTTGTGGCCATAGCGGCATCAAGATCAGTAAGGATAGGTCCACGGAGACCACCTTCGTCATACCCTTCCGCATCAACCTCGCTTGTAATGGTATATGCATCGACATCTCCTTCGGGGACAACAAGCCAGTCAAATCCGACCGGAGACATGACCTTGAACTTGACTATAGCGGGATGCTCCGCATCAAGGAGCCAGTATTGGCGGAAGGCTTTGGCGTCGCGGCCCTCTATGACTGTTGTCTGAGAGGCTGAAGTATTATACCTTCCGTTATTGACACCTTCGACTGCAAACTGGGTTGCTTCGGGATAGTCTTTGTTTTCGGGTTCAAGCTGAACATCAGTCCACTCAATCGCTTCACCGGTTAGCCCGATGAGAAGGAAATTCCATCTGTTGCCGGGGAGTTTTAGCATGTTGATGCGATACTTGTGACCGGCTATGAATTTGACAGGCGCACCGGCCTCATGAGTTGTTTCCGCACCAATGTCCGTCCCTGCAGTTGCATAGGTCAGGGCATGTGAGCATGTGCCGACTCCATCAATGGTGAATTTCATGGTAAGGGTACCTGAATTCTCCTTTGGAACAAGGAACAGAATGAAGGAAGCACCCTTACTCTTGGTGATTTCAACACCATCCCCAAGGCTCATAGATACAGACTTGGAACCGGAGGTCACTGAAGCGCTTGAGAGATTTCCAGCGGTCATCGTGAAAGTTCCGGAAAGATTGTCATTTCCTGTCGTCTCAGCATAAAGACCGACATTCTTGAGAAGAATGTCACTATCCTTGCTCGACACGTTGAATTCAACGGCAGTGAAAGCGGGATTGAACTCCAGGGGAACAGTCTTGTCGGTAGGCTGGGCTCCTGTCTTGACCGCTGTCATGAAAGCGTAGTCCATATCCGGAGGATACACGGTATATGATATAGCATCATCACCTTCTCCGACTGTCTTCCCTACGTTGCTGGCGTCAAGAAGCGTCTGCTCAGCTTTGATGGTGGCGGTAACCAGGCCGTTCTGAGGATTCAGGCTGAGGACATCAGGAGTCGTTCTGGTCTTGGGGTATACGCTGTAGAAGGTATACGACGTTATTGACTCGCCTTCCGTCCAAACGAGACCGTTTGTGCCCTCATTGTCAACCTTCGCCGTGCTTGGTGCTCCCTCCGATGCGTCTTTGACGACATAGTTTGAAGAAGAACTGCCGGCATTGGCACCATCCTGGACTTTCGCCTGGGGGCTGGCGATGGTGATAACATCACCGTCTTTCCAGTTGAGAGCCTGTTTGCTGCCATAGTCTTTTCCGTATTCGGTCTTTGTGGCCGAACCTCCGGATGTGGTGGAGAAGCGGATGGCTTCACCTCCGTAACCGAACACTCCCTTGGAACATCCGGACAATATCGCCATGCATGCTATCGCTGCACCGGCGAAGAGGATTGTTGCTTTGCTCTTCATCATGGCTAGTCCTCCCAACTCCAGTTTTCGTTCCAGTCGAATTCTTCGCTGGAAGCGTCAATGTCGTGCACCTCCTGACCTGCCGAAATGATCTCGACTTGGTCAACGATCGACCCCGCGAGAATCTGCACCCCGTGTTCGAGGCTCACTTCACGCAGGATTGCGGGTTTTACGAATTTTACTTTGGTTTTCATTGCAATTATTGTTGTTACTATTTTGTTGTCTTTCCGTCAGGCCACCCGCGCTGGAGTGACTCTGACATTTTAATTGTTTATTTCATTTATATATTGAGTAGTAGTGCCTTGTTTAATAGCGGTATCGCTGTGGGTTAAATCCTGTTTTCTATACCTTTTCGAGCCATGCCCTCGGGACATCCGCCTTGGCGAATATCGAATCCAGAAGGCTCACAACGACGTATATCTTTCCCCGAAGTTCGAGGACGTGCCCTTCCACTCCTCTCAGTGGCCCTCTCACGACCTTCACCCTGTCACCGAGATTGAGGGGGGCGTCCATAAGTCCGCCTTCGTCCTTGCTCAGGTCCATGACCCTCATGAAGTCCTCCATCTGCTTGTCCGGGACTACGAGCAGGGTCCTCGTCGCGCAGTCCACTATATATTTTATGTGGACGAGGCCTTCGTTCGCCATCGAACAGGCCCTGTCCTTGGTCGTCTTCAAGAACACCAGGCTCGGGATCACCGCCCTCTCGTAGGTGCGGTTCCCCCTCGTCGCCTTCACCGTCCTCGTGGGGATGAAGCACTCAACGCCTTCCCTCGCCAGGGTGTCCTTAACCCCGGTCTCGGTACCGTAGCGCGTCCTCGCCGCGAACCAGCATGTGTCCTGTAACCTTCTCGCTTCCATCTTATCCCCCTCCTAGAACTTCTTGCCGGTCACGATGCTGATGAACGTCATGCCGAGGACCCTCGCGTCGAACCACAGCGAGTGGTTCCTCAGGTAATAAAGGTCCAAGTCCAGCCTGGTCAGCATCTTGTCCAGGGTGTCGGTGTATCCGTTGTACAGGGTGGCGTAGCTCGTCACGCCGGGCCTTATCTGGTAGAGGTAACGGTACCGCGGGTTGCAGTCCATTATCCTGTC
>JAFUFS010000055.1 GCA_017469745.1 Bacteroidales bacterium | reverse complement strand
GGGGGGTGGATGGATGTGGAGCCACGGAGAGGCTTGTGCCTCTCCGTGGCCAGGTCAGCCTTCAGGATGTCGATTTCGGCTATGTTGAAGGAAAGCAAGTCCTCTTCGACATAAACCTCACCGCCTATCCCGGACAGAAAATCGCCTTTGTTGGCGGAACCGGCGCAGGCAAGACCACCATCACCAACCTGATCAACCGTTTCTACGAAATCCAGGAGGGGACCATAACCTACGACGGGTTTGACGTCCGCACTATCGAAAAGGATTCCTTGAGGCGAAGCCTCGGAATGGTCCTTCAGGAGACTCATCTGTTCTCGGCATCTGTCCTCGACAACATCCGCTACGGACGCTTGGATGCGACTGATGAAGAATGCAAGGAAGCAGCCAGGCTGGTTTATGCCGACTCCTTCATCCGCCGTCTGCCCCAGGGCTATGACACTGTTCTCGCCGCTGACGGAGGAAATCTCTCTCAGGGAGAGCGTCAGCTCCTTGCCATCGCAAGGGCGGCTGTCGCCAATCCTCCGGTCCTGATACTGGATGAGGCTACCTCATCGATCGACACCAGGACAGAGAAGCTGATCCAGAAAGGCATGGATTCCCTTATGAAGGGACGTACTACATTCGTGATCGCCCACAGGCTCTCGACCGTCCAGAACGCCAACTATATCATGGTGCTCGACCATGGGCGGATAATCGAGCGCGGAAGGCATGACGAACTCCTCGACCTCAAGGGCAAATACTACGAGCTCTACACCGGTAACCAGATCACACAGTAGGGCAAACCACATAAACGTGTGGTGTTTTTGACCGGGATATGCCCTTTCTTTGCCTAAAACTGAATAATATGAAAAAGATAGCTATCCTCGTGTCTGCCCTCGTCCTTGCCAGTGGCATGGCGTCGGCTCAAGGTACATTGTCCCGCCTGAAGGAACGCGCCAAGAACGCGGTCGAGAACAACATCGGCAACAAGATCGAGAAAGGAATCAACGACGCACTCGACGGAAAGAAGAAGGACAAAGACAATTCCGGAAAGAATGCCGGTGAAGGAGCGGTCAGCGGCGACGAAATCGCGGACGCTGATGCTCAGAACCAGAAGAACGACTTCGTCCGTGGAGGCGAGATCCTCTTCGTAGATAGTTTCGATGGTGAGCAAATGGGAGAATTCCCCTCCAAGTGGGATCTCAATGAGGGCGGTGCTGAAGTCGCCACCATCGACGGCAAGAAGTATCTGAGCTTCACCGATGATTACAGCTTTGTGGCTCCATTGATGACGAATATGGAATCATATCTGCCTGAAGTGTTTACACTCGAGTGGGATATGTTCTGCAGCAAGGGCGGAGAATTCGGCGGTTCTGAACTTGAAGTGATTTTCATGAAACAAGGATCCTGGAATGACCGGGCAGGCAGTGTCAGCTTTACCTACAGGTCGGATAATCCTGATGCCTATGGAAGCTATAGGTTCGAGAAAGCCAATGGGGCCAACGGCGAAGCAAATGGCGGTTTCGAATGGAATCAAATTAAAAAGTTTGTCAAGATCGGCCAGTGGAATCACTTTGCAGTGTCTTTTAACCAACGTGCGTTCAAATACTACATAAATGGTAACCGTGTCATCAATCTGCCGAATGCAAAAGCTCCTGAGCGTTTATTGATTTGGTGCGGTGGCAACTATAAGTACAAGGGCATCACCAATGTCGTACTCGCCGCCGGTGCCAAGGACCTGTATGAGAGACAGGCTACGTACCTCTCTGAAGAAGTGAAGTCGGCCCCTTCCGCATCTGAGGTTTCTGCCGTCGAGAAGGCCATAGCCGAGACGGGTAAGTTCGTGACGAACAACATCCTCTTCGACACGGGGAAGGCAACGCTGAAGCAGGAGTCGATGATCGAGATCATGCGGGTAGCCCAGTACATGAAGAACAATCCCACAGCCCGCTTCGAGGTGCAGGGACACACCGACAACCAGGGCTCCGACAAGATCAACGACCCTCTCAGCCAGCAGCGTGCCGAGGCTATCGTCAAGGCACTCGAGGGCCTGGGAGTTGACGGCTTCAATCTTAAGGCTGTGGGCAAGGGATCCCATGAGCCTGTGGCCGACAATGGAACCGAAGAAGGCCGGGCTAAGAACCGCAGGGTAGAGTTCATAAAGAAATAGTCCTTTCAGAATAATTGCTAATTTTGCAATTATGAAGAAGTTATTCTTAATCCTCGCGGTCCTGTTGCCCGTTTCGGCGGCAGGTTACGGGGATCATCGCGGGCATAATCTGGACTCGCTCGAAAGGATCACTTCACGTTTCACTCCCGGGAAGCTGGCTTCTGCTTCTCGTAATGAAAAAATAGAATATTCCCAGGCTTGCCGCCAGCTTGCCTGGGGATATCTCAATCTGGACGGTCCGAAGTGTACATATTATGCTCACCAGGCCATCGCAGTTGCTGAAGACCTTGGTGGACAGAACACAATCTTCGATATGTCCATCCTGATCGGCCAGTGTTTCTGGGCCAAGGAAGAATACGATAGTGCAAGGGTTTACTACGGCAGGGCAGGAGATGTCCTGTCAGAGATTGTCGCAAATGGAATAGAAACAGATCCACATGAGATAGAGGCCATGCAGTCCAGGCTCTGGGGAACTCTCGGCAACTTCTACGCAGCCCAGGACTCTGTGGAACAATTCGTCTATTACTACGGCAAGGCAGGGGAGTTGTTCGAGAAGTGGGGATGGCTGGAGGATTGCTCGACCCTTCACTGCAACATCGCGGAGGTATATTCAGACTACGGCGACTTCAAGTCCGCGGGGCCTGAATATGAAAGGGCCCTTGACCTCGCCCGTCAGTCCGGTGATTCCCTGATCATCGCCCGGGCGATGTACGGGATTGGCCGCTACTACAAGGAAACCGGAAAGGTCGCCAAGGCGTTGAAATACCTGGCGGATGCCTATGAATATTTTGGGAATCATCCGAGGGAAGAGGTGAACAACAGGGCTGACACCTTGGAAGCCATGAAGGATAGCTACAGGCTTCTATACCGCAACACCCGCCTCCTTGCGTTGGGTTCGATAATCCTTCTCCTGCTGGTAGGAGTGATCCTTCTCATCTTGAGGCGGTTCAAGCGGGCATCCGAAGAACTGTCGGCGGCTGAAGAGGCCTTGGATGAGACTGTCAAGGAATTAAGGCCCGGCAGCGGCAGGGAAGACGAAATCGTCCTTACTGACCGTGAACTCAGGATTGTTCACCTCCTTGTAGAAGGAAAGAGCACCAAGGAAATAGCCGATGAAATCCACCTCGGCACCAACACGGTTCTCTGGTACCGGAAACGTATTTACTCAAAATTTGATGTGCATAGCGTTGCTGCCCTGACTGCAGAAGCGCTCCGCCGTGGAATATGATTTCCTGACAGGCCCTTACAAACTGTAGGCTGTGAGCGAAGCCAGGGCGTGACGGTAGTCGCGCTCGGCTTCCAGGGTCGCCTCCTGGGCCTCGTAGTAAAGGTCTATCTCCACAAGATAGTCGATCATCGAGATCTCTCCCTTGGAAAGGGCTGACAGTAGGAATTCGCGGCTGTCCGTCTCTTTCAGCGAGGTCCGCATCATCTCGGAATTCTCTTTCATTGAATATGCCTTCGTGTACTGGTTCCGAAGGTCGAACAGGAACTCCTGTTCAGCAGCATTGCGTCTCTCCTGCGCCGCTGTTACCCTCGCCCGTGACTGCCTGATCTTGTTGCCGGCGCTCCACAGGGGAATATTCACTCCCACGGTAACTCCGCGGAACTTTTCCTGGGTCCTGATCTCACTCATGTAGCCGACTGCCAGCTCCGGCAGACGGGACGCCTTGTCGATGGCGAGCTGACGGTCCTCCAGTTCAACCTGCTTGCGTACATAGGCAAGCAGGGGACTCTCCCTTGAGGCTTCGTCGAACCAGGTCTCGAAGTCTCCTGGGATGGAATCCTCAAGGTCATAGGAAAGGGCGTCGAAATCAATTTCATTGCCTCCGTTGAGGGATCGCAAGGTGGACAGCAGGGTCTGTCTCTCGACCTCTGCCCTGTTGGCTTTTCCCTGCACGGTGGTCAGGTGGATCCTGGCCTTGTTGAGATCGAGGACGGTCGATTCTCCTGCCTTCATCCTTTTTTCATAGGAACTGACCAGGGTGTTGGATTGGGTCAGATGGGTGTTGAGCTCCGAAAGGATCGCATTGCAGTAGACTAGGTCGATGCAGGCCAGCTTCGCTTCCAGAAGGACCGCCTGGCGTTCATTCTTGTACTTCAGGGCCACCAGTTCTCCTATTCCTGCAGCCTTGCCGGCTTTCATTCCGGTGATGGTCGGAACATCGAAGGCCTGGCTGACCCTAAGGTCATGGCGGCCGCCGATGTTTTCAGCTCCCCAGAGATAGTTGAATTCGACTTCAGGATTGGCCAGTAGTGTCTCCGCCTTCCCGGCCAGCCTCTCCGCCTCCACCTCCGCTGCTGCCGCCTTCAGCCCCGGATTGTTCTGTTCAATCTGGTGCAGCACCTGACTGATTGAACTTTGACCAAAACTGCATATGGATATTTGTACTGCAGTTATTATTAATAAAATATGTTTCATTTCTTTCTAGTGATAAGGTACATGACAGGGATGACGAAGCCGTTGAGGAGGGTGGAGGAGAGGAGGCCGCCGAGGATGACCTTTGCCATCGGCGACTGGATCTCGTTACCCGGAAGTCCTCCGCCGAGGGCCAACGGCAGAAGCGCCAGTGCGGAGGTGACCGCCGTCATTATGATTGGATTAAGCCTGTCAAGAGAGCCGTTCATTACTGTCTCGGCAGGGGAGCAACCCTGCGAAGCCAGGACATTGTAGCGGTCGATCAGAAGCATACCGTTCCTGGTGGCGATGCCGAACAGCGAGATGAACCCGATGATCGACGGGATGCTCATGATTCCTCCTGTGAAGAAGATTGTGATCACGCCACCGATAAGGGCCAGAGGCAGGTTCAGGAGCACGATCAGGCTCTGTCCTGCATTCTTGAATTCCCCGTACAGCAGCATGAAGATTATGAATATGCTGAATATGCTCACGAGAGCGATGGTCCTCGAAGCCCTTTCCTCACTTTCGAACTGTCCGCCGAACTCGATCCTGTAACCCTCTGGCAGGACTACATGCTCGCCGATCTCTTCCTTTATCGCCCCAACAACCTTTGCCAGTTCGCCGCTTGTAGCGTTGCACGAAACAACCAGCTTGCGGCTCAGGTTCTCACGGTTGATCGTATTGGGACCTGCAGCGGAGATCACGTCTGCCACGTAGCTGAGCGGAACCTTGGATCCGGAAGGAGTGTCCAGCATGAGGTCCTGGATCCTCTCCATGGTGGAGCGCGAGTCGTCCTTCACCTTCAGGGTGAGATCGAAGGAGCGGTTTCCTTCGTAGACGGTCGAGACCCTCTCTCCTTCAAGCATCACCTTTACGAATTCGGCGAATTCGGGGATCGTGATCCCATAGCGAGCGAGCATCTCCCTTTTCGGAACGATGTTAAGTTCAGGCCTCTCGACCTGCTGCTCGACATTGATGTCTGCAATGCCTTCAACTTCTGAGATCGCGGCCTTGATCTCCTGTCCGATCGAATGCATCCTGCTCAGGTCAGTACCGAAGACCTTGATCGCAATGTTGGACTGTGTACCTGAAAGCATTGCGTCGATTCTGTGGGAGATAGGACCGCCTATTTCAATATTCACTCCAGGTAGTACCGAGAGTTTGTCGCGGACTTCTTCAGTTAGGGCGTGCCTGCTTCTGCCTTTCAGTTCGAATGGACATTCAAACTCGGAACAGTTGACTCCGAAGGCGTGTTCGTCAAGTTCGGCACGGCCGGTTTTCCTGCCTACGGTGATAATCTCCGGTATGCTCATGAGGATCTCCTCAGCCTGTAGTCCAAGCTTGTCGGATTCTTCGAGGGAAATGCCCGGGACTGAGCTCATGGCGATCGTGAAGGATCCTTCGTTGAAGGCCGGCAGGAAACTTCGGCCGAGGGAGAAGAACATGGCCAGGGCTATGGCCAGGAGGCAGGCAAAGGTGCCGATGACGGCCTTCCTGTGCCCAAGCGCCCACTCCAGCGCCTTTGAATACCTCTTCTTAAGCCATGCTGCCACCGGCGCTTCCTTCTCGTCATCTGCCTCCTGCCGGTCTGCCAGGCCGTACTCAGCCGCAGCGTCAGAGTTGTCTTTCCGGCTGCCAGAAGCCTCATGAGCCAGAAGGTATGAGCTTAGAACTGGAGTGAGGGTGAGTGCAACGAGGGTGGAGGTGATAAGGGAGATGATGAAGGTGATGCCAAGGGGCTTCAGCATGCGCCCTTCCATGCCGGACAGGAAAAACAATGGCAGGAAGCTGGCGATGATGATCAAGGTCGAATTGAGCATCGGCATCCTCACTTCCTTCGACGCCTCATACACCACCTGCAGCACGCTCTTCTCCGTCCGGCTTTGCCGGGCCTGCCTGAGACGTTTGAAGACATTCTCAACATCGACGATGGAATCGTCCACCAGGGAGCCTATGGCTATGGCGATTCCACCGAGGCTCATCGTGTTGATCGTGAGTCCCAGGAGCTTCATGGCCAGCAGGGTTATGACGATGGAAAGGGGAATGGAAACCAGAGAAATCAGGGTGGTCCTCCAGTTCATCAGGAATATGAAAAGCACCAGCACCACGAATATTCCACCTTCCAGCAGAGACTTCTTTACATTGGAAATCGAACCTTCTATGAAACGCGACTGACGGAATATTCCCGAGTTGACCTTCACATCTTCCGGAAGCCTGGTGCCGATGTCCTCAAGTGCTCTGTCAAGGTTCTTGGTAAGCTCGATGCTGTTGGTCGCAGGCTGCTTCGTGACGGTCAGGATAACGGCGGGCTTGCCGTCGTTCGAGGCAAGGCCCAGGACAGGAGTCTTGGGACCGATCCTGACATCGGCTATCGCTTCCAGCGTGACAGGCATTCCGCTTCCGGAGGTTTTGACAACGGCTTTCTTCATCTCTTCAATGTCGGAAGTGGAGAGGACGCCGCGCACAATGTATTCGTTACCATATTCATACAAAGTGCCACCGGCGGCGTTCTGGTTCATTCCTTTGACTGCGTAGATGACTTCGTCCATTGTCACACCGTAGTGGCGCATGCGCCCTGGATCCATCAGGATCTGGTATTCCTTGATGTCCCCTCCGGTGACCGCCACCTGGGCGACTCCGCCGGTCGAAAGGAGCCTTGGCCTGATGGTCCAGTCAGCCAGTGTCCTGAGGTCCTGCATCGATGTATTGTCAGCAGTCAGGCCTATGATCATGAGTTCGCCGAGGATAGAAGCCTGCGGACCGAGGGTGGGCCTGCCCACGTTCTCAGGGAATTCGTCGCCGACCATTGCGATTTTCTCGCTGACAATCTGGCGTGCCCGGTAGATGTCCGTTCCCCAGTCGAATTCCACGTTCACGATGGAGAAGCCGGGGCTCGAAGACGAACGGACGCGGCGGACGTTCGTAGCTCCGTTTATGGCAGTCTCGATGGGGAAGGTGACAAGCCTTTCGACCTCTTCCGGGGCCATCCCTTCGGCTTCAGTCATCACCACCACCGTAGGAGCGTTGAGATCGGGGAAGACGTCCACTTCCGAACTTGTCGCTGAATATATTCCCGCTGCAAGGCACAGGACGGCGATCACCAGGATGGCCACCCTGTTATTCAGGGAGAAGCGTATGATCCCGTTGAGGAGACCATTTTCATGCCGGATCTGTTCCATGCTGCTAATGATTATGGGTGTGTCCGGCGGGAACCGATGAGACTCCTGCAAGCTTAACGTGTACTGCGCCTTCCACTACGACGGTTTCGCCTTCTTCAAGACCCTTCGTGACCGGGACCCTGACTCCGTCGGATGCTCCGAGAGTGACTTCGCGGCGTATGAAGTCTCTGTCATCGTCCTTCACGAACACATAGTTCACACCCTGGTCTTCGACCACGGCCTTCAGTGGTACTGTGATGCATGTCTCGGAACCGGAGGCAAGCAGGTAAACTTCGACGAATGATCCCGGGACAAAGTCTCCCTTATTGTCGAACTCGAAGGTCACGGGGATGAAGAAATCTCCGTCGGAAGCCCTTCCGTAGCTGGCCAGGCGTCCGCCAAGCTCCTTGAGACTGTAGACCTTGTCACTGTAGGATGTTACGAAATTGGCGTCACGGATCTGACCAAGCTTTCCGAAATACTTCTCGGAGAGGTCGGCCCTCAGCCTGAGCCTGCGGTTCTGGCTCACTGTTGCGATCGGAGCTCCGGTTTCGACGTAGTCCCCGCTCCTTACGTTCAGGCTCTTTATGAAACCTGAGAGGGGAGAGGTGACCACGATCCCTCCGGAAGTTCCGGCACCGGCGGCAAGGGCCTCGTACTCTGCCTTGGCGTACTCGTATTCAAGCCTGCTCTGGTCCACATGGCTCTCGCTGACGATGTTGTCCTTGCTTAGCTGGAGGTCGCGTTCGTATTCCTTCTTGGCGGTCTCGTAGGTAATTCTTGCCTTGGCGAGCTTGTCCCCGGAACCTATCTCCTTTGAGGAAATGGTCGCTATCCTGGCACCCTTTCCGACCGCTGAACCTTCGCTGAGTCCCTGGAGGTTCACTATGCCTTCACTCTTGGCGACGACAGTCATTTCGTCTCCGGTTGAAGAGGCTATCTGTCCGCTGGTGCGGATTACCTCGCTGAATTCTGTCTTGGTCACGATGTCCGTGACTATGCCGAGGGCGGCCTGGCGCTCCGGACTGATCTTTATCTCGTCTCCGTGAGCATGGGCTTCAGTTTCATTTTCGTGCTCGTGTTCGTGTTCGTGGTCATGCTCATGCCCGTGATGACCGCAGCCGTTGAGGATGGCTAAAACGGCCATAAGAATAATAAAAGGTTTTCCTGTCATAGAAATTATTGATTATCAACAAACTACGATATTAGGCCCCCATCTTTTTCGGAGGGGTTGAAAGTCGTAATTTGCAGACAATCAACAGTTTATGCGCCAGGTGGAAATTGGCGGGGAAGAAGATGCCTTCAGGTAGTCCTGAGGATGCAAGGAGGATAAAGACACTGCTTTGACAGGTACGGGGACCTTGATTGCGGGGGGCGTAACGGCCGTGAAATCAACCCTCAGGTCATCTGCGGGGCAGTACTTTTCGTGGGAGACGCAATGGGTCTCTTCCTCTTCATTGTTCGGATCCGAATGCATTGTGTGCTCGTCATCACAGCATCCGTCCATGACGCAGACTTCATGCACCAGGCAGATCATTGCCTGGTGATGATGATGGGGAACGGCTGTGGTGAACAGCACCATCAGCATGGCCATCATGGTCGGGATTATTGCTATTCTCTTGGGCATCCAGGCAAAAATAGTAAAAATTACGCGATTCGGCATAGCTATTTATTGCTATTTGTACTGTATCCCATTTTATCTATATTTGTTGCGGACTTAGATAACAACAAAAGGACATGTCATTATTCTCAAAACCATGGAAACTGACCTCGGGCTTCATCTTCGGAGGAGTGCTCGTGGTTGCAGGTTTCCTGCTTCAAATCCTAGCTGGACCTGTCAGATGGGGATTGTTGGCTTCTCCGGTCAACCTGATCCTGCTGGCCGTGTTCATCGCATTCATAATCTTCGCTTATGCCTTGAAGGGCAAAGTGGCTTTCTTCGCCTGGCTCGGTTCTTCTGCCGCAGCCGTGCCCTCAATCGCATGTACCCTCCTTATGACAATGATCATGGGCCTGACCGCCCAGATCCCTGAAAGAGGCTGGCTCGGAAACATGATCACTTTCTGGCCTTTCGTCCTTTGCTACATCTGGATGACCGCCGTCGTAGGCATGGTCGCAGTCAACCATCTCCGTCGACTGTCCCGTTCATGGAAGGAAATCCCCGCCGTCCTGAACCACCTGGGCCTCTTCGTGACCCTTGTCTGTGCAACCCTTGGAAGCGCTGACAAGCGGGAACTCGAAATGATGCTCAAGGAAGGAGAGACGCAGACGGTTGCTGCCCGGGAAGATGGAACAACCATTCAGACGGGGCTCGCCGTGCGCCTGGACGATTTCACAATGGAGACCTATCCCAGCGGCATGCCCAAGCGCTTCGCTTCCGATGTAGTCGTCACCGGAAAGTCAGGCAAGGCAATCCCCGGAGTGATCGAAGTCAACAAGCCCATGGAAGTGGACGGCTGGAAGATGTACCTGTACAGCTACGATGAAGAAGCAGGTACCGAGAGTACGATCAGCATCCTTCAGCTCGTCAAGGATCCCTGGCTTCCCTTTGTGTATGCGGGAATATTCATGATGCTCGCCGGAGCATTCCTCATGATGATCGTAGGTTTTAAAAAGGAGGAAACGAAATGAGTTGGGATTCTTTCATCTGGTTCGCCGCTGCTTCGGTGATTCTTTGGATAATCGGTTCTGTCCTTGCATGGGCAGGCGGCAAGAGAACAGCGGCCATGTCCGTCTACGGACTCGGAATCGCAGTGTTCTTCTCTTTCATCCTGGCAATGTGGATCTCCCTTGAGAGACCGCCCCTGCGCACGATGGGGGAGACAAGGCTATGGTATTCCTTCTTCCTTGCCGTGGCGGGAATGATCGTCTACAGCCGCTGGAAGTACAAGTGGATCCTGTCGTTCGGCACCCTGATGGCTACGGTTTTCATCGTGGTCAACCTTATGAAGCCGGAGATCCATTCCAAGGCCCTTATGCCGGCTCTCCAGAGCCCCTGGTTCGCACCTCATGTCATAGTCTACATGTTCTCCTACGGAGTCCTGGGTGCTGCCACCATCATGGCTCTGTACATCCTGATATTCAAGAAAGGGAAGGAGACATCGGAGGACATGGCGACAACTGACAATCTGGTGGCTACCGGCATGGCCTTCCTCACCTTCGGCATGCTCTTCGGCGCCCTCTGGGCCCAGGAGGCCTGGGGAACTTATTGGGGATGGGATTCTAAGGAGACGTGGGCTGCCATCACCTGGATGGCCTATCTGCTCTACATCCATTTCAGGATAGCCAGGCCCAAGGACCATCAGACTGCAATGTGGATCCTTCTGCTGGCATTCATTTGCCTGCAGATCTGCTGGTGGGGAATAAACTATCTTCCTTCAGCACACGCCACCTCGGTGCATGTCTATTAAGGGGATCAGAAGCCCATTCCGAACTGCATCCAGTACTTGTCTTCCAGTGCTTTCCAGGACTTCACCGCTTCATTGTAGATGAAGGCGGTGTAGGAGTTCAGCATAGCGGGGGAGGCATCGCATGAAGGCAGGCCTTCAAATGCGAGGTCTTCCATCCTCATGACTTCCTTGTTGAACCCTTCCTTCGTGGTCTGCCATGAAAGAGTGGCCAGCTTGTTGGCCCTTCTGAATATCCAGAGAGCGCAGTCTTCTGAATAACTGTTCTGTCCGCATGTCCAGAAGCCCTCGGGCAGGACGGTGGTGCCGCAGAAGACGGGTATCCTGGGACTTTGGGCGGGATTGTCAACTGAAAGCCAGCAGACACCTCCGATCGAGTCCGGAAGCCAGGAGCGAAGCTGTGTTACATGTGAATAGGCGCACCAGGCCACGGCAACGGTTCTCTTGAAGTCGATGGTGCCGGGAGCGATGGTGTTGAGAGTGTTCCTCATTGTGGTTGTGAGCCAGGGATTTGCCACGGGGCTGACCACGGTGTCTGCCTCATGATCCCTGCCTGCCGGCCTTGCCATCTTCCAGTTCTTGGTCATGTCGAATTCCGTACCTTCGTAGGTCTCGCGGAACAGGGCTGTAACCTCGCGGATGTCGACCTTCTTCTCGGGCTTGACCGAGAAGGGCAGTTCGTCGGAGTCGAAACGGAGCTTCAGGGAAGGGGCGAAGTGATTCAGGATGAAATATTCCCTCTCCTTGAAGTTCTTTCCCTTGACGGGATCCGAATTGAAGGCTTTCCAGAAGAGGAACTTGCCCTTGCCGTCCCAAAGACCGTTGTCCTTGGCAACCTGCTCCACATTGTCGGAAGCCATCATGTCCTTGTCTTTCCTGTCGATCTTCCCGATTCTGGGAATATTGGCGGAGACGGCCACATGGTCGTCCGGGACCCTCTTGGCCACCCATGCGGCTCCGATCTTGTCCTTTCCGACGCCAACGATCTCGAACTGCCAGACTTCCATCTTGTCGGCAACCGTGAGGCATTCCCCGCTGTCGCCGTAGCCGTATTTCTCGGCCATGGAACCCATCAGCCTGATGGCATCCCTGGCATTGTCGCATCTCTGGAGAGCGATCCTTTCAAGCTCTTCGATGGTGAACCAGCCGGCGGGATTGACCAGGACCCTAGGGCCGCTGAAAGTGGTTTCTCCGATGGCAAGCTGCTTTTCGTTGAGGCAAGGATAGGCAGTGTTGAGGTAGGCGTAGGTGTGGGCAGCCTCAGGGATTTCTCCCATGACTTTGACACCCGTAGTGTCTCCGTGGAAGGAGGTGTGCATAGTGCCCCTCAGCACCTGGTGCATGGTTCCGGGCTCATGATCTGCCGCAGGCTCCATGTATGCCCAAGTGCGGTAGCGACCGTCGCATGTGTGGGATGTGATGACTGAACCGTCGGCCGAGGCAAGCCTGCCGACCATGATGCTGGTACAACTCTCTCCTTCATAGTACTCCTGTCCCAGGACTGGGAGTGCGAAGGCCAGCAATGCGAGGATAAAAGAGATCTTTTTCATTTATTGGATGCTATCCTGGTCTTCGGGTTTGCCTGACCAGTCGTGGTTTATGTCGTAACCGTTGGAGCGCACGCTCGTGCCTGAACCTACATATTCATTCTGCGCGGCTTCCTGGAGGATCCGTTTGCGGGTCTTCTTGAAGAGCCAGAAGCAGAAGGCGATGAGGACCAGGGTGATTGCGAAGGAGAGGGCTTCGTTCAGTTCGCTGAAGAAGCAGAGTGTGTCATAGGTACCGTGGAGCAGGACGGGGTAGAGCCACATCTTGACTCCGGCTCCTGCCCTGTCCTTCCCGCGGAAATGGTACTGTGAATAGTAGTAGCCCATGGTGACCGCGAAGGCGAAATGGCCGGGAACGGCGAACAGGGCCCTTGTGAAGGCTACATCCACCCAGCTTGCTCCTGCACTGATCACGTACATGATGTTCTCAAAGGCAGCGAATCCAAGTCCGACGGTGGTGGCGTAAACTATTCCGTCATAACGCTCGTCGAATTCCTGGCAGTTGCGGAGCAGCAGCCAGAGCATCAGCAGCTTGGCGGTTTCTTCCGGTATGGCCGCTCCGAAGAACGCTATCTTCACCGCCTCCTGCCATGTGGCCGGCTCGGTGGTGTAGAACCCCATGTTCAGCAGGGGACCGGAGATGAAGGTCGAAAGGAGCGCCGAGATGCCTCCGAAGCAGAAGCCTTTGAAAATTAATCTAGTAGGCTCCGGCTGCGTGTCCTTGTTGTACACGTACCAGAGCAGGATCAGCGCCGGAGCGATCGCGGCGAATGTGAGCATCAGCATATTACTTTGACTTAAGGTATTCGTCGATGGCCTTGGCGGCCTTTCTTCCCGCACCCATTGCAAGGATCACGGTGGCGGCACCTGTCACGGCGTCTCCGCCAGCGAAGATGCCTTCGCGGGTGGTGCGGCCTTCTTCATCGGCCACAAGCCCGCCGCGGCGGGTCGCTTCGAGTCCCTTAGTGGTGTTGACGATAAGCGGGTTGGGAGCCGTGCCAAGAGCCATGATGACGGTTTCAGTGGGGATTTCGAACTCGGATCCAGGGATGGGGACGGGGGAGCGGCGGCCGCTTTCGTCAGGCTCGCCGAGCTCCATCCTGATGCACCTTAGGGCTTTCACCCATCCGTTCTCGTCTCCGATGATCTCGACTGGATTGGTCAGCATGCGGAAGTCTATTCCTTCTTCCTTAGCATGATGGACTTCCTCCTTCCTGGCAGGAAGCTCGACCTCTGTACGCCTGTAGACGATGGAGGTGTCGGCACCAAGCCTGAGGGCGGTCCTGGCGGCGTCCATCGCCACGTTTCCTCCTCCTACGACGCAGCATTTCCTGCCTGCGTGGATAGGAGTCATGTAGTCGTCCCTGAAGGCCTTCATCAGGTTGTTCCTGGTGAGGAATTCATTGGCGGAAAACACTCCGTTGAGGTTTTCGCCCGGGATGCCCATGAACTTTGGAAGTCCTGCTCCGGTGCCCACGAAGACTGCCTCGAACCCTTCGTCGTCCATGAGGCTGTCGATGGTAACGGTCCTGCCGATAATCACGTCGGTCTCGATCTTGACACCGAGTGCCTTGACCTCGTCAATCTCACGTTTCAGCACCTTTTCTTTAGGGAGGCGGAATTCAGGAATGCCGTATTCAAGGACTCCGCCAGCCTTGTGCAGGGCTTCGAATATGGTGACGTCGTACCCCCACTTCGCAAGGTCGGAAGCGCAGGCGAGTCCGGCCGGTCCGGAACCTATTATCGCCACTTTGCAGCCCGAGGGAGGAACACTACCCCCAGAAGGACGTGCCACCCGCGGCACGGAAGCGGGGGGACCGCCGGCATAGCCGGTGGTGGGGTCGGCGCAGCCGACTCCTGAAGGGGGTAGTGTTCCCCACTCGGATGTGTGGTCGGCGACGAAGCGCTCGAGCTTGCCGATGGCCACTGGCTCACCCTTCACTCCGAGTATGCAGCTGCCCTCGCACTGCGTCTCCTGCGGACACACGCGCCCGCAGACTGCAGGCAGCGAAGAGTCCTCGGCTATGACAGCTGCAGCGCCGTTGATGTCTCCTTCCTTCACCTTCGCGATGAACTCCGGGATCTTGATGCTGACAGGGCAGGCACCCACGCAGCGCGGATTCTTGCAGTGTAGGCAGCGGGAAGCCTCAGTCATCGCTTCCTCGAGGTTGTAGCCGTAGCAGACCTCGTCGAAATTATGTGCACGTACCTTTGGATCCTGCTCCCTTACCGGTACCCTTGGAATTCTCTTTGCCATATCACTTCACGTATTTAGCCTTTTCCTCAGCCTCTTCAGCCTTGTACTGTCCGAGACGTCTCATAGCCTCGTCGAAATCAACGTCGTAGCCGTTGAACTCGGGGCCGTCCACGCAGGCGAACCTTGTCTTGCCGGCAACAGTTACCCTGCAGGCTCCGCACATTCCTGTGCCGTCGACCATAAGCATGTTCAGGCTGACGTCGATCGGGATCTGGAGTTTCTTGCAGGTGAGGGTGGCGAACTTCATCATGATCATTGGACCGATGGCAACTGCCTGGGTGTATTCCTTGCCTTCAGAAACGAGTTTCTCAAGACAGGCGGTTCCGACTCCGTGGAAGCCTGCGCTTCCGTCGTCGGTGCAGAGATAGAGATTGTCGCAGGCGGAACCGAGTTCTTCAGTGTAGATGAGAAGGTCCTTGGTTCTGGCACCGATTATCACATCGACGGCCACGCCCCTGTCATGGAGCCACTTGGCCTGAGGGTATACGGGAGCTGTCCCGAGTCCGCCGGCGATGAAGATGTAGCGCTGTCCTTTCAATGCTTCTTCATCCATGTGGACGAAGGCAGAAGGGTTGCCCAGCGGGCCGACTACATCGCGGAAGAATTCTCCTTCTTCTTTTGCTATGATGGCCGCGGAAGAAGCTCCTACGAGCTGGGTGACGATCGTCACTGTACCTTCTTCACGGTCATAATCACTGATCGTGAGCGGAATCCGTTCTCCTTCCTCTCCGGGAAGGACAATGAGGAACTGACCGGGCAAGGCTGCCTTGGCAATCCTCGGCGCTGACACCACCATCTTGCAGATGTTAGGTGTCAGCATATCTCGTTTCAGGATCTTGAACATTTCTTTGGTGTCCTTGTCAGACTTTGTTTAGTTTTAGTAAACAAAGCTAACAATTTCAATTCAATTATCCTAATACGGCAGTCCACCTGAGAATCAGAGCAAATGGCCGAGGAAGCGGGCCTTCTCTTCCTGTGACATCCCGCGGCGGGCGGCATATTCATCGATTGCAGTGTCAGGGAGTCTCCTGATCTCGGGGTAGGAAGCTTCGGGATGTATGAATATGAGTCCGCAGATGCTTGCATCAGGGATCATCGCGCAGCTTTCGAGAAGGGTGATACCGAGTTTGTACGCATCTGGAAGGAGGGAAAGGATGTCGCGTTTGAGGGTATGGTCGGGGCAGCTCGAATAGCCGGCCGCCGGCTTTATTATCTTCGCCCCACATCCTTGCGGAAGCTTGGATTCCAGTTGATGGCTGAGCCATTCCGAGGCGGCTTCGGCCAGGGTCAACCTTACGGAGCGGGAAAGCATCTCGTCCGGGTCCAACCCTTCGGCCCCATTGCCTGCGGCAGTCTGGTGGACGCTTACTGCGAACATGCCCATCTGGGCTGTGAAACCATATTCCCCGGGCGGGACGAAATCGCAGAGCGAGCGCCCTCCTTTCTGGCGCATCATCGGCAATGAATATGATCCCGTGACTATTGTGTCATCCTTGGAGCAAGCCTGGTCGAAGCGTGCAGCTATCGTTATCTTGACTCCGCCTTCTGCTTTTAGGAGGTCAAGTTCCCTGGCAGCATCTGCTCTTAACTTCCTGCGTTCCATCATTCCCTTGCCGGCTTTCAGTCCCCAGATGGCGTAGAAGAGATTCCAGTCGAAGTAGGGCTCGACATCGCTGATGCCAAGTTCGCGGGCAGGGATATTCATGAAGACATCGCCCTTTATGAAACTATCAGCCGGGAACGGGGAGACAACCTTTTCGTCCGAGGACTTCTTTTTTGATTCTTCGTGCAGACTGCGGAGTTTCTCCTGCTGGCCATGAAGCTTTTTTTCAGTGGTCGTCCGGTCATTCATAAGTTCCCTGGCGAGGACGGCGGAAGACGATGCATCAGCACCATAGAAGACGTGCCCATAGAGAGGGGCGAGCTTGACGGCAGTGTGCAGTGCAGATGCGGCGGCTCCTCCGACCAGGAGGGGAGTGGTCAGCTTCCTTGATGTCATCTCCTTGCAGAGTTCCTCCATCTGATAGAGGGACGGAGTGATGAGACCGCTGACTCCGATCAGGTCGGCCCTGCATTCTTCCGCCCTCTGAAGGATCGTCTCCTTGGGTACCATCACTCCTAGGTCAATGACCTCGAAACCATTGCAGCTCAGTACTATACCGGTTATGTTCTTCCCGATGTCGTGGACGTCTCCTTTAACGGTCGCCATCAAGATCCTTGGTCGGTTCTTGTCGCTCTCCATGCCATCTGACATGTAAGGCTGGAGTATGTCGACGGCATTCTTCATTACCTTGGCTGACTTTACGACCTGTGGCAGGAACATCTTTCCGGCGCCGAACAATTCACCGACCCTTTCCATTCCCTTCATGAGCGGACCGTCGATCACGTCAACCGGCCTGCCCAGATCCTTGAGGCACTCCAGGATGTCGGTTTCCAGCGTCCTGGATTCGCCCTTCACGAGTGACCGTGTGAGCCTTTCTCCTGCCGGGAGGTTATCTTCAGGTTCTGTTCTCGAAGAATCCGTGGCTTGCTGCTGGCTGCTTTTGTTATCAGATGAGGCCTCCATCAGCGATGATGCAAAGCTTATAAGCCTTTCCGTAGCTCCTGGATCCTTTGCCAGTATGACGTCCTCGACATGCTTGAGCAGGACAGGATCGATGTCATCGTAGACTTTCAGCATGCCAGGATTGACGATTCCCATGTCCAGGCCTGCGTTGACTGCGTGGTAGAGGAAGACCGAATGCATGGCTTCCCTCACAATATTGTTACCCCTGAATGAGAACGAGAGGTTGGATATTCCTCCTGAGGTCCTGCAGCCAGGCAGGTTATTTTTGATCCACCGGACCGCCTCGATGAAGTCGATGCCGTAGCGTTCATGCTCCGGGATGCCTGTACCTATTGGAAGGACGTTGACGTCGAAGATTATGTCTTCGGGAGGACAGCCTGCTTTTCCGGTCAGTAGTGAGTAGGCCCTTCGGCAGATTTCAATCTTCCTTGAATATGTGGTCGCCTGGCCTTGCTCATCGAAGGCAATGACGATTATCGCACCGCCCAACGCTCTGATTTCCTTGGCTTTCTGGATGAATATTTCTTCTCCTTCCTTAAGTGAGATTGAGTTGACTATGCATTTGCCTTGGGCGTTCTTCAGGCCGGTTAGTATGGTCTCCCAGTGGGAGGAATCTATCATGATTGCTGCCTTTGCCACAGACGGTTCGCCGCTGATATGCCGGAGGAAGGTCTCCATCTCCTTAGCAGAGTCCAGCATGGCGTCGTCCATGTTGATGTCTATGACCGATGCCCCGTTGGCGATCTGGTCGGAGGCTACCTGCAGTGCCGTTTCATAGTCCTGCGATGCGATGAGCCTGGCGAACTTGCGTGAGCCGGCCACATTGGTCCTTTCGCCTACGTTGGTGAAGTTGTTCCTAAGGTCGATTTCGACGCTCTCCAACCCACTGACATACAACGGGCGGTTAAGAGTTCTATCAACTGAACCGATGCGGGAAGGAAGGCCCTTGAGTGCAGTGGCGATTGCACGGATGTGCTCCGGAGTGGTACCGCAGCAGCCTCCGGCGATGTTCAGGTAGCCATTGATGGCCATCTGTCGTATCGCGGCTGCAGTCTCCTCCGGAGATTCACTGTAATTGCCCATCTCGTCCGGAAGCCCGGCATTCGGATGGCAGTTGACAGCGCATTCCGCGAAACCGGAGACTTCGCCGATGGCAGGGATCAGTTCAGATGCTCCTAGGGAACAGTTCAGACCGAATGAAAGGGGATGGCAGTGTGTGATGGATCTGTAGAAGGCTTCAATGGTCTGGCCGGTCAGGGTCCTGCCCGAGCGGTCTCCAAGGGAAACAGACACCATTACTTCCGGAGCACCTTCTGAGCCAGGCACACGGCCGTCCAGAATCTTGTTGAGGGCATAGATGGCAGCCTTTGTGTTCAGGGCATCGAAGCAGGTTTCAAGGAGTATGATATCCACCCCTCCACGCAATAGAGCCCGGATCTGTTCCTCGAAAGCTTCGGCCATCTGGTCGAATGAATATGGCCTGAAAGCGGGATTGCCGATGTCCTGGGCCAGGGAAAGTGACTTTCCGGTCGGGCCTACGCTCCCTGCTACCCAGACTTTCCTTCCAGCCCTTTCGGCGGCCGCGCGTGCGATCCTGGCAGAGGCTTCCGCCATGTCGGCAGCCTGGTTGGCATGGCCAAGTTCTGCTTGCGATATCCTGCTGGCACCGAATGAGTTGGTAGTGATTATATCAGCTCCGGCTTCAATATATTCATCATGTATCTTACCGATCTCGGAAGGAGCACTCAGGTTGAATGATTCCGAGTTGCCCTGAAGTCCGCGGCGCTGGAGCATGGTGCCCATCGCCCCGTCCAGTATGAGGATCCTTTCCTTCAGAGCCTGTCTGATTCCTTCCATATTCCTAGAAACATTCCTTGAGGATGCCGATCACGTTGGCGGATTTTCCCATCGTGTAGAAATGGACACCTTCGACTCCGTTTGCTATAAGGTCGGCGCACTGGGCTGCGGCCCATTCCTGTCCGGCAGCGTAGACCGCCTCCTTGTCGTCCTTGAACTGTACGATCTTCCTGGTCAGGGCGGCCGGAATGTCTATGGAAAATGTTTCAGGAAGGAGACGTATCTGCCTGGCGGTAGAAAGGGGTTTCAGCGCTGGAATCACAGGGACTTCGATCCCAGCTTTCCGGCAGCGCTCCACGAACCTGTAGTACACGCTGTTGTCAAAAAACATCTGCGTGATGATGTAGTCGGCTCCGGCATCAACTTTCCTTTTCAGGTTGGTTATGTCGTCGTCCATGTTGGCGGCTTCGAAATGCTTTTCAGGATAACCTCCGACGCCGATCCTGAAGAAACCTTCGCAGCCGTTCTCATGTTCGAAGCGGCGGACAGCTTCCACAAGCTGTTTGGCATGGTCGTAGCCTCTGGGAGTAGGACTGAAACGCCTTTCTCCGGCCAGGCTGTCACCCCTCAGTGCCATGACGTTCCTTATGCCCATGAACTTGAAGTCGTGCAGCAGGAAATCTATCTGCTCAGCTGTGTTGCCGCCGCAAATAAGGTGGGGAACCACTTCCGCTTTGAACTCTGACTGTATGGCTCCGCAGACGGCCGTTTCGCTCACGCGTTTCCTGACGAGGCGCTTTACGAAGGTGCCGTCAGACTGCTCCTGAAACTCGATTTCGTCTCTGTGGCAGGTGACATTTATGTACTTGGGATTAAACGGGATGAACTGCCTGATGTCATCAAGCAGTTCAACTTTGGTCATACCCTTAAGCGGGGGTACTATTTCCAATGAGACATACGGTCTTTTCATATTGCTTCGAAAGCCTGTCTGAGGTCTTCTATAATGTCATCTATGTGTTCAACTCCGATCGAGAGCCTTACCGTAGTCGGCGTTATGTGCTGTTGGGTAAGCTCCTCAGGAGTCATCTGCGAATGGGTCGTGGTCGCCGGATGGATAACCAGGCTCTTAACGTCCGCGACGTTGGCCAGGAGGGAGAACACCTTCAGGCTGTCGATGAATTTCCATGCATCTTCCTGGCTGCCTTTGATCTCGAAGGTGAAGATAGATCCGCCTCCATCGGGGAAATACTTCCGGTACAGGTCATGGTCCGGATGTGATTGGATGGCTGGGTGGTTGACCTTTGCTACCTTGGGATGCTCCTGCAGGAATTCCACGACCTTGAGAGCGTTCTGCACATGGCGTTCTATCCTTAAGGGAAGGGACTCGACTCCTTGGAGGAGGATCCATGCAGAGATCGGGCTGATGCAGGCTCCGGTGTCGCGCAGGATGACGGCCCTTATCCTGGTGACGAATGCGGCTGCCCCGGCTACGTCTGCGAAGACGGCACCGTGATAGCTGGGATCCGGTTTGGCGAGGGTGGGGTAGCGGTCTGCGTTCTTCTTCCAGTCAAAGGCCCCGCTGTCCACGATCACGCCGCCGAGTGTGGTCCCATGGCCACCGATGAACTTCGTAGCGGAATGAACCACTATGTCGACTCCGTGCTCGATGGGCCTTGTGAGGATGGGAGCGAATGTGTTGTCGACAATGAACACTAACCCGTGCCTGTGGGCTACCTCGGCAATCCCTTCCAGGTCCGTGACGTCCGAGTTGGGGTTCCCGAAGGTCTCGGCATATATGACCTTGGTGTTCGGCCTGATGGCTGCCTCCAGGGCTTCAAGGTCGTTGACATTAAGGATGGTGTTGCTGATTCCCTGGCTCGCGAGGGTGTGGGTGATGAGGTTGAAGGATCCGCCGTAAAGATTGTCAGCGGCTATGATATGGTCGCCTGCCTGGGCGACGTTCTGCAGGGCATAAGTCACTGCTGCTGCTCCCGACGACACGGCCAGGGCTGCGACGCCTCCCTCGATTGCGGCTATCCTTTGCTCGAATACATCCTGTGTCGAGTTTGTCAGGCGTCCGTAGATGTTGCCGGGATCCCTGAGGCCGAACCTGTCGGCTGCGTGGGCACTGTTATGGAATACGTATGAAGTCGTCTGGTAGATGGGAACTGCGCGGGCGTCGCTTACCGGATCCGGAGTCTCCTGGCCTGCATGGATCGCCAGGGTTTCGATGTGGAGTTTGGAACTGCTCATGGTTTTGGGGTGATGTTAAGTTCGCTTTCTTTTCTGTTGCAAAGTTATTCCCTCTGAGTTATTTTTCCAATAATTTTTGTAAAAATGGATAAAACAACTAAATTTGAATTATTCGCAGGTAAAATTATGCTGTGATTTTGAAATTTAGCGACAATTAAAGTATTTTTCTCTTATGAATGGTTTGGATGAAAAAGATGCCGAAATCCTGAGGGCTTTGCAGGATGATGCTGATGTAACGAACAAGGAACTCGCTGCCAAGGTGCACCTTTCCCCGACTCCGGTTTTCGAACGAGTGAAAAGGCTCCGCGAGCAAGGATACATTAAAAAGCTCGCAGCCGTGTTGGATGCTGACAAACTGGACTGCTCTTTTATAGCATTTTGTTTCATCAAACTCAAGCAGCATACTTTCGAGAATGCCAGGCGCTTTATGGATTCCGTCCAGGGTATTGCGGAAGTAGGGGAGTGCTACAACATCTCCGGTGATTATGATTTCATGATGAAGGTCTATGTGTCAAGCATGAAGGAGTACCAGCGTTTCGTCCTGAGGATAATGGGCGACCTGGATTGCATCGGCGGCCTGAACAGCTTCTTCGTGATGGGAGAGGTCAAGAACAATTTCGGGATTCCGGTACGTCCTTCGAGGTAGAGTGATTCTCGCTGTGAATTGCTATATTTGTAGTATGAGGCAATAAAGATTCAGGAATATGGATTCATTCAAGGAACTCTGCAGGCAGCGCCGCAGCCATAGGAAATTCTCTCCGGAACCTGTTTCGGACGAGCAGTTGAAGACCATCCTCTCCGGGGCTCTCATGTGCCCTACGTCCAAGGGACTTCGGAAATGGCGCTTCATAGTGACCCGCGACCCAGAAAGGATCTCCGGACTCGGAGGAATCAGGCCGAACGGCTCCGCCTTCATCTCCGGTGCCGCCGCTGTCGTTGCCGTCCTCGGCGAGCCGGCCGCGCAGGAAATGTGGATCGAGGACGGGGCGATTGCTGCAGTCACAATGCAGTACATGGCCGAGGACATCGGCCTGGGATCCTGCTGGTGCCAGGTTCGCGGGCGCGAGAGCTGTGATGAGGGAGTGACAGCTGAGGAAAAGGTCAAACTTATCCTTGGGATAAAGGATGAATATTCAGTCCTCTGCCTGGTGGGCATAGGCCATCCTATAAATGAAAGGAAGCCTCAGGACGAGAGCGCGCTCAAATGGGAGCAGGTGGAATGGAAATAAAGCCCATAGCCCGTTTCAGGTCTCCTTTTCCTACGAAGTTCGGTATTCCCCGGCAGGCAGGACTTGCTTCCGGCCTTCGTGGAAGGATAATTTTCGAACCTGAATTCCGCTCGGCTGAAGCCGTACGCGGCCTTGAAGGCTTTGACTACCTTTGGCTGATCTGGGAATTCTCTGAAGCCCAGGTGGATGAAAAGGTGTTCAAGGCGACAGTACGTCCTCCCAGGCTTGGGGGCAACGAAAGGGTAGGAGTCTTTGCCAGCCGTTCCCCGTTCCGGCCGAACCGCCTCGGTCTCTCCTCGGTCAGGATCCTTTCCATCGACCTGGAAGCAAAGGGAGCGGACGGGAAGCCATCAGGACCTGTGATTGAAGTCTCCGGGGCCGATCTGATGGACGGAACACCTATCTACGACATCAAACCTTATATTGAATATGCCGACTCCCATCCGGGTGTCCGCTCCGGATTCACGGATTCGACCGGCTGGACGGTTCTGGATGTGGTCATGCCAGAGAGCCTTCAGGCTTCGGGCCTCGACCTGGATGCCCTCCGCCAGGTCCTGTCTCTCGATCCCCGACCTGCTTACCATGATGATCCAGCCAAAGTCTACACGATGGCTTTCGAAGGATGTGAAATCCGCTTCAAAGTCGAAGGGGCGGTCCTCACTGTACTTGGTGCGGAACGCTCTTAAGTGTCAATTTGATCCTTTGGATTATTAAAATGTTATAAATTTTGACTTGACAGTTGAAATTGTTAAAAAAATGTAATATATTTATTGGCGTTATACAATAAATATATTGGAGGGATAGACAGAATGCAAGAAACAGACACCCAGAAGGGCAATATCCTGATCATCAACACTGGTTCCACCACTACCAAGCTAGGGTACTATTCCGATGGTGTCAGGGTTTTCGATGAGAAGCTTGAACACACCGCAGAAGACGTCGCCAAATACAAGTCCGTCATGGACCAGAGCGATATGCGCCGTCAGGCCATCAAGGATTTCATGAGATCGAGGGGGATTCCCCTGGAGGACGTTGACATCGTCATGGCAAGGGGCGGACTCTTCGTACCGGTGATTACAGGTGTCTACAACGTCAACCAGGACATGAGGGACGTCCTTCTGAGTTGCCGCGACGGCAACCATGCCTGCAACCTCAGCGCTATCCTCGCTGATGACATTGCAAAGGAGATCAACGAGATACGCGACTCCAAGGGGCTTGAACCCCGCTTCGGGAAGACTACGGCCTATGTCGCCGATCCGCCTATGGCAGACGAGATGCTTCCTGAATGCAGGATGGGAGGTATCCCGGAATTCACCCGCAAGACCCTTTTCCATGCCTTGAATTCCAGGGCAATAGTAAGAAGATACCTGCGCGAGCACGGCCATGCGACCAACGACGTCACCGTCGTAGTCGCCCACATGGGTGGTGGTGCTACCATCTCGCTCCATCGCAACGGCAGGGTGCTCGACGTGAACCACGGTCTCGGCGGAGACGGCCCCATCACCCCTGAAAGGGCCGGTTGCTGCCCTCCTTTCGAGCTGATCGACATGTGCTTCAGCGGCAAGTACACCAAGGAAGAGATCAAGAAGAAACTTGTCGGAAGGGGAGGAGCGGTCGCCTATTTCGGCACCAACAGCATGATCGACGTTGAAAAGATGGCCGAGGAAGGTAACGAACTTGCCATAACTTTCCTGAAGGCTTACGTTCTGAACATCTGCAAGTACATAGCCGCTATGTCGGCCACAGCCGACGGCAAGGTCGATGCGATCCTGCTGACCGGTGGAATAGCCCACAGCAAGAAGCTCATGGAGGCCATCAAGGCGAAGATAGGTTTCATCGCCCCGGTTGAAGTCTTCCCCGGGGAAGACGAGATCAACAGCCTCGCGGAGAACGGCTACATCATCCTGTCCGGAAGGACCAAGATCCACACCTACGACAAGGATCGCCTGATTGAAGATTGAACACACTAAAACTACACGATATGGTTAACATAGATTGGAGCAAGCTGTCATTCAGCTACACCCAGACCAAGACACTGATATACAGCCGTTGCATAGACGGCAATTGGGAGGAGCCGGTGGCTACTGAGGATTTCAACATTCCTCTGAGTTCCTTCGCCGGAGTCTTCCATTATGCTCCCGCGTGTTTCGAGGGGCTTAAGGCTTTCAGGGGAGTAGACGGCAAGATAAGGCTTTTCCGCCCCGACATGAATGCCAAGCGCATGGCGGACAGCGCAGCCTATCTTGACATGCCTGCACCCTCGGTCGAGTTGTTCATCGACATGTGCGTGCGCTGTGTAAAGGAGAATCTTGAATATCTTCCTCCATACGAGGCTTCCGGAGCATCCCTCTATCTGAGGCCGACCCTTTTCGGAATCAATCCCCAGCTCGGAATCCATTCCGCCAAGGACGTGATGTTCGCAGTCATGTGCTCGCCTGTGGGAACATATTCAGGAGACAAGAGCCTGACACCCGGAACGGCCGTCCTTTCGAGGAATTACGATCGTGCTTCTACTTTCGGTTCGGGCTGCTACAAGCTCGGAGCCAACTATGCGCAGTCCCTCCATGCCTACAACATAGCTCATGGACAGGGCTATCGCGAACTCCTTTTCCTGGATTCGGCGACCAAGACCACCATCGAAGAGTTCGGCTCCTCCAACTTCTTCGCTATCAAGGGTGACACCTATGTCACACCGCTGTCCCACAGCGTCCTTCCTTCGATCACCAACGCAAGCTTGCGTACCGTTGCCGAAGACATGGGACTCAAGGTCGAGATGCGCCCTATCCACGTGGAAGAACTCGCAGAGTTTGACGAAGTGAATTCCTGCGGCACTGCAGTCGTGATCACTCCCATCTGCGCCATCGACGACAAACCGACTCTTGAAGGGGAGGAGGTCACCCGCCGCTACAACATCGGTTCGCCGGACAAGTGCGGTCCCGTCAGCGAAAAGCTTTATTGGAAGATAATCGGCATCCAGAAGGGGCTGGAAGAAGATCCTCGCGGCTGGTGCCTCTTTATTGACGAATAGCCCATGCCAAGCCTTGAAGAGATAGAAGCCATCCTCCAGGAAGGAAGGATCGAAGAGGCCATCAGGCTGCTTGATGAATATATTTCCTCGGCGGTCGTCCCCTCTGACAGGGCTTACTATCTTCTCGGCAACGCCCACCGAAAGCTGGGGGACTGGCAAGGGGCCATCAACAACTACCTGGAGGCGATGGAGATCAATCCGGAAAGCCCGGCAAGGAATGCCTACAGCATCGCGAACGACATCCTCGACTTCTACAACAAGGATATGTACAATCAATAATCTATAAGGAATTATGGCTAAAATGAAAGGAGC
>JAFUFS010000054.1 GCA_017469745.1 Bacteroidales bacterium | reverse complement strand
CCGCTCTTCTTCTCGAACTGTGAAAGGTCGATCTTTCCGAGAACCTTGAATCCGGGAGCCTCGGAAGGGGCAGCTTCAGCCTTCTTCTCTTCCTCAGGACGCACCTCGGTCTCCTCCGCAGGGGTTGTGGCGGGGATTTCCACAGGCGCCTCCGTCTTCTCTTCAGGGGCCAGTTCTACAGGTTCGGGTTCCTGAACAGGTTCAGGTTCCGGCTCCGGTTCCGGCTGGGGCTCGGGCTCCGGCTCGTACACAGGTTCGGGTTCCGGCATCGGCTCCGGTTCCGGCTCCGGGATGGGTTCCGGTTCCGGGATCGGCTCCGGTTTAGGTTCCGGCTTCGGTTCCGGTTTAGGTTCGACAGGAGTGAACACATTGCTCTTTATGACGGTCTCCCTGACAGGCTCGTCGAATTCTTCTTCACGAGCCGTCTCCTGCTGCTTCCTGGATGTCTTTTCAAGGATTTCCGTGAGCTTGATGTCCACCTTCTCGGAGGCCTTCTTCATCTCGAGGTCCTTTCCGAACTGCTTCTCGATGGCGCCGAGATGCTCGTCCGAAATCTTTGCATTCGGATTGGCATCCACTTCGACACCCTGGCTGGCCAGAAAGTCCACAAGGTTCTGAAGTCCGATATTGTAAGTACGGATGATTTTATTCAGTCTGATTTCTCCCATATTCAACCCCTTTAAATTATGTTTGTCCTCACAAGGGACTAGTCTTCAAATTCTGCCTTCAGGATCCTGAACACCTCGGCTACGGTCTCGTCCTCGAGATCGGCCCTCCTGGCGATGTCTTCAGGAGTGAATGCCAGCACGCTCTTCGCGGTGTCGCAGCCGATGGCCTCGAGACGGTCGATGACCCACTGGTCGATCTCATTGTCGAACTCGCTGAGGAGGACGTCCTCTTCTTCCTGCATCTCTTCCTTGGAAAGCTCCCTCCAGACTTCGATTTCACGTCCGACGAGCATTCCGGCAAGCTTGATGTTGCAGCCTCCGCGGCCGATTCCCTTCTTTACCTCATCAGGCTGCATGTAAACCTTGATCTTGTCCTTGTCTGAAGCGCCCAGGTCGATGGACGAAACCCTGGCGGGATTCAGAGCCCTCTGGATGAGGAGCTGGGTGTTGGATGTCCACTGGAGCACATCGATGTTCTCGTTGCGGAGCTCACGGACGATTCCGAGGATCCTGGAGCCCTTGACACCGATGCAGGCGCCGATAGGATCGATCCTCTCGTCGTAGGACTCGACAGCCACCTTGGCACGCTCACCGGGTACGCGGACAACCTTCTTGATGGTGATCAGGCCGTCGAAGATCTCAGGTACCTCAAGCTCGAAGAGCTTCTCGAGGAATTCGTTGGAAGTCCTGGAAAGAGTGATGTAGGGCGTGGTGTTGTTCTTCATCTCCACGCTCTTGATGATGGCCCTGATAGTGTCGCCCTTCTTGAACCTTTCGCCAGGGATCTGCTCATTCTTCGGGAGGTGCAGCTCATTGCTGTCCTCGTCGAGGATGATGACCTCCTTCGACCAGGTCTGGTAGATTTCACCGGTGAAGATCTCGCCGACCTTGTCGGAATACTCCTTGAAGACATTGGCCTTGTCGATGTCCATGATCCTTCCCTGGAGGTTCTGGCGGATGTTCAGGATGCCCCTTCTTCCGAATGAAGCGAGGGAGAGCTTCTTGGTGTAGACATCACCTATCTCGTAGTCGTCGTCACCGGTCTCTTCCTTGATCTGCTCAAGGGTGATCTGCATGTTGGGATTCTCCACTTCCTCGACGATGTCGAAGTTCTGGTAGATCTCGCAGTCTCCCTTGTCGACGTTGATGATGACGTCGAAATTGTCGGAGGAACCGTAGGTCTTGGCGATCTGGGTGAGGAACACGTCCTTGAGCACACCCATCATGACAGGTCTGTCAATGTTCTTCTCTTCCTTGAAATCCTTGAAGGCATCAATCAGAGTTATTTCGTCTTTCTTTTCCATGTATCAGTTATTATTTCTTGAATTCAACATGCGGTTTTACGGAATTGATCTCCGCGAAGTGGAACCTGTCCTCATGCTCAACGGTCTCCTTCTTCTTCTTTCCCTCGACGGTTTCCTTCTTTGAATAACGGAGGGATATTCCTTCATCATCGGCATCGGTGAGCACTCCGGTGAGTTTGGATCCGCCCTTGAGGAGGACCACCACAGGCGATCCCACGGCCTTCCTGTACTGGCCGGCCACCTTGAACGGCTGGTCCAGTCCTGCAGAGGAGACTGTGAGTGAATAGTCTTCCACGTCCTTGTCGAAAGCGGCGAGGAAGGCATCGTTGACGGCGACGCAGTCATCGAGGTCCACGTCTCCGACCTCTTTCTCGATGGAGACGACCACATCGTTGTCCTTGCTCAGGGTCACGTCGACCAGGAAACAGCCCCGCTGTTCCACGGCAGCCCTGATGGTTTTTTCTATCAATTCCTTTTCCATTGTCACAAAAACAAAAGATAGGAGACGCTCATCGTCACCTATCTCTCTCAACAGCGCAAAGGTAATGATTATTTGGCAAAAATGAAAATTAATTGCTTTCTTTGTGGACTATTTGAAGTTTTTTGAATCAACCGAGATGGAATTTACCGCGAAGCAACTCGCTCAAGTTTTAAAGGGAACTGTAGAGGGTGACCCTCAGGCAAAAGTCACCTCGTTCGCCAAGATTGAGCACGGCAAACCTGGACAGCTATGTTTCTACGCCAATCCAAAATACGAAAAATACGTCTACACCTGCAAGGCCAGCATCCTTCTGGTCAACAATAACTTCCAGCCTAAGGAAGCCGTGACTCCCACCTTGATCCGTGTGGAGGATGCCTACAAGTCACTTGCCGACCTGCTCAAGTACGCTGCCACCCAGAAGCGTACCGACCGCCGCCACAGGGGTTTCCGCTCTTCCTGGTTCCTCACCAGCAAGTTCGGCAAGAAGGTCTATCTCGGCAGCCATTCCTATGTCGGCCACCATGCTAGCATCGGTGACTACACCAAGATCTACGAGAACGTCTATGTCGGTGACAACACCGTCGTCGGCAAGCACTGCATAATCTACCCGGGAGTCGTCATCTACCCCGGAATGGTCATCGGCGACAACGTGATAATCCATGCAAACGCTGTAATCGGCTCCGACGGCTTCGGCAACGCTCCCCTTCCCGACGGCACATGGGAGAAGATAGAGCATCTGGGCAACGTGATCATCGGTGACAATGTCGAGATCGGGGCAGGCACCACCATCGACCGTTCGGAGATGGAATCCACCATCATCGGCAAGGGCGTCAAGATCGACAACCTCTGCCAGATAGCCCACAACGTGCAGATCGGGGAGAACACGGTGATGGCCGCCCAGTGCGGAATCGCAGGCTCGACAAAGATCGGAAAGAACTGCATCCTCGCCGGCCAGGTCGGAATCGCAGGACATCTCGAGATAGCGGACAACACGACCCTCGGCGCACAGACGGGTGTGATCGGCAACATCAAGGAGCCCGGACAGACCCTTCTCGGCTCACCTTCAATCCCTATTAGGAACTATCTCCGCAGCTACGCAGTCTTCAAGAAACAGGGCGGTCAGTAGCATTCCTTGAATATTCGGAATAACCTTCTTATCTTTGCGGACTGTTTTTTGCAGTAAACAGTCCGACAAGATAATTATGACCATCAAAAGACAAAGGACACTTAACCAGGAACACGTTTTCTGCGGCAAAGGACTTCACACCGGCCAGGTGGCCAGAATGGTTCTAAAGCCGGCTGACGAGAATATAGGCATTGTTTTCCACCGTACTGATCTGGGTGATGACGCCTTCGTCGAAGCCGTTGCCGAAAACGTCACCTCCACTGCCAGAAGCACCACCATTTCAAAAGGCGAAGCATCGGTCTCCACAATCGAGCACCTTATGTCCGCTCTGACCGGAATGGGGGTCGACAACGTCATCGTGGAGATAGACAATGTCGAAGTGCCCATCCTCGACGGCAGCGCCCGTTACTATGTCGAAGCCTTCAAGGAAGACGGTCTGAATGAGCAGGAGGCTGCCAAGGAATATGTCACCGTGCCCGAGGAGATCGTGATAAAGGACGAAAAGACAGGATCTTTCATCAAGGTAACCCCTTCCGACACCCCTTCGATCGACCTGACGGTGGATTTCGGATCCAAGGTCCTCGGCGTGCAGAAAGCCAGCTGGGACTGCGGTACAGACTACTCTTCCGAGATCGCCCCTTGCCGTACCTTCGTATTCTTCCATGAGATCGAATACCTGTTCCAGAACAATCTGGTGAAGGGCGGTGATGTCGAGAACGCTATCGTCATCGTGGAGCATCCTGTGACACAGGAGCAGGTCGACACCCTTGCAGGGCTTTTCAACGTTCCTTCGCTTGCAATCGACAGCAACGGCTACCTCAACAATCTCCAGCTGCATTTCCCCGACGAATGCGGAAGGCACAAGCTGCTGGACCTCATCGGAGACCTTTCTCTGGCAGGAGGACTGCTCAATGCCAGGGTGGAAGCCTTCAAGCCAGGACATTCGATCAACACCAGGATGGCAAAAGCCATCAGAGAGGCTATTACGAACTCTAAACTATAAATCACAATCATGAACAACATTTCTCCGCTTGCATCTGTAAGTCCCAAAGCCATTCTCGGTGACAACATAGAGATAGGTCCTTTCGCCTTCATCGACGACGATGTCGAGATCGGTGACGGATGCAAGATATTCCCTCACGCTACTGTCTTCCAGTACGTGAAGATGGGAAAGAACTGCCAGATCTTCCCCGGTGCCGTCGTCGGAGCCATTCCCCAGGACCTCAAGTACGAAGGTGAAGTCACCAGGGTCGAGCTCGGCGACAACGTAACCGTCCGCGAGTGCGCTACCATCAACCGCGGCACCAAGGCCAGCGGCAAATATGTAACCAAGATCGGGAGCGACACCCTTATCATGTCCTACTCCCATGTCGCCCACGACTGCGTGATCGGCAACCATTGCATCCTGGTAAGCTACGTGGGCCTGGCCGGAGAAACCCAGATCGACGACTGGGCCATCGTCGGAGGCGGTGCCAAAGCCCACCAGTTCACGAAGGTCGGCTGCCACGCCATGGTCGGCGGAATGTCGAAGATCAACAAGGACGTTCCTCCGTACGTACTCTGCGGCAGGGAGCCAATCAGCTACGCCGGTGTCAACATCGTCGGTCTCCGCAGGAGAGGATTCTCCCCGGACGTCATCCGCAACATCAAGGACATCTACGAGACCATCTACTACGCCGGTTACAACATCTCCGACGGATGCGCCAAGGTAGAAGCCGGATTCCCCCAGAGCGAGGAGAGGGATGCCATCCTCGATTTCATCAAGAGTTCCAAGCGCGGAATCATCCGTGCCAGCGACCTGCACGAGAAGGGCCAGTTCGAATAGAGGCGGCCATGCTCCTGAGCATAGCTTACTTTCCGCCAATCAGCTACTTCGCTTTGATTGCCGAAGGGATGACAATTCCTTCGACACCTTCAGTAGTGTACATTGAAGCCTGCGAGAACTACCAGAAACAAAGCTGGAGGAACCGTTGCCGCTACTACGCTGCTGACGGTCCCCAATACCTCAATTTCCCGATCGTCCACGAAGGAACCCACGAGCTGCCCATAACGGAGATCAAGGTGGACTATTCCACGCCGTGGATCATGAAGACCGAAAGGGCGATAGCCTCGGCCTACGACTCTTCAGCCTATTTCGAGTACTACAAGGACGAGCTGTTCGCCATCCTGGATTCCAAGCCCGAAACCCTGTTCGACCTGGACCTCCGGATTATCCGGTTCTTCCTCAGGAAGACAGGCATCGCAGCGGACCTCCGCCTGACCGAGGAATATGTTCCCACGGCCCCTGAAGGCCGCTACGGCCGCGACTACAGGGAGGTCCTGCATTCCAAAAGGCCGGACACCGTCCTGAAAGATCTGGGACTGGAAAAACCGTACTTCCAGGTCTTTGCGAGGAAATACGGCTTCGTTCCGAATCTTTCAATAATGGACCTTCTCTTCAATGAAGGCCCCGACTCTATTCTGTACCTGAAGTCCCTGCGTTAAGGAACACCTCCACAGTCTGCCTGGCCGCGGCCACGTCATGGACGCGAAGTATGTCGGCACCGTTCTGAAGCGCCAGGAGATTGGCGGCGCAGGTGGCCGGAAGGGCCTCGGAGGGTGTGATTCCCAGCGGTTTGTAAAGGAAGCTCTTGCGGGAAAGCCCGGCCAGAATGGGACGTCCGAATTCCTTGAAAACCTGCATGCCGCACAGTAGCTGCCAGTTCTGGCTGACGGTCTTAGCAAAGCCGAAACCCGGATCAAGGATCCACTCCTTTACACCGTGAGCCTCTGCCGCAGATGAGATATTCATGAAAAAGGAACGGATCTCCGAAAGGAGGTCATCATAATCGGTGAGGGACTGCATGTCCTTAGGAGTACCGCGGGTGTGCATAGCCATATAGGGAAGTCCCAGCTTGCCGACGACGGACCACATCTCTTCAGATCCACCGCTCACGTCATTGACGATGAAGGGACCGGCCAGGTCGAAGACCCGGGAGACTATCCCAGGACGGAAGGTGTCGACGGAGAGGCGAAGACAAGGGTGCTCTGAGACGAGAAACTTCAGGGCCGGGGCGAGCCTCGCCCACTCTTCTTCCTCGGACACAGGATCTGAACCGGGACGAGTCGAACAAGCCCCAAGGTCGAGGATGTCTGCGCCTTCAGAGATCATCGCACCGATCCTTTCCATGAATGCTGCTGCACCCGCCCCCAGAAGGCGGCTTCCTTCATAGAAGGAATCGTCTGTAAGATTGACGATTCCCATCACCTCGGGATTTCTTTTGCGCTTGCTTTCCATTTTCAACAAAAATAGGCAAAAAATCAATATCTTTGCTGAATAATCATAATCTGTCGAAATGCTGATAGTACTAGAAGGTCTGGATGGAGCGGGCAAGTCCACACAGGTAAGGAAATTAAGGTCTTACCTTGAAGGAATATGCCCTGAACTGGAATATATTCATTTCCCCAGGTACGATGCTCCAGTCTACGGAGACCTGATCAGCCGCTTTCTGCGTGGTGACTTCGGTTCCAACGAGGCAGTTCATCCCCAGCTCGTGGCCCTTCTGTTCGCGGAGGACAGGCATGGGGCGGCTCCACTGATGAAAAAGACTCTCGCCGACGGCGGTCTTGTGCTTCTGGACAGGTACGTCTACTCGAACATCGCCTACCAGTGCGCCAAGCTCGCTAATCCCGACGAAAGAGAAAGCCTGAGGGAATGGATCCTGAACACTGAATATGGTACCTTCGACCTCCCCAGGCCGGATCTGAACATCTTCCTAGACGTTCCCATCGACTTCGTGGAGAGCAGCCTGGAGAAAAACCGGAAAGGATCCGACAGGGAGTACCTGCACGGAGCGTCCGACATCCACGAGGCCAGCATCGAGTTCCAGAAGAAGGTCAGGAGCATCTATCTCCGTCAGGCTTCCCTGGATCCGGACTTCATCAGGGTCGACTGCGCCGGCGAAGATGGCAGGATGCTCCCTCCCGACGACATCTTCGCTAAGGTGAAAGCTGTGACAGACGAACATCTAACGGGCAAATGAACACGAAAATATTCCATTACAGGATAAGGAGGCTCTTCGCCTTCATCATAGGTCTGGTCTTTCTGCTTGCAGGCATATTCAAACTGCTTGACCCCGTCGGGGCCGGGCTGGTCGTCGAAGAGTACTACAGGTTCCTTCACCTGGGCTTCCTCATGCCGACCGCAAAGGCGGTGGGTGTACTCCTCGCTTTGTTTGAGGCCCTACTCGGAGCTGCTTTGATCAGCGGGATACTCCGCAGGACAGTGGCAATCCTCACCTCGGTGCTGCTGGTCTTTTTCACACTGCTGACTCTGCTTCTCGTAATCTTCAATCCTACGATGGATTGCGGCTGCTTCGGCGAAGTCATACACCTGACCAACCTTCAGACCTTCATCAAGAACGTCGTCCTCCTGCTTCTCGCATCGATAGCCTTCATCCCTTTCAACGACACGGGAGAATGCCGCAAGAGGAAGTACGTCTCTTTCGGAATAGTCGCAGTTTCCCTTCTCCTTTTCACCTGGCATTCGCTCAGTTCCATCCCGCTCGTCGACTACACGTCCTTCACTCCGGGCAGCGAGCTGTACTCCGCCCATGAATCCGAAGACGGAGGAACCAACGACGACTACATGTCCACCTTCATCTACGAGAAGAACGGGCAGGAAGGGGCTTTCACTCTTGACAAGCTCCCTGACTCCACCTGGACCTTCGTACGTACAGAGACCATCAAGCTGAACGGGCCGGAGGTAAAGGACAACACTCCTCTCCTTTCATTCATGGATTCCACTGGGGCTTACAAGGACGAGATGGCCACCAAGGGGAACGTGCTCGTGATGTCAGTCTATGACGCCCCGAGCCTTAAGGGAGAAGTCTGGACGAAACTCGCCCGGACGGTAGAAGGAGCAAATGCTGCAGGATTCACTCCCCTGCTCCTCGTTTCAGGTACCCCAAGCCTGCTTGACAGTTTGAAGTCGATCATCCCTGAAGCAAGGAAAGAACTGATTCCTTCGACTTTCTTTTCTGACAGAAGGACCCTTCTCAGCCTCAACAGGTCCAACGGCGGCGCCACCTGGTTCAACGACGGTGAGCTCATCCAGAAGTTCCCGCTCTCCAAACTCCCGTCTGACGACGAGATCCTGGCCATGACCGGCTACGATCCGACCGAGACCATGCTCAAGGCCAGCACCCGCGGAGGACTCCGCTTCCAAGGATTCCTGCTCTACTCCATAGCGCTTCTTCTGCTCATCTAGTGTTGCATATTCCCGGCCAAAAGGGTATCTTTGTGTGTTATGGCAGATATGAATTCCCTTTTGGCAGTTTCGCCGATAGACGGCCGCTACGCTTCGAAGACAGAGTCTTTGAAGGGTTATTTCAGTGAGTTTGCATTCATCCGCAACAGAGTGCGTGTGGAGGTTGAGTACTACATTGCCCTGTGCAGCATTCCCCTGCCCCAGCTGGATAGCTTCGGAGAAGGAACCGGCAAGAGCAGGGAGGAACTCTTCTCTGAACTTCGCAGCCTCTACCTCGACATGACTCCCGAGGAAGCGGTGAAGGTCAAGGACATCGAGAAAGTCACCAACCACGACGTCAAGGCAGTTGAGTACTATCTCAAGGAGAGATTCGATGCCATGGGGCTGTCCGCCTGGAAGGAATTCATCCATTTCGGCCTTACCTCGCAGGACATCAACAACACTTCCCAGCCTCTGATGCTCAAGGAAGCCCTTGAGAATGAATATATTCCCGCGCTGAAGGAAATCATCGCCATCCTCGCCGGCGACGCCCAGGAGTGGAAGGACGTAGCAATGCTCGCAAAGACCCATGGCCAGCCGGCCACCCCGACCTGCCTCGGAAAGGAGATCCAGGTGTTCGTCGCCCGTCTTGAAGAACAGCTCCGCCAGTTGGACGGCCTTACCTATCCTGCCAAGTTCGGAGGGGCTACAGGCAACATGAACGCCCACAAGGTGGCCTACCCTGGGATCGACTGGAAGACCTTTGCCGACAGCTTCGTGTCCTCGCTCGGCTTGAAGCGTTCGTACCCTACTACCCAGATCGACCACTACGACAACCTGGCCTCCATCTTCGACTGCCTCCGCAGGATCAACACCATCCTGATCGACCTCTGCAGGGACATCTGGACCTACATCTCGATGGAGTATTTCCGCCAGAGGGTCGTTAAAGGCGAGGTCGGTTCTTCCGCCATGCCACACAAGGTCAATCCGATCGATTTCGAGAACTCCGAAGGCAACCTCGGAATGGCGAATGCAGTCCTGACCTTCCTTTCCATGAAACTGCCCATCTCAAGGCTCCAGAGAGACCTTACGGACTCCACGGTCCAGCGCAATGTCGGAGTGCCTGTGGCGCACGGAATGATCGCCTTCGCTTCCTTGAAGAAAGGCCTTGGAAAACTGATCCTCAACCGGGAGGCCCTGGATGCCGACCTGCACCGCAACTGGGCGGTCGTGGCCGAAGCCCTGCAGACGATTCTCAGAAGGGAGGGCTATCCCAACCCCTACGAGACCCTGAAGGCTTTGACAAGGACCGGAGCTGCCATAGACGAGAAGACCATAGCGGACTTCATCGACACCCTCGATGTGAGCGAGAGCGTCAAGGCCGAGATGAGGGAAATCACCCCCTGGACTTACACCGGGATTTAATCCACACGGTAGACATCGTCGCCGGGCTCGGCGAAACCGAAATTCTCACGGGCATACTGCTCGAGGGAATCCTTGTTTGATGTCAGTCCGTGGATCTGGTCGTCCATCTCCTTGATCTCATTGCGGTACTTTTCGATCAGACGGTCCTGGCGGCGGATTTCAGCTCCTGCCCTGACCCAACGGACGATGTTGTTCTGGTTGAGGAAACCGACCAGAAGGATGAAGATGGCGGTGGCCACGATGGCATAGCGGAAGAAAGAACGCTTCTCTGCATTCTTGCCGTCCTTGTCCTTGTTCCAGATGTCCCTGAACTTTCCCATGTGGCCCTTGATGTTATTAATGCAAAAATAGTTATTTTTGTAGAATAAGACCGCATTCAGTATCAAATTAAAATATTCAGTACAAATGAAACCAACACTTCTTGTCCTGGCAGCAGGAATGGGCAGCCGCTACGGCGGACTCAAGCAGATGGACGGACTCGGCCCCAGCGGCGAAACCATCATCGACTATTCTATCTATGACGCAGTGAACGCCGGCTTCGGCAAGGTGGTCTACATCGTCAGGGAATATTTCCTCGAGCAGTTCAAGGAGACCGTCAAGGAAAAATATTCAGGCATCCTCTGCCCTGACGGCACTCCCCTCGAATTCGACTTCGTGATCCAGGAACTGGACAAGATCCCCGCCAGGTTCACCCTCAACCCCGAGAGGCAGAAGCCTTGGGGCACCGCACACGCAGTGCTCATGGCAAAGGACGTCATCAACGAGCCCTTCGCCGTGATCAACGGTGACGACTACTACGGCAAGGATTCCTTCAAGATCCTCGGTGACTGGCTCCGCGCACACGAAGGCAAGACCGGTGTGTGCAGCATCGTCGGTTTCGAGCTTGACAACACCCTCTCCGAGAACGGAAAGGTCTCCCGCGGCATCTGCTACTACGATGAGGAGAAGCACCTTACCGGTGTCGCCGAGCATGTCAACGTCGGCAAGGAAGAGGACGGCAAGGTCTACGGCGACAACACCGTGACCGGCGAGACCCACCTCGAGGTCGACGGCAAGGCCCTTTGCTCAATGAATATGTGGGGCTTCACTCCCGACTATTTCTCCCTCAGCGCCGACATCTTCGAGAAGTTCCTCGAGGAGAACCTCAACGAGCTGAAGAAGGAGTACTACATCCCTTACGCCGTCGACAACATGATCAAGTCCAACGGCTACAAGTGCGAGGTGCTCTCGACCGACTCACGCTGGTTCGGAGTCACCTACAAGGAAGACCGTCCCGGTGTCGTGGCCAAGTTCCAGGAACTTGCAGACAAGGGTGTCTACCCTGCTCCTCTCTGGAAGAAATAAAAGCCGACCATGTCATTCTTCAAGCCTAGGAAGGTCGAGAAAAACTACGACCTTCTTTCTTCCTGCTCATGGTACACCCCGGATGTCGGAGGCCTCTTCGCCGTGCTGGGGTGGTTCCTGGTGGGCATGATCGTGGCCTCAATCGTGGTCATGCCGCTAATGTACTCAGGTACGATCCCGATGTACTACGTGATGCTGGTAATGTACCCGCTGCAGTTCATGGCGGTGTTCATCTTCGTAAGGATCAAGAGTTCCCGCAACATGGCCTTTGAGAAAGGCTACGCCCTCGACAGCAGTCACTTCGGGCATTGGGGCGGAGCCGCCCTGGCCGCAGCGGTCGTGGTCGGAGTCCTCGCAGCAGGAATGATGCTCGAGCTGGCCAACCATTTCCTGCCTGACACCAAGGGCACGATCATGGAGCAGATGGAGCAGATGATGGAAGGCCCTCTCTGGGTCAACCTAATCACCATGTGCATCATGGCTCCGGTAATGGAAGAATGGTTGTGCAGGGGTGTCATCCTGAGGGGACTTCTCAACTACGAGCACAAGAATCCCGTCAAGACGGAAGGCGAAAGGGAGAGAGGCATGAGCCCGGCCCTGGCAATAGTCATCTCGGCCATCTTCTTCGCAGCCATCCACGGCAACGTCTGGCAGGGAGTCACAGCCTTCGCGATCGGCTGCCTCTTCGGCTACGTCTACTACAGGACAGGATCCCTCAAGCTCACCATGCTGATGCACTGCGCCAACAACACCATGGCCGTGCTCATCGGCAAGTTCGGTTCCGATTCGATGTCGGATGCCAAGAGCCTGGTGGACGTCATTCCCGCCTGGGAATATGCCATCATATTCGTAGTCAGTGCCGCCATCGTCTGGTTCCTGGTCGACTACCTCAGGAAGATTGAACTTCAGGACCCTCAGGGCAACTGCGACTTGATTGAACAACAATAAAACAGTCGGTGATGGCAGGATTGCCATCACCGACCGTTCAGATTATCAGAGGTGATGGCGGATTGTCATCACCTCTATTCATTAAAAGTATTCTTCAGTGTCGTTCTTGGGAGTGGGATCGAACTGCTCCTTGGGAGCATTGTTCCTCTGACCGAAGCGACGCTCGCCGCCACGGCGCTCGTTGCCGCCGTTCCTGCGGTCGTTTCCGCCGTTACGACGCTCGCCGTTGTTGTTGCCATGACGCTCGTTGGAACCTCCACGGCGCTCACCGCCGTTGCCATTGCCACCGTTACCATTTCCACGGGGACGGCGTGCAGGCTCGACATAACCCTCCGGCTTGGGCAGGAGTGCCCTCATGGAAAGCCTCATCTTGCCGGTCTTCTGGTCGATCTCAAGCAGCTTGACGTCGACTTCCTGTCCGACTGCGAGCACGTCCTCGACATTTTCGGTCTTGTTCCAAGCGATCTCGGAGACATGGAGAAGGCCTTCCTTTCCAGGGAGGATCTCGACGAAAGCTCCGAATTCGAGGATGGAGACGATCTTGCCATGGTAGGTCTGTCCAACCTCAGGGACTGCGCAGATGCCCATGATCCAGTCGTAAGCCTTCTGCATGGCCTCGGCGTCGTTGGTAGCGATGTCCACAATACCCTTTCCGTCAACCTCGTCGATGTTGATGACGGCACCGGTCTCAGCCTGGATCTTCTGGATGGTCTCTCCACCCTTTCCGATAACTGCACCGATGAATTCCTTGGCGATCTCGAAGGACTTGATCCTCGGGACGAACGGCTTGTAGTCCTCGCGAGGCTGGTCGATGCACTTCAACATCTCCCCCATGATGTGCATCCTGCCTTCGTGGGCCTGCTTGAGGGCCTTGGCAAGAACTTCATAGGAAAGACCGTCGACCTTGATGT
>JAFUFS010000053.1 GCA_017469745.1 Bacteroidales bacterium | reverse complement strand
TAGCCCTCGTGGCAGTTGCTGCTCTCTGAATTATCCAGCTCACCGCTGACGGCAAAGGCAAGAAAAAGGCTGCCGAAGGCGAGGTTGTAGAAGCCACCGCAAAAGAAGGAGCCATCGTCTGGTACGACCTCGACAGGGTCCTCAATGAGTACGATATGGCCAACGACCTCAGGTCTGTAGTCGAGACCAAGGCACAGATCATCCAGGATGAGATCAACCGCAGGGGCAACAAGCTCCAGAGCGATGTCAACAAGTTCCAGAGCGACCTCGACAAGGGTGTCCTTATCCGTTCCGTCGCCGAGCAGAGGAACCAGAAGCTCCAGCAGCAGCAGGCCAACTTCAACAACTACGCTGCCCAGAAGCAGCAGGAGATGGCTGAAGAGCAGCAGGTCATGATGAACCAGATCGCTGATGCAATCAAGACCTTCATCGACCAGTTCAACGAGGAGCACAAATACGCAATGATCATCGCCACCCAGGGTGGCATCCTTCCCGCCCCCGTTTCATGCGGCGATCCCGACCTCGACATCACTGACGCCCTGCTCGCAGGACTCAACAGCGAATACGTAAAGAACAAGGGCAAGGAGACCACATCTCCCGCCAGCACCGACACCAAGGCCGAGTAACTTGAGAATCGCACTCCTTTCCTGCTTCTACCCTTTCAGAGGAGGGATTTCTCAGTTCAACGCAAGTCTCTACTTGGAACTGGGAAAGGAGAACACGGTCAAGGCGTTCAATTTCAAAAGGCAGTACCCTGGCTTCCTGTTTCCTGGGAAGACCCAGTACGTGACCAAGGATGATGATGCCGTACCCATCGAGAGTGAAGCTCTCCTGGATACGGCTAATCCTTTTACCTACGGCAGGACCTACAGGGCCATCCGGGACTGGAAACCGGACCTTGTGATCATCAGCTACTGGATGTCTTATTTCGGTCCTTCTCTCGGCTACATAGCCAGAAGGCTGAAGAAGCATTGCAAGGTCATCTCCATCCTTCACAATGTGATCCCTCACGAGCCGAAGTTCTTCGATGCTCCGCTGACGAAGTATTTCCTGGGCGGCTGCAGCGGCAACGTAACCCTCTGCGACGAGGTTTCGGCCGATCTTGAGAAGATCATGCCCAGGGCCCGGAAGGTCACGCTCTTCCACCCGGTCTACGCCCACTTCGGCGAAAGGATCCCCAGGGAAGAGGCGGAGAACATCCTTGGCCTCGAGCACGGGAAGAAGAATCTTCTGTTTTTCGGACTCATCAGGGACTACAAGGGGCTGGACATCCTCCTGGAAGCCTTCGGAAAGCTTGACGACAGCTACACCCTGATCGTAGCCGGCGAGCCTTACGGATCATTCGTCAAGTACGAGGAGATCATCCAGCGCTCCCCTGCGAAAGACAGGATCAAGCTATTCACGAACTACATCAAGGACTCCGAAGTGAAGTGGTACTTCTCAGCGGCAGACCTTGCGGTACTTCCCTACCGTTCCGCCACACAGAGCGGAATCAGCGCTATTTCATGGCACTTCGAGGTGCCGATGGTGGTGACCGACGTAGGCGGACTGAAGCAATCCGTAGGCGACACGGGCACAGGACTTGTAGCCCAGAGACCTGACCCTGACTGCGTGGTCGAAGAGATCCGGCGCTATTTCTCTGACGAGAACATCAGGACTCTCTGCATCAATTCCATCAAGGCCGAAAAGGACAGGCTCTCGTGGAAATCATTCAGCAGGAAGCTGCTGGAGTTCACCGACAATTTGTACAAGAACGCATGAACAGAAAGATAATCCATATCCTGGCCGCTTCGATCCTACTCGCAGCCTCGAGCACGGCTGTCCTGGCGCAGGAATATATTGCCCCTCAGGTCATCATCTCAAAGGAGAAGGTACGCTCCGGAGGAAAGGTCTACTATTCCCATGTCGTTCAGGAGCGCCAGACCCTCTACTCGATCAGCAAGGCCTACGGGGTGACCATCGAAGAGATCTATGAGGCCAATCCTACCCTCAACCTCCCGACTGAAGGACTCAAGAAGAACCAGATCCTGATGATTCCGGTGAAGGAAGGCGTGCAGCAGGAAGCAGTACCCTCACCTGCAGTGGAGGAGACTCCTAAGGTACAGCAGCCGGAGGTCAAGGCAAAGGCCGTGGACCAGGACGATTACTTCATCCACAAGGTAAAATGGTTCGAGGACCTGGATGCAATCGCCAAGAAGTACGGAGTGTCCAAGGAATCGATCATCAACATCAACGGGATGACTTCGGACAAGGTCAAGCGCAAGCAGGATCTCAAGATCCCACGTCATCCTGAAGCCTGGGAGGGCAGGACTTCCGTCGCCCAGGTACCGGAAGTGATTGAGCCCCAGGAGGCTGAGCCCGAGGTCCGCGACACCCTCAAGGATGAAGACGATGATAAGGGAGGCCTGCTCGACGACCTGTTCGTAAGGGAAGGACATCATGACGTCAACATCTCCATCTTGCTCCCATTCTCCTCTCCCAGGACCGGGGACAAGGTCTCGTTCATGGACTTCTACAGCGGAGCCCTGCTTGCAGCCCGCACTATGGGAAATCAAGGAACCAACATAGACGTCCATACCTACGATGTCACCCAGGGCTCCGTTCCCGATCTCTCCGGAAGCGATTTCTCGATCGGACCGGTCTCAAGGGCGGACATTATGAAGGCTTCCTACCACAACAGGGGTTCGGCGTGGATTGTTTCTCCGCTTGACATGCAGGTGGAACCGCTGGCAGACTCGCTCTCCAACATGATCCAGGCACCTACTCCCACGTCCGTCCAGATCAAGGACATGGTCAAGTGGATACGTGAAGACTACCGCTCCGGCGACAAGGTGATCGTGATAAGCCCTTCCGGGCAGAAGTCATCCTACTCTGACACTGTACTGAAAGAACTCGAAGGATCTGGGCTTCCCTATTCGGCAAGTACCCCAGGATCGATCTCTTCCCACATGAGTGCCGGCGGCACCAACAGGGTCATCCTGGCCTGCGACTACACCGATAGGAGCACCGTCTTCCTCATCGAGGCAGTCAGGAATCTCTACATGCTGTCCAGCAGGAAACCCAACATCGTCCTTTACAGCACTTCCAAGATCAGGACCTACGACCAGATCGATGTAGAGCAGCTGCACAAACTGAACATGCACACTTGCGTGACTTACTTTGTAGACTACGGCAGCAAGGATGTGAAGGACTTCCTCCTCCAGTACAGGGCCCTCTTCAAGGCTGAGCCCAGCCGTTCGGCCTATTCCGGCTACGACCTGATGAAGTACTTCACGACCCTTTCCTCCAAGTACGGCAGGAAGTGGCCGAAAGCCCTTGACAGGGTCGACTTCACCGGACTTCAGAGCGATTTCAAACTGGAAAGGACAGCAAGCGGCAGTTTCATCAACACAGCTGTCCGCAGAGTGGTCTACAATCCTGATTATTCAGTTTCCCTGGTTAAATAGAAAGAAGCGCTTTAGCGTTCTCGACCGCGGCAGCACTGATCCGGCTGCCGCTGAGCATCCTTGCAATCTCCATCACACGTTCCTCTCCCTGTACAGGGCGGATGGTCGTTGCAGCGACACCTTCGGTGTCAATCCCCTTCTCAACAAGATAATGAGCGTCTCCCTTGGCAGCCACCTGAGGAAGATGGGTGATTGCGAATATCTGCATGTCACGGCCCATTGAACAAATCATCTGTCCCATCTTGTCAGCCGCGCTTCCGGACACTCCGGAATCGATCTCATCGAATATGAGGGTAGGCATATTCATAAAACGGCCCATCATGGCCTTGAGGCTGAGCATGAGGCGCGAAAGTTCACCTCCCGAGGCGCATTTCGCCACGTCGACGGGCCGGTCGCCGTTGGCGGAGAAAAGGAAACGGACGGCATCCGTGCCGGAAGCAGACAAAGGTGCATCCTCTACGGAAACCTCGAAGACCGCTCTCTCAAGTTCGAGGGAGCGTAGGTCGGCTGAAACCGACTCCGCGAAATCCTCACAAGAAGAAATCCTCGCCTCATGGAGACGGCGGCATATTCCTTCCATCTCCTTGCTCTTGGAGGCAACCTGGTGCGAGAGTTCTTCCTTCCGCAGGGCGAGCGAATCTGAGCCCGTCAATTCACCGGAAAGCCTCTCCCGCTCGGCGATCAGTTCCCCGACCGTGGACACTGAATATTTGCCCAGAAGGTCATAAAGCAGGCCCATCCGGCTCTCGACCGCCTCCAGCCTGCTCTGGGATAGTTCCGTCCTCGAATTGATGGATGCGGCCTCCTCCAGGATGTCCTTGATCTCCATCCTGGAAGACTCCAGCCTCTCGGCAAGGGCCATTGCCTCAGGAAGGTATTTACCGGCCTTTTCGAGTTTCTTGCGGACTTCCTTGAGGTCAAGCCCGCCCAGGGCTTCCTCGACTTCGTAGAGGTTCTCCTTTATGGTCTCGGCATTAGCGAGTTGCTTCTGTTCCGCCTCGAGTTCTTCAAGTTCCCCTTCCCTCAGCCCTGCATCATCGAGCCTCTTCCATCTGGACCTGATATATTCACTGTCAGCCTCGATCCTCTCGAGAGAGGAAGAGAGTTCCAAAAGCTCCTTCTGGAGCGATCGGAGGGTGGAAAAGCAGGAAGCTGCCTCTTCAAGCAAGCCTACGTTGCCGCAGAAATGGTCGAGCATCCCAAGCTGGAAGGCCCGGTCTGAAAGCAGGAGAGTCTGATGCTGGGAATGGATGTCCAGAAGCCTTGAAGAGACGGCCTGCAGGACTTGCAGGTTCACAGGGCAGTCATTGATGAAGGAACGCGAACGTCCGGACCTGGAGACCACCCTGCGCATCAGGATGCGGCCTCCATCAGGATCGATCTCGTTCTCCTCCAGGATCCCAATGGTTAGGGAATCCCCGGAAGGAACCACGAATTCTGCCTCAACTACACAGTTGTCCCCTTTCGGGCCTATGACGGAAGCGTCAGCCTTCGATCCAAGGAGCATTGAGAGTGCACCAAGGATGATGGACTTGCCGGCGCCGGTCTGGCCGGTTATAATAACGAGACCCTCCGGAAAACTGACATCCAGAGAGTCTATCAAAACGTAATTCCTGATCTGAAGGGACCCCAGCATAGCCCCGGATTATTCCTCCTTTCCGGCCATCCTGTAATAGAGTTCACCATCTTCGAATTCAGTGATGGCGATGAGATCCGGCTTGGGAAGCTTCTCGTAATACTTCGAGATCTCGATCTGCTCGCGGTTCTCGAAAACCTCGTCCATGGTGTCACGGTCTGAGCGGAAATCCTCGAGCTTCTTAGCAAGCTCCTTCTTCTCCTCGAGAGCTATCTGGTTTGCCCTTTTATAAAGGAGCACAACGGATTCATAGATGTTGCCGGTAGGTTCGGCGAGATACTTCACGTCCCTGGTGATAGTGTTCACCGGGGTTTTCTTCTTGACTTCCATATCGATTCTTAATTGTTATCCATTAATAGTACTACTCCCCGGACTCGGATTGTTTCAATAATTTCTTTCTTTCCTTCTCGAAATCCTTGTCCTTCGTGTCGAGATCTTCTTCTGAACCCGAATAGCGACCGAGGGCCTTCTGCGAACGCTTGTAGAGCACATCGAGCTCCCTGCGGTAGGGAGAATCAGGCAACTCGCCGACGAAGTTGTAGTAGTCATCCACGAAGGTGAGATAACGCTCCTTCTGCTTAGCCTCCACGCTCATCTGGGCGAACTTGTAAGAAGACTTGGCGATGTAGTACAGGATGTCCTCACGGTAGATGTTTTCCGCATCATCCTTAAGGATGTTCTTGAACGCAACCCTAGAAGCCTTGTAATCCTCCATCTTGAAATAGAGGCGGGCATTGTCGTAAGCCTTCTTGTCCAGCCTCTCGTTGAGTTCCTGAAGCATCCTCTTGCAGATCGGGTAATGAGAGCTTTCCGGATTCTCGACCATGTACTGGGAGATGACCGCAAGGGCCGAATATGTCGGTTTCTGGTCAAGCTCCGACCTGTAAGTGGAACGGTAGAGACAGTCGATTCTGAGGAAAGCAGCCTCGTCGGCGAACGGACTCCTGGGGAAATTGGTCAGGAACTTGGAGAAATTGGTCTCGGCCGTATAGTAATCCTTGAAACGGTAGTTGCTAAGACCCCAGTAGAACTGGACTGTGTCATCCTTCTCCGTTCCGCTGGTCTGGACCGCCATGTTCTCGAAAAGGCGGGCAGCCTTGTTGTATTTGCCGTTGTTGAAATAGTCAAAGGCCGCGGCGTACTTGGCATCGACGTCGCTGCTGCTCAGGAGTGCATCGTACTGGGACTTGCACGCCTGCAGGGACATAGCCGCCAGGACAGAGACGGCTGCAAACTTCAGGATTGACTTGAACATCTTCATAAATATCAATGCGACAGCAGGAATTTTTCCACTTCAAGGGCGGCCTTGCATCCGGAAGCAGCGGCGGTGATCGCCTGCCTGAAACTCGGATCCTGGACGTCCCCTGCGGCAAACACGCCCTCGACATTCGTCCTGCAGGACTTGCCGGAAGTGACTATGTAGCCAAGCTCATCGGTGTCAATGAACTCCTTGAACACGTCGGAATTCGGATGATGGCCGATAGCCAGGAAAAATCCGTCGATACGAATATCAAAAACCTTACCATCTTTCCTGACGAGCCTCGCACCGGTGACTCCGGAAGCATCTCCGAGGATCTCCTGGGTGTTGCAGTTCCATAGGATCTCAATGTTGGGAGTGTTCCTGACCTTGTCCTGCATCGCCTGGGAAGCCCTGAAGACATCCCTGCGGACGATCATGTAGACCTTGTTGCACAGATTGGCCAGATAGGTAGCCTCCTCGCAAGCAGTGTCACCACCACCTACCACGGCAACATCCTTCCTGCGGTAGAAGAAGCCGTCACAGGTAGCGCAGGCGCTTACACCCATGCCACGGAACTCCTGTTCTGAAGGAAGGCCGAGGTACTTGGCAGTAGCACCGGTAGCGATGATGACCGCCTGGGCCTCAATGACTGTCTCAGAATCTATGGTAAGCTTGAAAGGCCTGGACGAGAAGTCCACGGAAGTGACCGTTCCCCTCCTTATGTCAGCACCGAAACGCGCCGCCTGGGCACGCATGTCGGTCATCAGCTGATTGGCATCGACTCCCCCGGGGAATCCGGGGAAATTTTCGACTATAGTGGTCGTAGTAAGCTGGCCTCCGGGCTCCATTCCCTCATAGACGACAGGACTGAGTCCCGCCCTTGAGGCGTAGATGGCAGCGGTGTAACCTGCAGGGCCGCCGCCTATGATCAGACATCTTATATTCTCCATTCCAATTGATAATTGTCTTAATTTACAAAGATAGGTATAATTTTTTTGATGGACTTACGATGCTTTTGTATAAATTTGTGTCAGGATGGAAAATGTTGACATAGAAAAACGCATGGCGGAGTTCCGCAACCGCCTTAAAAAACACGGGCTAAAGGTAACCCAGCAAAGGTACGCAGTTCACGAGGCCATGCTGAAGCTCGGTCATGCAAGTGCAGACATGGTGACTGAAGAGATCATCAAGGAAGGGAAAACCAAGGTGACAGTCGCCTCCGTCTACAACATCCTGACCCAACTGTCCATGATCGACATCTACCAGCACCGGATGAGTTCCAACAACAAGATGTATTTCGATGTCAACACGACTGGTCACATGCATCTCTACGACACGGTCAACCATGTCTACATGGACATCTACGATGACCTTCTCTATAAGAGCATAGCAGACAAGCTGCTTTCCAAGCGCTTCAAAGGCTACAAGATAGACGGGTTGGACATCCAGATCCTGGCCCATCCCACTTCGAGGAGGAGGAAGTAATCCTATTCCTCTTCACTCTCCCGGGCTTCCTTCCTGTCGAAGGCTTTGACGATCTTCGTCACCAGAGGGTGGCGGACGATGTCTTCATTGGTAAAGAATATGGTGCTGATCCCCTTGATCCCCTGAAGTAGTCCTATTCCCCTGAGCAAGCCTGAATCTTCCTTTTTGGGGAGGTCTACCTGGGTTGCGTCTCCGGTCACGATCAACTTGGCATTCGTACCCATCCTGGTAAGGAACATCTTCAGCTGGGCCAGGTTGGTGTTCTGTGCCTCGTCCAGGATCACGCACGCCCTATCGAGGGTTCTTCCGCGCATGTAAGCAAGGGGTGCGATCTGGATGGTTCCTTCAGCCATGAAGTCCTGGAGGCGCTTGGGTGGGATCATGTCTCCAAGAGCATCGTAAAGGGGCTGGAGATAGGGATCCAGTTTGTCCTTGAGGTCTCCTGGAAGGAAGCCGAGCCTCTCCCCAGCCTCAACCGCAGGACGCGTCAGGATGATTCTCTTGATCTCCCTGTTCTTAAGGGCCCGTACTGCGAGGGCTATCGCCACATAGGTCTTGCCGGTTCCGGCAGGTCCCACTGCGAAGACCAGGTCGCTGTTGAAATAAGCCTTGACCATCTCCTGCTGGTTCTTGTTGCGGGCCTTGATAGGCTTGCCGTCGGTGGAATGCACTATGATCGCGTCGCCTTCCTTCACGAAACGGTCGGGGGAACTTTCGCCATCGAATATGTCCTCGACATCAAAGACAGTGAGGTTCATCTTGTGCAGCCTCCTCTGGATCAGCTCAGCGAATTTCGTCTCAAATTTGTGGACATCCTCTTCACGTCCGTCAAGATGGATCTCGTTGCCTCGGGCAACTATCTTAAGACCAGGAAAATAAGTTTCGAATTCGTTCAGGATCCTGTTACCTGCGCCGAAAATCTCGACGGGGTCGACTGCATCCAAGGTGATGGTTTTCTTCATTAGGCAGAAAAATTATTTTCAGACACAAAAATAATTATTATCGGAAATTCTTGCAAAGAAAGATTTTTTTGTATCTTTGCAACCTCTAACACGGTGCGATTAGTTCAGTTGGTAGAGCACCAGATTGTGGTTCTGGGTGTCGTGGGTTCGAGCCCCACATCGCACCCCAAAGTAAAAGGCCTTCCCGATGGGAGGCCTTTTACTTTGGGGCGCGATCGCGCCTAACTATCCCCCTGCACCCCCAGGGGACAAGGGGAAGATTCCCCTTGCGCTGCTTCGCAGCTATCCCCTCGGTCGGCGCGTAGCGCCTCCGATGACTTCCCAGATAAATAACTCGGTAGATGTTGCACGATTGAAAAGATTTTGTACCTTTGCACCAGTCATTAGGATTAATGACTGTTAGAAAAAGATAGAGCAGACACTTACCCTTAATAGGTGTCTGCTTTTTTTTTAAGGAAACACAACCGAGGGGAGGTACTGGTGCAGGAAGGCCGTTGTTCTTACACTCTAACAGTATCTAATCCTAATGAAAAGAAGAACAAGACCCAGATCTGTT
>JAFUFS010000052.1 GCA_017469745.1 Bacteroidales bacterium | reverse complement strand
GACTGTCAAAGAAACTTCCTTGAACCAGTTCAACGCCGCCTTCATGGGTGAAGTCCCGTTCAAGTCTCTGGCCATCCTCTATGGCCTCTATGCCGACAAGGGTGAAGTCCTGACCACCGGCTCTCTCAAACCCACCAGCATCTTCGGCGCCACCCTCGGCCTCCGCTGGACCCTCTAACCTCAGTCCTTCCATACTTTGAGATATTCCTGAAGGGCCCACATCTCGTCGCGGTATTTAGCTGCCTGGCTGAAGTCCAGTTCGGCCGCAGAGTGCTCCATCCTGCGCTTGTCCTCCGCAATCGTCTTCTCTATCTGCTCCCTGCTCATAGCCCTGATCACCGGATCCTGCAGCACCGCCGCCAGATCGGCCTTGACGTAGCCGTCCACGTAGGCCGTGTTGCCCTCGCGCTTAGAGTCATGCCCGAGCCCCACGGAGACCGTGCCTCGGCCAAGTTCGCTTGGATTGGGGATATATGTCGGATTGGACACCGAATCCTTTGCGCTTACCCTTCCGCTCGGCCCGTTCATTATCCTCGGATTGACAATCCTTCCCCTGTCATCCTGAGCGAAAGCGGTGGATCTGTTGTCATCCTGAGCGAAAGCGAAGGATCTGTCACTTCCCGAAGGCCCGTACAGTTCAGACACAAGGATATTCCTCTTGACCTCCACCTGCGTCGGAGTGATCCCATGGACCTTGTTGTACTCCATCTGCTTGGTTCGCCGCCTGTTCGTCTCCCGGATAGTTTCTTCCATCGAGTCTGTTACGGTGTCCGCGTACATGATCACGAGCCCGTTGACGTTCCTCGCAGCACGTCCCGCAGTCTGAGTCAGTGCCCTGCCAGAGCGCAGGAATCCCTCCTTGTCAGCGTCCAGTATGGCAACCAATGACACTGTCGGGATGTCCAGCCCTTCCCTCAGCAGGTTTACACCCACCAGTACGTCGAACAGTCCGTTCTTGAAATCCTCGATGATCTCGACCCTTTCGGAAGTGTCCACATCGGAGTGGATGTACCTGACGCGCACGCCTATCCTGTCAAGATAGTCGGTAAGTTCCTCAGCCATTCTTTTGGTCAGGGTGGTGACCAGGATCCTCTCGTCGTTCTCAGCCCTTTTCCTGATCTCTTCCACCAGGTCGTCCACCTGGTTCTTGGTAGGCCTCACCTCAATCGGCGGGTCCAGTAGTCCCGTAGGCCTTACAACCTGCTCAACCACAAGTCCTTCCGAACGCTCGAGTTCGTAGTCTGCCGGCGTTGCGCTGACGTAGACCTTCTGTCCCGTGATCTCGTTGAACTCGTCGAACTTCAGCGGTCTGTTGTCCGCTGCTGCCGGGAGGCGGAAACCATATTCAACGAGCACCGACTTGCGGGAGTGGTCCCCGCCGTACATCGCCCTGATCTGGGGGATGGTGACATGGCTCTCGTCGATGAAGGTAATGAAGTCGTTCGGGAAATAGTCGATCAGGCAGAACGGCCTCTGGCCAGGCTTGCGGCCGTCCAGATAGCGGGAATAGTTCTCTATGCCGGGGCAGTAGCCCATCTCCTTGATCATCTCCAGGTCGTTCTCGACCCTCTGCTGCAGGCGCTTCGCCTCCAGCCCTTTCCCTATGTCGTTGAAATAGTCGATCTGTGCCTTCAGATCGTCCTGGATCATGCTCACGGCCTTGATGCTCCGCTCCCTCGTGGTCACGAAGTTGGTGGCCGGGAAGATGGGGACCTCTTCAAGGTCCTCGATCCTGGCTCCTGTGACCGGATCGATCAGGGACAGGCTCTCGATCTCGTCTCCGAAGAACTCGATGCGGACGGCTTCGTCCGATCCTCCCAGGAACACGTCCACAGTGTCTCCTCGCACCCTGAAGGTTCCGCGTTTGAAATCTACCTCCGTGCGGCTGTAGTTGGCGTCCACAAGGTGGTAGAGGAGGCGGGTCAGAGACCTTGTCTCGCCCCTTTTGACGGTTACCGACTGGGCATGGAAGTCCTCCGGATTGCCGATGCCGTAGAGGCATGACACGCTGGAGACCACGATCACATCCCTTCTCCCGGACATCAGTGCTGAGGCTGCGCTGAGCCTTAGTTTGTCGATCTGGTCGTTGATGCTGAGGTCCTTCTCGATGTAGGTGTCGGTAGTAGGGAGGTAGGCCTCCGGCTGGTAATAGTCGTAGTAGGATACGAAATATTCAACAGCGTTTGAGGGGAAGAAGCTCTTGAACTCGCCGTACAGTTGGGCGGCGAGGGTCTTGTTGTGGCTGAGCACAAGGGCAGGCCTCTGGAGCTTCTCGATGACATTGGCCATCGTGAATGTCTTGCCCGAGCCGGTCACGCCGAGCAGTGTGACGTCTCCGACCCCCTGCTCAAGGGCCTTGCACAATCCTTCAATCGCCTCCGGTTGGTCTCCCGACGGCTTGTATGTCGATTCCAGTCTGAATTTCATGCTTTATCTGGTAAGTGCCGCGAGCGGAATCTTCGCCATGAAGATCGAGGCCTTTCCGGGAACTCCGTCCGTGGAATAGTAGCTCATCCAGAGCTCATCGCCGACAACCAGCATTCCGGGATAGCTGGTGTCTCCGTCCGAAGGCAGTGTGAAGACCTCCTGGAAGTCTCCGTCGAGGTTTCCGCGGAGGATAATGGTCTTGCAGTGGTTGCCGATTGCGTATGACCTGGTGCCGGCCAGTACGGTTCCGTCATCCAGTACGACGAAATCCTGTCCGCCGATCTTGAGCCCCATCCGTTTCAGATCCCAGTCGGTGTAAGGTGCACTTGCCACGCCCCATTCGCCGCGGCTGTCTTTCTCTCCGTCGTAGTCATCGTAGCGGACCATCATAAGCATCTTCCCGTCAGGCAGGAACCGCAGAGTGGTCTCGTTCGGGAAACCCTCTACCTCGAAATCCTTGACATGCTTGTAGTTGATTCCGTCCTTGGTCTCGTACAGGATCAATGTCCTGCCTTCCGTACCGGCGCCGTAGCAGACACCGTAGCCGGTGTCTCCGTTCCATGTCACCCTCCAGAGCCAGTTGGAAGCGTTCTCCGGCTTCGGATCGTAAACGATCTTCTCGGGATCTGAATATGTCCTGCCGTCCTTGGAGAACATCACGTAGCCCTGCTGGGAGATCAGTTTCCTTTCCCTGTAAAGCGAACCACCGAAGAGCACCATCATCCTTCCGTCGGGAGTGACGCAGAGTTTCGGGTCGCGGCAGTCTATTCCTTCGATGCCGGCGTTGAGCACGGATTCCCATGTCTCACCATCCGTGGATTCGAGGACCCTGATGTGCCCTTCGGCATTCCCGTTTTCATCGAATATGTGGCTGTACCCTTCGCGGAACGAGCAGTAGTACTTGCCGTTGAACTCGATGAGGGAAGTGAATGCGGCATGGGTGCCCTTGTCCCAGATCTTCTGGACTGAATAGGTGTACGTTCCTTCCTTGGTTTCAACCTTCTTTGTGGAACATCCGATGAGGATCGGCAGCAACACTGCCGAGACGATGACGAGGATCTTTTTCATGATGTTATTCTTGAACTATGTTCAAAGTTACAAATTATTCCAGTTGCTTGAGCTCGTAGTCGGCCTTAATCTTGTCGATGATGGCGCAGACGACCTTGAAGGTGCGGCTGTCGGTGCGGTAGTCGGCAGGAGCTGTGAAACTGACCCTGCCCTGGCGCTTCAGTTTGTCGGCGAAGGCCTTCTTCTTGGTGTTGGAAGGGTCGTAGACGGCGATCGAGTGGCCTCCGAACATGGTCACGATCTTCATGCTCGGTATGTCGGTCTCGCCGTCACCGAAGTAGATCATCTGGGGGTAGGGGATTCTCTTCTTGTCCTCCGCCACGCTCTCGTTGACCTTCTTGTTGTCGTGGGCGCTGAATATTCCCTTGCTGATCTTGAATATGAACTGCGTCTTGGCAGTGTAGTCCACGGAAATCCCCGGCCAGACGGCCTCTCCGGCATCGTTGTAGATGTAGGTGCAGGCGAATATGTGCTTGAATTCCGAGGCAATGGGGGAGCCTTCGATGATCTCCTTCAGGCCGGAGGAGTTGATGTAGTGTTCAACCTTGACCCCGTGCGCGGCACCATATTCATTGACCGCCTTGAACCACTCCTTGACGCCCTCGTAGAGCTGGATGTCCTGGCCGAAGCGGCGGAAGTCCTTCCGGCGCAGGGTGATGCCGTTCTTCCTGGCTTCGTCGAACATCATCTTCATGTAGGACAGGACGTTACTCGCGTCCTGGCCGGCCGCCAGTCCGTCGCTCATGGTCCAGAATTCCTTCGGAGTCTTGCCGACCGCCTGTATGAATCCGAATTCCTGCATGTTGCCGGGGGAGAGGGTCCCGTCAAAATCGTAGATAAGGGCTACTATCGGTTTTCTTTTCATGATCGCTTAGGATTTTCGCCACAAATAACAGGTTTTTACAAATTATCGGGCTTCCGTGACAAAGATAGCATATTCTCCGGTTTGAATTTTCAAGTCGGTTGACTATTTTTGTTTTATGGACCATTATCTTTCTTTACTTCAGAACGCTACGGCGAAATTCTGGGACAAGTCAGCCCTCAACACCATCGATGGAGAGTCGTTCACTTATGCCCAGATGGCAACACTCATCAGGAAGTTCCACATCTTCTTCGAGACCATCGGTGTCGAGAAGGGACAGCACATCGCCCTATGGGCCCGCAACAGCGCCCGCTGGGGCATGTCGTACCTGGCAGTCAACACCTTCGAGACCGTCGTGGTGCCCATCCTTGCTGATTTCACTCCCGAGAACGTGGAGTTCCTTCTTGGCCATTCGGACAGCATTGCCCTTCTGACCAATGCCGACAAGTTCTCCAAGCTGGACCTTTCGAAGACTCCTCAGGTCAAGTTCGTGATGGACGTCGACAATCTCAAGGTTCTCTACAGTGTCGAGCCTGAGGTCAAGGCCCTCTGGGACAACATCGACAACCTTTTCGCTGAGAGGTATCCTGACGGCTTCGGCCCTGCGGACGTGCAGTACCCGACCGACAACTGGGACGATCTGGCGGTGATCAACTACACCTCCGGTTCGACCGGCAATCCTAAGGGTGTCATGCTGACTTACAGGAACTTCTGCGCGACGATCGAGTTCAGTCAGGTCAACCGCCCTACCAATGAGCACCAGAGGATGATCTCCATGCTGCCTATGGCCCACATGTACGGCCTGGTGACAGAGTTCATCTATCCTCTCTGCTACGGCACTGCCATCTACTGGCTTGGCAAGGCACCGACTCCTTCGACCCTGATGAAGGCCTTCCAGCAGGTGAAGCCTTACCAGCTCATTACCGTGCCGCTCGTGATGGAGAAGATATTCAAGTCCAAGGTTAAGCCCATCGTGGACAAGCCTGTGATGAAGTTCCTTTGCGCCATCCCCGGCGTCCGGAACATAATCTACAAGAAGATCCATGACAAGATGATAGACGCCTTCGGTGGCGAGGTCCAGGAGTTTATTCTTGGAGGAGCACCGGTCAGCCCCGAGGTAGAGAAATGGTTCAAGCGGATCAAACTGCCTTACATGGTCGGCTACGGCATGACGGAGGCTACTCCTCTGCTGGCCTATGTCGGGTACAAGGACTATGTGGCCGGCTCCTGCGGCAAGCCTGTGACCTGCGCCCATGTCAGGATCGATTCAGAGGACCCTGAGCACATCGCCGGAGAGATCCAGGCCAAGGGTGCGAACATCTGCATTGGCTACTACAAGAATCCGGAGGCTTCGGCCAATGCATTCACCGATGACGGTTACCTGAAGACCGGCGACCTCGGTATCATGGACAAGGACGGGAACATATTCATAAAGGGCCGCAGCAAGTCGATGATCCTTTCGGCTAACGGCCAGAACATCTATCCTGAGGAGGTTGAGGCCGTGATCAACGATCAGCCTTACGTAGGCGAGTCTCTGGTTGTGGACAGGGCTTCCAAGCTGGTCGCCCTCGTGTACCTCGACCAGGATGCCATCAAGAGGGACAACCTAGATGAAGAGACTGTCTCAGACATCCCCGAGAAGATCCGCGTCAACTCCAACAAGAAGCTCCCCAACTACAGCCAGCTCACCAAGGTCGAGATCCAGGAACAGCCCTTCGAGAAGACCCCCAAGATGTCCATCAAGCGCTTCCTCTACAAATAGGCAGCGCTGCTGGGTCTGCAGCAGTGCGCGTGCAGCAAGCCGTCAACTGTCCGCAGCAGCTCTCCCGTAGAGCCTGCCACGAGTGGTTCATCTAAATGATTGAATATTAATAATTTAACGGATAGTCTTGTGCCAGACCCCTTTGTTTTATGTGGGGTCTGGCACGGCTCTTTTATTTAACTGTTTGTAAATCAGGAGAAAACCAATATCAGCCGTGCCGGGTCCCGTTTGGTACACCAGATCAAGGATTGGAAAGTAGCGGAAGAATGTGTACTTTTCGGAAAACTTTAGACTATGAAACGCGCTTCATTCAACGATCCTTTCAAGGGAGAAAAGGGATGCTATCATCTCTCCTCATCTCATCTGGAAAAACAATCATTGTTTCGCAGTGACAGCGACTTTATCTTCGGAGTCAACACACTGGCTCTTCTTCTGTCTCTATTCGATGTGAGTCTGATCGCTTATTGCCTGATGGACAATCATCTGCACCTTTTGCTGAACGGTCGTTTGGAATCCTGCCTGAGTTTTTATGACAGGGTGGTACTCAGGATTGCACAGCATTCCGCCGGACAGTATGGGATTTCCGGGATTCTGAATTGTGAAGATGTTGACATTGTTGCAGTCACCAATGATCAGCAGCTTAAGAGAGAAATCTGTTATATTCACAGGAATCCGTACAAAGCCAGGATATCTTCTCCGCTTGCCTACAGATGGAGTTCTGCAGATGTCTATTTCAATGCTTTCGTCCCATCAGGGATAAAAGCAGGAAGTGTTTCTGTAAGGGAAAAACGTAAAATTTTCAAGACGCACATCCCGGTTCCTGATGACTATGAGTTCATCGATGGAAGAATATTGAACAAGTCCTTTGTGTCTTACGAAATCGCTTCCAGGAGATTCAGGGACAGTGTGGAGTATTTCGACTGCCTCAGGAAATTTTCGCTGGAATCCATTGTGGAGTCGGAACATGGGATTCATGAATCGATATCTTTCAGTGATCAGGAGTTACGTGAAAGGATCAAGGATGTATGCAGGAATGAATTCCATGCCGAGTCTCACACTTTGCTTTCGCGGAAAGACTTGCTTAGACTCTGCGTCATCATCAGGAACCGTTACGGAGCTCAGCAATCTCAGCTGTCCCGACTACTCGGGGTAGACAAGGAGATACTCGACAGTATTCTTTGAGATTTCTTCTGTCAAATGATTCTGGCCATAAGCCAGTCCGGTGACATTTTGTCAGCACTTCGACTCTGGAACGCAATTTGACTTTATAAAAACCGCTTGCATCAACGTGGCCGGTTTTGTTGTTTATTGGTTATTCTGGCGATAAACTGCAATCGGAAGTGGTCCTCCGGGAACCACTGCCACCCTCGGCACGTTAAGAGGGGGGACCGGAGCGGAACGTAGTGAAGCGAACGGTGGGGTCGAGCGGAGCGAGACGGTTCCGGAGGACCACTTCCGGGAGCAGTTTTTAAGAAGAAGAAAAAAGATTATTAAACAGTAACAGATATGAAACAGAAAGGACAGATTGGGGTGACGACTGAGAACATATTCCCGGTCATCAAGCAGTTTTTGTATTCGGACCATGAGATATTCCTCCGCGAGCTGGTGGCTAACGCGGTGGATGCGACCCAGAAGATGAAGGCCCTGGCTTCGAGCGGGGAGTTCAAGGGCGAGCTTGGCGACCTCAAGGTCAGCATAGAGCTGGATGAGAAGAAAAAGACCCTCAAAGTCATCGACCGCGGTATAGGAATGACCGCCGAGGAAGTCGACAAGTACATTAACCAGATCGCGTTCTCATCGGCAGGGGAGTTTCTTGAGAAGTACAAGGACCAGAACATCATCGGCCACTTCGGTCTGGGTTTCTATTCAGCATTCATGGTGGCGAAGAAGGTCACTATCGAGTCCCTTTCCTGGAAGGAAGGCGCCGAGGCAGTGCTCTGGAGCTGCGAAGGCGATCCTGAGTTCGAGATAGGTCCTGCCAAGAAGGAAGACCGCGGAACTGTCATCACTTTGTTCCTCGACGAGGACGGTGCCAAGGACTACGGCACCAAGGGGAAGATCAGCCAGCTTCTCGGTAAGTACTGCAAGTTCATGCCCGTTCCGATTGTTTTCGGAAAGGAACAGGAGTGGAAGGACAAGAAATATGTCGACACTGACAAGGATCATGTCATCAACGGCATCGAGCCGCTCTGGACAAAGAAGCCGTCCGAGCTCAAGGAAGAGGACTACGTCAAGTTCTACAAGGACCTCTATCCGATGAAGGAGGAGCCCCTGTTCTACATCCATCTGAACGTCGACTATCCTTTCAACCTCACCGGTATCCTTTACTTCCCGAAGATCAAGGAGAGGATGGCCATCGAGAAGAACAACATCCAGCTCTACTGCAACCAGATGTTCGTCACCGACCATGTCGAGAACATCGTCCCTGACTTCCTGACCCTCCTCCACGGAGTGATCGACTCTCCGGACATTCCCCTGAATGTCTCCAGGAGCTATCTCCAGGCCGACGAGAACGTCAAGAAGATCTCCACCTACATCACCAAGAAGGTCGCCGACAGGCTCGAAGAGATATTCAAGAACGAGCGTTCGGCATGGGAGAGCAAGTGGGACAACCTCAAACTCTTCATCGAGTACGGAATGCTCTCCGATGAGAAGTTCTGCGAAAGGGCTCTCAAATTCGCTCTCCTGAAGAACACTGACGGCAAGTTCTTCTCCCTCGAGGACTATCGCAAGGCCATCGAGGACACCCAGGCCGACAAGGATAAGAAGGTGGTCTACCTCTATGCAACCGATGTCGACGCCCAGTATCCTTTCATCGAGGCTGCCAAGAACAAGGGCTATGACGTACTTCTGATGGACTGCGAGCTGGACGCCCACTTCGTCAACCTGCTCGAGCAGAAGATCGAGAACACCAGGTTCGCCCGCGTGGATTCCGACTCAGTCGACAACCTGATTCCTAAGGAGGAGAAGGTGAAGCCCGAACTCGCCGAGGAAGACAAGAAAGCCCTCGAATCGATGTTCAAGGCCGTCCTGCCCAAGGAAAATGAATATCTTGTCGAGGCTGACAACCTCGGAGAGGATGCTGCGCCTATCCTCATCACCCGCAACGAGTTCATGCGCCGTTACCGCGAAATGAGCGCCCTGGGCGGCGGAATGAACTTCTACGGAGAGATGCCGGAGTCTTTCAACATCACCGCCAACCTTCAGAATCCTCTGATGGTCAAGATCGTAGAGGGAATGAAGGAGAACCGTGAGAAGGTTGAGGAATATGCTGCCGGCAGCGACATGCTCAAGCAGGTGACCGATCTGGCCCTCCTTGCAAACGGCCTTCTGAAGGGTAAGTCACTGGCAGATTTCATCGCCCGGAGCGGCCGCGTAATGACCGACGCTTATCTGAAGAAATAGGCATTTTTCGGCCTTGCAGATTTGTGCAAGAGGTTTTTTTTCGCTACCTTTGTCTGCTGTAAGCATCTTTTTATGGCCGACGCGGAACCGATTTTTCCTCTTGATCCGGAGAAAATCTACTATTCGATGGATGAACTGACCCTCGACACTCCCGAGGGACAGAAGACTTTGAGGCTCGGTGCGTGGCTGAACTACGATCCAGTCAGGATCCACAAGATGATCATCAGGGAGAAAGTCCTCCACGTGGATCAGATCGAAGTGCTCAATCCTCTTGTCAGCAAACTCCGCAGGGCGGACCCTCAGTACTTCAAGCAGTACATGGGCCTGAACGTGACCATCGATTTCCCGGGCTATTCTTCCGACATCGTGGCGAAGATCCCGTTCGAGAACGATCCCATCGGCTTCTACAAGTGGTGGCGCAAGGGAAAGCACGAGGACAAGGTCTACCTTTCCAAGGTCAACCAGTTCCGCCTCTTCCAGAAAGTCTACCTGATGGAGCCGAAGGTCATGCTCAAGAAGGACATCCAGTTTGTGCAGTCCTTCTGACGAAAAATTTGTCAAGTTAAAGATTTTGATTATATTTGGATAGCAGAACTTTGTTATTCATTTCAAATATCTTATCAAAATGACTTACAAGATTATCGACATTCAGGGCGTAGGACCGGTCTATGCAGAGAAACTCATCGCAGCAGGCGTTGAGACAGTTGATCAGCTTCTTGAAAGAGGCAAGACCCCCAAGGGCCGCAAGGAACTTGAGGAGACAACCGGCATCACCGGCAAGCTCATCCTCACTTGGGTAAACCATGCTGACCTCTTCCGTATCAAGGGAGTCGGCCCTCAGTTCTCCGAACTTCTCGAGGCCTCCGGAGTCGACACCGTGAAGGAATTCCAGCACAGGGTCGCCGCCAACCTCGTCGCCAAGATGACCGAGGTCAACGAGGAGAAACACCTCACCAAGGTTGTTCCTACCGAGAAGATGGTCCAGAAGATGATCGACCAGGCAAAGGTCCTTCCTCCGGTGGTAGAGTACTAGTCCGAAGGATAAGCAAATTGAAGAGGGTGACCGGTCTTGGTCATCCTTTTCTTTTTTCATATATTTGTAGGATATACGGATCATGTCGGTATGAACAGGTTTTTAACTCTTGCCGCAATCGTTTTGCTGGCCCTTTCCGCACAGTCCTGCAAGCATTCTGCAGGACCGCAGGCGGTCTCTGAACTCGACATGATCGAGATGCCTGCAGGTAACTTCACGATGGGCATTTCAGCTGACAACAGAAGGAAGGTTACCCATGGAATCGCCCAGCCTGTGGCTCTCGACGGTTTCGCTATCAGTGCAAAGCCTGTCTCCCAGGCTCTCTGGACTGCGGTCATGGGAAAGAATCCCAGCCCAGTGAAGGATCCTTCCGCCCCTGTCGACATGGTCTCCTGGGTGGATGCCACCAAGTTCATCAAGAAACTTTCCAAGGCCACCGGCAAGGAATATTCACTTCCGACAGAGGCTCAGTGGGAATATGCCCAGAAGATCTGCGGCGACAAGGAATTCACCGCCGTGGCTGAGTGGTGCCTAGACAGCTATGACGAGGTTCCCGAGGATGCCACGAAGGACGAATATTTCGTCCCTATGAGCCTGATGGTCAATCCTCGCGGCCCTCAGGAGAGTTCGCAGAAGGTGGCCCGTACGACCCTGGAGAGGATGAGCATCGACTCCCACACCAGGAGGGTGAAGGTCGGTTTCCGCCTTGTCCAGGCCACTGACGATCCTCTGACAGAGGCTATTCTCGGTCCCTTGGACGGTACTAAGATCGACAGGGAGAAGATAGATGCAGCTGACGGCATCCCTGAGAAGTTTTCCGTGGGAGACGTAGCTTTCAAGATGGTCAAGGTTCAGGGCGGTAAGTTCTCCATGGGATTCAATGATTTCGACAGCCCGTACCTGAATTTCAAGGTGCCCGACAATGAGACGAACGCCCACGAGGTGACTCTGGACGACTACGAGATAGGGGAGACCGAGGTGACTGTAGGCCTGTGGCTTGCCGTGATGGGGACCGTCCCTTATCTCAATGATGTCAAAGAACCGTTGAAACCTATAGGGAATGTCTCCTGGTACGACTGCCAGGTCTTCCTCCGCAGGCTCAACGCCATGACCGGAAGGAAGTTCCGTCTTCCTACCGAGGCTGAATGGGAATATGCTGCCCGCGGCGGCAAGTTCTCCCGTCACTATGGCTTCAGCGGCGGCAATGGCATGAAGTCGGTCATGTGGTTCCTGGACAATGCCGATTCGAAACTCCAGAACGTAGCCACGAGGAAGCCCAATGAGCTTGGCCTCTACGACATGAGCGGCAATGCCTGGGAGTGGTGCTACGACAGGGCTTCTGAATATACGACCGCCCCTGCGACCAATCCCATCGGCGCCCTCGAGGGCGGCACCAGGATCCTTCGCGGAGGCAGCTGCGCCGCTCGTTGGGATGCCTGCCGCATCACCAACCGTTCGTACATGCCCGGCAAGAACTTCAAAGGTACATTCGGCTTGAGATTAGCTTTGTAGGAATATGGACAAGCAGAAGAAGACTTCCATAATAACCCTTATAGTCCTGGCCCTTCTGGGCACGGCCTACCACTTCGTCTGGGGCGGCTCGGAAGGCGCTTCAGACGATCCTGTCGTTCTTTCTGACGGGGAAGTCGTTCCTGACAAGGACCTTATGTCCCGTCTCGAGATCCCTTACAGGCTGGAGGACAACGAGGGAACGATCATCGAGCACATGGGCTACGCCCTTTCCTACAATTCCGATTACCGCGTACCAAACTGGGTGGCTTACGAACTTCTTGAGACAGAACTCAACACCGGGTTCCGCAGCAGGGAGGACGGTTTCGAGCCGGATCCCCTCATCAAGGGCCGCCAGGCCTATGACAAGGATTACGTCGGCTCAGGCTACGACCGTGGCCACATGGCTCCTGCTGCCGACATGAGGTGGAGTTCGCAGACCATGAAGGAGAGCTTCTACCTGAGCAATGTTTGCCCGCAGAACCACAATCTCAATTCCGGGGCATGGAACGACCTCGAGAAGCAGGTGCGCCGCGAGGCCCGCTACTACAAGTCCGTCTGGGTGGTCTGCGGCCCCATATTCGAGTACAACAACCCCAAGCACATAGGCCAGAACCATGTGATGGTTCCGGACTCCTTCTTCAAGGCCCTGCTGGCCCGCCGAAAGGATGGGACTTACGCCGCGATCGGTTTCATATTCCCGAACGAGGCGTGCACTAGGAACCTGACGCTTTATGCAATGACGGTGGACGAGCTCGAGGCGAAGCTTGGCATGGACCTTTTCTTCAACCTTGAGACCAAGGCCCAGGACAAGGCCGAGGCGGTGATGGATCCCTATGGCGACTGGAGGATCAAGGACGAAATATTGAGAGACTAGATTATTTTTACATAATTGATAACCATAATGGAAGAAATGCTTAATCTTACCTGTCTTCACGACAGCCACCTGGCTCTCGGAGCCAAGATGAGTCCCTTCGCGGGCTTCGACATGCCGATACAGTATTCCTCGATCACCGAGGAGCATCTTGCAGTCCGCCACAAGGTGGGAATGTTCGATGTCTCCCACATGGGCGAGATCTTCGTGTGCGGCCCCGATGCTGAGAAGTTTGTGAACCATGTGTTCACAAACGACATACGTCCCATGGTCCCCGGCCAGGTCCTCTACGGCATGATGCTGTACCCTGACGGAGGTACAGTGGATGATCTCCTCGTCTACAAGGAGTTCGAACCGGAGCACTATCTCCTCGTGGTCAATGCAGCCAACATCGAGAAGGACTATGCATGGATCAAGGAGCACAGCGAAGGCTTCGACGTAAAGATCGACAACCAGTCCGACAGCTGGGGCCAGATCGCCCTCCAGGGCCCTCTCGCAGAGGAAACTCTCGTGAAGGTGCTTCCTTTTGCCGCAGATGCCGCCGCCCTCACTTTCTACACCTTCAAGGATTTCGAAGATGAAGGCCAGAGGGTCATCATCAGCCGCACCGGTTACACCGGCGAGGACGGCTTCGAGATCTATGCCTCCCACAGGCTCATCGTGAAGTACTGGGATGCTTTCCTGAAGGCTGGAGTCGCACCTTGCGGTCTCGGTTGCCGTGACACCCTCCGTTTCGAGGCCGGTCTGCCTCTCTACGGTGACGAACTTACTCCTGAGATCTCTCCTGTCATCGCAGGCTTCAGCATGTTCTGCAAGCTGGACAAGGACGAGTTCATAGGCAAGGAGGCCGTGGCTGACCAGAAGGCCAACGGCACCGCGAAGAAGCTCGTTGGAATCGAACTCCAGGACAAGGCCATCCCTCGCGCCGGCTATCCTGTCGAGCTTGAGGACGGTACCGAGGTCGGTGTGGTCACCACCGGCTATCACAGCATTTCCCTCGAGAAGAGCATCTGCTTCGCCCTCGTGAACAGGGAGAACGGAGCCCTCGACACCCCTCTCTTTGTGAGGATCCGCAAGAAGGTCTTCCCCGGGAAGGTGGTAAAGAAGAGATTCTATCAGACAAATTACAAGAAATAATTGATAATCAACATTAAAAACAATTAATCATGAGCAAAGTAGTAGAAGGCCTCCGTTACAGCGAGGACCATGAGTGGGTAAAGGTCGAAGGCAACGTGGCTGTCATCGGTATCTCCGATTTCGCACAGCATGAGCTTGGTGACATCACCTATGCCGACCTCCCCGAGGTTGACGACGAGTTCGAGGCAGGCGAGGAATTCGGTGCCCTCGAGAGCGTCAAGGCTTCCAGCGAGCTTCTTATTCCCGTCTCCGGTAAGGTCGTCGAGGTCAATCCTGATCTTGAGGACGCTCCCGAGAAGATCAACGAGGATGCCTACGAGGCCTGGATCATCAAGGTCGAGATGAGTGATCCCGCAGAGGTCGAGGCCCTTATGGACGCAGCCGCTTACCAGGCTTTTTCTGAGAAGTAGACATGGCGACATTCCAGTATTTCCCTCACACTGAAGATGATGTCCGCACAATGCTGGAGCGCGTCGGAGTCGGGTCAATGGACGACCTCTATTCCGATGTCCCGAAGGACTTCATCTTCAAGGGTGAGTACGACCTCCCCGACGCCATGTCGGAGGAGGAGGTCAGGAGCTTCTTCGAGAAACTCGATGCCAAGGACGCTAAGCTGAAGGTGTTTGTTGGTCAGGGTTCCTACGACCACTACACTCCTTCCGTCGTTCCCTACATCATCTCGAGGTCCGAGTTCCTGACGGCCTACACTCCTTATCAGGCTGAGATTTCCCAGGGCACGCTCAGGTACATATTCGAGTACCAGAGCATGATCTGCGCCCTCACCGGACTGGACGTCAGCAACGCTTCGATGTACGACGGTCCCACCGCTGCTGCCGAGGCAGTGAAGATGGCCCCTACCTGCACAAAGAAGAAGACCCGCGTGCTCGTCTCCAAGACCCTGCTTCCCAACGTGGTCAGGACCATCGAGACCTATGCCAAGTACCATGGCATCGAACTGGGCTACCTCCCTGTGATGGACGGACACACCTGCCCCCACCACATGAAGGCAGAGCTTTCCAAGGGTGACGTTGCCGGAGTCATCGTGCCGTCCGTCAATCGCTTCGGAATCGTAGAGGACCTCACCGGCTTCGCTGACGCCATCCACGAGGAAGGAGGAATATTCATTGAATATTGCGACCCTTCGGCTCTCGGCGTCCTGAAGACTCCTGCAGAGTGGGGAGCCGACATCGCAGTCGGAGACGGCCAGAGCCTCGGTATCCCTATGACCTTCGGAGGCCCTTACGTGGGCTTCATGGCTTGCAGGAAGGAATATCTCCGCAAGCTTCCCGGAAGGATCGTCGGCGAGACCCGTGACACCGAAGGCCGCCGCTGCTTCTGCCTGACCCTTCAGGCCCGCGAGCAGCACATCCGCCGTGAGAAGGCCACATCCAACATCTGCTCGAACGAGAGCCTCATGGCCCTGTTCGTGACCGTGTACATGTCCCTCATGGGTCCCGAAGGCCTCAAGGAGGTCAACAGTCGTTCCTGCGCTGCCGCCCACTACCTCCACGATGAACTTCTAAAGACCGGGAAGTTCGAGGAGGCGTTCGCCCAGCCTTTCCTGAAGGAGTTCGCCCTCAAGCCTCTCGTCCCTGTGGACAGGCTCCAGAAGAAGCTCCTGGAAGGCGGATTCTTCGTCGCCCTTCCCACCGAGGAAGGTTATGTGACATTCTGTGCTACTGAAAGAAGGACCAAGGAAGAGATCGACGCCCTGGTCGCATTGGTGAAGGAGGCCTAGGAATATGAAATACTACGATAAGCTTATATTCGAACTTTCCAAGGAAGGCCGCACCGGCTATTCTCTCGGTTCTTCTCCGTTTGCCGCCAGCACCGCACTCCCAGAGAATCTGTTGCGTAGCGAGGCACCTGCACTGCCGCAGGTAAGCGAAATCGAAGTCGTCCGCCACTACACCAACCTCTCCCAGATGAACTTCGGTGTCGACACCGGATTCTATCCTCTGGGAAGTTGCACCATGAAGTACAACCCCAAGATCAACGAGGAGATCGCCGGCATGAAGGGCTTCCAGGCCCTGCATCCGCTCCAGCCCGCCTGCACCGTGCAGGGTGCCCTTGAGGTTTACTACAACATGGAGAAATCCCTTTCCGCCCTCACCGGCATGGCCGGATTCACCTTCAACCCTTGCGCGGGAGCCCACGGTGAGCTGACCGGACTGATGATCATGCGTCAGTACCATCTGCTCCGCGGCGACCTGAAGAGGACCAAGGTTATCGTCCCGGACAGCGCACATGGCACCAACCCTGCCAGCGCAGCGGTCTGCGGCCTGGACGTCGTGGTCGTGAAGTCCAATGCCGACGGCCTTGTGGACGTGGCTGACCTCAAGCCGCTCCTCGGAGACGACATCGCCGGTATCATGATGACCAATCCCAACACCCTCGGCCTGTTCGAGAAGGAGATAGGGGAGATTGCCGGACTCGTCCATGAGTGCGGTGGCCTGCTCTATTATGACGGAGCCAACATGAATCCTCTGATCGGCATGGTACGTCCTGGTGACATGGGATTCGACATCATGCATCTCAACCTCCACAAGTCGTTCTCCACTCCTCACGGTGGCGGCGGTCCTGGTTCAGGCCCTGTCGGCGTGTGCGAGAAGCTCGTTCCTTACCTGCCTGTCCCCAAGGTCGTCAGGAAGGAAGACGGCACCTTCGACGTGGTGTGCAATGATGAGAAGAGCGCCGGCCAGGTGTCCGGCTTCCTCGGTAACTTCGGTGTGATCCTCAGGGGCTATGCCTACATCCTTACCCTCGGCAAGCAGAACGTGAAGCTCGCCGGCAAGTTCGCGACCCTGGCTGCCAACTACATCAAGGAGAGCCTGAAGGATTGCTACAAGCTGCCCATCCCTTCGATCTGCAAGCATGAATTCGTGTTTGACGGTCTGTTGGATGACGGATCCAGGAAGGCTGACGACGGAACTGTGGAAAGGGAGGGAGCTACGACCCTCGACGTGGCCAAGAGGCTGCTCGACTTCGGTTTCCATGCCCCGACTATCTATTTCCCTCTGCTCTTCCACCAGGCAATCATGATCGAGCCTACGGAGACTGAGTCTCTGGAGACCCTGGACGCCTTCATCGAAGTGATGAGGAAGATAGCTGCAGAGGCAGCCGAGGATCCCGCTATTCTGAAGAACGCTCCTCACAACGCTCCTATCACCCGTCCGGACGAGACCACGGCTGCCCGCCAGCCCGTCCTCAAGTTCCAGGATGAAGCGTAGAGTCGCTTTTTAGAAAGCTGACCTAAAGAGATTCTTCGGCAGGTCTTACCTGCCTCAGAATGACATTCAAGCGTCATTTAATTGTCATTCTGAACGCAGTGAAGAATCTTTTGGGTCAGCTTCCTTTTTACTAAAAAATTTTGCAATTATTCCTGAATGTTTATATATTTGCAATCCGAAACGGGGTATTAGCTCAGTTGGTAGAGCGTTTGAATGGCATTCAAAAGGTCAGGAGTTCGATTCTCCTATGCTCCACAAAAATCCCTCTCAGAATGGTCTGAGGGGGATTTTTCGTATATAGTGTATCAAAAAGTGTGACAATTCATGCGTTTACTATTACTCAAGCTTAAGATTTGTGCCACTCATTGATAATCGCTATTTCTCTTTTGACCCGCAGATTATTTGCGGGACGATTGGTAATCGTCGGCCAGCCTGCGGGCTGTCTCGACGTCAAAGACAATCCGTCGCCCGATGCGGGAGACGATGGCAGGGCGGAGGATTCCGCCTCCTTCAGCGG
>JAFUFS010000051.1 GCA_017469745.1 Bacteroidales bacterium | reverse complement strand
GGATCTGCTGCCGGGAAACTGGTCACCGGTGACACGATAACACTCACCAGAATCCAACTCACACAAGAATACTACGACTGACATCTCACTGATGCCAGTCGTAATCTCACTTTGTCAATATGTACTTCTCCGGATGCTTACATAACCCAACACTACCGGATAATAACCGCTACTACCTCGGTACTACCGGATAGTAGCGGTTACACTTTCAATCTTATACATGTACTTTATCGGATGCTTACACACTACCTGGGGAAAGGACTGGGACATGGTATTCCCTATCGAAGACCTGTACCGAGGAGTGATTGAATAACAAACCAGGCGGCCCGCATGGGTCGCCTGAAATGGTTGAATGATAGTTTATCATCTCTAATTACAGTCCCCAATCGGAAGCATTGACCGTGTTCTTTGGCGCATTAGGGACATTGACGAAATAGGTGAAACCCGTTATTTTCTCTAGGTCAGCCACACTCATCATCTCTGCAGAAGTAACTTTCTGCCCCTTAAGGTTATTGGTGTGCGAACGGACGAAAGCTGCACACTTGAGTTCATCAGCTGAACAATCCTTCAACGCCTTGCCAGAATTACCTTTTTTAGTACGGATCAGCACGTAGTAGAACATGGTCGGGAAACTGACATCGGTTCTGCCACCGTAGCTGATTTTCTTGGCCTTGACGCTGTTTTTATAGCCATCAGTATAGTCTTTGAAATAGCAACCGACAACCTGATAGAGCGTATCAGCACATACTTGACCGTCTACCCAATCCTCAAGTTCATTCCACCCACCTCCGCCTGTATTGAAACCAGACTGCAATTGCGGAGCTATATTGCTGAAATAGAAAACCTGATTATTCGTAGCACTGGAGACACCTCGTTCAGCAGATCCTAAGATATGGCCTCTGTTGCAACCATCTCCTATCTTATCAGCCTGATATTGCACATCACTTGGGATGTCCGGGTCAGCTTTGTAATTATCTGTCCTGTTGTTCCCATTATACATGGTATGTCTAGGAGCCGCTACCCAATATGCAACATGGTCTTCGCCACTGAAACAAACCGTGTAATTACGTGCCGTAATCAGTTTGCCGTTGAATGAATATGTTTCTCCGCCGGCGCACATGTGATAGGCAAAGTAGGTATTAGGATCTGTGGAGCTTACAAGATACTCACCATTCTTTACAGTGCTCATAGATGGCAACTCATAATAGCCACGCTGGACTCCAGTCTCGCCTTTCGGGTTTGTTTCGAACTTAATTACGTCACCGGAAATCGTCTTGTACTCGTTGGCCTCCTCATCCCAGACCGTCATGTAGGCCTGGAAATAATAAGCCGTGCCACTACTGAGTTCAGTCAAGATAGCAGTAAAATCACCGCTTCCCGAATTAATCGACTCAATCGCACCGATTGTCTGATTCAAATTGTCTGAAGAGGTTCCGTATTTGAATAAGACGTCTGTTGGCTTATTGACGGTTGAAACTCCCGAGAAAGAAGCGGTCAGGGTTGCCCCTGACGAACTCACGTCCGTAGCATCACCAGTAGTTACTATTGCTGTAGCCGTCTGGCCCCCGGAGGTTCCGCCTCCGGATCCGCTTCAGTTAATCTTAATAGAACTGATTCTCCTATTTCCAGTGGTTCCTCCGATAGTGAAGGTAACTGAACCTCCATTCTGAACGGAACCAGTCCATTTACCATCGGAATATGTTCCCTTATCCGTGGTAATAGCATTTGAGCCATCGCTAGAGCCAAAGGTCAGCTCTATGGAACTGATCTGATAACCCTCTTCAACTGTAACAATAAAGAAGTTTCCACCATATGCACGAACTGCATTACCTGAGGTATAATACTTCGGCGTATTAGAATTTGTTCCCTTATTGAAGTTTATGCCACAGTTGGTCCCATCAACCTGGCTTACCTCGGCACCATTGTCATACCCAAGTTCAGAGAAGGTGATCGTCTGAGAAGGAACCTCTATATAAGAAGCATCAGGGTCGTTTACAGTAATCTCATACGTAGAAGTCTTAGTAATTTCACCGTCAGTGTAAGAGATAGTAACGGTCTTATCTACACCCACAGTAGCTACTACTGTTGCGCCGTCAGATTCAATATCATCAGTAACAACGACTGTAGACCCATCGGAATAGGTAGCAGTTACCTCTCCGTCAAAAACAAATTCTTCACCTAGGGTATACGTAGTCTTGGTGGGATTCTTAGTAATGGCGATGGAAGCCAGTTCCACAACAGGTACATCCTTAGAAACGACAACATCATCTATTCGCACATTCGAATTGCTTGAAGGATTTGTCGCAGGAAGAGCAATCTGGAATTTCAACTGGGCATTCTCAATAGGAGAAGAGAACTCATAACTATACTGCTTCGATGTCGATGTCAGGGTAAACGTTTGAGCTAGAACCCAATCTTCATCTTTTTCAGTCATGTAGAACAGAGAAAGATTCAAATTGTTAGTGGCGGCCGCTGAGAAAGAGACAGAACCAACTTTAGCAACTTTAAAGTTTGTACGGGCATATCCAAGATTTTTAGCAGCTGAAGTATACCAACGCATTTGCATTGAATTATTACCATTGAGTTTTGAACTCGTGGAAACGGTTCCGTAGTATGATGCCCACTGCTCATTCTCTGGACCATCAAGCTTCTCAAGCGTATTGTTGTAAGCTGTTCCGGCAGTAAAGCCATCCTCGAAGCCAGTCGAATAGTCTGCCGAAGTATTGTCATAAACAGGTAATACTTCCGCCTCCTTGTTATAATCGAAGTTTATCTTCTTGATTTTTCCTGCGGAGAATGAGGTACTCTTGGTGATATTTATTTCCTTCTCATACCCATTGACAGCAACCTTCAACGTTCCGGAAGAAACACTGAAAGGCTTTATTCCAATATAAAAGGCTGCGCTATTACCATTAGCAATTGTCTCTCCATCAGTAACATTCAGGACCGCCTTCTCAGAGGCATAAGTATACGTTCCATCATCATTGGTACTGGGAGTGAACACTACATTCTCAGGATCGATGAAATTTATATAATACGTTCCAACAATGTCTTCCGTGGCTGTAAAGACAATACTTTTAACGACAAGGTCCTCACTCGAAGTATTCTTAACATTAAACTCTATGAAGGAACACACCTGATTCACGCTCACTTTAGGAACCTCCGTACTTGCAACAGAGGGAAGTACTCCAATAAGTGGATAATTGGGGCCCGCAATATGGGCCTTGTTATTATTACCAGCCTGCGTCTGATTTCCATTATTCCTACTACCAACAACAGTATAACCAGCGTTCGTATTAGCGGGAGTAGTAATATGGGAGCTATAAGGATAGAACATATACCAATCATACTTCTTGTCAGCTTCAAGAGTTTCAGAAACAGTTCCTTGGAATCGATTGGTAGAAACATCTGTGATTATAAATTCGCCATCACTAACATAGTTAGTAGTTTCTTCTTCAGCATGGAACACATTTATCGCGTCACCGCTGACCCATTTAGTGTTCATGCCATCATTCTCTGTTCTTGTCTCAACTGGTGTGGCAATAAGCTCAAAAGAAGATCCCTTTTGAATGTCATTATCATTTGAAGGATCAATAATCTCTTTAGAACAATTAGTAACAGCAAGAACCATAAAGATGGTGCTAGCTATGAAGAATAAATTCTTTTTCATAAGTCTACACATAATTAACAATTCAACTCATCAGAGTCATACTCGAGTGATTGAATAGACTCGCCTTCTACTGAGGCCATAAAGACTCCTTGAGCTTTCAGCTCGATCAGTTCCGCGTCGGGAACTTCATACATTAGTTTCTTTTTCATACTACAAATTTTGAATTTTATGATTAATAAATTTTGCCTAAAAATGCGGTTAATTTTTCAAAGCCAAAGTCTTGCATTTTTATGAATTTTTCGGGTGAATTCCAAATCTTTAAGTTACACTTAAAGGACAGAAAATGAAGGTTCTGCAAGTGGCTAATCAAAATGATTCAAATTAAGGGCCTCCAATGTGGATTTTGCATCCGGATGATCATGAAAAAAAGTTATCAACAATGATCTGAACAACGGGCCGAACAGACATAATAAAAAACACCGTGCCGGTCTACCTTGACAGCACGGATTCGTTATTACAGGTGCGGTTGCTAGGCAAAAAAGCCCTAGAAAGCACGGATATGTGAGTCTAATTGTTTGATTGCTCAATTTATTCCATAAGGCTACGGATCTTTGCATCTGATAGGCCTGTGCATAATCTAATGGTTTCATATGGAATGTTCGAATCAATCATCTTTCGTGCAATCTCCTCAGACTTGAGTTCTGCACCTTCTGCGCGACCTTCCTGGCGACCTTGTCTTTGGCCTCTTTTGAGCCCCTCGGCGAGTCCTTCCTCGCTGGCATATTCCTGCTGGGCAATTATGTCAATCTTTGTTGTCATGGCTCTATCGTATTGTCTTCGTTGTTCTTGTGTCATTCCGGCCAGCTCGCTGGCCTTGTAAAGCATCCGTTGAAACCCATCTTCGAACCCTGCTGGAGCAGCGCCAAGCTCGTGCATATATTTCAACGAATATGCCATCTTCTGAAGCGGTGTCCTGCACTTTGCGTAGTCCCTCTTCCTCAAGCCCAACCGCCCAAGTTCCAGAAAGATGAAGTGCAGTGCATCTGTCATCAGTTCTCCATTGCGGTCATTCCGAATCGAATACCGGCTGATCATCCCTTCGTCCAACGCCTCATTGTTCTCATGACGAAGACTGAAGTTCAGAAGGCTGATAACATAGATCGGGTGCAAGCCGTAATACATCTTGTCGGGCTTCCTGCCACTCGCTTCCGCAGCCTCTTCATCCCCTGATGTCAGTTTCTCTATTTCTTTCAGCCTCTTGTCCATCTGCGCACGGATCGGATACGTCGCGTACACCAGCATCCGTTCTTTGAAGGTAGCCTGGCCAGAGAACTGCATCTCTACGATGAACTGCTCCCCTTCTTCCGAAGTACAGAACAGGTCTCATTTCCCGGCGCCCCGACGACAATCTTGAAAGTATCGTCGTGGAGCAGGTTGGCAAAGATTTGCATAATCTAAAGTTTAAGGTCAAGGATAAGGTCAGGTCAAGCCTGGCCTTTCGCTGGCAAGATTACCAAATCTTCCGGAAACCACCAAGGGGCGACCGGACCTAGGAGGGGGTTTCTTTTGAAAATTTCTGTTTATTTAAGTTCCGTCAGAGCACCGGTGACGGAATCTATGATGAAACCGCGGACGGTAACATCCTTTGGAACAAGTGGATGGCCGGTGATCGCAGCCATAGTACGGCGGACAGAAGCCTCGGTGTCATGGAAGCCTTCAAGCCATTCCTCAATGTCACAGCCGGCCTCTTCAAAAGCCTTAATGGCTTCAGGGGAGACTCCCCTTCCCAGCATCAGCGGCTTGAATTCTTCAAAGCACATGTGGCAGGCTCCGCAATTGGAATGATGGACAACCATAATCTCTTCAACACCAAGCTCATATATTCCTACAAGCAAAGAGCGGATGGCTGAATCTGTAGAAGTCAGGACCAGGCCTCCGGCATTGCGGATGATCTTTGCATCGCCGTTCCTGAGTCCGAGCGCTTTGGGCAACAGCTCGGTCAGGCGGGTGTCCATGCATGTCAGCACCGCAAGCTTCTTTGAAGGATATTTGTCTGTAATAAACGGCTCGTAGCCTTTTCTCGCCACGAACTCCCGGTTGTACTGAAGGATTTCGTCTATCATAAAAACTTTGCACCAAGATTAGTGGAACAAAAATAGTAAATAAAAACTGGGAAAGGAATGCTGTGATGTAAATATTTAATTACCAGCCAATTGTATAATTGAGCGGTCTCAAAATCGAGACGGTTAAATTGCTTAATATTCAGATTATCAGAGTATTCCGTAACAGAACCGCACTGTCGGGTTGTGAATGGTTAAGAAGATGGCCGCTGGATGTGGCAGATGATGGATGAAGGACAGTGGCCGCATGCGGCTTCAGGCAAGAAAGGGCCTACAGGTTCACGACGTCGTCGGCGATACGGGTGGCGGCGGGACGGTGGGAGATGAAGACGATGGTCTTGTCGCCGGCGAGATGGGTGTGGATGTTGTCGAGGAGACGTTCTTCGGTCTCGACATCCAAGGCGGAGGTGGCCTCGTCAAGGATCATGATTCCTCCACGGTGCAGCAGGGCCCTGGCTATGGCAATCCTCTGGCACTGACCTTCGGAAAGGCCTGTGCCGCTCTCTCCGCAGACCGTGTCAAGACCGTCGGGAAGACCCAGCACGAACTCAGCAGCCGCCAGCTTTAGAGCCTCGACGATCTGCTCATCAGTAGCTTCCGAATTTACCAGAAGCATATTCTCCCTGATCGTACCGCTTAGGAGGCTGTTGCCCTGAGGAACGTAGGTGAAATTGCAGCGAGTGTCCACGTCGGCAGTGTGGGACTTGCCGTTCCGGGAATATAGGTTGACGGTTCCCTCTGTCGGATGCAGCAGCCCAAGCATGAGCCTTGTGAGGGTACTCTTCCCTACTCCGGTCGGACCGGCGATTACCGTCAGCGTACCGGGAGCGAAGTCGTGGGAGAAGTTGTCGAGGACGAGGCGAGGAGCAGATCCTTCGCTGCGACTGGAAGATCCTTCGCTGCGCTCAGGATGACAGTAAGCGAACGAGACATCGGAGACACGGATCCCGGGGGCTCCTTCGAAGAGGACGTCACCGTGATAGCGCTCAACCTTGAGGTCCTCTAGTTCCAGCAGACGCTCTATCGAGGTAAGCGCCTTGATGAAAGCAGGTACCTGCGTACCCAGGCTGGCAATAGGACGCTGGACCTGGCCGACCAGCTGCAGGAAGGCGGTCATCATACCGTAGGTCACCGCTCCGGACTTGATGCCGTATATTCCCCAAAGGAAGGCTGCGGCATATCCGCCCATGAAACCGATGTTCATGAAGCCCCTGGCAACCGCATTGTAATTGAGCCTGGTGATTGTGTTCTTTTTGATAGTCTCCTGAAGACCGGAGAGACGCGAAACTATATTCCCGACGCCAAAAAGGGTCAGGACCAGAACCCTGTTCTGAAGATTCTCCTGCTCCAGCTGCTGAACCTCGCTGTCCAGTGAGCGTATCTTTGACGTAAGCTCACGGATCTTCTTGAAATACATCTTGGAGCCGATCACGGCGGCAGCCATCAGGATGATAAGGACCCAGAGAAGCGACGGTGCCATCGTCAAGAGGTAGACCGAAGCGGCAAGCAACTGGCAGATGGTGATGATCACATCGGGAAAACTGCCGCAGATAAGGTCGGTGAGAACCCTGATGTCCTCCTCAAGACGGTTGATCGTGTCTCCTGAACGGAAGGCCTCACGACCATTCCAGCGGGAGTTCAGCACATGGGCGAACATCCCGAGTCTCAGCTGGTTGCGAGTCTTGATGGTGTTGTAGGCGCCCCAGTAATTGGATGCAAGTCCGCAGATGATCTGTGTCAGGATGATACCGATCATTATCCAGACGTGAGGTGCGAGAGCTACGTCACTGACACCGGTAGCAATGTCCACCAGACGTTTGCAGATCCACACGAACGAGAGGGAGGCGGCAATGCGTACCCCTCCTATCAGGACGGTGACAAGGTCCCTTCCCAGCACAGGCTTGGACATCCTCCAGAGCCCCTTAATGCATGTCTTGAAATCCTTCATCGTCCCGGACGTAAAACTATTCAGAGACTATTCCGGCCTCGATCCATTTCGCCGCAAGGGCTGCGGCATCGGCGGCGGCCTGCTCCTCCGTCACTTCATACTTGTCGGTAAGGAGCTTGGTCAGGTCTTCGACTGTGAAATCCTTGCCTTCGACGCTTTCCCAAAGATAGGCGGCCGTAGGGTTCAGAGAAACCATCTTGTTGAAGTTGATCTGGGCGATTCCCTCACCGATCACTATGTACTCCCCGACGAGGGGCCTAAGGACGAAACCTTCGATAATCCTCATAATATCACTCTTTTATAAAATACCAAAAAAAATAATCTCAACGGCCGGATGGCTCTCCAGAACCTTCCTTTCCCGGGCTTGACAACCTTTCCGCTCTCCTTGTGGATCTCGGTCACAATTCCGATCACATCCTTCAAGGTACAGTGCTCCTTGCCCTTTATGTTTCCGTCGCCCATCAAGGTGATCCTGTCTCCGTCAAGGGCGAAAATCCTGTGCATGATGTACTTGGGGCCTATCTTGACAAGGATTATGTCTCCCACTTCCAGCGGCCTGGACAACGAAGCCAGCACCACGGAATCGCGTCCGTTCTTGATGAACGGCAGCATGCTGTCGCCCTTGGGAGTGAACAGGACTTCCTTACCCTCGTCAAGCAACATGCGTACCGCCATGAAATAGTTGTCGTCCCCGATAGTCCGCTTGTCGGAAACCACTCCGGGAGAAGCAGGCTTCTTCAGGAAAGGCTGCACGACATGGCGCATCATCCTCAGGATCCACTCGGCGAACTTACGCATTGCCAAGAACCTCCTTTGAACAAACTATGGCCGCCTCGTCATCGGGAAGGCAGTCGAGCACATAGCAGGGCACGGTCTGGACGACCGACGACAGTGTTGAATAGAGCCCGTCTCCTATCCTCCGGATGGCCCTGAGGCCGGACGAGGACGAAGAAATCGATGCGAAAGCTTCGGGGATGGACATCCTGTGGATAGCATCGTAGGGAGCACGGTTGATCCTGACGAAGGCCCCGGCCGGATAGTCCTCATTGCGGTAGCATGGGGTCTTGCCGCTCCAAGGGCTGCCGTAGACCCTCACCTGACCGTCAACTATCCTCACGATGGGATTGTCGTCATTCAAAAGATGTGTTCCGGGAATATTCTTAAGCCAGAGGCTGCTGTGAGTGCTCTTTCCGGTCCCGCTCTTGCCAAGGAACAGGAAACCCTTTCCGTCCTTGACGGTCACGGAGGCGTGCATCTCAAGGGTGTCCAGATCCGCGGTACGGAAGGCATACATCAGCATCAGGGCATTGTTGACGCAGAAGCGATTGTCTTTTTCTACCATGAGCGAACCGGTGGTGAAACCGGAATCCACCCTGAGCCAACCGCACACCGGCACATTGCCGAAGGGAGCCATCTCGAACAGGTAGCCGTCTTCCATGGTGTAGATGTCAATCCTCTGTTCGACATCCTCAGGGTCGGAGATATAAAGTTCCTTCTTCCCCTCAGTCTCAACCTTTTGGACAAGCTCGAGAGTGAACACAGGATCGGAATCAGCCTCACACGCGAAAGGCTCGTAGTTGCCAAGGGCGTTCCAAAGCTTATCGTCCTCTTCCATCTTCAGCGTGAACACGTGTCCCGCCACCTTGTATGACTTTTCCTTGATCTGCATATCGACAATATTATTCTGCAAATATATAAAAAAGTTGTACCTTTACCTTGACTGATAACCGCCCATGAAAAAATACATTTCCATATTCATAGCTTTTTTCCTGTCTCTTCTTCCGCTGCTTGCGAAGGAGGATGGATGGACTGTACGCGAACACCTCGACAAAGCAGGAGAGAACCTCTCGCGGGATCCTGCCAAAGCAATCTACCACGCGGGGCAGGCACTCACGGAAGCGGCTTCGGCCAAGGAGCCGACCCTGATCGCGGAAGCCCAGTACCTCATCGCAAATGCCTACATCAACATGGGCGATTACGTGACCAGTTATGAATATCTTCTCGAGGCTGAAAGGAACTGCCCGGATGAGGACAGTTCCCTCATGGCCGACATCTACCTCAGCATAAGCTATTCCTACCAGAAGATCAAGGACTTCGACCATGCCTTCAGGTACCTTGAGAAGGCTCAGGCCATTGCCGAACATAGGAAGGACACGGCGTCGATCGCGAGATGCAACAACAACAAGGGTCTGATCTACATCGCGATACCGGACAATAGCATGGCCGGGAAGTATTTCGCCGAGTCCCTTAGGCTCAACCGGGCCATAGGCAACAAGATCGGGATCGCACAGAATCTCAACAACATGTCTTTCATCGACGCGGATCCGGCCACAACAATCGAACAGCTCAAGGAGGCGATAGCGATCAACGAATCCCTCGGCAGGACATGGGTCCTCGGAGAGAACTACAACAATCTCGGCTACCAGTACAGGAGGCTAGGAGACAATGCCAGCGCCCTGGAGGCCCTTTCAAAGGCAAAGGTCTACGCCGACATGACCAACGCCCAGGAGCTGACTATGGACAACCTCCGCTACAGGTCCGAGGTCTATGCCGGCATGGGAGAGTATTCCAGGGCCTACTCGGACCTGAAAAGCCTCCTGGACCAGATCGAAAGCAAGGACATGACCGGAGGGCTGAAGAACATCGAGGTCAACCTGATGGAAAAGAACATCCAGACCATCAGGAAAGAGCAGGAGCAGAGCGAAAGGGAGTTCCGGCTTAGGAGGAAGATAGCGGCCGCAATCATCGCAATCCTGGCTGCGATCTGTGTCGTGGTGGCGGTGTCCTACAGGGTCTTCCGGAAAGCGAACCACAAGCAGAAGGAACTGATGCAGAAGGAACTGGATCTCAACAAGAAAGAGCTTGAGAACTTCGCAATCTACGTCCGCAGCCGAAACGAGATCCTGTCCGGCATCCAGGACAGGATAAAGGAAGCCTACGGGATGGACTCGGACGAAGCCACGCGCCACCTCAAGAAACTCAATTCGTCAATCTCCCAGTTCAACAGGACAAACGACGAGGCCGACAAGATGATAGATGACATCAACTCTGGTTTCATCGCAAAACTCTCATCCATCTACCCGGACCTTTCCAACTCAGATAAAAGGCTTGCCTCGCTCCTCAGGATCGGAATGTCCTCAAAGGAGATCTCACTCATGATGTCCATGGAACCGAAATCCGTCGACATGGCCAGGTACCGTCTCCGCAAGAAGCTCAATCTCCAGGCCAGCGACAATCTTAGCGACTTCCTAGGGAAAATCTGATCCGTAGAGAAGGGGTAATTCTCAACAATTTGATTTTCAACTGATCCACATCGAAAGTTGTAGAGATTAAACTCCATTATCACCCCCTGTTTGTAGAGATGGGAGGGATATCCTTTTCTTGCCGTCCATTGAGGGCACCGGTATTTTTGCCGTCGAAAGCCCGGGGTTCGGGTGACCACTTAATCAAGTAATATTCATGAAAAGGATTCTGTTAACCATCATCCTGGCATTGGGAGCCACCATCGCAGGGGCGCAGGAACTTATCAATGTCAAGGGACAAATCAAGGACGAGACCGGTTCCGGAGCTGTCGGGGCCTACGTTCTCGTCAAGGGTACGGGTCAAGGTACCAGCACGGACCTTGACGGCAACTATTCCATCAACGTGACAAGGGGCGATGTCCTTGTCATCTCCCTGATCGGCTACAAGACAGTTGAAGTCAAGGCCGAAGGACCGGCACTCGACCTGACTCTCGAGCCGGATGCCGAGATGCTGGAAGAAGTCGTGGCCATCGGCTACGGAAGCCAGAAGAGGCAGGACGTTTCGGGAGCTGTCGCCTCAGTCAGTTCGAAGAAACTGGAGAAGATCGCGACCGAAGATGCCTCGACTGCCCTGCAGGGCATGGCCCCGGGTCTTTCGGTCAACTTCTCTTCCGGAGCTCCCGGCTCTGAACCTGTCATGATGGTCCGCGGAGTCACCTCCTGGGGATCCGACAACACCCCCCTCGTGGTCATCGACGGAGTCCCGGGATCAATGTCATACCTCAATCCGGAAGACATCAAATCCATCTCGGTTCTGAAGGATGCAGCCACGCAGGCCATTTACGGCGCAAGGGCTGCAGCAGGCGTCATCCTGGTCGAGACGAAGAGGGGCGACAAGGCTTCCGAGCCAAGGATCACGATGTCAGCCTACTACGGTATCGACGACCTGCCCAAGCGAATGGAGATGTGCAACGCAGCCGAGTTCGTCAAAGTCAGGCAATGGGCCCTGGAGAACGCCGGAGAGCCTCAGGAGAGGTGGCCAGCGTACATCTCAGCCTTCAAGGCCGACCCTTCACGCTTCGCCGACACGGACTGGCAGAAGGAATACTACCAGGTCGGCCTGTCCCAGAAATACGATGTCGGCTACGTAGCAGGCAACAGCAACATGAACGTTGCCTTCTCGGGCTATTATTCAGAGATCCAGGGCATCGCCGTTGCGACCAGTTCCGACAAGTACGGCTTCCGACTCAATTCAGACGTCAGGAGAGGCCGGTGGAAGATAGGAGAATCCGTCAATTTCGGCCATGAGGACATAATCCCCGTCGAGAGTTCCGGATTCGACACAATGTACCAGGTGACCAACATCGAGCCGTTGGTGTTCGTCTACGACGAGAAGAACGACGGAGGCTTCGGAGGAGCTGTTGCCGGAATGGGTATGTCAGACGCCGGCAACCCTGTGGCCTTCAACAAGTTGATCGACACCAAGAACCGCTACGACGGACTTTCCGCCTCGGGTTACATCTCGTATTCCCCCCTGGACGGCCTCGTGCTGAAGTTCCAGGGAAGCGACAACCTCAATTTCTCCCATTCAAAGGTCTTCACTCCAACCTACCAGATAGGTGCTCTCAAGCCCAATCCGGACGCTTCTCTCAGCGAATCGCGCAGCATGGGCAACCGCTACCTCCTGGAGCTCACCTCCAACTATGACAGGTCATTCGGTGGAGTACACAATGTGTCGGCCCTCCTGGGAGTGTCGCAGGAAAACTATTCCTACTACGACCTGAGCGCTTTTGCCAAGAAGTTCGAGAACAACCTCATGACTTACCTTGAGCATGGTCAGAAAGACTTCGCAGTGGGAGGAGGCCACAGCCGCTACGGACTCCGTTCGGCATTCGGCCGTCTGGGCTACAACTACGACAACCGCTACATAGCCATGTTCTCGGCCCGTTACGACGGTTCTTCCAGATTCGCCGAAGGCAACAAATGGGGTTTCTTCCCATCTGCATCTCTGGCCTGGAACATAGCGAACGAAAGATTCTGGGAGCCCTGGGCCGGGACGGTCTCAACATTCAAGCTTCGTCTCAGCTACGGAGCACTCGGCAACCAGGGCATTGGAAACTATCAGTACATTCCCACCCTCAGCTCCGCTACGAACAGCCTGAACTATCCTTTCGCCGGTCTCAATGACATCAGCCTCGGCTATGCAATCACTTCCCTGCCCTCCCTCAACATCAAATGGGAGTCCACATACACCTCCAACATCGGAATCGATCTCGGCTTCCTCGGAGGCAAGCTGCAGATGTCAGCCGATGCTTACTTAAAGGACACCAGGGACATGCTCTCGACAAAGGAGATAAGCAGCAGTACAGGATTCTCGGCGATGATCGTGAACGACGGAGAACTCAAGACAAGCGGTTTCGAGTACCAGGTCGAATACCACGGCAACTCCGGAAGGGACTTCCAGTACGACCTCGACCTGAACCTCTCCCATTACCGGAGCAAACTGGTCTCGATGTCCAATCCCGACTACCTCTATGAATATGGTCCAGCCAGGACCTACGTGGGAGCCGAGATCGGCGAATTTTGGGTCTTCCAGACCGACGGGCTGTTCCGCAGCCAAGCTGAAGTGGACGAATTCAACAAGTCCCACGGACATTCCGACGAGACGGGTGCATGGATTCCCCTCCAGCCCAGTGCAAAGCCCGGAGACATCAGGTTCGTAGACCAGAACGGAGACGGACAGCTGGATAATGACGACAAGGTACTTGTCGGCACCGGCAACCCGAAGCTCATCCTTGGATTCAACGTCTACCTTCGCTACAAGGCCTTCGACCTCAGCGCCCAGTTCTACGGCAACATGGGAGCAAAGAGATACAACTACACCAAGTACCAGCTCCAGAGGATGGACCAGGTCTTCAATTACGGTAAGGATGCCTTGAATTCATGGAGGCCGGACAATCCCGACACCGACATTCCCAGGGCCGTCATCGGTGATCCCAACGGGAACAACAGGATCTCTGACCGCTTTGTCGAGAACGGAGACTTCCTGAGGCTGAACAACCTGCAGATTGGCTACAACCTTCCCGACAGGACATGCAAAAAAATCGGCCTTGGCAGCCTAAGGATCTATGTCGGAGGCAGAAGACTCTTCACCCTCACCAAGTACACCGGCTACGATGTGACTACAGGAGCCTCAAACGGCACTATGGGTGTCGATTACGGCGGCTACCCTCTCTACCGGACCTACATGGCAGGCATCAAATTCGGATTCTAACATAAAAACAGATTGAAAATGAAAAGGATATACAAGGCGGTCCTGCTGGCAGCAGCCTTCGCTGCCGTATCTTGCAGCGGGTTCCTCGACGAGAAGAGCAATCCCAACTACCTGACCCCGGATTCGTTCTGGCATTCCGAGGCCGACATCAACAAGGGACTGACGGCGGCCTACGCCGCCCTACAGCCGGCACGTTACTGGGCTGCAACCGTGGACAGGTTCATGGTCACTGACAACATCCGCAGCGACGAAGTCGTCTACAGGCCTGACGTTGCCGAGTGGATCCAGATCGCCACTTTCACCAACGACCTGACCAACTACGTAACCGATGACGAGTGGAACAATCTCTACAGCGGGATAAATTACTGCAACCAATGTGTCTCCAACATCCCTGGAATAGAAGGCCTGGACCAGAACCTTCTCGCCAGGTCCCTTGCTGAAGCGCGTTTCCTGAGGGCCTATTACTACTTCCGCCTGCTTAGGAATTTCGGGGAAAGGATCCCCCTGTTCACCAAGCAGATAGAAGGATCCGAAGAGGAGTATTTTCCTCCCCAGAGCGCACCCGGAGCCATAAGGAGTTTCATCGAGAGCGAGCTGACCGAGATCCAGGGTGATCTTCCGGAAGAGTGGGATTCCGCCAACGCCGGAAGGGCCACGAGATATGCAGCCCAGGGAATATTGGCCCAGTACTACATGTTCACAGGCCAGCTCTCAAAAGCAGAGACGGAGCTTTCAAAGATCATTTCATCGGGCCGGTTCGCCCTGCTCGACAACTATGCCCACCTCTTCGACGGCCTGCACAAGAATTCCAAGGAATCCATCTTCGAGATCCAGTTCTGCGGCAACCGCGAGGGAGGCAAGAGGGAGCACAACCAGCTCGCTGAACACCTGTCCCCGGGAGACCTGGACGGCGGTTATGAGGAGGCCTATCCCTCCCCGTGGATTTTCGAAACCCTGAAGAAAGACCTTACCGAGGACGGTCACTACAGCCAGAGAGTTTATTCAACCATCCTGTTCAACGATCCGGGTACAAGGTATTTCCTCCTGCCCGAAGGAGCAGAATGGACCGACTACCTGCCTGCAGAGTCCATCTACTGGCACAAGTTCAACACCTGGGATCCTTCCCTAAGTTCCGACTGGTACTACAGTGCCTTCAACATTCCGGTCCTGCGCTATGCCGACGTCCTGCTGATGTACGCCGAATGCCTCAACAATGACGGGAAGAGCGATGAGGCTGTAAGGTACATCAACATGGTTAGGGCCAGGGCAAAGGTACCCCCGCTCCAGGAAGGAATGAGCAAGGAACAGGTTCTGAAGCATCTCCAGGATGTCGAACGTCCCTGCGAGCTGGCATTCGAAGGAATCAGGTGGTACGATCTCATCCGCTGGGGAATAGTGGGCGACGCCTTGAAAGAACACGGCAAGCTTCATGTCGAGAATTTCATCCCGTCCAAGCACACCCTCTACCCTATTCCTCACAAGGAATTCCTACTCAATCCAGATTGGGAGCAGAATCCCAATTTCGCCAAATAGAATATCATGCTGAAGATAGCCGTCGTCCTGCTCTCGGGGATAGCTTTCGGAGTCCTGCTCAGGAAGCATCCGGTCAAGATCCTTCCCCGAATCATCATGGTGCTTGTGTGGATCCTTCTTTTGCTTATCGGTATAGAAGTCGGTTCTGATCCAAGGATAATAGGACACCTGCAAGACCTGGGGCTGGAAGCCCTGGCCCTGACTCTGTCGGGACTTGCCGGGAGCATGGGGGCGGCTTTTGCTCTTTGGAAATACGCTGACCACGGGACGGGAAGATGAAGAACAGCCTTGTCATCCTGCTGTTCTTCATTGCAGGGATAGCTGCCGGTCTTTCAGGGCTGGTCCCGGAAAGCCTGATCGGAGGAGATGCAAGCCACTGGGCCCTATTTGCACTGATGTTCTGCGTCGGGATCAGCCTCGGCAACGACACGAAGGTACTCCGTGACCTGAAATCAATGGATCCACGTCTCCTTCTGCTACCGTTGATGACGATCACGGGAACCCTGGCGGGCTGTGCCATAGTCTCGATCTGCCTTCCGGCCAGGTCAGTACTTGACTGTCTTGCAGTTGGTTCCGGCTTCGGTTACTATTCCCTGTCCAGCATATTCATAAATGAATTCAAGGGGACTGAACTAGGGACAGTGGCCCTGCTGGCAAACATCATGAGGGAGATAATAACCCTCCTGGGCGCTCCGCTTATGGCAAGATGGTTCGGAAAGCTGGCTCCGATCTCTGCCGGAGGAGCGACATCCATGGACACCACCCTGCCAATCATAGCCCGATGCTGCGGCGACGACTTCGTGATCCTATCGATCTTCCACGGTTTCACCGTTGACTTCAGCGTTCCATTCCTCGTCACATTGTTTTGTAACCTATAGATTCTGATGAGAAGCCTTTTAGTTCTGTTTTATGTCCTTTCACTCCTTCCGGTCCATGACTGGGAAGACTACAACATCCTGCAAGTCAACCGGCTCCCCGCAAGAGCCACTTTCAGGTCCGAGCCATTGAGGGAAGTCAGCCTCAACGGCACCTGGAAGTTCAGGTATTCCCCAACATTCGACCGGGTAGACAACGGATTCATGGGAGAAACCGCCGAGGTCGAAGGATGGGATGATATCAAGGTGCCCGGTGACTTGGAAATGCAAGGATTCGGTTACCCGTTCTATGTCGACGTGGGCTACGGGTTCAGCCTCCCCGGCAAGCCGATAGACTATGATCCACCACATATCCCTTCCCAGAACTGCCCTGTAGGACAATACAAGAGGAAGTTCGTGGTCCCGGTAAACTGGAAAGGGAGCCAGATCGTCCTCCAGTTCGGTTCGGTTGCATCAGCCTTCCATGTGTGGGTGAACGGGAAGAAGGTCGGATATTCCCAGGACTCGAAGATGGTTGCGGAGTTCGACATTACTGACCTCGTGCGGTTCGGAAAGGAGAACGACATCGCCGTCCAGGTCTACAAGTTCTCCGACGGCTACTACCTGGAAGACCAGGACAAATGGCGTTTCGGAGGCATACAGCGGGATGTCAAAGTCTTTGCCAGACCTAAGTACCACATCGAAGATTTCGAAGTCGTTACAGACTTGGACAGAGATTATTGCGATTCAGAATTGAAAGTGTTCCTTAAGGCTGGAGGAAGCAAGGCACCTTCGAGTTCCGGAGTGAGGATAAGGCTCTATGACAGGAAAGGAGCGGAAGTACTATCCGACTATGGAAAGATCGTCTCTGACTCGGTAGTGTTCCGTGAAACAGTCAAGGCGCCTGAGCTCTGGAGCGCAGAAAAGCCTAACCTCTATTCACTGGCCATCGAGCTGATGGACGGAAACAGGACTGTCGAGACGGTAAGGACAAAGGTCGGATTCAGGAAAGTGGAGATCGCCCACGCCAACCTTCTGGTGAACGGGAAAGCCGTCTACATCAAGGGAGTGAACAGGCATGAGCACGACCCCTACAATGGTCAGTGCGTGACCGAAGAATCGATGCTGGAAGACATCCGGCTGATGAAGGAGAACAACATAAACGCAGTCAGGACGTCCCACTACCCCAATGATCCCAGATGGTACGAACTCTGCGACGAGTACGGCCTCTATGTGATCGATGAGGCCAACATCGAGAGCCACGGCATGGGATACGATCCGGACAAATGCCTTGCAAACCAGCCTGAGTGGCAGGGAGCCTTCCTGGACAGGACCGAAAGGATGTTCGAAAGGGACAAGAACCACCCCTGCATAATAGCCTGGTCGCTCGGCAACGAAAGCGGAACCGGGGTGAACTTCATGGCCACGAGCAGATGGATCCACGGCAGGGACCGCTCCCACCGGCCCGTACATTCGGAAGATGCAGGGACGGAATCCTACACCGACATTGTCTGCCCCATGTACAAGAAGCTGGACTACCTTATCGGCTATGCCCTCTCAATGCCCACCAGGCCCCTGATACTCTGTGAATATGAGCACTCGATGGGGAACAGCTGCGGCAATCTCCAGGACTACTGGGACGTGATCGAGAGATATCCATGCCTGCAGGGAGGATTCATCTGGGACTGGGTGGACCAGGGGCTGGCTGCAACCACTCCTGACGGCAGGTTCTACTGGGCCTACGGCGGGGATCTCGCCCCGGAAGGCATGCCGAGCGACGAGAATTTCTGCATGAACGGACTCGTGACTGCAGACAGGAAACCCAAGCCTCAGTTGTACGAGGTCCGCCACGTGTACCGCAACATCAGGATGGATCTTTCTGATTATGGCAAGGGACTGGTCAGGATCAGCAACGGCTTCTTTTTCACCGACCTGGGAGATTTCCGTTTCTGCTGGAGCCTGGAAGGCAACGGCAAGACGATGGCGTCAGGAGAGATCGCTGGAGTCAGCCTTGCTCCCGGCGAAAGCGGTCTTTTCAAGGCACACTTCCCGCAGATCGAAGAAGAGCCCGGCGTGGAGTATTTCCTCAATTTCAAGGCCAGCCTTCGAAACGATGACGGGCTTCTCAAGGCCGGAACACTTATGGCCATGGACCAGGTCAGGCTTCCATTCTTCAAGCCATCAAAGCATGAAGCAGAAAATCAGGCTGCCCCGCAACCCATGGATGAAGGAGATCTGATAACATATTCATGCAAAGGGGACGTACTGGTCGGGTTCAGCCGGTCTTCGGGAAACCTATGCTCGATCAAAGCCGGCGGGAAGGAAATCATGAAAGAGGGCATGACGCTCAATTTCTGGAGACCTCCTACAGACAACGACCTCGGAAGCGACCTGGCCGGAATCTGCTGGCCTTGGAGGGATGCCGGTAAGGAAGCCGAACTGGTCTCAATGGAGGTGACCGGGAACACCATCCATTCAGTCTACCGCCTCCCGGAGAGGGTAGGAGGATCGCAAGCGACAGTGGATTACACCGTCGGTGCAGAGGGAGAAGTGATGGTGGACCTTACTTTCATCCCCTCGTGCGACACACTGCCTCTCATGCCAAGGTTCGGAGCCACGCTCACCCTTGACGGTAGTTTCGACAGGGTACGCTGGTTCGGCAGAGGACCGCATGCCTCCTACGAGGATAGGAAATCCGGAGCCTTCGTCGGGCTCTACGAAGGGGACGTCTGGGACCAGTACTTCCCCTATGACAGGCCGCAGGAAAACGGCAACAAGACAGATGTAAGGTGGATGGAACTTCTCTCAGGAGGAGTGACCGCAAGTGTCAGCGGATGCCCAACATTCAGTTCCAGTGTCTACATGTTCCCGAACGACGATCTCGCGGAGCCATCCCCTCCAAAGCACCAGAGACACATCTCGGACGTGGTAAGGAAGGACCTGGTCACCTGGAACATAGACTTCCGCCAGATGGGAGTCGGTGGAGACAACAGCTGGGGTGCCTACCCTCATCAGCAGTATCTTATCAATGCGAAGAGGATGAATTTTTCCTTTACGTTGACACTCATAAACAAAAATGGATGAATAGATTAGTTTGTGTGATCCTCTTCGCGTCCTCCATTCTGGCAGGATGCGGGCACTCCCCTTCTCCCCTTTCTCAAGGAAAAGGGCCAGTGCCCTTCCTTCCGGAATCCTATCCGGATCTTATTGACATCCACTACACTCCTCCCAAGGAAGACATTTGCCAGAGCTTTTTCACAGATGCAGGCTCATGGTTCGGCTTCACCCTCCCGGAAAACAGGTCTCCGCGCCATGGCTTCTGCGGACCTTTCGACCTTGATGAAAGGCACAGGGACTGGATCTCCGATGCCCTTGTCGAAGCTGACGTGGAACCTTCGGTAGGGGCTGTCTCTTCGGTCAGGTCTTCTTACCTGCCCGGCCGCATAACGATGGAATACTCTTCAGGAGGACTGACCCTGAAACAGAGCCTCTGCTTCCCATCCCATGATCTGGCAATCATAGAAACCGAGTCCAGGGCAGACAGGAGGCTTGTCTTCCACGGACGGGCAGAAAAGGGATGGAAGATGGACCCGCAAGGGAACTGCCTGAGGCTCTCATCTGAAGGCAGGCAGGACATCTTCATCAGTTTCCCTTCAAAAACAGCCATTTCAGTAGGAGCCGAAGGCTATAGAGCGATTCCTCCTACTGCCGGCAGGTATTTCATAGGAATAGGATTCGGGCATAAGCCTGACAATGCCGCTGACTTCAAATCGTTTGCGAAGGGCTGTCGGGAGAGATGGTCCGGCTGGCTTTCCCGTACCTTGAGGGAAGGCATGCCACAGAACTTCGACAGGATAGCCGTTAAGGCTATGGTCACCCTGGAGTCCAACCTTAAGGCCCCGAAGGAAGCCATTCTCCACCAGGGAGTTGTACCCAGCCAGGGAGTAGACTATTTCATGGGATTCTGGGGATGGGATTCGTGGAAGCATGCTGCAGCCCTGGCATCCCTCGATCCTGAAGCTGCAATGGACCAGATCCGCGCAATGTTCGACTACCAGCCCCCCGAGGGGATGATAATCGACTGCATCTATCCCGAATCCGCCTGGAACAACAGCCGCAACAGCAAGCCGCCGCTTGCAGCCTGGGCTGTGAGCAAGGTGTACGAAAGCACCGGAGACAAGGCCTTCGTAAAAGAAATGCTGCCCAAACTTGTCAAGTACCATGAATGGTGGTACCGCTACAGGGACCATGACATGAACGGGATCTGTGAATATGGTTCCTGCGACGGGACTCTCGAAGCCGCCGCATGGGAAAGCGGAATGGACAACGCAGTACGCTTCGACGGGACTTCCATGGTCAGGAACAGTCCGCCCTCCGGCAGCCCGGAAGTTGATGCCTGGAGCATGGACCAGGAATCGGTGGATCTCAACGCCTTCCTGCTTCTGGACAGGAAATGCATCCTGGAGCTTGCGGGTGCAATCGGTGCAGAGATTCCGGCGAGCATCTCAGCACTCGATTCTAAAATAGGCAACAAGGCTATCAGCGACTGGTTTTTCGACCCGGAAGACGGTTTCTTCCACGACCGGAAACTTGGAAGCGGGGACTTTATCAAGGTCTACGGAACCGAGGCCGCAATCCCTCTGTGGACCGGCATTGCTCCCGAAGACCAGGCATATTCAGTGATAAAGCACTTTACGGACAAGTCTAAGTTCGCCACCTACATTCCTTTTCCTACGCTTTCAGCCGACAATCCGGCCTTCACTCCGAACGGCTACTGGAGAGGACCGGTCTGGCTGGACCAGGCCTATTTCGGAATTTCCGGCATAAGGAGGTACGGCCAGGCAGGAACGGCCGACGAAATGACTGAGGAAATATTCACAAGGCTTAAGGGAATAAACGGAGGCCAGCCGATTCACGAAAACTACGATGCCCTTACCGGCGAACCCCTTGAGGCTCCGAACTTCAGCTGGAGTGCAGCCGCCCTGTTGTTGCTTTACCAGGAATACGGCAAAAATTTTTGAAAACGCCGCCGTTGTTGTAAATTTGTGAGTAATCAATCACAACGACGGCAGCACCTATGTCCGAAGATCTCAATCTTGTACGAGACCTCGCGGTGATCCTGATCTCCGCAGGAATATTCACGATAATATCGAAAGCCCTCAAGCAACCGCTCATCTTAGGGTACATAATAGCCGGTTTCCTGATCGGTCCCAACATTAACTTCTTTCCCGGCATTTCCAGCCAGGAAACGGTGAACCAATGGTCGGAGATCGGCATCATCTTCCTGATGTTCGGTCTCGGCCTTGAATTCAGTTTCAAGAAGCTGATGAAGGTCGGTTCCAGCGCCATCGTGACCGCCCTGGTGAAATTCGTGGGCGTCTTCATCCTGGGCTTCGTGACAGCCCAAGCCCTGAACTGGACAGTCATGGAAAGCGTATTCCTCGGAGGCCTGCTCTCCATGTCCTCCACCATGGTCGTCATAAAGTCGTTCGACGACATGGGGCTCAAGAACAAGTCCTATGCAGGGATGGTGTTCGGTACCCTTGTCGTGGAGGACCTGATTGCGATCCTCCTCATGGTTCTGCTTTCCACCATGGCCGTGTCCCAGTCATTCGCCGGGAAGGAGCTTGTCATGAACATAGTCAAGCTGGTTTTCTTCCTCCTGCTTTGGTTCCTTGTAGGAATCTACGTGATCCCGACTCTACTTCAGAAAGCAAAGAAATACCTCAACAACGAGATCCTTCTTATCGTCAGCATAGGCCTGTGCTTTTCAATGGTTTCCCTGGCGACCGCAGTCGGCTTCTCTTCAGCCCTCGGAGCCTTCGTCATGGGATCCATCCTGGCAGAAACGACTGAAAGCGAAAACATTGACCACATAGTAGAACCCATCAAGAACCTTTTCGGAGCGATCTTCTTCGTGTCTGTTGGTATGATGCTCTCCCCTTCCGTGATCGTTGAGCACTGGGCCCTTATCCTCCTCATCACTGTCCTGGTGATCATTACCCACATCCTTTTCGCCGGAGCCGGAATCATACTCACAGGCAACGGTCTCTACAATTCGGTCCACACCGGATTCAGCCTTGCACAACTCGGTGAATTCGGATTCATCCTCGCCGGTGTCGGCTGTACCTTGGGCGTCATGAGGGATTTCATCTATCCCGTAATCATCGCCGTCTCCGTCATCACGACTTTCACCACTCCATTCATGATGAAACTCGCCGGGCCGACCTACGAGCTACTTCAAAGGAAACTCCCGGCATCCTGGCTTGAACGCCTTTCCTCTTCTGCAAAGACATCCTCAAAGCACACTGCCGCCGAGGACAGCGAGTGGAAGAAACTCCTCGTCGCTTACTTCACGAGGATACTCCTCTACGGTGTCATCATTCTCGCAATCTACATAGGATCAAGGCTTTATCTTGGGAATATTACTGAAAAGCTACTCCCTTCAGCCAGCCAGACGGTCAGGAATATCGTCCAGGCAGCCGTGACCCTCCTTGCCATGTCTCCATTCCTTTTCGGAATGGGCATCCATTCCGGGTCCATCAGCAAGAGCGCCCCGAAGCTGCTGAAAGAGAAACCCAGCAACATCTGGCCTATCACAGGACTTGTGTTTGCCAGGTCATTCCTCGTGATAAGCATCATCCTGGGAGTCCTGTCGACCTATTTCCACCTCGCAGGATGGACTGTCCTCGCGATCATCCTTGCAGGAATCTCCTTCATCTTCTTCGCCAGGAAGTCGATGCACAAATATTCAGGACTCGAAAAAAGGTTCCTGCAGAACTACAACGAGCGTGAGGAGAGTGAACGCAGGAGCAAGCCCGTCAGTTCTTCCGTGCGTCAGAAACTTTCGACCTACGATGTACGGACAGAGGCGATCAACATCGCTCAGGAATCCAGCTTTGCAGGCATGCAGCTTAAGGATCTTCCTCTTCGTGACAAGTCCGGAGCCAACATCATAAAGATCCAGAGAGGGTCGATCAACATCACAATACCTTCAGGAGACGTAAGGCTCTTCCCGGGAGACCGCCTCCTTGCCGTCGGTACCACCGACCAGCTGGAGAAGCTCAGGAATATGATTTCAGATTCTGTGGAGGATGCTCCTCTGGAGAATGTGGACGACGGATTCCGCATCGAACCCAGGGTCCTCACAGATGAATCCTTCCTCACCGGGAAGACCCTCAGGAGCGCTGCGCTGAGGAAGTATCAGTGCATGGTCATCAGCATGCTGCGCGGAGACGAATTCATCACGAATCCGGAACCGGACCTGGTGTTCCAGGAGGGGGACACCGTCTGGATCGCCGGAAACATCGCCAACATCGAGACAGGCTGGGCTGAATAAGGGATCAGAACTTGGAGAATTCCTTTGAGATATAGGGCTTCAGCAGGTACCAGGGGACCTTTGCCTCAATCACTCCCTGGGCATAGCTCGCAATGACATAGGGCTGGTAGTACCAGGTGACGCCTTCCTCGGATACTCCGTAGAAGCCGTTCGGCACCATCCCTTCTTCTTCCATCATGCAATACGTCGAACTGGGATCATCCGGAGAGCCCCATTCCTTCTGGAGGGCATCGCGGATAAGGCCGGCGACGGGTTCCTCATAGCCTTCTGCAAAGAAATCCTCCTCAGTGACTTCCTCCCCCGTCCTCAGGTTTATCACGTGAGGGATAAGGGACTGCATGCCATGGGCTCCGCCCAGATAGTTCTCGGAATAGACGGTGTAGGTCTGAAGGTCCCCGTAGGAATCGGAGAACCTTCCTGCCATCAGGTAAGACCAGTTGTAAGCCCAGTAAGACTCCGAATCTTCGTCAAAGGTCTCTCCTGCATCCTTCTTGTAGTCGTCCACCAGGGATGCAGCATAATCCTCGGAAGCCGGACGGAGTTCGTACCCGTCGTACGAATCCCCGAAGCAGAACCTGACGACTAGGTTGTTGACCTTGGCACAGAGGGACTTGCCTCCTTCCATGCTTTCAAGATATTCAATGCTCTGGATGACAGTCACTCCGGCGGAATCGCTCTGCTCGAGTTTCTGCTCGACCTGGTTCTCATAGGTACTTATGACTGTCTCGCTCCTATTGCACGAAACAGCTCCCATGAAGGCAAGGAGCAACGCTATCGGGATTATGATCGAGTTCTTCATTGCGATTAAAAGCTGTTAGTTTACAAAGATATGAAAAATAAAGTCCTATATTTGCAAGCGACTTAACAAAAAACGATGCCCGAGAATACTAAAAAAATGAATGGCTGGCTGGCCCTCAGCCCGTTGGCAGTGTTCCTGCTGACATACCTTGTGACCTCGCTCGTCTGCGGCGATTTCTACAAGGTCCCTGTAGCTTCCGCTTTCCTTCTGGCTTCGGTCTACGCTGTCATCATCACTCCCGGCAGCATCTCCGACCGTATCGATGCATTCTCGTCCGGAGCCGGCAACAAGAAAGTGCTCCTGATGATCTGGATATTCATAATGGCAGGAGCCTTCGCTTCTACGGCAAAAGCCATCGGAAGCGTCGAAGCCACGGTCAACCTTACATTGAGGATACTCCCCGGGAAGTTTATCCTTGCCGGCTTGTTCCTGGCCGCCTGCTTCATCTCGATGTCGGTAGGTACCAGTGTGGGTACGATCGTTGCTCTCGCCCCGATAGCTTCAGGAATAGCCTCACAGTCAGACATTTCCCTACAGATGATCATAGCCCTGATCGTAGGAGGTGCATTCTTCGGTGACAACCTTTCCTTCATCTCAGACACCACCATCGCCGCAACTACGACCCAAGGGTGCTCGATGTCCGACAAATTCAAAGCTAACATCTGGATAGCAGGACCTGCAGCCATCATCGTCGCGGCGATCTACGTCGTGATCGGCCTGAACATGGATGTTTCACCTGAAATCGGGGAAATCAGCATAGTGAAGCTGATCCCCTACCTCAGCGTGATCATATTGGCCTTGTGCGGGATCAATGTCCTGGTGGTCCTGGCCCTCGGACTCGCCCTTTGCGGTATAATCGGGTTTGCCGACGGACTCACATGGACAGGCTTCCTCAGCAGCGTAGGTGAAGGAATAGCCGACATGGGAGAATTGATCATCGTAACCATGCTTGCCGGAGGAATGCTCGAACTGATCAGGCAGAACGGAGGACTGGATTTCATCATCAAGGGTCTCACCAAGGGCATAAAAGGCAAGAGAGGGGCTGAATTCAGCATCGCCGCCCTGGTCGGTGTCTCAAATCTCTGCACCGCCAACAACACCATTGCCATCCTCACGACCGGCCATATCGCCAAGGACATCACGGACCGCTTCAAGCTCGATCCCAGAAAGACCGCTTCCATCCTGGACACCTTCTCCTGCGCAGTCCAGGGCCTGATCCCCTACGGAGCCCAGCTTCTCATGGCCTCAGGCTTTACAGGAATATCCGCCACCGAGATCATTCCCTACCTGTTCTATCCATTCATACTGCTGGGAGTAGCGTGCCTTTCCATCCTTTTCCGCCTTCCAAGGCGCTTCTCGTGATTGTGTCTGTTCCATAATTGGTGAAAATTCACCATATTTGTGGAAATTGATAACACTCCCTGACCTTGAAAAAAAGTTTCCACCTGGGGCTCCTTCCCCGGATCATTATCGCTATCATCCTGGGCATCGTTTTCGGCCTGTTCCTTCCGAAATCGATGGTCCGGCTTTTCGTAACTTTCAACAGCATATTCAGTAACTTCCTTCAGTTCCTGATCCCGCTGATCATCATCGGCCTGGTCACACCGGCCATTGCAGAGATCGGGGACGGAGCCGGCAAGCTGCTGCTTATCACCGTGATAATCGCCTACTGCGACACTGTCTTTGCGGGTCTGCTGTCTTACGGTACGAGCGTGTCGGTGTTCCCTAAGCTCATCGGCGGCACGACACCATCATCGATAGCGGAATTCGAAAACCTTGAGCCTTACTTCACCATCCAGATTCCACCGATGGTGGACGTCATGGCGTCACTGGTCTTTGCATTCACCTTGGGACTGGGAATGGCCTTTTTCGGGTCTCCCCAACTAAAGAAACTCTCCGAGGAGTTCAAGGACATAATCGTGAAGGCCATCGAAGTGGTCATCATTCCCCTGCTCCCCGTCTACATCTTCGGCATATTCCTCAACATGACCTACACTGGCCAGGCCTTCGGCGTGATAAAGGTCTTCATCTCCATAATCGGAGTGATCTTCCTGCTCCACATCTTCCTGCTGGTCTTCCAGTACAGCATTGCCGGAGGAATTGTACGCAGGAATCCTTTCAAACTGCTTGGCAAGATGCTGCCGGCCTACTTTACCGCCCTGGGTACTTCTTCTTCAGCCGCCACTATTCCCGTGACCCTGGAATGTACCAAGAAGAACGGTGTCAGCGATGAGATCGCAGGATTCACGGTCCCGCTCTGCGCCACGATCCATCTTTCCGGCAGCTGCCTCAAGATCACAGCCTGCGCGGTAGCCCTCATGATGATGCAGGGCATGCAGTTCGATTTCTGGATGTTTCTGGGCTTCATCATGATGCTGGGAGTGATGATGGTAGCCGCCCCGGGAGTACCGGGAGGTGCAATCATGGCAGCTCTTGGTGTGCTTGCTTCAATGCTCGGATTCGGAGAACAGGAGCAGGCCCTGATGATCGCTCTCTACATCACGATGGACAATTTCGGAACAGCGTGCAATGTCACCGGCGACGGAGCCATCGCCCTGGTGATCGACAAGTTGTTCAGGCGTTCCTGAGACTGCAGGATTATTCGTATTCTTCCTTTACCAGCTTCAGATTGCTGATGATAGGCAGATGCTGGGGACAATGTTCCTCGCATTGGCCACACTCGATGCAGTCTGATGGCTTCCCTCTGTATTCTGAAAGGCGGTTGAAATAGAAGCGGCTGTTGAAGGCCGAAGTCTTTCCGAACTGTTTAAGGGAATTGTAGAGGGCAAAATATTCAGGGATCGCTATGTTCATCGGACAGCCGTCCGTGCAGTAGTGGCAGGAAGTGCAAGGGATGGCGATGGAATTCTTGATGATCCCCGCCGCCCTGGCCATGATCAGCTGCTCAGCCTCGTCAAGAGGCTTGAAATCCTGCATGTAGGAAGTGTTGTCCTCGACCTGTGAGAGTTCGCTCATGCCGCTCAGGACCATCATCACGTTCGGCAAGGATGCCGCGAAACGGATCGCCCACGAAGCAGGAGACGCCTCTGGAGAATGCTCCTTGAATATGGATTCCACTTCCGCAGGGACGGTTGCGAGAGAACCGCCTTTGACAGGTTCCATGACGATCACCTTGCGGCCGTATTTTTCGCAGAGTTCGTAGCACTTGCCTGATTCGATGGACGGTGAATCCCAGTCGACGTAGTTGATCTGAAGCTGGACATGTTCCATCTCAGGGTGCTCCCTCAGGATACGTTCGAGAGTCGGGGAATCGTCGTGGAAGGAGAAACCGATGTTCTTTATCCGGCCTTCCTTCTGCTTCCTGAGCATGAAATCCCATCCGTTGGTCCTGTCCAGGACGTCGACATAGCCCTTGTTGAGCGTGTGGAACCAGTAGTAGTCGAAATAGTCCACTCCGGTCCGCTCCAGCTGGACCTTGAACAGACGCTCATAGTCCGACTCCTGCCGGACTTCCCACATGGGCATCTTGTCCGTGATGGTGAAACTTTCACGAGGATACCTCTCCTTGACAGCGACGCGGAAAGCCGACTCGCTCTTGCTCTGATGGTAGGTGTACGCCGTGTCGAAATAAGTGAATCCCCTATCCATGAAGACATCGACCATCTTCTTGAAATGGTCGATGTCTATAGATTTGGGGTTGCGCGGATCCACAATGGGGAGCCGCATAAGTCCGAATCCGAGTTTCTTCATATATTATTAAAATTCTTCTCCTCCGCCGAAGTTTCCTCCGCCAAAGTTACCACCCTGGCCGAAACCTCCACGGCCTCCGGGACGTCCTTGACCACCGGGACCGCCGGGGCCGCGTCCTTCAGGGCGCCTGTTCCTGTTCTCCTGCCAGGTCTTGAACTGCTCTTCCGTCAGGATGCCCTTGAGTTCAGTCTCATAAGCCTCCATGGAAGCCTGCATTTCTTTCATCCTGGATTCGCGATCATTGGTTTCACCTTCGGCTTTCTCGGCTTTCTTGGCCTTCTTGGCTTTCTTTACCTTCTTTCCGTTGGCATTCTCGTCTGTCGCGTTCTGCTCATCCCTTGCCTCTCTGGACGGTCTGCCCATACCAGGGCCTCCGGGACCTCCCATCATGGCATTGGGGTACTTCTGGTTCAGTTCAAGAAGCTTTGCAGTCTGGGCCTCATCGAGACCGAGCTGCTGGGCCATGCGCTCAGTGCGCATCTTGATCATGGTAGCTTCATCGGGCCTCTGGAATCCCTGACGGTTCTCCTGTGCGAAGGCACCGACTGACAGCAAAAGTGCTGTTGCGATTAATAGTGTCCTTTTCATTTTTTTATCTCGTTTTATTGGTTCAACCGATTGTTTGACAAGCAACTATGCTTTGGGTTTAATCCCTGGAGCCAACAAGTCGACGAACCTCCAATATCGATCGACGAACAGTTGTTCTATGAATATAATTTACCGATCACGCGGAGCACGAAACTCTGCGGGAATCTTCTGATGGCCCACACAAGCAGGCTGTAGATGAATGTCGGAGTGACCTCCGGCCGCATCCGCCGCCTTCTGAGTTGCTTGAGGATGGCTTTTCCGATCACCTCAGGCTCCATCCCCTCCTGTTCATCCTTCGACATGGCCGCAATGCCTCGGACAGTACGCTTGCGATAGGGAGAATCTTCTGCCTGGGCCTTGAGAGCCACTTTCCTTGCAGCAGTGAAGCCGGTCCGGACATCTCCGGGCAGGATCGAGCAGCACTGGATGCCGAAAGGCCTGGTCTCTATCGCCAGGGCCTTGGTGAGGTTAAGGATGCCGGCCTTGACTGCTGAATAGAATCCCTGGTAAGGGAGCGGGGCCACCGCAGCCACTGAGGAGATGGTGATCACCCGACCGTGCTTCTGCTCCCTGAACACCGGAAGGCAGGCATCGATTGTCTTGACAACTCCATAGAAAGTGGTCCTGAACTGGGTTTCGATCTCCTCGATCGAAGTTTCTTCAATTGGACCGGCTATCCCGTTCCCGGCATTGCAGACCACCGCGTCGAGCCTTCCCTGCTCAGAAAGGATCCTTTCGACCACCTCCCGGATGGCAGCTTCGTCATTGACATCCATCACCACAGGAAAGATATTCCCGTTTCCTGAATATCCTTCCGGGGCCTTTCCGCTCCTTGATGCCGCGTAGACTGTCATTCCTGCCTGGCACATCAGCCGGGCTGCCGCAGCCCCGATTCCGCTGCTGCCTCCCGTCAGGAGCACGACCTTAACTTCTTCTTTCATACTCTAAATATAGCAATTTTTTCACTTTGCAACCCGGTTGCACACCTTTCTTCCGACCTTTGTACTGGCAGTGAAAGAAAAAAGAATGAAAATGGAAAAGGAGAACAAAGAGAGATTGGTGAAGATAGTCGCGAGCGCAGTGCTGCTGGTAGCGGCTGTCGTGATAAGCAAGACGGCAAACCTTAAAACGTGGCAGGAACTGCTTCTGTTCCTGGTTCCCTACCTCATCGCCGGCAGCGAAACCCTTATGGAAGCTGCGGAGAAACTCTTCCATGGAGAACTGCTGGACGAAGACTTCCTGATGAGCATAGCCACCCTCGGGGCCCTCTGCATCGGCTTCCTCCCAGGCGCTGAAAGCCAGTTCCCGAAGCCGTCTTCGTGATGCTGTTCTTCCAGGTCGGAGAATTCTTCGAAGAGATGGCCGAAGGAAGAAGCAGGGATTCGATCTCATCACTGATGGACATCAGGCCGGACACTGCCAATGTCGAAAGGGGCGGAGAAGTGGTCTGCGTCTCCCCCGAAGAAGTAAAGGTCGGAGAAATAATAGTGGTGAAACCCGGCGAGAAAGTCCCTATGGACGGAACTGTACTTGAAGGAAGTTCCAGCCTTGACACAGTGGCCCTGACCGGAGAAAGCGTTCCCCGCGGTATTTCCGTAGGAGACAGCATACTCTCCGGCTGCGTGAACCTGTCCGGAGTGGTCAGGGCCAGGGTCACCAAGGAATTCGGAGAGTCTACAGCCTCCAAGATCCTGGACCTCGTGGAGAACGCCTCTTCCAACAAATCCACCAGCGAGAACTTCATCACAAGGTTCGCACGCGTGTACACCCCCATAGTGGTTGCCGCAGCCCTCGTACTGGCCTTCGTTCCCCCGATGATTTCGGGCGATTTCGCAGGGACCTTTGCCAAATGGCTCTACAGGGCCCTCACCTTCCTGATCGTTTCCTGCCCCTGCGCCCTTGTGGTGTCGATCCCTCTGGCCTTTTTCGGAGGAATCGGAGGAGCATCCAGAAAGGGTATCCTGGTGAAAGGATCCAATTATCTGGAGGCCCTTTCGAAGCTTGACACAGTGGTCTTCGACAAGACCGGCACCCTCACCCAAGGAGTGTTCGAGGTTACCGCCGTTCATCCTGAAAAGCTGGATGAAAAGGAGCTTCTCCACCTCGCGGCCCATGTGGAAAGATATTCAACCCACCCCGTGGCAGTCTCGTTAAGGAACGCTTATCCTGAAGAAGCGGACGGATGCACAGTGGAAGCCGTCGAGGAAGTTGCCGGACAGGGCGTCAAGGCCAGGGTGAACGGCCATGATGTCTGCGTCGGGAACAGCAGGATGATGGAAGCTGTCGGAGCTGCATGGAAGGACTGCGAGAAGAGCGGAACGATCGTCCATGTGAGCCTGGACGGTGAATATGCCGGCCACATCGTGGTCTCCGACAGGATCAAGGACGATGCAGCTTCCGCCGTCAGCGCATTGAAAGCAAGCGGAATCAGAAAGACCGTAATGCTCACAGGAGACAAGGAGGAAGTCGCAGCTGAAGTCGCCTCAGTCACCGGAGTCGATGAATATAAGGCCGGACTTCTCCCCGACGGCAAGGTGGAGGAAGTAGAAAGGCTGGCCTCCGAAGTACCTGAAGGCAGGAAGCTGGCATTCGCCGGAGACGGAATCAATGACGCACCTGTCCTGGCGAGGGCAGATGTAGGAATAGCAATGGGAGCGCTCGGCTCAGATGCGGCCATTGAAGCTGCCGACGTGGTGCTGATGGACGACAAGCCTTCCAAGCTCGCAGAGGGAATCAAGATAGCGAAAAAGACCCTCAGGATAGCTAAGGAGAACACTGCATTCTCGATTGCCCTGAAGGTCCTTGTCCTGCTCCTGGCCATCCCCGGTCTTGCGACCATGTGGATGGCAGTGGTAGCCGATGTTGGAGTCCTTGTCCTGGCCGTGCTTAATTCCGCCAGGACACTGAAAGCCTGATTATTTCTTGTAGCCAACCGGATGATTGATAAGGAGTTCCATGCCTTCCTTGAGGCCGAGCTCCTTTTTCAGTACATCCTGGTTCATTATCGCCCTTGGGACGGTCGAAAGGCCGAGAGCCTCGCATGCCAGGCAGATGTTCTGGGACACGTAACCGCAGTCAATGGCACCGAAGGTGGCGGTCCTTGGGCCGGGACGGTTGTACCTGTTGAGATCGGCAACCAGGACGAGGAACATGGGAGCTTCTCCAACAGTCCCCTGGCCGGCCGCCACATCCTGACGAAGGTCCTTGCCGCTTACCTTGACAAGGGCGTTGTCCTTGGCAATATATTCATAGGCACCTTCCTTGCGGCAGACATAGAGCCGGATGTCCTGGCTGTTGATTGCTGTCGGAGCTGTCAGTCTTCCGTCTTCGCGGTTGATGCCACAAGCTGCCCAGAGGAGGTCTGATAGCTTCTGCTCAGGTATTGCGTCAGTCTTGAACTGCCTGACAGAAGCCCTCTGCTGAAGTGCCTGGTAAAGAGTCATTCCGGCATCCTTCTTGGGTGAGGGAAGCTTGACGGTATTCTGGGCCGACAGACCGGCGCAAAGCAGCAAAGCTGCGATAAATAAAACTGATTTCTTCATATTCGATGGGGAAAATGGTTTACACGAAATGATGTCCTGAACACTCGGGGCAGATTCCTTTGAGAAGGTAATTGGCAGTCCTTGCGTCGTAACCTTCCGGCAAAGACACCGGGGGGATGTGTATGTCGTCCAGGCAGAATGTCCGGTGGCACTTTTCACAGTAGAAATGCACATGGGTGTCCTCGTCATGGTCAATGTCATGGCTGAGGCAAAGCTCGTACCTGGTCCCCTCGACATCCTCGATGGAATGGACCAGATGATGCTCCTTGAAAGTGGCAAGGCTTCTGAATATTCCTGACTTGTCAATCGATCCGATGCTGTATTCCAACTCCATCATGCTGAGCGGACGCCTGGCCTCGTCAAGCGCCTCAGCGACCAGCAGTCTGTTCGCTGTCGCCTTGATTCCATGCTCCTTCAGGAGTTTTTCAATTTCTATTTTCGACATATAAACAAATATAGTAAAAATCCGTTTTTCGTAACATACGAAGAAAGAGCTATTTACAAAAAACGCATAGACTATTTGTCTATGCGTTTTCAGTAAGTAATTGATTAACTGCTTGTTGCAGAAAACGGTGGAAATTACTGTTTCTTCTGGAGGGCCTGGCCGATGAAATAGCAGCAGGCTGCAACAGCCATTCCGTTGATCGAAGGGATTCCCCACTTCACGAGGTTGGCGACAACGGCACCGAGAACCACTCCGAGGACTGCCGCCCAGTTGACCCGACGCTTGGGAACATTGTCCTCCATGTATTCCTTCCTGTGTGAGAAATAGCTGCAGATCAGGATGATACCGACAGGGGGAAGGGTGCAGTTAAGGATGTTGAGCCAGTCGCAGAAGTTCCAGTAAAGCCAGACTGCAGCAAGGGTACCGATGACACCGCCGATGAGAACCATGGTCTTCTTGGAAAGGCCGAAGATGTTCGACAGTCCGAGGCCGGAGGTGTAGAGAGCATTGTCATTGGTGGTCCAGATGTTGAGTCCGAGGACCAGGATGGCGATGTAGAAGAGGTTGAGGTTGAGCATGACCTCGAAGATGTCGTTACCGCCCACATAGATGCTGGAGACTGCTCCGAAGAAGAACATCAGGGAGTTGCCGATGAAGAAGGCTATCACGGTGACAATCAGGCCGATCTTCGGAGTCTTGGCGAACCTTGCGAAGTTCGGAGTCGCCGTTCCTCCGGAGACGAAACTACCGATCACAAGTCCTGCGCCTGCGATGACACCCAGGTCCTTGGTGCCCTTTGCGAACTGCTCCACGAGGGTCGCGTCTCCACGCTGGATAGCCATGATCATAGCTACGGTACCGAGGATGGCCACGGCGGGAACAGCTATGTAGCTGATGATGGTCAAGCTCTTGATGCCGAAGTAGGCACTGGCTGTCATCAGGACACCTGCGATGAGGACAAGCATGTAACCCTGCCAAGGCATGCTGTCGGGAGTCACCTCCAGGCCCATGATTTCCTTGGCCACGGGAATGGCAAACATTGCAAGACCCACTCCGAACCAGCCGATCTGCGTAAAGCTGATCATTGCGCTGGGAAGGTAGCTGCCCTTCTCGCCGAAGCTGCGGCGGGCCAGCATGTCAAGAGTGAGACCGCTCTCGGCTCCGATCCATCCCAAGGTTCCTGTGTAGGCACCGAGAATGAGACCTCCGAGGAGAAGAGCCCAGATGAAGCCGGAGAAATCCAGTCCGGCGGCCAGATTCTGGCCGGCCCACATGGATGCTGAGAAGAAGGTGAAGCCAAGCATCACCATGAACATGCTGAGGGTGCTTTTGCGCCCGGACGCGTCGACCCTGCTGTTTGTGTAGTCGACGTCGATCTTTTGGTTCTGTTTACTCATATCCCTTAAGAGTTTGTTTGATTTGTTCAAGCCTTGTGGTTGCTATCTCACGCAGAGTCAGAGCCCTTGCCTTCGCGAGGAAGACCCTCTCGTCGCTGTAGAGCACGCTCTGGTCGCCAAGCTCGGTGAAGTGGGTCACTTTCAGCCAGTCTTCATAGGAGATGGGAGCCCTATAGCCAAGACGCTCATAGGTTAGGTCCATGATGTCCACCCTGTCAGAAGCCTCGAGCACCTCTTCCCAATAGGCTACGACCTCCTTGTAGTGGTCCGGAATCTCGTACCTGCGGGCACCGCCGTCGTAGATTATGCACTTTTCGAAGAGGGAATAGGAATGGGCTACCACATATTCCCTGAACTCGGGGCAGACGATGCCGTCACCCCAGTAGAAGTCGATGTCAGGCACCTGGAAGCCGAGGACTCCCTTGTCCTGGTAGACATTGAATATTCCTTCGTAGAAGAAGCAGACGAAGCCTTCGAAGCCTGGAGAAAAGCTCTTGATCTTCGAAGTGAGATCCTCCATTAGGTCGATGGCGTTGGAACCTCCGATCGTGAAGAATATGATCCTCTTGAAGCTGCCGCCATGGTCCTTGAACCAGTCGATCACATGATCCATGCACATCCTCAGGGTAGCCCCCGAGGCGATGATGTCCCCTACCATGAGGACGCAGTCCTTGCATGTACGGACCTTCTGGTAACGGACGTCCAGTCCTTTGATCACGTCATCCTCGATGATCCTTTCGCAGGAGAGGAAGTCCATGTTCGTGACCCTGAGACCGGCCCTGAAAGCGCATTCTTCGATCGGATAGTTGAGACCTCCCCGAAGGATGGTGAGGATGTTGACATCACCGGCAACACCGTTGTCGACCAGATACTGCATTCCCCTCATGGTTGCCGGGACCATGCTCTGGTACGAACCGAAACCGACCACTTCAGGAGAGGCCATGAGACGGCGCGTGCCATCGCCGCTGACAATCAGATAGTCATTGGAGATTCCCTCTGCTTTCAGCTTATAGACACCCTGGTGTCCTGTCTTGGACAGAACCGCGTCTTCGAGATTATGTTTCATTGGTAATTCCGATTAGTCTTAACCGGGATACAAAGTTAAGAGATTTTACCTTTTTCAGACACCATTCTTCCAGGAGGTTACCAACATAGTTATCAACCGGTTTCTCAATTTTTTTGTATATTAGCGAACAGTTAACTGAAGAACAATGGCTATTACTATCAAGGAAGTAACTGACAAGCAAGGCCTTAAACAATTTGTACGCTTCCCCAACGAACTCTACGCAGGCAACAAGTACTATGTTCCTCAGATAGAGTCCATGGAGATAGACACTCTTTCCCCTGAAAAGAACAGGGCCTTTGAAGTCTGTGAGGGCAAATACTGGCTAGCCGTAGACGACGGTGGCAAGGTCGTTGGCAGGGTCGCCGGCATCATCAACCACAAGTACAACAAAAAGGTAGGCAAACGGATCTGCCGGTTCGGATGGATCGATTTCATCGAATCCCAGGAGGTCGTCAGCGCCCTGCTGGACCAGGTTGAGGAATATGCCAGGACCAAATGCATGGATATCATAGAGGGGCCTGTCGGATTCCTGGAATTCGACATCTCAGGAGTCCTGGTGGAAGGCTTCGACCAGATACCGACCGCCTACGGCAAGTACAACCACCCCTACTACGAGCCAATGATCCTCAAGGAGGGTTATGTCAAGGAGACCGATTTCGTAGAATACAGGATCACAGTTCCGGACAACATCGAGCGTTACACCAGGTTCGCCAAGGCTGTAGGAGAGAGGTACAACCTCCGCGAAGGCAACTATTCGACCAAGAGCGAGCTCCTGCACAAGTACGCCGACGGAATCTTCGAAGTGATGAACTCCTGCTATTCAAAGCTCCACGGATTCTCAGAGCTCTCCCCTGCCCAGTGCGAGGACCTCAAGGACCAGTTCTTCCCGAACCTGCGCCTGGACTATGTCTCCGTGATCGTGGACAAGAACGACAAGGTCGTGGGCTTCGGCATCACCCTGCCTTCATTGTCGCTCGCCTTCCAGAAAGCCAAAGGCAGGATGTTCCCCTTCGGTTTCATCCACATCCTCAGGGCTCTGAGGAAAAATGACACTATCGACGCCCTCCTGATCGCCATCCTTGAGGAATATCAGGACAAGGGCGTGAATGCAATGATTATCTCCAAGATCGGCGAAGGGATGCACCGCAACGGAATCAAATACGTCGAAAGCACCCGCGAGCTTGAAGAGAACCACAATGTCCAGAACCTCTGGGGAAGGTTCGAGCACCATCTCCACAAGAGGGCCAGGATTTACGTAAAGAACCTGCAATGATCAAAAACTTACCAATCATCTATGGAAGACAAGAAAGCTGTAAGGATTCAGACTTCCATCCTCAACGGAGTTGAAAAGAAAGCCCTGGTGTGGCTTGCCCAAAGGCAGCCCAAATGGGTCGTTTCAGATTTTCTGACAATAATCGGCATTCTCGGCTCGGTGATGATAGCCTTCGGCTTCATCCTAAGCAACCATGGCATAGGCTGGCTTTGGCTCAGCATAGCCGGATTCATCGTCAACTGGTACGGGGACTCCCTGGACGGCACCCTCGCAAGGGTGCGCAACACCCAGAGGCCCATCTATGGTTACTATCTAGATCACACGGTGGACATCATCAATGAAGCCATCATGTTCATAGGCATAGGCATTTCCTACCTGATGAGACTTGACATCGCCTTGATGATCTTCATCCTCTACCTCTGCCTGACGCTCAATGTAAGCATCAACGCCCACCTGAAGAGTGAGTTCAAGCTGACCTACGGTAAGCTCGGTCCCACCGAATTCAGGGTCATCGCCTGCCTGCTTATCCTCGCGGTGATCTACATCCCTCCTATCAGGGAGTTCTACATGACGCTGGACATCTTCGGAAGGAAGGTGGGAATAACCAGCCTTGACATCGCCGGACTCGTGATCGTCATCGTGCTGGCCATCATCTACACCAACACCGTAATCACTGACGCCAAGGGGTACTCCAAGATGGATCCCCTCCCTGTGAAGGAGGACTAGAGATGCCTCTCCTCCCCGTCAGCGAATTAGAGAAATTGTCTCCTGTCTTCCGCGGCAGGTTCGGCAATGCATTCGCTGAATTCCTCCGGAGGATCCTCTCAGTCAAGAAATTGTCCGACATCAACGACAGGATCTGCGACTTCCAGGGAGCTTCTTTTGCAGGAGCTCTCCTGGAGGATCTCGGGCTGAACTACCAGCTGGGTAACTCCGACCGGCTGCTCGACCTCCCGGAGGGAGCATTCATAACCATCAGCAACCACCCTTACGGAGGACTCGACGGAATCATCCTCGTGGACCTCATAGGTCACTTGAGGGACGACTTCAAGGTGATGGTCAATGAATTCCTCAACCTGGTCGAAGGGCTGAGGACCTCATGGATTGCCGTCAATCCGAAGAACGACCTCCAGAAGGAAGTGACAGGCAGGAATATACAGGGAGTCAAGGAAGTCCTGAAGAATCTCGGCGAAGGCCATCCTGTCGGCTTCTTCCCGTCAGGAGCGGTTTCGGATCTCAAGCCGCTGGAGTTCAGGATCAGGGACAGGGAATGGCAGGAGCCCGTCATCAGGCTCATCCAGAAAGCAAGGGTCCCGATCGTCCCCGTAAGGTTTTTCGACTGCAATTCAATGTGGTTCTACTTCCTGGGCCTGATAGACTGGAAGATCCGCACCCTGCGGCTCCCCCACGAAATCGTCAACAAGAAGAACAGCCGCATCAGGGTCGGCATCGGCGAGACGTTGAGCGTCGAACAGCAGCTAGCCCACAAGGATTATTTCGCCTCTTGGCTGAGGGAGAAGGTCTACGGCATGCCTCTCCCGGACGAGTTCGAAAGCTACCATGATTTCAAGGCAAGGACCAGAGATTAATTTGAGATTTTTTCATTGTTCTTGTGCTAAAAGTGTTATATTTGCAGTCCACAATGGGGTATTAGCTCAGCTGGTAGAGCGCCAGGTTCGCAATCTGGAGGTCAGGAGTTCGATCCTCCTATGCTCCACGGGTAGAGGATGTTGTCAGTGGCAGCATCCTTGTTTTTAATTCGATCGCCATGAAAAGAAGCTTAGTCCTTTGCCTGACAGTCCTTGGAATGATGTCGGCTCTCGTGTCCTGCAAGAAGAACGGACCTGATAATGTTGCTGCCCTGGTCAACCAGGACGATGTCCCCGCCGGCCTTGTCATCAGCTACAAGGCTGATGTCGACAAGGCTACTGTAGATTCGAAGACATATTCAGTGAAGGGACGTGAGATCGGTGGAGTTTTCGTGTCCAAGACCAACCCTTTCAGCAAAGAGACCGCCGCAGACGGCAAGTCATTCGTAGTGGTCCTCCTGAAGGAGACTGACCTCACTGCTGACGATGCCACCATCAACATCAAGATGATCAATACCGTTCCTGATATTTCAGTCCGCCAGGTCAGGGACATCAAGTCCGTAGACGGAAAAACTCTCCCCTCATGGAAGGGAGAGTTCAAAGCTACTGAATCTTATCCCGTTGCCGGGGGATTCATAAAGTAAATTTCCCTACTATGCTTCTGTAGTCTCCGGTGTCCACTCCGCCGGAATAGTTCCTCATGTAGCGGTTCACCGAGAGAGCGTTGCCCTTGGAGTCGAGGAGCTTAAGCTCCACTATCGCCGGGCCGTCAGGCACATCAGTATAATCCATAGCATCAGCCCTGGCTCCCTCCTTGAGAAGGCTGACAGGCACTTCCTTGCTGAATGTTTCCTTGCCTTCAGGGCTGGTCAGGGTCATAATGACCTTAAGGTCAGACAGGTCACCAATGCCATAGTTCACGACCTGCACGCTCCTGCTGACAGGATTGAGCTGGACATGGACTGGCTCACAGGCCTTGCGCACTCCTTCGAAGGCTGCAGTCTTGTCGAACCAGTAGTCATAGGTCTGCCATGCCAGGCTGGGCCAGCAGCTGTGCGACATCCAGATAAGAAGGCCCTTCCCGCCGGCATTGTTGGCCTCGTACATTGCGCGGTAGCCATCGTAATTGATGAACTGGGCGTAGTGGGCGAAACTCTCAGCGGTCGACAAGGCTTCTTCTCCGAATTTACGTCCGACCATGCCTACGAAGGCAGTGTCACCCTGTGCTCCGGTCCTGGTGAAATCGTGCTGTCCCCAGACGTCATCGGACGGCCAGAGGTGGTCTGCTGTCACGGTCTTGAGGAGATTGGGATAATTCATGATCGCAGGCATACCCCTCTCAGAATGGAACTTGAGGGCAGGGATCCTGAAATAGGAATCCGGCTCGACTGCACGGTAAGGTCCATGACCAGAGACCCCGTCTTCAGCGGAATTGGGGATGTACACGATGTCCCCGTGCAAGGTTCCGACGATGTTCTTAAGGAGGGCGTCGAGCGTTGCAGGCGGATAGCCTTCGTTGCGGCCGCAATAGAGGCCGATGGAAGGATGGCGGCGGATCTTGGCGACAAAGTCCCTGGCATTGTCGGCGAACATGTCCTCATCGTCGGGATCAGGGCCGTCTGCCGGATTGGCAAGCCAGAAATCCTGCCAGACCACTATTCCGTACTTGTCGCAGGCGTCGAAGAACTCCTCGTCTCCGGTCTGGCCTACCCAGTTGCGGATCATGTTGAGGTTCATCTCCTTATGCAGGGCAACCGCAGTGTCATATTCCTCAGCACCGTAACGGAGGTTGAACTCGCTGAAGCCCCAGTTGCCTCCCTTGGGCAGGAAGCGGTGGCCGTTGATGAACATCTTGAAGTCGGACATGGTGTCCTGGAAGGTGAATTCACGGACTCCGGCAAGATAGAACAGATCATGACGGTTGTCCTGCACGGTCTGCTCGCGCCCGTCAGGGATGAACTTGTAGGTTGCAGGATGCAGGACCTGGCTGCCGTAGCCGTTAGGCCACCAGAGGGCTATCCTCTGGTTCCTGAGCTGGGGATACTCGGCAGGGCTGAACGTCACCGTCCTGGTCTCCCCTGCCTTGAGTGAAACGGGCTTCTTGAATTCGATGGAAGCCAGAGTACCTGCCAGCACTCCGCTCACAGGGCTGTCGGAGAGGTTCTTCACCTCCACCGACATGGTCATAGTCGCAAGAGTGTCGTTCTTTGCCAGTTTGGTCTGGACCAGCGGATTGTCAAGGATCACATCGTCGACGAAGTCGAGATGCACGTCATTCCATATTCCCATGTCCCTTCCGCGAACAGTAGGGATCCAGTCCCAGCCGACGGTAGCATGGAAAGTAGGATTGTCGGCACCGAGCTGTCCCCCGTTGAAATCCGGGCTCTCGGCATTCTTCTCCTTCACGGCTCCGTAGTGGGCAGGCTTTATGACATGGACCGCAATGCAGTTGTCAGAGCCCACGATGTCCGTCACATCGAAGCTTGCCCTCTTGAAAGCACCTTCGATGTCACCGAGCCTCTTACCGTTCATGAACACGTCCGCCTTCCAGTTGATACCGTCGAAGGACAGGAGGGTACGTCCGGACTTGGAATCCGATTCCTTGACGGAAGTCTTCCAAAGGTACCAGAAATCGCTGTTGAAATAAGATTCCGAGATCTGGTTGTTATTGTCTCCTATAGCGGGATCCGGAATTGCTCCGGCTGCAATGTAGCTGTACAGAACGGTTCCTGGAACCACTGCCGGCATCCATCCGGAGGGATCATAACCTAACGAGGAGATGGTCTCGCCTGAATCCTTGACCAGGTCAGCCCTGCGAAGCCTCCACACAGGTTCTTCTTCAGACTGGGTGTCATCCTCAGGGCCAAAGACCTGCACTTCACTTATCACGAAATGTCCGCTTTCATCGGCGCCTTCCATGTCAAGACGGACGAAACGACCCTTACCCTTTCCGGATTTCATCGACCTCCAGTGTTCTCCGTCATCTGAAACCTTCAAACCGGTCTTGGCGGCCTTGTGCAACCAATGGATGTCGACGGATGAAATCCTGCGGCTCTCTCCGAGGTCAATCTTCACCCACTGAGGCTCACCGTCAGCGCTCATCCAGGCACTGGTGAAGGTCTCGGCAGGCAGGACATTGAATCCGCGTGCTTCCGGAGAATCGAAAGGACCGGTGTCCCTGTTCTCGCCGAAGCTGTCGGCATGGGAGAAATCAACCGAATTGATCTCCCAGTACAGGGCGCCTTCCATATTGAGATCGACCCGGAACTTATTGAAATCCACGGCTCCGTCCAGAGGAATGACGAACCTCAGGGACCTCGAGGGGTACAGGGTCTCTTCCGACTGCTTGTTGGGGTCAGTCACCCTGACCGGCCACCTCGGTTCCCCGGGAAGGCCGTCTCCTCCGATGCTGCCGACAGTCTTCATGGATTCACCACCGGAAAGGCAGTCGATCGACCAACCAGCTGCTCCTTCTTTATAAACGACGGTTCCGACTATCCTCACGCAGGCGGCCGAGAATCTCTGGGCGCTCCACTCATATTCCAGAAAGGTCTTCCCTCCCTCAAGAGTATTCTTTGAATATGGGCCTGTGTCGAGAGTCCATTCCTTCTCCCTGCGCGGCAGTTCTCCGGCAGCAGTTGAGACTTTGAGCCATGCAGGCTCGGAAGTCTCGATGCGTCCGTCAGTCAGCAGTTGCGGAGCAAGGTTGTAGTCGTAGGATGATGATGCGGTCGCCGCCTTGAACTCGGCGATGTTGGAAGTCTGGCCACCCCGGTCAGAACATCCGAAGAGTGCGGCAAGGAACAATGTCCCTGACAGAAGGTAGAATCTCTTTGGAATCATGTTATTAACTACTAAGATTGCAATCTCTCAAATTTAATGGAAAATTCCGATATTTGCGAAAATAAATGTCAAACTAGGCCTCATGAACACAAGAAGATTGCTCTACGCAATTGGAGCCGCTGCAGTCTGCGGCTGCAGCGCGGACAAGACCGCTCCACAGAAACCCAACATAGTTTTCCTGCTTTTCGATGACCTCGGTTACGGAGATCTCGGATGCTATGGTCAGGACAAGATCGAGACTCCGAACATCGACGCCCTGGCTTCGCAGGGAATCCTGTTCACGGACATGTATTCAGCCGCCCCCCTGTCGGCTCCTTCCAGGTGCAGCATCATCACCGGACAGCACATGGGGCACAGCCAGATAAGAGGCAACGAGGAGCGCTATGTACCGACTGACGACCGTGGCTGGAACGGCCTTTTCGAGGATCCTACCATGCAGGGACAGCAGCCTATGCTGGCAGGAACTCCCACGATCGCTAAGATGATGCAGGAGGCCGGCTACAAGACTGCGATGGTAGGCAAATGGGGGCTCGGATTCCCTTCGAGCGAATCCACTCCCAACAAGATGGGCTTCGACTATTTCTACGGCTTCAACTGCCAGGCTCTGGCCCACACCTACTATCCTTCCGAACTTTGGGAGAACGACAAGGTGATAAAGACAGGCAACATACAGGTGATGCAGGGAGAGCCGCTTCCCGCAGACCTCGATTCACTGGATGTGGAGAGCTATTCAAGATACGGAGGCCGGTTCTACAGCCCCGACCTTATGTACGACAAACTCGAAAAGTTCATAACCGAGAACGCCTCGGGACCTTTCTTCGCCATGTGGACCACCACGGTTCCCCACAGCGCAGTCCAGGCCCCCCTCGACGAAGTCATGCACTACGTGGACAAACTGGGTGACGAAGCTCCGTGCACCCACCCTGGGATGTACCTTCCCAACAGGTACCCCCATGCCACCTACGCCGCGATGGTCACCCACATCGACACACAGGTCGGAAAGCTGGTTGCCAAGCTCAAGGAACTGGGAGTCTGGGACAACACCATATTCATTGTCACGTCCGACAACGGTCCTGCGCACAACGGCAATTCCCCGATGGAGTATTTCCTCAGCGGCGGTCCTTTCAGCTGCGCAGCAGGCTGGGGAAAGGGTTCCCTCCACGAAGGAGGAATCCGCATGCCCTTCATCGTCTCCTGGGGTGACCGCATAAAGGCCACTACATCAAACCACATCGCCTACTTCGCAGACCTTATGCCAACCTTCGCTGAGCTTGCAGGTGTCGAAGCTCCTGAAAATGACGGCATTTCATTCTTGCCGGTCCTCGAAGGAAAGCCTTCCAAACAGGCCGAGCACGACTACCTCTACTGGGAATATCCCCAGGCGAACGGCTGGGTCGCGGTACGCATAGGAGACTGGAAAGGCCTGGTGAACAAGGTCAACAAGGGGAACAATCAGATGGAACTCTACAATCTGAAAGACGATCCCCGGGAGACTACCGACCTTTCGGCCGCTCATCCGGAGATCGTCGCAAAGATGTGGGAAATCGTCAGGGGTAATCACGAGGATTCCGTGATCGACATTCCCAAATACAAACTCGACATCAATTTCCCTTCACTAGAAAACTAGAAGGAAGACTCCCGCCGCCAGGGCACAGCCTGCAATGGGGCCCAGGATGGGAACCCAGCTGTAGTTCCAGCCACTGCCGCCCTTGCCCTTGATAGGAAGAAGGGCATGTGCAAGGCGCGGAGGGAAATCACGTGCAGGATTGATTGCATAACCGGTGGTACCGCCGAGCGACATGCCTATCGCAATGATGAGACAGGTCACGGGGATGGCGCCGAGGCTTCCCATTCCAACCTCAGGGGTGTTGCCCGAAGTGGAGAAGCAAAGGATGATGAACACCAGCACGAAGGTACCGATGGCCTCGCAGAAGAAGTTCCTCCACTTGTTGGCGATAGCAGGGATGGTGCAGAATGTTGAGAGCATCACCTCAGGCTGGTCGGCGGTGGCATCATAATGATCCTTGAAGAACAGGTAGACCAGGACGGCACCGCAGAAGCCTCCGAGAAGCTGGGCGATGCAATAAGGCAGGACGGCTGACCAGGCAAACTTGCCGGCCAGAGCCAGACCGATGCTGACAGCAGGATTGAGGTGGGCTCCTGAATAAGGTCCGCTGATGAAGACTCCCATCATCACAGCCAGACCCCAGGCTATGGCCACGACGACCCAGCCGGCTCCCTTGGCTTTTGATTTTTCAAGGCTGACGTTTGCGCACACGCCGTCACCCATTAGGATCAGGACCAGTGTGCCCAGAAATTCGAAGACACACTTCTGAAAAAGGGTAATTTCCATATCGTAAAGTTTTATTGGTTTACTTTGAAAGGCATCTTGAGACCGCGTCGCTCCAGCCGGTCTTCTTTTCAGCGACCTCTTCGATGGAAGCCTGAGGAGTGAAGGTCCTGTCGATCTGCCACTGGCTCTTTATTTCGTCAAGACCGCTCCAGAACCCGACGGCAAGGCCTGCAAGGTAGCAGGCTCCGAGAGCTGTGGTCTCTGTCACCTTCGGCCTGATCACAGATGTGTCGAGAATATCCGACTGGAACTGCATCATGAGATTGTCGGCAGATGCACCTCCGTCGACCTTGAGTTCCGCGATCGGAACACCCACGTCGTTCTCCATGGCCTTGACAATGTCCATTGTCTGGAAGGCTATTCCTTCAAGGGTAGCACGGGCGATGTGGGCTGCAGTCGTTCCACGTGTGATGCCGATGATTCCTCCCTTTGCGTTCGGATCCCAGTAAGGGGCACCGAGGCCGGTCAGCGCAGGTACGAAATAGACTCCGCCGCTGTCCGGAACGGTGGAGGCAAGCGCCTCGATCTCGGAAGACGACTTGATGATCCCGAGGCCGTCCCTCAACCATTGTACAGCAGAACCGCCTACGAATATGCTGCCTTCAAGGGCGTAGTTCACAGTGTCTCCGATCTTCCATGCTACGGTGGTAAGTAGATTGTTCCTTGACACGACTGGAGCCTCTCCGGTGTTCATAAGAAGGAAGCAACCTGTACCGTAGGTGTTCTTGACTGCTCCTGGATCGGTACACATCTGTCCGAAGAGGGCTGACTGCTGGTCGCCGGCGATTCCTCCGATAGGCACGGGAACGTCGAATATGGTAGCATCAGCATAGATCTCGCTGCTCGAGCAGACCTTCGGGAGCATGGGCTCAGGGATGCCGAACAACTCCAGAAGTTCCTTGTCCCACTCCAGCGTACGGATGTTGAAGAGCATGGTGCGGGCGGCATTGGTCACGTCGGTAACATGGGTCTTGCCTCCGGTAAGGTTCCAGACGAGCCATGAGTCGACTGTTCCGAAACGGAGTTCGCCCCTCTCTGCCCTTTCCCTTGCACCAGGGACATTCTCGAGGATCCAGCGGACCTTGGTGGCGCTGAAATATGCGTCTATGATGAGTCCTGTCTTTGAACGGATGACATCCGTCAGTCCCTTGGCCTTCAGGCTGTCGCAGTAGGGTGCTGTCCTTCGGTCCTGCCAGACTATTGCGTTATGGACGGGCTCGCCGGTGGCGGCATCCCAGACGATGGTGGTCTCGCGCTGGTTGGTTATTCCTATTGCAGCAAGGTCAGCCCCTCCTATTCCCATCTTCTCCAAAGCCGCGAGGGCGACTTCCTTTTCGGAGGACCAAATCTCCATGGGATCGTGCTCGACGAGGCCCGGGCTGGGGAAATACTGGGTGAATTCTTTCTGTGCTACGCTCATGATCGACCCGGCCTTATCGAAAACAATGGCGCGGGAAGAACTGGTGCCCTGGTCAAGGGCCAAGATATAATTCTTCATATTATTGATTAGCATTAGTGCCACTAATCAATAAAGGTAGTCAATTTAAGTCTTTATTCAAAATCTTTTGAAATGATGCAATCAGACATGAATGCATCTGAAGAGAAGTAAGCGGTGAGTGAGGGATTTGCTTAAGGCAATTTTCTAAACCTAACTTCTTGATACTCAATTTCTGTTTTTTCATTTTTCGGCAATTTTCGAAATTTTTTGTCCCGATTCTGTCCCGGGGCTGCGGTGAGTCAAGTCACTCACCGCAAGAAAGTTAACCGGGACAAAACCGGGACAACTTCGGGACAAATGACATGTTCTCGGGAATAATTCATATCTTTATAGCACATATTTCCAGGTGCTTAAAATAATGGAGACAGACCTTTTCCTCAATGTGACATACACATCCGAATTCCGGAAGGACCTTGGGGGCGTACGAGTGTTCACTAAGCATGTGAGTATTCTCGGACAGGAAATCGCCCGTATAGAAACCCCCTATGAGGAAGTTGATGGCAGATATATTCCTATTGACGTCCCCACTCCGGAGGAGAAGGGAACCGGACACATATAGAGAACCTGATCCTAGAAAAAACATTAATCCTTTCTTGTTGCTGCCCGCCACCTGGCGGGCTTTTGTTATATTTGCGGCATGAAGACCAATGATATGATATCAAAGCCCTCAGGATCCGAAGAGCCCGGCGGACTCTCATGGGAGGACATCCGTGGCTTGAGCGGCGAAATCACTCACCAGGCGATCATCGAGGGGAAGGCCCTTGTGGAATCGGAGGCGGCGGGAATTTACGAGACCCAGAGGAAGATAATGTCTTTCTTGGGGTGGTATTTCGCGGCCTTTGTGTCCTGCCTCGGAGCGTTCGTCGTCCAGCTTGCGGCGGCCAAGGTCAACCTGTTCCTTGCTATGATGACGCTGTACGGCTCCCTCGCCGTCCTGATTCCGGCGGTCATCATGGCCAAAGGGTCGATCTTCAAGGTGTACCTCTTCCGTGGCGGGTGCCGTCCCTCGGATTATCTCTACAGTGATATTCTCGAATGGATAGAGAAGCATTTCGAGCCTTGCGATGCCCCCCTGGCCATGGAGAAGACCTATCTGCTGACACTCCAGAAGATGTGTGACCACAACACCAAGATGCAGGACAGGGTGGTAAAGTCCTACAGGCAAGGCCTCGCGGCCTCCGCGGTGACACTCTCGTTCGGGACGATCCTCGCTATTGTCTTACGCCTTATCATCTGATTCCGTCTCGGATCATTGGTCTCTTTCCCCGGCTGCACCGGTCTGTTCGGCGGCGGGCAGTCCGGGAGGCTGGAATGTGAAAGTTTCACGCTCATGATGGCTAAATTTGCAGTGGTAATTAGAAACTGATTTGAAACGCGAGGACTGGATCAGTGTCCACATGTCAGAGGGTGGCCACGTATGACTCGAACTCTTTCAGGTCGAAAGGCTCGAGACCGACACCGGCTTCCACTTCCCTCAGAGCCTCGACGGTCTCCTCGTTGGGCTCCAAGGACTCGTCAGCGACCTCCCTCGCCGGAGACACCACAGTGCCTCCCATCTTCTTCACCATGG
>JAFUFS010000050.1 GCA_017469745.1 Bacteroidales bacterium | reverse complement strand
GCGGTCTCAGAAGCCTTCGCCCAGGCCGGAGTCTCCCCTTCCGAGACCTCCAGGGGCTTCCTGTCCTCCGTGCTGGACAAATTCGCCGCCTTCGACTCCCGTTCGGCACTGCCGGTACTGACGCCAGCTTTCCGGACAAAGGCAGGAGACTTCAGCACCTGGTTCAAGAAGGCCGACCAGGCTAGGTACGCCGCTCTCGAAAGCACTCTCGCTCCTCCAGTCGCATCATTTGTCGAGAAATATGACAGAGGTCTTAAGGCCTACAACACTGCAAGGATTCTGCTTGGCCAGACCAACGATCTGGGGATTGCGTCAGAACTGTCGAAGGAATTCAGGGACCTCCTTAAAGAGAAGAATGTCCTGAGCCTTGATGACTCTAACCAGATCCTGAAGGGGATCATCGACGGATCCGACGCTCCGTTCATCTACGAAAAGCTGGGCGTACGGTTCGAGCATTTCCTTCTCGACGAGTTCCAGGACACTTCCAAGGTACAGTGGGAGAATTTCAAGCCCCTGATTTCCAACAGCGATGCTGCCGGAAGCGAGAACCTGCTTGTAGGCGATGTCAAACAGAGCATCTACCGCTGGAGGGGATCCGACTGGAAGCTGATGGCAAGGGATGTCGCTGAAGAATTCCCAGGAGCGAAACAGGAAAGCCTGAAAGGCAACTGGAGGAGTCTTAGGAATATAGTAGAGTTCAACAACTCTTTCTTCAGGCATGCCTCCGCCGAACTGGACAGGCTCTACGGTCATGAATCAGGGATTTCAGTATCTTCCATCTACGAAGGAGAAAGTGCCGAGGGCCAGGAAGTCATGACCAAGGACCCGGCTGAAGGACTCGTCGAAGCGATCTTCTGCCATGAGGACGCCCAGAACGGACGCATCCTGGACACTATCGGCAAGGTGCTTGAGTCCGGAGCCAGGCCCGGAGACATTACCGTCCTGGTACGCAACAACCAGGAGGGTTCGGATGTTGCAGGCTTCCTGATGGACAACGGAATAGATGTAATTTCCGACGACTCCCTCCACCTTAAATCATCCTTCATGGTCAGGAAACTGGTCTCCCTGATTTCTTCGGTCAAGAATCCAGGTGACACCATCGGCTCTTACCTCGCGACCCAGGCAGGCTTGGATGCAGGCAAGGTCTCCTTCCACTCGCTGCCCGACCTCTGCGAACAGCTCCTGAGGCTCCTGCAGAAGAATGAGGATGCCGAAGTCCTGAAGGACGAGACCCTCTACATCCAGTCTTTCATGGATTATGTGCAGGACCATGTGACTTCGAACGGGAATTCCCTGGACGCCTTCCTGAAGGCCTGGGACGAGGCCGATCCAAAGGTGAGTTCGCCCTCCGACGTCAATGCCGTGCGGGTCATGACCATCCACAAGGCCAAGGGACTGGAATTCCCCTATGTCATATTCCCATATTCAGAGAAAGTAACCCTTTTCAGGGCCCATTCTTCGTGGACTGTGCCGAGCGTGGAGGGAACGCCTCTTGAAGGGATCGGAAAGACCGCATTCGATGTGACCCTGTCCCCGGGAAGCGCCAGCACCCTGTTTGAGAATGACTACAGGCAGGAACTGCTCCTGCAGTACATCGACAACATCAACACCTACTACGTTGCTCTCACCAGGGCTTCCAAGGGGATGACCATCATTTCCGACATCTCAGCCAAGCCGGAAGGCAGCTTCGCAGGATTGCTTCGAGGCTTTCTGGAAGGGTTCGGGGCCTCGGAAGGATTCTCCGAGGAGAGTGAAAATGATGAAGAAACAGTGTTCCGGAAAGGTTCGATGTACGACTTCAGCCGCCTGGAAAGGAAGGAAGAGGACATCAAGGGATTGGAGCCGGGCTTCCCCTCCTTCCCTCTCAACCCGGAAGGAGATGAGGGAGAGGAAAGAGGAAGGCTCAGGGTCTCCACTGACGCTGCCGATTTCTTCACTGCAGAAGGCATGGCAAGGGCTGAAGCAAGGCACAACGGTACCGTCCTGCACGACATCCTGTCAAGGGTGAAGGTACCTTCGGATCTTGAGCCGGCTGTACTTCAGGCTGTCAGGGACGGAGAACTGGAGCCGGGGCGGAAGGAAGAAGTCACCCGATTGCTCTCTGAAAGAATATCTTCCCGTTCGGAGTGGTTCCCTGAAAGCGGGGCCACCGTCCTCAACGAGACTCCTCTGTTCGACACAGACGGCAAGGAGTGGCGCCCGGACCGCGTGGTGATCCGGGACGGGAAAGTTACGGTCATTGACTACAAGTTCGGAGAGCATAATCCCCACTACAGGAAACAGGTTGCCAGGTACGCCGCCATCTACCGCCGTCTCGGCTACGAGGACGTCACCACCGCCATCTGGTACGTTCCCTCCGACGAAGTGGACTAAGTACGTTTTTTCTTATATTTGTAAATAAAACCTATAACTATGACTGACTTGGACATACAACAGCTGATACATTGCGTCCGTGGACAGCGTGTCATTCTGGACAGGGACTTGGCAAAGTTATATGGAGTCGAAACTAAACGTCTCAACGAATCTGTAAGACGTAATATTAAACGCTTCGAAGGCGATGATTTCATGTTTCGACTTACAAAGGATGAGGCTGAAAGCATAGCTTCAAGGTCGATTTTTGCGACCTTGAACAAGGGGCGGGGATCCAATATCAAATACCTGCCTTATGCTTTTACAGAGCTCGGAGTGGCTATGATAAGCAGCATCCTGAATTCTGAAACGGCCATTAGAGTGAACCGTGAGATCATGCGTGCTTTTGTGTCCCTGAGATATTTGGCAAACTCTCCGATACCAGATAATTACAATTCTTTATGTGAGGAGATCAGAGCCATCAAGGAACAGATGAATGATATCTTGGCAGACCAGAATGATATCAATGAATCAGTCCGGGCACAGCTTGATGCCATTAGTGACGCCCTTTCAGAATTACAAGGCTGTAATTCAGCTGCTAAAGTTAGAAGAAGAATTGGATTTAAACGAAATAGTGAGCAATGAATATCGACGATAAGAAACTGTACCCGATGAGGTTCGTGGATAAGGAGGCGGAAATGCCTTGGGGGCAAGTCTGTTACCAGATTGCCGATCTTGGGGCGATTGACTCGATGGTGTACGATGGTTGGCTTGGGGGGAACAGCCTGAGCGAACTTATGGGGACTTTCCTGGAGAGGGTGGTCGGTGACGATACCTTCGAGTTCTATGGGCTTCAGTTCCCGATCCTTGTCAAGGTGATGAAGACTTCAGGCTGGCAGCCACTGCAGATAAATGCTGCTGACGATGTCGCGGAAGAGAGATACGATTCTTTCGGGAAGACAGCATTCTGGTTCGTCAAGGAGGCTTCTGATGATGCGTCCTTGTTCCTTGGCCTGAACCAGGATGTAGAGGCCGGAGAGTTCTACAGAAGGTGCCAGGACGGGACCGCCGGAGAGATCCTGAATGAGATCCATCCGAAGGCAGGAGACAGTTTTGTCATCAAGCCCGGTACGGTCTATGCGGCCGGTCCGGGGCTGACCATCGTAGAAATCTCCGAGTGTTCCGAGCTGTCGTTCAACCTCGAAACCGAACTCGAAGAGGCCTTCGACCTCATCGACTTCCACCGCTTAATCTCTTCGGCGGCATTGACCCCTCGTTCAACGTCCGCTTCGCGGACCCCACCACCGACTACGTCGGCGGTCCCCCCTCTTACGTGGCCGAGGGTGGCCACGGTTGCCGAGGGGTCAATGCCGTCGGAAGACAGTAGAAAGGGATGTAAGCTGGCAGAGGAGGCGGAGTTCAAGGTAACGAGGTTCGACCTGGAGAATCCACTGCACATATTCAGCGACCAGCCGGGAAGCTTTGCAATCTACAACTGCATCAGCGGAGAAGCCTTCGTGCAGGCACCTACAGAATCCGGAGGCTACGAGAACTACCCTCTCAAATACGGAGCAAGCATCCTGGTACCGTCTGAAGTGAATGACTTCATGCTCTTCCCCGCGGCAGAAAAGACAGTACTTCTCGAAGCAACCGTCGAAAGGCGCACCCTGCCCGACTCCTACACCGACGGCCAACCTGCCGACGACAATCCTGACCCTCATGTAAGACAATGGAATTAAGGAATATGGCTGATTCCGAAAGAATAGACAAAGTCCTCTGGGCCCTGAGAGTCTTCAAGACCAGGACCGAGGCTACCGACGCCTGCAAAGGCGGAAAGGTGAAGATCGGCGGTGTCAACGCCAAGCCGTCCAGGCCCGTGAAAGCTGGTGAGACTATCAGCGTCCACAAGGGCATCATCCAGTTCACCTACCGGCTGAAGCAGGTCCCCGAGCACCGCATGGGAGCCAAACTCGTTCCCGAATTCGCTGAGAACCTCACTCCTCAGGCCGAACTGGACAAGATGCGCGCTCCGGTCGAGACCTTCTTCCTCAAGCGTGACCGCGGCACAGGCCGCCCCACCAAAAAACAGCGCCGCGAGATGGAAGACGCATGGGACAAGATCGACATCGCAATGCAATACGGACTTGACGACGATGAAGACCTGGAGTAGAATAATCCTGGCTTCCTCCCTCGCAGCAGCACTCAGTGTCAACGCCTTCGCACAGGTTGACACCACGGTCACAGGTGCCCACACCGTCACGAGGGACAGGATGAACAAAGGACTTGTCACCGGAGGACTCGATGCCCTGAACGGACAGTCGGCCGGTGTGGTGATATCCTCCGGAGCCAACAGGGCTGCCATGCTGGATGCCGTACGAGTACGTGGAACCACCTCACTGACAGGAGGTAACGACCCTCTGGTGATAATCGACGGAGTGGCCTCCGACATTGCGACCCTTGGCTCCCTCTATCCCGGCGACATCGAAAGTTTCACGGTCCTGAAGGATGCCTCTGAAACCGCCAGCTACGGATCCAGAGGCGCTTCGGGAGTCATCAAAGTCGAGACTCGTAAGGGCAAGGGCGGAGCCTTCAGCCTTAGCTATGACGGCATCAGCGGTGTGGAATCGGTCTTCAAGAACCTGGACATGCTCTCCGCCGACGGGTTCAGGACCTACAACCGGTCCAACGGCTACAGCTTCATCGACAAGGGCTACGATTCCTACATGCCGGGATCGATCATCCGGACAGGTACCGTCAACAACCACCACATCTCCTTCGGAGGAGGTTCTGATGAAAGCCGTTACAGGGCCTCGTTCGGTGTCATGGATCACAGGACAGTGATCCGCACCAACCGGTACCGGACCTACACTGCCAAGCTGGACATCAACCAGGGAGCATTCAACGGCCTCCTGGACTTCGACCTGGGAGTCTTCGGATCCCTGAAGAAATCCTCCGACCTCCACGACATCCAGCACCTTTTCTATTCTTCGGCGGCCTTCAACCCCACCTTCCCGATAGGCAAAGAAGCTGACGGAAGTTATTCACAGATCCCTGAAGCCAGCCAGATCAACAACCCTTCATCCCTGCTCGAAAAGCAATACGACAGTGACAATGCCCACTTCAACGCCCACCTGCAGGCAAGGGTCCATCTGCTCAAGAACCTTGAGTTGAGCGCATTCGGATCCTATTCCTACAACGTGACCGAGGATGCCCACTTCTTCCCCACCATCATCTGGTCGCACGGAGAAGCGTACCGTGGGCACAACCGCTCGCAGGACTTCCTTGCTAACGTCAACCTCAAGTACAGCATCGAGGCCGGCCCGCACCACGTTGAACTGACCGCCCTTGCCGAAGCCCTGCAGACCATCTCGGACGGTTCCTTCGTCACCACCACCGACTTCAAGACGAATGTATTCGGTTACGATGCCATCCAGGCAGGTTCGCTCCGACCCTGGGACGGCACTGCCTCATTCTACGAAGACGTAGACTTGCTTTCGTACATGGGAGGGGCAAGTTATTCCTATTCAGAGAAGTACCTGCTCGCCCTTTCGCTTCGCGCTGATGCTTCCTCGAAATTCGGTCCCAACAACCGCTGGGGCTATTTCCCGTCCGCCTCATTCTCCTGGGTAGCCATAAAGGAACCCTTCTTCAGCAACCTCGGATGGCTCAGCAACCTAAAATTCACCGTCGGCTACGGTCTTTCCGGCAACCAGGGAGCCCTCGGGGCCTACAACTCAAAGTCGCTGCTCAGGCCTACCGGAGTCGTGAACATGAACGGAACGCCCACGACTTCCTTTGGAATCGTCAGGAACCCCAATCCCGACCTCAAATGGGAGGTCCGCGCGTCAGGGAACGTAGGCATGCAGTCAGGCTTCTTTGACAACCGCCTGGTCTTCACGGCTGAAGTTTATTCATCCCTCACGAGGGACATGCTTTATGAATATGAGGTCAGTGTGCCTCCGTTCGCGTACAACCGGCTGATGGCCAATCTGGGAAGGATGTCGAACGCCGGAGCAGAATTCGGTCTGGGAGGGACTCCCCTCCACAACAAGGACATGGAACTAAACATCAACCTGAACCTCTCGTTCCAGCGCAACAGGCTGGTCTCCCTAAGCGGTTGGTACAAGGGTGAATATCTCACCGCTCCTGACATCGCAGGACTGAACTCCCTCAACGGAGCAGGCTTCCATGGAGGGCACAATGACATTGTCCACCAGATCGTCGGCCAGCCTTTGGGTGTGTTCTTCCTGCCTCACTGCACCGGGCTCGCAAGGGACGAGGACGGTTCCCTCTACTACGAAATGGCGGAGGGCGAGGAGAACAGGATTGCAGGCCAGGCCACTCCCAAGGCGACTTTGGGATCCAACGTTAGTTTCCGCTGGAAGGATTTCGACATCTCTGTCCAGATGAACGGAGCCTTCGGTCACAAGATATTCAACGGCACAGCCCTGACCTACATGAACCTGGGCTCCCTGCCCTACTACAACGTCTTCTCCGAGGCCCCTGCAAAGGGCATCAAGGACCAGACTGTCACCGACTACTGGCTCGAGAAGGGAGACTATCTCAACTTCGATTACCTTACACTCGGATGGAACGTTCCCCTGCGCTCCTCCATATTCAGGAATTTCAGGGTCAGCGCGTCCGTCAACAACCTGGCCACCATCACAGGCTACTCGGGCCTCACTCCGATGATCAATTCTTCAGTGGTCAACTCTACTTTCGGCCTTGACGACAAGGTCTCCTTCCCGGTCTACCGGTCCTACACCCTTGGTCTGAGCATTCAATTCTGACGGCTATGAAAAAGATTTTGCTTCCATTCATGATGATAATCGCCGCGGCATGCTCCTTCCTTGAAGAGGATCCCCGCGACCAGAAGCCCAGAGAGAAGATAGTGACAGACGCCAATTCGCTCTACCTCACCACCTTGGGCAACCTCTATTCCCTTTTCGGTTCCGACACCGACGGCGAAGGACTGATGGGTACTTACAGGGGAATATATGACCTGTGCACATTCACTACAGATGAGGCGGTCATCCCGACCAGGGGCGGCGACTGGTACGACGGAGGCCTCTGGCAGAGGCTCTACCTCCATGCCTGGGAGACCGGGGAAGCCCCTCTCAAGAATGCATGGAACTACCTCTACAAGGTAATCGTCAGCGCAAACCAGGCTCTCGAGACCCTTTCCGAGAACAAGCGCCTGATTTCCGATGAGGATTATTCCTCCTGGTGCGCTGAAGCCAGGGCCATCAGGGCTATGTACTATTACTATCTCTGCGACCTCTTCGGAAGGGTGCCTCTGGTGACATCCACTTCGATGGCCATGGCCGATGTCGCCCAGTCAGAAAGAAGCGAGGTCTTCAGTTTCGTGAAGAAAGAGCTGGAAGAGACCGCACCTTTGCTGTACGAAGGCAAGAGCAACCTTAAAGGCAAGTATTACGGACGTATAACAAGGCCTGTTGCGCATTTCCTGCTGGCAAAGCTTTGTCTCAATGCAGAAGTCTTCACGGACAATGACTGGACCGACGGCATAAGGCCGGAGTGCGGGGATTATCTTCGCGAGGCGATCAGCTGGTGCGACTCCCTCTACGGCCTGTACAATCTTGAAACAGACTATTCCGCCAATTTCTCCGTCTTCAACGAGAATTCCGTCGAGAACATCCTTACCATCCCGATGGACAAGCAGGAGTACTCCTCCCAGTTCCAGTACATCTTCCGTTCGCTGCACTACGACCACGCCGCAGCCTGCGGGATGAGCGGGGAAAACGGCGCTTCCGCTACCCTGGAGGCTCTGGAAGCCAACGGTTTCGGAACTTTCTCCCAGGACCCTAGGTTCGACATCAATTACTGGGGAGGCCAGGCTCTCGGCTTGAACGGGTCTGCTGTTCTCACTTCATCAGGTGAACCTCTTGTGTACAAGCCTCTTTCCGTGGCCCTGGATGTCTCCGGCACTGCAGACGAAAAGTTTTCCGGAGCCAGGATGAGGAAGTACGAGATCGATCCCAACGGAATGAAAGACGGGAAACTTATCGGCAACGACATCGTACTGTTCCGCTATGCCGACGTCATCCTGATGAAGGCGGAAGCCCTTATCCGCCTCGGGAAGGACGGATCCCCCGAAGTGGATGAGATCCGCTCAAGAGCAGGAGCAGCCGCACTTGAAGGTGCGGCTACCCTGGATGATGTACTTCGTGAAAGGATGGTGGAATTTGCCTGGGAAGGCCTCAGGAGGCAGGACCTGGTCCGATTCGGAGCATTCACGAGGTCCTGGTCATCAAGGCCAGCCGTCCCTGGAGAATCAAACGGCTACACTACCGTCTTCCCTATTCCGGCCGACGTACTGGCCCTCAATCCCAAGCTCTCCCAGAATCCCGGTTACTAGCGGATGACCTTCATAAGGGCCTCTTCCATCAGCTTGTAGCCCTCGAGGTTGGGATGGACGGAATCGCCGGAGAGATCAGCCCTGGTTTCGCCCTTCTCATCAGCAAGGAGGGTTGCGTAATCAACCACCTTGTAGTGGTGGGCCTTTGCATATTCCTTGATCATGGCGTTAAGGGCAGCGACCTGCTCCTTGGTGTCCTTGATGGCCGGACGCCAGCGGATGTAGGCTGAAGGGACGAGGGTGCAGAGCACCGGCTTGATCTTGTTGGCCTTAGCGATCTCGCACATTGAAACTATGTTGCCGAAAGTGTTCTCAAGAGAGATGTAGCCATTGTTCCTTGCGATGTCGTTGATACCGGCGAGGATCACCACGTACTTGGGATGATGGTCTACGACATCCCTGCGGAAGCGGGTCAGCATGTGGGATGTGACCTGGCCGCTGATTCCGCGTCCCTGAAGGTTGTTGGCCTTGAAGAAATCAGGATCGTTCCTGAGCCAGGAGTCGGTGATGGAATCGCCCATAAGGACGGCAAGGGGTTTGCCGGTGACCTCGGCATTAGCCTGTGAATAACGTTTGAACTGGGCCCAGTCGTTGTCAGGAAGGTCCTGGGCGGAAAGGGTTGCTGCGCAGAACAGAGCTGCGATAGCTGCAAAGAGGATCTTTTTCATGTGAGTGTCTGTTATTCAGTGAAATTAGGGTAATAGTCTTCAATCATGTCTGCCAGCTGGCTTACGGTATCAGCAATAGCTTCCGCTTCTCCGAAGTCTTCCCTTGGCCGGAAGCCCCAGGTGACTGCTATTACAGGGATGCCGGCGTTGTGGGCTGTCCTGATGTCTGTCGCAGAATCTCCGACCATGACAGCCCAGGAGGTTCCGGCGGCTTCCATTGCAAGGCGGACGACCGAGGCATCAGGCTTCAGCGGAAGCCCTGGAGCATTGCCGAGGATCCTGGAGAAGGGCACATCGGGGAAGAACCGGCTAACGAGCATCTCAGTACCCTGCTGGAACTTGTTTGAGGCCACGGCCAGCTTCACTCCGGCACTGCTCAGAGACAGAAGGAGCTCATGGATCCCTGGATAAGGCCTGGAAAGTACGTCGATGTGGGAAGTGTAGTACTCCACGAAATCTCCGAGAGCGGAATCCACCGTCTCCTGTGTCACTCCTTCCGGCAAAGCCCTTGTCACGAGATTGCGGATTCCATGTCCCACCATCTTCCTATATTCTTCGATTCCGTGACCGGGAAAACCCTTTACGGACAAAGCGTGCTCGACTGCCGCCGCAAGGTCGCCGATCGTGTCGATCAGCGTACCGTCCAAGTCGAAAATAACCAACTGTTCTTGCATATTCATTACAAAAATAAGAAATCCGTCGAATTTGATTATATTTGATAACGCATAATTGATTCCACACATGAAGAAAATCAAGATCGGACTTTTCGTAAGGGTTCTGATTGCCATCGTCTGCGGTGCCTTGCTCGGGCTCGTGGCGCCTGACCTTCTCGTGCGCATCCTGAAGACATTCAATGTCCTCTTCGCCCAGATCCTCAAATTCATGATCCCGCTGCTGATCCTCGGCCTCGTGACCCCCGCAATCGCCAATGTGGGCAAGAATGCCGGGAAGATGCTTCTGACAGTGATCGCCATCGCCTACCTCTCCACGATCTGCTCCGGCTTCTTCGCCCATGTGTGCTCATCCAACGTCATGCCGCTTTACCTTCAGGCAGGAGAGCTGTCTTCCGAAGCCCTTTCGGCAAAGGAATTCCAGCCTTACCTCGACCTGAAGATCCCGCCGGTCTGCGACATCCTCACCGCCCTGCTGCTTTCTTTCATGATAGGAATAGGAATAATCGTGACAGGTTCTTCTCCGCTGAAGAAGGCCTTCGACGACTTCGGGGCTATAGTAAGGCTCACGATCGAAAAGGTAATAATTCCGATGCTGCCCTGGTACATATTCACGATGATCTGTGAGATGGGTGCCCGCGGGGTCATCAACGTGGTGCTCGGATCCGGCTTCAAGATCATCCTCACAGGGTTCGTCCTTACGATCATCTACCTGATCCTCCAGTACTGCATCGCCGGAGCGATTGCCGGCAAGAACCCCCTTAAGTGCCTCTGGAACATGGTTCCGGCCTACCTGACCGCCTTCTCGATCTGCTCGTCTTCCGCCGCCATCCCTATGACGTCGGCCTGCACCAAGAAGAACGGAATCAGCGACGACATCGTGGATTTCACCATTCCACTCTGCTCGACCGTCCACATGTGCGGTTCCACGATCAAGCTTGCAGTCTCTTCCATCGCCGTAGCCTACCTGACCGGCACGCCTATTCCATTCGCAGTCTATGCCAACTTCGTACTGGTCCAGGGAATCGCAGCGGTCGCCGCTCCCGGAGTGATGGGAGGCGTGCTCATGGCATCAGTCGGTCTGCTGGAATCGATCATGGGATTCTCCCCCGACCAGACGGCCCTCGTCATGACCCTCTATCTCGCCCTCGACGGTTACGGTCCCGGATGCAACGTCACCGGAGACGGTGCAATCGCCATCGTAATCGACAAGCTGTTCAAGAAAGACAAACAATAATAATCAATGAATATGAAGAAGTTACTCCTATCGGCCGCCATCATGGCCATAGCAGCCTCCGTACCAGCCGGAGCAGCTCCGATGAAGGCACGTGTCATCCAGCAACTGTTCTGCCAGGACCGTCCGGGACTTGAAAAGAGCTTCGAATGGACTATCAATGAATTGAAGAAATGTGACGAAAGCCTGGACATCGTGGTTCTCCCCGAATTCAGCGAGGTACCTGGGAAGACCACTACCCCTGAAGACTTCCTGAACACAGCCCGCAAGTACGGTCCCATCCTCCTCGAGACCTGTGCCGAGACTGCAAGGCGTTGCAGCACCCTCGTCTTCGCTGGTGCAATCGACCTTTCTCTCGAAGTCCCGCGCAACACCATCTTCGTCTTCAACAGGCAGGGAGAGATCATCGGCAAATACTACAAGGAGCACCTTACAAGGGGCGAGTGGGACAAGCTGGACATGAGGTACACCGAGGAGTGGACACAGCCATATATTCTTGACATAGAAGGAGTAAGGTACGCCTTCCTGACCTGCTACGACTTCTATTTCTACGAGAACTTCTCCAACATAGCAAGGTGGAAGCCCGATGTCATAATCGGCAGCTCCCACCAGAGGAGCGACACCTTCAGGGCCCTCGACATAATCAACTCTTTCTGCGCCTACAACACAGGAGCCTATCTCGTGAGGGCCTCCGTCTCGATGGGACTTGATTCAGAACTCGGAGGCTGCTCCTGCATCGTAGCTCCGACCGGAGAGATCCTTGGCACCCTCAGGTCGGAAGTGGCCACACTGGATGCCACCTTCGATCCCAAGGCCAAGTACCTCAAGCCGGCCGGTTACGGCAATCCTCCCGCCCTCCATTCCGAATATATTGAAATCGGCCGCCGTCCATGGAAATATCGTCCCGGAGGCAGTGCGATTGTCACACCCTTCGACGAAGCTCCTGCCAAGAGGCTCTGTGCCCACCGTGGATTCTCGGCGGTCGCCCCTGAGAACTCGCTCGCAGCTCTTGGGGCAGCCGTCGCCCTCGGCGCCTCTGAAGTGGAATTCGATCTCTGGTGGACAAAGGACGGGGAGATTGTCTCCATCCACGATGCCACCCTCGACCGGGTCTCGGACGGTACGGGAAAGGTCTACGAGAAGACCTACGAAGAACTGACGAAATACGATTTCGGATCAAAGACTTCCGAGCATTTCAAGGGACTGCAGATCCTCCGCTTCGAAGACATCCTCAAGAAACTGTCCTGCCACACGATCATGAACATCCATCTCAAGTCCGTTTATGGACAAGGTTGGAATGAGGATAACCTCAAGAAAGTAGTAGACCTCATCCATGCCTACGATGCGGACAATCATGTCTACTTTGCGACAGGTGACCATGTCCTTCTTGAGCAGCTTATAAAGTTAGCCCCTGGAATCCCCCGCTGCATGCTTTACTGGAAGGGCGCTGATATCGTAGATGACGCCGTGAAGTATGATTGCAAGATCGTACAGCTCGGGAAGACGACTAAGTACCAGGGCTATTCCAACCTCGCTGAAGTGTTGAAGAAAGCAAAGGACAACGGGCTGAGATGCAATATTTTCTGGGCTGACGATCCCCAGGAGGCACGGCAGTACTTTGAGATGGGCTTCGACACGATCCTGACCAACGACTATCAGGTAATAGCTGACGCCACAGGACGGAAATAATCTCAGGAACTGCTTCTCCCGGCAATGATAACACCCGCCAGGATTATGGCGGAACCGGCAATCGACATGGCACTCATTCTCTCACCGAGGATGAGTGCTGCCGTTATAAGAGTGAAGACAGGGTTCAGATAGACGTAATTCGTCGAGGTCGCATTACCGAGCTTGGCCATGCCTGCGAGGGCAAGAAGATGGTATATTACTTTATTGGAGGGCATATTGTCAAATTCGCAACGCCAATATACAAAAAAATCGTATCTTTAAGCATGCTAAAGAATATGTACAAGTTCTGCGCGTCTTTGGTCCTGGCCTTCACCATGGTTTCAGGAGCATCAGCCTGGGCGGAAGGGAAACGGATAGTCTTCATCGGGGATTCAATCACCGATGGCAACTGGGGTTGTCCGTACAACTTCAAGCCAACCTCGGCGGAGAGGAGCCAGACCGACATGAACCATATCTACGGCCACAGCTATGTCATGCTCATCGCTTCCGACTGGCAGAGCAGCCATCCCGGATCCGGATATTCCTTCTTCAACAGAGGTTTCAGCGGCCACAAACTGGCCGATCTCGAGGGACGCTGGCAGGAAGATGTACTGGACCTCAAGCCGGACGTACTCTCCGTGCTGGTCGGAGTGAACGACATGCATTCCTTCTTCAGCTCCGGAAGCAACGAGCCTTTTGACTTCGACGGATGGAAAGAAAGGTACCGCACCCTGCTCCTCCGCGTTCAGGAGCAGAATCCGTCTGTGAAACTGGTACTCTGCACTCCGTTCCTGGCGCGTGAAGGAAACACAGGGAAATCCCCGGACTACGAAGGAAGGGCGGAGATGACACGGCATCTGGCTGCAATCGTGAGGGAATTGAGCAAAGAACTCGGAGCTACATGCGTTCCTTTCGACGAGATGTTCGAAAAACTGGTGAAGAGAGAGCCAGAGCCATCATACTGGATCTGGGACGGAATCCATCCGACCCCGGCAGGACATCGCAGGATGGCCGACCTTTGGATCAAGAAAGTTAAAATCAATAAATTATAAATCCTATGGAAAATAAAGAATTTACCTACAAAGGACTGACCCTAAACGGTTTCCTTGCATTGTTCCTAGAGCTGGTCATCTTTGTCGCAGCCATTTTCTTCTTCGTCAAGGCAGACGGGAATTCATGGTACGCGGTACCGGGAGGTCTCCTGCTTCTTCTTTTCGCAATCTGCATGAACGGTTTCATCAAGCTGGAGCCCAACGAAGCTAAAGTGCTTGTGTTCTTCGGAAAGTACAGCGGGACCTTTTTCAAGACAGGTTTCTACTGGGTCAATCCCCTTCTGAGCAAGAAGAGCGTCAGCCTCCGTGCCCGCAACCTCAATCCGGAGCCTATCAAGGTCAATGACAAGGCCGGAAACCCAGTCCTCATCGGAATGGTGCTGGTCTGGAAACTGGAAGACACCTACAAGGCCCTGTTCGAGATTGACAGCCAGTCCCTCGCCCCTGTAATCACCACTACTGCACGTGGAGGAGTGGTTCGTTCCCTGTCCCAGGCTTTCGAGAACTTCGTAAGGGTCCAGAGTGACGCCGCACTTCGCCAGGTCGCCGGATGCTATGCCTACGACAATCCTGATTCCGAAGACGAACTCACTCTCCGCTCAAATGCCGAGGAAATCAACGAGAGACTCGTCAGGACCCTTAACGACCGCCTCTCCATGGCCGGTATCCACGTCATAGAGGCCAGGATCAACTACCTCGCCTATGCTCCGGAAATCGCCGCCGTCATGCTCCGCCGCCAGCAGGCTGATGCAATCATCGCCGCCCGAGAGAAAATAGTAGACGGTGCAGTCAGCATGGTCAAGATGGCCCTTGACAAACTCAAGGATCAGGGTGTCGTCGACCTGGACGAAGAAAAGAAGGCTGCCATGGTCAGCAACCTTCTCGTCGTTCTCTGCGGAGATGAACCGGCTCAGCCGATCGTCAATTCCGGGAGTGTGTAGAATACCATTTGTTGCGGGCTTCGAAGTCTGCGTCACAGACCTCCCTGCAATCCACATCCAGGATCAGCATTGGAGGAACATCTTTCCCATTGATAGGGTGCCAATCAACCAGGCCCAGGCCATTTGGATTGCCGGACTTGATGAAGTTGGCATAGTAGGCAATGAACTGGGCTGAGACGGCATAGTCCTCAGGCTGCCAGTCGTAAACCCGGTTGGTGGGAAGGGTACCCATCGCATATTCAATGTCAGCTGAGTGAACTGCGCCCTCGAAGGAAAGGACGGGGGCTTTGGGAGCATTGTCGTCAGCCTTCTGCACACCACCTGCCAGGGCGGCAACAACTCCCTCCATAACCATCCTGGGACGGGGCTTGGAGTAGTAATAACGGTAGACAGGTTGGCCTGAAGTCTTGGCATGCAGGTATCCGAACTTCCAGGTACTGAATGCGATGAACAAATCCGATGCAAGGTCGACGCCCGGCTTGCCGAGGACATCGGCGTCAGTCTTGAATCCGTACATCTCCATGGCCTTTTCGACGTTCTCGGGACCGAAAACGGAAGCAAGAACCGGTTTGATGTTCTCAAGAGTAGCCTCCTGACCGCGCAGGAAGGCCAGAGGACTCATCTCCTGGGAATTGCGGCCTACCAGGAGCGGGACCTTCTGCTGCTCCCCTGCCTCGAAGATGTCCGACGGCTGCTTGGGGAAGAAATAATTGTCTACATTATAGGTGGGGACTCCGTTGATGTTGGATTTCTCAAGAAGCTCATCAGCCGGCATTGCCCGGGCCTCGGCTATGTAATTCACTCCCATTTCAGAAAGCTTCGCGACACCCATGGCATCAGCCTCCTCCTGGGTCGGGATGGTCCCTGACAGGACTGATCCGCTGGAAGCCATTGCACGGGCAAAGAGTCCCTTTGTGAGAGGAGATGCAACCAGGGCGCTGACCGACATCGACCCGGCGGATTCTCCTACGATAGTGATCCGGTCCGGATCCCCACCGAAGGCCGCAATGTTGTCATGCACCCACTTGATGGCGGCAACCTGGTCGAGGAATCCCCAGTTTCCGGAACCACCATAGCTGTTCTCAGCCGTGAGCTCGGGATGGGAGAAATAACCGAATATTCCTTCACGATAGTTGGCAGTGATGGAGATGACGCCTTGACGGGCCATGCTCTCACCTGCATAGCGGGGTTCGCTGCCGCTTCCGGCATACAGGCCGCCACCGTTGAAGTAGATCACTGAAGGGAGGCCGTCAGAGGCGCTCTTGGCCGGTGTCCATATGTTCAGGTACAGACAGTCCTCGCTCTTCTTCTCGGCGTAGAAGTTCATGTCTCCGAAGGGATTGCCCTGCATGGGATCGTCACCGAACTTCTTGGCCTCGCGGACCCCTTCCCAAGGCTGGACGGGCTGCGGAGCCTTCCATCTGAGATCACCTACTGGCGGAGCGCCGAAAGGGATGCCCCGGAATATCTTCAAGCCCGACTCCAAGGTGCCTTCCAAAGTTCCCTGGGCGACGACTACCTGCGGACATCCGTCGTGAAAAACAAAACTCTCGGATTCGGCTGTCTTCTGCGAAGAATTCTTTTCGCCGCATGCTCCGATCATCATAGCTGCAAGTACTAAGCTTGCAATGCCGGTCAATGCTTTCATGTCTTGAATTGCTAAATTGTTCAATGCGACAAAGATAGCAATTTTTAACATCAGATAGGCATAAGGACGAAAACCAGCGCATCCCAGAGGGCATGGCTGACTATCAGGGCCCATAGGGCCTTGGGGCAGAGACGATAGATAAAGCCCCACACCGCGCCCGCAACAAGGGCCGCCATGACCAGCATGAAGTTGAAGGACCAGATGTGTACCAGGGCATAGATTACGGCAGTAAGCAGAAAGGCCAAATCCTTCGCATGCTTCCCTCCCAGCAGGCTGGAAAAGGTGCGCTGGACGTAACCACGCCAGAAAAACTCTTCAGCAGGGCCGATGAGAACCAGCAGAAGAAGGGCTATGAGCCAGGCAGGAAAGCCATCCTTCATGGCGTAGACATTGTCCACCTGCGGTCTGGCGAAATCAAACATCATGGCTGAGAGTTTGTCCCCTATCCAGAAAATGCCCCATAAGGCAAAGGCCAGGATGATGCCGCCTATAAGTTGAAGGAGAGGCTTCTCAACAGGCAACAATGATTTCAGGTCAGGGGTGAAAGAAAGGCCCAGCACCGTGAGAGTGATGGCAGAAAAGGTCATTACCAGCCAGAAAGAGGGCCATCCCTGGGTCCATGGGCTGAACATGTAAAACCAGAGCAGGGCGGCTACACTCAATGCGATGCCCAGATTCCTCGCTTTTGCGCTCATAGGATGCCGCCGATGAAAAGGCCAAGGGAAAGCAGTCCTGAGAAGACCAGCTGCAGCTTGGCAGATGCCTGGTCGAGTCCCTTCATTGCCTCAAGACCTTCCTTTTTGAACAGGCTGGCTTTACGGAGGTTTTTCCACGCAGGGATTACCGCTCCTAAGCAAAGCAGGGAAGCAGGATGCAGCCACCCTGCCACTACTGCAACAGCCACATAGACGAACGGAATCACCATATAGCAGCAGTACAAGATGGCTGAAGCCTTAAGGCCGATCAGCATGGCGAAAGTCTTGATCCCAGCAGCGCGGTCGGTTTCCGAATCCAAGGTGTTGTTGGCATGGAGTACCGAGACCGTGACCAGTCCGATGGGAATTGAAAGCACCAGAGCCTGAGGCACATAGGCCCCGGTAATGGCATAAGTGGTACCAAGTACCGTAAGGACGCCGAAGATCATGAATATGTCTGCGTCTCCCAGGGCGTGGTACTTCAGGAAGGAATACAACAGCGTGAGCAGCACGCCCACTCCTCCTGCAATCAGGAGACCGGGACCGCTGAGCAAGGTAATCAGTATGCCGACGGCCACTCCAGCCACAAAGAGGATTATGCTGAAACGAAGATATTCCTTCGGCTCAAAACGATGGAACACCAGGTTTGGTACGGCAAACGCAGTCTCATTGTCGACGCCGGTTCTGTAGTCTGCCCAGTCACTCAGGACATTGCCTGCAGAATGCAGAAGGACGACTCCCAGCAATGAAAGCAGCAGGATTGCCCACGGCTTTATCCCGCCGGGTAACATTCCCATGCTGAAAAGGTAGGCGAAAGTGGCGACAACCGGCATAGTGGAAACCGGAAAAGACCAGTACCTGGTCACGACGAACCATTCTTTAAGGCTATGTTTCATATTCATACATCAATTATTTATTCCCGCCCAGTTGCACTCGAAGTCCCAGATGGCTTCATCCAAGGCCATGCCTCGCAGGCAGGCTGCCTGCTCCGGGGTGCGTCCAGTTTTTGCTCAGGAACAACCAGCCCATCTGCAACCAGACGGCTTCCTCACCCGTAATGGCAAGAGGCATGTTCACCCCGTTCAGGGCCATCCAGTCAATGAAGCGCTCCCACTCTTCCCACTGCCACCAAGGCATGGTGTAACCCAGCGTGCAGTAGTTCAGGAAAAAGCGGATCGGAATCTCCGCCTTGCCGGTCACCGGTTCCGGTACGGGAGGCAGCACGGAAGGCAGTTCCACAGGATTGTAATGGTACCAGCTCACATCGGCGAGGCAGTACTCTTGAATATAGCGGTTCAGGCCGACGGCCATGGAATTGGCATTGTTTCCCCGGATGAGGATATTGTTCCCTTTCTGGCGTAGCTCGTAGGAATCTTCTGAGGCTGATACCTGCTCGAAGACAATCCCGCGGGCCTGAGGCCCCATCACGCGGCGAGCCAGCGCACAGACCGCTTTCTCGTCGTTGCTCCTGCATGCGGAAAGCGCCAGCAGAAGCAGGATAAACACAAATATCTTTTTCACATTCAAAGATACTGATTGTTTGATTTCCGATGGGGAACCCGCCCATGCCGTCGCAAAGAAACAAGGCTGACCAAAAAGATTCTTCACTTCGTTCAGAATGGCCTTAGTTGGCCTTGCAAAAATAGTGATTCTTTCTGATATTTTTACATTTATCATACCCATGAGACTAATGCAGACCCATAATCTCCACGTTAGCAGCGCTGTTACATAAAAGCCTGAACTATAATAGGTTAGTTAGTTAGTTTAACGGTGATAAAATCACAACCGTCAAAACATCTAACAACCTGATTGCCAAAGCATTATATAACAGCTCCCTTTGTCGAAAATCTAACTGCAACCGAGAGTGAAGCCTCCAGCGTAATGCGTTCAATATCAGATAGTTTCAAAAACGAGAAGACAAAAAAAGAGGAAAAATCTTTCGATTTTTCCTCGGTAGTAGCGGGGGGAGGACTCGAACCTCCGACCTCCGGGTTATGAGCCCGACGAGCTACCGACTGCTCTACCCCGCGGTGTTGGACTGCAAAGGTAGGACTTTTTCCTGAAATAGCAAAAATATTTTTCAGGAGCTATTTCAAGAATTCCATAATGGACTCAGTGTCAGCCTTATCAAATGCTTCCTGCTCGCCAGAAACGAGGTTCTTGATGTTCACCTTACCTGCCTGAATCTCATTCTCTCCCGTGATGGAAAGGAAGGGGATGCACTTGCGGTCGGCATAATCGAACTGTTTCTTGAGCTTGGTGGAATCAGGGTAGACTTCTACAGCCACTCCCCTCTCGCGGAGAGCCTTGGCAACCGGAAGGATGTAGCGCATCTCAGCGGGACCCATATTCGCAAAAAGAAGGGTCGTGCTGGACTTCAGGTCCTTGGGGAACTTGTCCAGGCCTTTAAGGACGTCGTATATGCGGTCGGCCCCGAAACTGATGCCGACACCCGACATGTCTGGAAGACCGAATACTCCTGTAAGATTGTCGTAACGACCGCCGCCGCAGATACTTCCGATGGCGAAATCAAGAGCTTTGACCTCGAAGATCGCTCCGGTGTAGTAGTTGAGTCCGCGCGCGAGGGAGAGGTCGATCTCAACAGGGCGGGAAACGCCTGCAGCCTCGATCAGGCCGAAGAGTTCCTCAAGCTCGTCAAGGCCCTTCAGACCGGTCTCAGAGACAAGGCCGGAAGCGGATCCGCCGTTCATCAGGGAACGCATCGCCGCTATCTTCTCCGAGGTGGTTCCGGAGAGCTTCAGGATCTGCTCGATCACGGCGATCGCGCCGTCGGTCAGACCTTTGGCCCTCATCTCTTCCTCGACGGCATCAAGGCCAATCTTGTCCAGTTTGTCGATCGCCACGGTGATGTCCACCACCTTGTCGGGGAAGCCGCTGATCTCGGCGAATCCTGTCAGGACCTTGCGGTTGTTGATCTTGACGAGCACATTGATGCCGAGCAAGCCGAAGACCCTGTCCACGATCTGGACAAGTTCGAGCTCGTTGACCTGGGACTTCGAACCGATCACGTCCACGTCGCACTGGTAGAACTCGCGGTAACGGCCTTTCTGGGGACGGTCAGCCCTCCAGACCGGCTGGATCTGGAACCTCTTAAAAGGGAATGAGATCTCGTTCTGGTGCTGGACGACGTAGCGGGCGAAGGGCACTGTGAGGTCGTACCTGAGGCCTTTCTCGCAGACTTCCTTGGAAAGAGCGACTGAATTTACGGCACCCTCGGAGTCCTTGTAGGCGTCGAAATCCACCTTGCCGAAGGCGTCACCGGAATTCAGGATCCTGAACAGGAGCTTGTCCCCTTCCTCGCCGTACTTGCCGAGCAGGGTGGACAGGTTCTCCATTGCAGGAGTGTCAATCTGGGAATAGCCAAAGGTGCGGAATACGCTCTTGATGGTGTCGAAAATATAATTCCTTTCGGCCATTTCCTGCTGGCCGAAATCACGGGTCCCCTTGGGGATCGAAGGTTTCTGGGACATGCTTTATTTTACTTTCTCAGCCTTGTAACCAAGCTTTTTGATCGATGCGGCAAGCTTCTCCTCGTCGGTCTTGCGCTTGTCGTAGGTGATAGTGATCTTCTGCTCCTCAAGCGAGACATCGAGATCCTTGACGCCCTTCTCAAAGGAAAGGTTCTCGTTGACCTTCTTGACGCAGTTCTTGCATGTCATGTTGGTCGAGAAAGTCACCGAACCTGCATTCTTGTCCTGAGTGACCTTCTTCTCGGTCTTGGCCTTCTGATTCTGAGGTTTCTGGGCCATCACTGCAGGTGCAGCAAGCAACATCGCTGCAACCGCCATTATCAATATTCTTTTCATATTCACAAATATAACTAATTATTCCGTTTTTGTCTTCCTCCAAAGCGTCATCCTGAAACCGACATTGATCCTGCGGCCCATTATGGGGCCCCAGACGCAGCTCGCATCGAATGCCGGTTGGTATGGCGTTCCGACGATGACCTTTTTCTGGGTGAAGCCAGTCAGGTTTTCCGCACCCACATAGACATCGAATCCTTTGAACCGTCTTGTGACCTGGGCGTAAAGCAAAGGATAGGTCGGAGTGCGGCCGTCCTTGTACAGAAGGTTTCCGTCATCGTCAGTCAGCTCTCGCATGAAATTGTAGACCCGCGCGGAGCCGTTCACGGAGGCTGTGAAATCAAAGATCCAACGGCTCAGGTTGGTCTTGTACTGCAGGTTTAGGACTCCCTTGTAGCGGCTGGTCATGGGTTTCTCCAACAAGAGGCCGTACCAGGTAGGCATCCCGGCATGGGTGTACCTGCCAGTGAGTGAAACCGTGAATCTCTCAAAAGGCTCAGCCGAGAAATCAACCTGGAAGTTATCCGAGAATGAATGCAGGCTCCCAGGCATGAATATCACGATGGAATTGCGGGCAGATTCATAGTCAACCACGACCTCCTTCCTGAAATCCGTCCTGAAATAGTCGAAGCTGAGTGAGGCGTCCCCTGCTCCGAAAGGCATGTAGAAAGTAGCATTCCCACCATAAGTCCATGAGTCCTCAAGGGGCATGAAGGGAGTGAGAATCTGTACTGGCTTGTTATTGGAAAAAACTCCGAGATTGTCGGACAGTGGATTCGAGTACCTAAGGCCCCTTCCCCCGTTGGCACGGAGCACAAGCCAATCGAAGGGCGAATATTTCATCGTCACTCTCGGGGCCAGCTTGAAGCCACCCTGATCCTTATCCTTGAAGTTACGGTAAAGGTCTGCGCTGAGTCCGGCAATGGCGGTGAAAGTCTCACCGGCATGGAAAGTATATTCCCCGTAAAGACCGCCGAAAAAGGTACCGGAGATGTTGGAAACCTTGTAGAAAGCGAAGACATATTCATCCATTACCGAATCGTAGGTGGCGGAGGCACCGAGGGTGAAATCATGCTTCTCGTTGACCTGGTTGCGGTAGAGCAGATTGACGAAGCCGGAATGCTGTTCAGGAAGGAACGAACGCATTCCGAACCAGGAATCGCTTTTCTGGAAAGTATAGTCCGCTATCGCAGCTATGCTTGCCGATCCGTCCTCCCTCAGCGGCTTTCCGATCTTGAAATAGCCGTTCAGCAAGGTGTTGGTGATGTCAGTTTCCCACACTCCTTCCTGACCGCCCTCACGGTGATCGTGGACGGCATGTACTCCCCAGCGGACCTGAAGGTCAGGCTTGTAATAGAGCCAGCGGTTGGCCACGTTGAACTGAAGCATCCTGGGATCGTCCAGGAAGCCGTCTCCGTTCATGTCCATTCCCTGGAAGTTATGATCAACATGGCCCAGGAAGATCGAATAGAGCGACGGGCTCAGCTGCCAGGCTGAAGTCAGGTTGAAATCAGCCTTGGAATCACTCATCATTGAAGCCTGTACGAAAAGAGGGATCTCTTCGGTGGGCTTCTTGTGCTCAAGGTTGATCTGCCCGGTCATGGATTCGAGACCGTTGATCACGGAAGGAGATCCTTTTGCTATCTGTATGCTCTCAAGCCATGGGCCGGGGACATAGGAAAGCCCGAAAGGAGAGGTAATTCCCCTCATGACAGGGCGGTTCTCATCCAACATCTGGGTATATGCTCCTGAGAGTCCGAGCAGACGGATCTGCCTTGCGCCGGTGGTAGCATCGGAATAGCCTACGGTCACGCTGGCACTGTTCTCGAAACTTTCAGCCAGGTTGCAGCAAGCCATCTTCTGCAGTCCTGACGCTGAGATCAGTTCCGTCCTCAGTTCCTTGCCTTTTGAAAGTCCGTCCCGCTGGCGTCCTACGAACACCGTCGCCTCCAGGCTGTCCTTCTGGTCCTTGTAGATGGATGAAGTGTCCACGACCTGAGCCTGGGCCAAGAGGGCGCATGACAATGACATTATTGACAGCAAAATCCGTTTCACAGTCGCGAATATACGAAGATTCTGTCAAAATGATTACATTTGCAGGTTGCAACAATATCATCCTATGAACACTAAAGAATTTGTCAAATGGGTACTGGCCGTGCTGTGCGGCCTGTTCGTGTGGGGCATCGTAAAGGCCATCTTCTTCCTTATGATGATCGGCTCCTTTGCTACATCAGCCTCATCAGTAAGCAGTTCGACAACGACTCTTCCCAAGGAAGGTGTCCTAGTCATGGACATGGCCAACCTGGTGATCACAGAGCAGAGCACCGAGAGCATGCCTTCCCTTTCCCTGACTTCACTCAGTTCCCTCGGTGGATCGATGACACAGACCATAGGCATCTATGATGCAGTCAGGGCCATCCACAAGGCAGCTGAAGATCCCGGAGTCAAGCTCATACTCCTCAAGACCGACAACGTCGCCACCGACGTTTCCACCCTCAGTGAAATCCGTCGCACCCTGACGGACTTCCGCAAGAGCGGAAAGGCCGTGGTCGCTTATGGCGAGGCCTACACATCGGGAAGCTACTACCTTGCTTCCGTAGCCGACAAGATCTACACTACCAGCCACCACGGCGGAAACAATTTCATGCTTGGACTCAGCGGCAGGATGATATTCCTGAAGGACCTGCTGGACAAGCTTGGAGTCAACTACCAGCTCATCCGTCACGGCAAATACAAGAGCGCAGGTGAGATGTACGTGAAGAACGCCGCCAGCCCTGAGAACATGGAGCAGAACCAGGTCATGATCGACTCCATGTGGGAGACCATCGCCAGGGAGACTGCAGAAGCAAGGGGAATCAGCACCGACTCCCTCAACTTCTTCGTCGACAATCTGTCCATCTCCTTCCCCGAAGACATGGTGAGCCACAACCTGGCTGACGGAATCCTCTCCGTCGAGGAATACAAGGACAAGATGGCTACCCTTGCCGGCAAGGACAAGTACAAGGATGTCAAGTTCTTCGGACTCAAGGAATATGCTGACGCAAAGGTAAAGCCCAACACCAGCGCGAAGAAGAAGATCGCCGTGATCTACGCCAACGGCAACATCGTCGAGCAGGATGATCCGTCCAACATATCCGGCGACCGTTTCGCCTCCATCATCGCAAAGGTTCGCGCCGACTCCACGATCAAGGCCGTGGTCCTCAGGGTCAACTCCCCCGGAGGAACCGTCCTCGCTGCCAGCAAGATCAAGGAAGAGATTGACCTCACCAGGAAGGTCAAGCCCGTCATCGCATCCTACGGAAGCTACGCAGCTTCAGGCGGTTACTGGATTTCCAACAGCTGCGACCACATCTTCTCCGGAGCTAGCACACTCACCGGCTCGATCGGCTGCTTCTCCGCCATCCCCGAATTCGGAAAGACCGTCAAGGACATAGCCCATGTCAACATCACTCCCGTCAATTCGCACAAGCATTCTGACATGCTTTCACTGATGCGTCCCTTCGACACTGAAGAGACCGCTTGGATGCAGGAATATGTGGACGACATCTACACCAACTTCGTGAACATCGTAGCCGAAGGCCGTGACATGACCTACGAGGCTGTCGACGAGATCGCACAGGGCCGTGTCTGGACCGGTGCTGATGCCCTCAAGATCGGGCTGGTCGACGAGCTGGGGACCCTCGAGGATGCAATTTCCTACGCAGCCTCCATGGGCGGCAACCCTGATGTATCCACCTGGAATGTCGAAGGTTACCCGAAGCCTCTGACCATGGTCGAGCAGATCCTCAACCAGCTTGGCGCCAAGAACAGCACTGAAGAAGCTGTCGTCAACGTACTCGAAGGTACTCCTTTCGAGGGCATAGCGAAGAGCCTGCTCAGCTGGCAGAAAACTTGGACAAAGGGTAACGGACAGCTTGTCTTCGCAAGGCTGCCTTACGAGATCGAGATCAGATAAGACGGATTCTTATCGCTTGTAGAGCATCCGTCAATGCGACGGATTCGTCAATCCGCCAGCCCACCAGGGCAAGGACATGAGAGCCTTCATCAGCAATGACGAGGGCTTTTTCTTTCTGCTCGGGGGAAAGCTTCAGGTCGACGAACATGTCGCTGAGTTTCTTGCGGCGGCCGTTCATGCCCAAGGGACGCATCCAGTCGCCTGGTTGCCAGGGGCGGACGGTGAAGGGGAAACGGAGGTTGATGACGGTGGTGCCTTGGGGCTGCCTCGGATCCGAGACCTCTACCTCATCCACCGCGAACCTTACTCCGTTCAACGAATAATCTCCCGTCCCCAGCACCTCGCACTTAGAACGGCAGGTACTGCTATGGCAGGAACTCCCTGCGCTTCGCGCCCTAGCCGGGTAAATGGTCGTCCCTGCCACAGCAGCACCTTGCCTGAATGAGCCTTCGATGGGAAGGACCTCGATGCCATTGCGGGAGGTAAGGGCCACATATTCATTGGAGAAGAATCGGCGGCCGCTGAAGGTGGAGCCTGAGTCGATGAGCCTTATGAGGTCGTCCAGGACAGATTCGTTGAAGCCGTAAGGTTCAAGAAGACGGTAGAGGAGATATTCCCAATGAGGCGTCCCGGAGAGCTTGAGAGGGTCGATTACCAGGCCGGATCCTTCCCTCCGAGCCACCTTAGGTGCGTGAACGGCAACGAAATCGTCGGTTATCGTTCCCGCTTGGTCGAAACGGGTGATGTCTGCGGCAATGGTCTCCAGGAAGGAAGGATTGATCTTCTCGAATAGGGGAAACACCTCATTCCTGACCAGGTTACGCTTATAGACCGTGTTGGAATTGCTGCTGTCCTCCCGCCAGGACAATCCATTGCCGGTGGCATATTCAAGGATGGCCTTCCGTGGGAAAGAAAGCATCGGACGGATCAGCCGGGCGGTGTCGGAGCCGTTGATAAATGAGGACTCCTTCATCCCACGGAGTCCCTTCAGGCCGGTGCCTCGAAGAAGATTCAGGAATAAGGTCTCAGCGTTGTCGTTGGCATTATGGGCCACTGCCACAGCCTTGAATCCTTCTTTCGAGCAAAGGTAAGAAAACCAGGCATAGCGAAGCTCACGGGCAGCCATTTCAATGCTTACCCCGTGAGTGTCAGCATATTCCCTGGTGTCAAAATCTATTTTATTGAAAGGGAACCCATGGGTGGAAGACCACTCCTTGACGAAGGTCTCGTCGCCATCACTCTCCTCGCCGCGAAGGTGAAAATTGCAATGGGCGACTTCAAACCTGCAAGATGTGGACGAGTGGACGGCAAGGTCGGCCATCACCATGGAATCGATCCCGCCGCTCACAGCCAGCAGGACCGCCCCGCCATCCGGAAGCAGTCCGTCAAGACAAGAGTCGAAACGGGCCTGCATGATCCGGGAAGGTTATTTCTTGTTCGAGAAGGAATAGGTGAAGCCTAACTGCATGCCTTCCTTAAGCTGAATGGTCTTATGACCGTTGGGATACTTTTCTACGTCGTCGAAAATAAGGATCGTGTCGTCGTAGATAAGGTTGGTCGTAAGGTTCAGGGAGAAGAACTTGTTGAGCCTCCAGATGATGGTGTTGTCCCAGTTGGTACGGAAGTTCTGCGGATTCTTCAGATAGTTCGAAAAGAGGATCAGGTTGCTGTTGACATCGAACTTGTCGTTGACCTTGAACTTGACGTTGGTGGTCAGTTGGGCACCCAGGGCGAAGGTTGAAGGACGATAATAATTGCCGGTAGTGATGTAGATGCCCGCTTCGTCCTTCTGGTCAGGATAGAGTTCGGTGTCCTCGAACTTCTTCTTCCTGGACATACCGTAATTCTTCCTCAGTTTCTCGATTCCTACGATAGTGGAACTACCGGTAAGGGGCGCAAAGTTGACGGTGAGCCATTTGTTGGGGACCCACGCGATACCAAGTCCCAAAGTTATGTAGGCGGGAGACATGAAGCCGGATCTGAGGATCCTGGCATTCCGCCATTCCTTTGCGGTAGGCTCTTCTCCGTCCTCGGTTGAAGGAGTGGGATAGTTCCAACCGTTTGCGGCTTGGTTGAGGAAGGTGAAGGTGGCCGTATAGTTCAGCTTTTCCTTGACCTTGTAGCCCCAGGTGCTGGTGATGAAGGTCCTGTCAACGTTCTTCTGGAGGATCGGCTTGTCCTGTGAATAAAGGAAGCCGTAGTCGAACTCGAGATGGTTGTTCCAGTACTGCTTTCCCTTTGCCCAGTTGGCGTTGCCACGAATGATGGAGTTGAGGGTGTAGTTGTTGTTTCCACCGGCGGCCCAGCTGGTAAAACTGGTCTGGGCGAAATTGAGAGTAGTCGTAAGGTTGTTGGTCCAATAGACCGGCTTGGGAGGGGCGACCACCGTCTCAGGGGTGTCAGCAAGCATTTTTGCAGCTTCGGCAGCTGCTGTCTGGGCATCCTTCTTGGTCTTGTCGTCCTGGGCGAATGAATTGCTGCAGGCTAGGACGAAGGCCAAGACCGTCAAGGAATAACTGAAAATACGTCTCATGAAGTTCATTTTATAGTTTCTGCGATTCTAGTAGGAGATGGCGAACACCACCCTTTGCTTCGAAGGCTTGCCGGAGAAGATGTCCTTACCCTCCTCTTCGCACACGAAGCTGTCCACGGGGATGCACCTGATTGTAGCCTTGGTGGCATCCTTGATAGCCTGCTCGGTCTCGGCAGTACCGTCCCAATGGCAGAGAAGGAACTTGCCGGTGCCGATCTTTTCCTTGAACTCATCCCAGCTGTCGCACTTCTCCACGTTAGCCTCACGGAAGTCGAAGGCCTTCTTGTAGATGTTGGCCTGGATGTCGTCCAAAAGGGAAGCAATACTCTTGTCGAGCCCTTCGAGGGCTACTGTCTGCTTTTCCAGAGTGTCCCTGCGGTGTACTTCCACGGTACCGTTGTCAAGGTCACGCGGGCCCATGGCAAGGCGCACGGGAACTCCCTTGAGCTCCCACTCTGCAAATTTGAAGCCCGGACGCAGGTTGTCCCGGTCGTCAATCTTCACGCTATGGCCTTCGGCCTCGAGGGCCTTCTTGAGTTCCGTCATCTTCTCCAGGATCCTGGACTGCTCTTCTTCAGTCTTGAATATGGGGACCATCACAACCTGGATAGGAGCAAGCTTCGGAGGAAGGACGAGACCATTGTCATCTCCGTGGGCCATGACGAGGGCACCCATCAGACGGGTGGACACGCCCCATGAAGTTGCCCAGACGTACTGCATCTGACCTTCCTTGTCAGTGTACTGTACGTCGAAGGACTTGGCGAAATTCTGGCCGAGGAAGTGGGAAGTACCAGCCTGCAGGGCCTTTCCGTCCTGCATCATTCCCTCTATGGTGAGGGTGTCGAGGGCTCCGGCGAAACGCTCGTTGGGGCTCTTGTGACCGACGATCACAGGGAGGGCCATATATTCACGGGCAAACTTGGCATAGACCTGGACCATCCTTTCGGCCTCTTCCATAGCCTCCTGGGCGGTGGCATGGGCGGTGTGACCTTCCTGCCAGAGGAATTCGGCGGTACGGAGGAAAAGCCTGGTGCGCATCTCCCAGCGGACGACGTTGGCCCACTGGTTGCACATGATGGGAAGGTCCCTCCAGGACTTGATCCAATTCTTGTAGGTGCTCCAGATGATGGTCTCGGAAGTAGGCCTGACGATGAGTTCCTCTTCGAGCTTGGCCTCAGGATCCACGACGACGCCCTTTCCGTCAGGATCGTTCATCAGACGGTGATGGGTCACGATTGCGCACTCCTTTGCGAATCCTGCCACATGCTCGGCCTCACGGCTGAAGAATGACTTAGGGATGAAGAGAGGGAAATAGGCGTTCACTGCACCGGTCTCCTTGAACATGTCGTCAAGGGCACGCTGCATTTTCTCCCAGATCGCATAGCCGTAAGGCTTGATGACCATGCATCCCCTGACGGGAGACTGCTCCGCCAGATCCGCCTTCACTACCAAGTCATTATACCACTGAGAATAGTTCTCAGACCTCTTCGTTACTTCCTTTGCCATGTCAGAATATTAGTTTGCTGTTCTTGTCAATTATTGTTAATATTGTGCAATTTTACATTCGGCACGGATATTGTTTATTGAAAAACATTAATAAAACGTACCGCATTGAAAGCGGTAGCGAAGTTACGAATTTATTGTCAAATTATAGGAGATTCAAAAATGAAAACACGCACAATCCTTTTCTTCTCGACGCTTCTGGCACTGACATCGTGCGGTTCAGCAGCGCAGTACGCTAAAGATACTTCCGGACAGAAGTATCAGGACGGAATCTACTATACTCCTGACACCATGACAGGAGAGGTCGCCATCTCAGCTGAAGACCAGCAGGAGACCGATCTTCTTGTGGCCAAGACGAAGAGCTCGCCGATCTTCATGAAGAGCGGTGAGAAAGTCGACACCCTGTTCATCCCGAATGACAAGGTGGCCAAGATAGATTTCAACAAGAACGAGAACACGACGTCCGTCTATCTCTATGACAACGGATGGGACACCTGGGCTGCCTACCAGCCTTGGTACGCCTCATCATGGTATTCCTGGCACCGTCCTTTCTACTCCTCCATCTACTGGGGCATGAACCCCTGGTACTATGGCGGATGGTACGATCCCTGGTTCTACCGTCCTTACTATCATCACTATGCATGGTACGGCGGATGGTATGACCCTTGGTTCTACGATCCTTGGTACTTTGATCCCTGGTACTACGGCGGTTGGTACAGCGGATGGGGATGGTATGATCCCTGGTACTACAGCGGATGGTATGGCGGCTACGGCTGGCACTATCACGGATGGGGTCATGTCAACCACTGGGGCAACATCGGATTCGGCGGAGGTGACAGGGTCTACAGGCCCAGGGTTGCCACCACGGGATCCAGCACCAGGAGCGGCATCGGTTCAGTTTCCAGAAGCGCAGGCATGAGGAGTTCTTCCATGACCAGGTCAAGGGCTGGAGCAGCCACCACCAGGTCCTCCACAGCCACCAGGTCTTCCGGCACAGCTGCAGGCACGAGGTCTTCGATCTCTTCCGTCAGCAGGGCACCCAGGACCAGCGGGGCAACTGTAAGGTCATCCTCTGCTGCAGCCAGCAGCAACACCAGGTCTTCTTCGACCGGCTACAACCGTTCATCTTCATCCCGTTCCACGACCTACAGCAGGCCGTCCACAACGACCTACAGCAGACCGTCGACTTCTTCTTCCACCACCAGGTCTTCCAGCTCCAGCAACGGCAGCTACAGATCATCCAGCAACCGCTCCTACAGCACTTCAGGCAGCTACTCTTCCAGCAGCTCCTCCAGAAGCTCAGGCGGCTACAGCGGTGGCGGTGGCTACAGCGGCGGCGGTTCAAGCGGCGGTGGCGGTGGCTACAGCGGCGGCGGTTCAAGCGGCGGTGGCGGTGGAAGAAGCAGCGGCGGAGGCGGCAGGAGGTAGAATCTTCCCTCTCACTTAAAAACCGTAATCCTGATTTAAACTATTAATATCTTATCGAAATGAAAAAGACCTTTATCGCAATAACCCTGATGCTGTCTGCGGTCGCCGCAGGGGCTCAGACGATGTACGACGGACTGACTTTCAGCCAGAACAACTACTTTGGCACCGCAAGGTCCATTGGTATGGGCAACGCCATGACAGCTGTCGGCGGAGACCTCGGCTCCATCGGGCTCAATCCCGCCGGATCGGCAGTGTACAACTTCTCGCAGTTCACCTTCACACCCAACGTGTCGATAAGCTCGATGAAGTCGTCCTGGAGCGCCTATCCCGTGAACGGCACAGACACCTATTCCAATGAAATAGGTAAGAACCTGTCAAAGTTCACCGTGCCGAACATCGGAGTCACCATCAACATGCCCACCGGCAACAGAAGCGGTCTGGTTGCAATGACCTACGGATTCGTGGTCAACGCCACCAACAATTTCGCCGGACAGATGCTGGGCGGAGGGCAGAATGACAGGACCAGCTACCAGAGCTCGATGGCAGTGGATGCCGACGGCTACGACATCGACTTCCTCAACGGCTACCGTGATGCCAAGGGAAGCGATATCGACGACTGGAGCCACGCCTATCACAATGCCGACGACAGGGGTCTTTATGCACCCTGGAACGTAGTTGCCAACGCTCAGGCCGGTGCCATCTCCAACTACGGAGACATCAACGATCCTGACTACTACTACCGCTACATCGCCGCCACTGAAGGTTTCTCCAACACCGGTGAGCGTGACCAGTACGGCAATTACATCTACGACATCTTCATGGGCGGCCCCCTGAACCAGTCCTACGGACGCAAGGTCACAGGAAGCAAGTATGACGCCCTGCTCAACCTCGGATTCAATTTCAACAACAGGTTCTTCCTCGGACTGAACCTCGGAATCACGACTCTCGACTACAACTACGACGAGTACTTCAAGGAGGCTGCTGTCGATCCTTCTGACTTCCAGATCGACTACGACAATGCAACCACCTACTTCACTGACTACCGTTCACGCTATTCCTATTCAGCTGACGGAGCAGGAGTCTACGGCAAGATCGGCTTCATCGCCCTGCCTGCCGAAGGTCTCCGCCTGGGTGCAGCCATCCAGACTCCTACGACCCTGTTCGTGGATGAGATCTGGCGCCAGGCAGTCGACGTCCACTACCAGAATTCTTCCTACGACGGAGAAGCCACTTCACCTGAAGGCAACTTCTCCTACAGGCTCCGCACACCTTACAGGGTCAACGCCGGACTTGCCTACACATTCATGGGTATGGCCCTCCTGAGCGCCGACTACGAGATGACGGACTACAGCTCGATGAAATTCATGGAGAGGGACAGCAACTGGAGCAACTCCTTTGACGACCTCAACAGGGAGATCAAGAACTGCATGGGAATATCCCACATGGTAAGGCTGGGCGCAGAGTTCAAGCCGGTACCCGAGATGGCCATCAGGGCTGGTTACAACTTCACGACCACTCCTGAATACAGCGGCATGACGACCCTCCACGACAATATCAATGCCTTCTCCGTAGGACTTGGATATTCATCGAAGGGTTCCTTCTTCGCCGACCTGGCCGCCAGGCTGACCTCCTTCTCCGACGAGTACATCTCCCCGTACGCCGACTATCTGAGCGACTACGCATCGCCCATGATCCTCAACAAGAGGGAGCGCTACGACATCACCGCCACCATTGGCTGGAGATTCTAGAAGAATGCTTGAAAAAAGGACGAGGGCCAGGCCTGAGACAAGTGTCCTTTTCATATTGCCAGGTATTATCTGTATTTCTTTACACGTGCGTCGTCGATGACTCCTGACCAGTTCATGCCGAAAGCGAAGTCATACTTGTGACCATCAGCATCGACATGGCAGTCCATGTCACGCGGGACGTCCTCGAACTGCTCCTCGACGGTTTTCATGTCGGAAGGGAGCTGCATAGGCAGCAGACCGGAAGGCTCTGAAGCTCCGCAGACAGTCTCAAGGACGGCCTGGTTCTGCACGCCGAACGAAAGGAGGATAGCGTCGGAATAGCCCTCGATCTCACTCATGACCATAGGCCTGGAGATACTGACGACTGTGATCACCGGCTTGGAGCCCATGACCTTGCGGGTGTCGCGTACCAGCTGCATGTGGGACTTGTTGGAGGTGGAGACAGTCTTGCCCTTGTAGGAGCGGTTGGTGAAAGCCTCGAGCGGATCTCCTCCGGCAATGCTGGTCTCACGGGCATATTCAGCAGTGTAATCCTCGTACTGGAGGCTGATCGGGACGTAGCCGTTCCTACCCTTCTCGCGGTCAGCCACGCTGTAACCGCTGCCTGAAGCAGGAGCATTGATGAACACGATCGCAAAATCGGCCTCCCTGGGATCATCGACCTTCTCGTAATATTTGTCCACCATTGCATCAGCCACGGGGTCTACCCAGCGTCCCTGGGCGGCCTGGCCTCCGAACATGCCGCGGCGGGCCTCCTCATAGTACTTGGGAATGAAAACCTTGAGCCTGCTCTTCTGAGGCAGGACATTTCCATGGTTCTTGAGCATGACTATGGACTTGAGCTGAGCCTGGTAACCGGCAGCCATGAATTCAGGATTTCCGACAACCTTCCCGGTCTCAGAAGGATCCAGGTAAGGATTCTCGAACAGGCCGGTACGGAAGCTGTTGAGGAGGAGGCGGACGGCGGAAGTCTCGAAACGCTCACGGGCGCTTGCCTCGCCGTACTTATCGATCCACATCTTGTAGGCGTCGAGAACCGGTCCCTTCTCATTGTTGCCGCCGAACTGGTCCACTCCGGCTTCGATGACCTTGAAGTGGCGCTCGGACTCGGAGAGTGTCTCCATTCCCCAGCACTTGCCTTCAAAGCCCTCGACATGGGCGTAGTCCTTGGTTATGTTCCAGTCAGTGCAGACGACCCCGTCGAAGCCGTAGGTGTCGCGAAGGAGGTCGGTGATTATGTATTTGTTGTAGCTGTTGCCCGCATTGGCGCCAGAAGGATCCTGGTTCCAGGATATGGTGTAATACGGCATGACTGCGGAAGCCATCCCTGTCTTGCCGGAGAGTTTAAGAGCTCCCTCGGTGAAAGGACGGATCTGGGTTGCGAAATTGCCGCCGGGATAGACAGCATATTTTCCGTAGCTGTAGTGAGCGTCTCGTCCACCCTCTTCAGGGCCTCCTGAAGGCCAGTGTTTGATCATGGCATTGACGGATTCAAATCCCCATCCACCGCCGATCTCAGCTTCTCCTTCGGAAGTCTGGAAGCCATCCACATAGGCCCTGGCCATGTCGATGTCGAGTTCAGGGTCCTCACCGAAAGTGCCGTTGAAACGGCTCCAGCGAGGCTCCGTCGCAAGGTCGATCTGAGGTGAAAGAGCCGTGGCAATGCCAAGGGCACGATATTCCTTGGACGCGATCCTTCCGAACTCTTCAACGAGAGCAGGATCGAAGGTAGCCGCCATTCCAAGGCTCGAGGGCCACATGGAGATCGCACCTCCGTTACCTGCGTCAAACTCGGCAGTGGCCTGGGCTCCGTGCCTTGGATCCGAGGAATTGTTGGCAGGGACACCGTGGCCCAGTCCTTCGACGAAGGCCTGCACGTTGTTGTTCCACCTTGCAGCATCTGCAGGAGAAGACACCCGCGTCATCAAGACGGCCCTGAGATTGTCTTCCTTGAGGAATTTACGCTGTGCGTCAGTGATTTCCGGCCCGTTGACAGCCTGATGGCCGCTGTAGAGCATCATTCCCGCAATCTCATCGATGGAGAGTTGGGAAGCAAGGTTCTTGGCACGGGCCACGGGATCCTTGCGCCAGTCCTCGTAGACATCCAGCTTGCCGTTGCGGTTGAGATCCTTGAAAGCATAGCCTCCCTTTGTGAGAAGGGTGACTCCTGAAGAAGGGTTGTAGCCAAGAGTGCGGCCGTTTTTCTGGGTGACAATGTTGTACCCGTCCTTTGCTTCTTCCTGCCACTTCTGAGAGCAGGAAACGGCAACCAACCCTATGGTCAGGATGGTTGCCGCCGATTTTAGAAATGTATTCATAAAAAAGCTAATCGAGCGTCTGCTTAATCTCGGTTATGACGAAGGCTTCGATCATGTCGCCTGCCTTGATGTCGTTGAACTTCTCGATGCCGATTCCGCATTCCATCCCGGCAGAGACCTCCTTGGCGTCGTCCTTGTTCCTCTTGAGGGAGGCGATGTCGCCGGTGTAGACCACGATACCGTCACGGATGAGGCGGCACTGGGCGGTCTTGGCAATCTTTCCGTCACGGACGAGGCAGCCTGCAATCGTTCCGACCTTGGAAATCTTGAAGGTCTGCTTGACCTCGGCAGTTCCGGTGATCTCTTCCTTCTTGATAGGCTCAAGCATACCTTCAATACCGTCCTTGACATCATTGATGGCGTCGTAGATGACGGAATAGAGACGGATCTCGATGCCCTGCTCGTCGGCAGTCTTCCTGGCGTCAGTCGAAGGACGGACCTGGAAGCCGATGATGACGGCATCAGAAGCTTCGGCGAGGATCACATCGGACTCAGAGATGGCTCCGACCGCCTTGTGGATCACATTGACACGCACCTGCTCGGTCGAGAGCTTGATGAGAGAGTCGGAAAGGGCCTCCAATGAACCGTCCTCGTCTACCTTTACGATGACGTTTAGTTCCTTGATGTTTCCGATGGCTATACTTCGTGCGATATACTC
>JAFUFS010000049.1 GCA_017469745.1 Bacteroidales bacterium | reverse complement strand
TGGAATCCCTCAGTTGTTCTCTGGCGATGAGAGGATGTTCGCTACCGGAAAGGACTACAAGAGCGATGGAGAGCTGAGGATGGATTTCCTTGGGGGCTGGGCAGGAGACGAGAAGGATCTGTTCTCAGCGGAGGGACGCTCCGGCATAGAGGCTGAGCTTCACGACTATGTCCGGACGCTTTTCCAGTGGCGCAAGGGCAAGGACGTCATCCACAACGGCAAGACGATGCATTTCATGACGCGTGACAACACTTATGCTTTCTTCCGTTACAACGACACGGACAAGGTCTTCGTCTATGTCAACAATTCGCCTGAAGAAAGGACCATTCCGTGGTCGCATTATTCAGAGATTGCTGCGGGCCTGGGTGAAGGAACCAATGTCCTGACCGGAGAGAAGGTCACCATCACCGACTCTACCATCGTTCCCCCCAGCACCGCCCTTGTCGTTGAATACTAATGCCTCTATTTGGTGCGGCCGATGAGGTTGTCGGCGAAGCGGCGGAGGACTTCGAAGCGGACTCCCTTGCAGACTTTTGAAGCCGACATCAGCGCCTTGAAATTAAGATCGAGGATGGCCTTCTGGGCATCCTTGCCGACCCCTAGCTCCTGATAGAGCCCCCGGACCATCGAAATCTTGGCATTCCTTTGTGCCTCGGTCTCCACCGGCATGACCATCGCCTTCTCAAGATCTGCCCTTGCCCCGCCTTCGGCCTTCTCGAAAGCCCTGATGGTGAGCCAACTCTTCTTCGAATTGACAATGTCTCCACCGATGGGCTTCCCGAACACCTTCTCGTCCCCGAATGCATCCAGGAAATCGTCGGCGACCTGGAAGGCCAGGCCGAGATTGTAGCCGTAGTCGTATAGCTTGTCGCAATCGTCCTGGGAAGCACCCGCGATGATTGCACCCATCTTTGCAGCACATGCAAGCAGGACACCGGTCTTGAGCCCGATCATGTTCATATATTCATCCATCCGGACATCGTCCCTGGACTCGAACTCCATGTCGAACTGCTGGCCCTCGCAGACCTGGGCAGCTGTTTTCGAGAAGAGCGACAGAACCTCGCTGACGCACTCCTTCGGAGCCTTCGCAATCCTGGAATAGCTGTCGATGCACATCACGTCGCCGGAAAGGATGGCCGTGTCGGCATTCCATTTTTTCCAGACGGTGTCCACTCCGCGGCGCAGAGGGGAACGGTCCATGATGTCGTCATGGATCAGGGTGAAACTGTGGAACACCTCCAGGCCGGCGGCCGGCTCAAGGACTTCCGGACCGATCTCATCTTTGTACAATGAATATGTGGTCAGGCAAAGCTTCGGGCGAAGCCTCTTTCCGCCGATGGCAATCATGTACCTGAGCGGATCGTAGAGTCCCGAAGGCTCGTTTGTGAATTCTATTCCGTTAAAAAGCTCCTTTACGGCAGCGTCGATGGTTTCCTGTCTTATCATGCCACAAAGTTAGGCAAAAATACTTAAATTTGCCTTCCATGAACGGCAAGGCAACGATTGTGAAAAACGCAGGAAGCCATTTCCTGCTCTCAAGACTCCCTGACTGGGAGCCTTTCCCCGCCGTGCTCAAAGGTAAGATCCGGCTCTCCGGCAGCGATGCCACCAATCCGGTCGCAGTCGGCGATGTCGTCGAATATGATTATTCCGAAACACCTTCCATGACCCATCCGGCGACCATCAAGTCGGTGATGGATAGGAAGAATTACCTTATAAGACGCTCCACCAACCTTTCCCGCCAGTCCCACGTGATAGCCGCCAACCTGGACCGCGCCTTCCTTGTGGTTACCCTCTTTTTCCCCGAGATTAAGCTCCCTTTCCTGGACCGCCTCCTGGTGACCTGCGAAGTCTATGGCATCCCTGCCACCATCGTACTTAACAAGGTTGACATATTCAGAAAGGAATTCCCCGAGCAGCTTGCAGATTTCCACAGGATCTACGAGAGTGCCGGCTACCGGATCATTGAGACTTCAGCCCTTACCGGCGAAGGAATCGAAGAACTCCGTGCCGCCGTGGGAACTCCCGAAGAAGGCAGGGTCTGCCTGTTTACCGGTGAGTCCGGAGTGGGAAAGTCGTCCATTATCAAGGCTTTGGATCCATCCCTTAACCCCAAGGTCGGCGACATCTCCCTTGCCCATCTTCAAGGAAAGCACACTACATCCCTTTACGAGATGTATCCGGTCTGTTCCGGAGGCTTCCTGATCGATTCTCCCGGCCTGAGGGGCTTCGGCCTTGTGGACCTGAAGAAAGATGAGATCGCCCTCTTTTTCCCTGAGATGCTCCGCGAACTCAAGAACTGCCGCTTCACTCCTTGCACTCACACCCACGAGCCTGGCTGCGCCGTAAAAGAGGCCGTGGAGGAGGGGAGGATCTCCACCGAGCGCTACAATTCTTATCTCGGAATGCTTGAGGACGATAAGAAATTCCGTGCATGATTTGCGTAGTAAGACTGATTGACTTATCTTTGCAGGATAATAGTAAAAGGTCTTACAATAAAACATGGTACTAGAGAAACAGCTGTTCTTGTTCTTGAACATAGTTCACAACAGCATGAAACAGATCCTGGCCGACTCCTTCCGCCAGGGCGGGTTCAAGCTTTCCCCTGAGCAGTTCCTCGTCATGGACACCCTCTGGGATGAAGGCGTTCTGACCCAGCAGCAGATCGCTGACATAACGATGAGGGACAAGAACTCCATAGTCAAGTTGATAGACGGCCTGGAGAGCCGCAAACTGGTCAAGAGAGTCTCCAATCCGGAAGACAGGAGGCAGAACCTCATAAAGGTGACTCCATATTCGCTGAAGATCCGCGATGCGGTGGAAGCGATCGCTTACGAGTCGGTCTACAAGATCATCGGAGAGATCTCCAAGGATGACCTTAAGATGTTCGTAAGGGTGCTCACAGCCATGGAGAGCAACATGAATCCTTCTTCCGACCTGGAAGCCCTGGCAGAAAAGTATCCTACAAAAAAGAATCAGAATGGGTAAACTATACGACCTCCTTATGAAGGACTACCGCCTCAAGGAGGGCCTAAATGCCTGCATAAACTGCGGGACATGTACGGCCATCTGTCCTGCGGCGGAATTCTACCGCTATGATCCCCGCCGGATCGTCGATATCGTCCAGAGCAAGGACGACGAAGAAATTGAGAAACTCCTGCGCAGCGACACTATCTGGTACTGCGGAGAATGTATGAGCTGCGTCACCAGATGTCCGAGGAAGAATGCTGCCGGACTGATCATAATGTCCCTGCGCAACCTCTCCATAGAACTCGGCTATTTCATCGATTCCGAGAAGGGGAGGCAACAGTATCTCCTTACCAAGGATCTCTGTTCCAACATCCTGGACTACGGCTACTGCGTCTATCCCAGGAGGTTCGACTATGCGGGACATCCAGAGGCTGGAAGGGTCTGGGAATGGGAGGAAAAACACTTGGACGATGTGTTCGAGCGCCTGGGCGGCAACCTTGACGGCTCCGGCCCGGGTGCCATGAGAAGAATCCCGCAGGAAGACCTTGACCAGCTCAAGGCGATCTTTGACATCACCGGAGCGACTTCCCGCATGGAAGCCGTCAGGAAAGCAGGGGAGAGAAAGGCAGAGGAATGGGGCATGACAAAGGAAGAGTTCGAAGCGAAGATCTACACCGACAGCTCCCCGAAACACTTGAATCATTAGGATCATGATCTACGAAGGAAAGCAGAAGATCTGGTCGGAGTACCAGAAAGAGATACCGGACGACCACTATTTCTACGTCCGTAGCTGCATCAGGCAGAGCTTCTTCCCTGCCTCGGAGGCTACCTTCCTCGACATCACGAGGAACGCCCTTGGGAAGGATATATTCGAAACCGAGCATCACACCACATGCGGAGGCATCGCTTACCACAGCGACACCATCCCTCAGGAGACTGTGATGACCATCATTGCACGCCAGTTCGCCCTCATGGCGAAGCACGGCTATGAGAATTATGTCTGCTCCTGCATCACCTCATTCGGCCTCTACTGCGAGACCATGGAGACATGGAGGGAGTACCCGGAGCTCGAGGCCAAGATCCGCGAGAATCTTTGGAGGTCCTGCAAGCTGGAATTCGCCAAACCAAAGTTCCTGGTCCACGCCAGCGACCTTATCTACAAATATAGGAACCTCATTGCCGCGCAGGCAGTCCGGAAGCTCGTCAACGTCCACACAGGCGAGCCACTCAAGGTCGTGGAACACATTGGCTGCCACTATTCCAAGATGTTCCCTTCCAAGGGAGTCGGAGGTGCTGAATATCCCTACGTCCTGGTGGGCATGATTGAAGCCTGGGGCGGGGAGATCGTGGATTATCCGGAACGCCGCCACTGCTGCGGATTCGGTTTCAGGCAGTATTTCATCAAGGGCAACAGAGGCTATTCCCTGTCCAACACCCACAAGAAGTTCGAAAGCATGGAGCCTTTCAAGCCCGACCTCATCATCACCAACTGCCCCGGCTGCCCTTACTTCCTGGACAGGTGGCAGTACGTGATCGCGGAGTCGACGGGTAAGACCTATGGCCAGGACGGCCACGGCATCCCGGCCCTGACCTATGAGGAGGTGGCAGGACTCGTCATGGGCTACGATCCCTGGGACCTTGGCCTCCAGACCCACCAGGTCGGGGTGGAACCTCTCCTCGACAAGATGGGGGTGGAATACGATCCTGCAAAGAAGTATCTCGGCATGAATGGGAAGGACCTCGGTGCCCCGGCACCCTGCTCCTGCTTAAAGTAAAAGAATATGAAGAACAATATACTTATAATCGGAGGAGGCCCTGCCGGCCTGGAGGCCTCGGCCCAGCTCCAGAGGATGGGATACAATGTGATCCTTATCGAGAGATCAGCGAAGCTTGGAGGGCACCTTGCCCAATGGGACAGGCTTTTCCCGGACAGGGTTCCTGCCGACGAGGTACTTGGAGGCCTGCTCCGTGCTACCGAAGGGGTCAAATGCTTCACTGACACGGACATCCGTGCGATCAACCGCCTGGACAAGTCTTATAACGTGAGACTCACGAACGGCATCACCGTCCTGTCAGACGCAGTCCTCGTGGCCTCGGGCTTTGATCTTTTCAATGCCGTCCGGAAGGAGGAATATGGCTACGGGATCTACAACCAGGTCATGACAAATGCCGATCTCGAGGCTTATTTCAAGACAGGCGAGGACAAGAGGATCGAGAATCCCAGGAAGATCGGTTTCGTCCATTGCGTGGGTTCAAGGGATGAGAAGTCCGGTTGCCGCTCATGCTCGAAAGTCTGCTGCGCTACCGCCGTCAAGCAGGCCATCGAAATGAAACAGGCTTTCCCCCAGGCGGAAGTCTTCTGCTTCTACATGGATCTCCGTCTTTTCGGCCGTCACTACGAGGACCTCTATCTTGAGGCCCAGAAGGAATATGGTGTCCGCTTCATTCGCGGCCGTGTGGCGGAAGTGTCTGAGAATTACGACGGAACCCTGCTCGTGAAGGCTGAAGACACTGTAGCCAGCAAGCCTCTGAAGATAACCCTTGACCTGCTGGTGCTGATGGCCGGAATGCGCCCTTCTGCTTCTGTCAAGGAACTCGGGGAACACCTGGGAATGATGGTTGAGGAAGATGGCTATTTCGCCGTCAGGAGCGGTATCGCAGCCGGACAGAGAAGTCCCCAGCCCGGAATCTTCCTGGCCGGTGCCGCTACCGGTCCGAAGACCCTGCCGGAGACCCTTGCCGATGCGAGGGCTGCTGCGATGGAGATTGATAGGTACCTTACCGAGATATTCCCGGATGCCAAGAACTACAAACAACTAGTGAAGGAGAGATGGTAGATTTCGGTTTCGGCCTAGTGCCCAGTTCAAGGATCAACCTCGATCTCTTCGACAGCGAGAAGTACGAGCAGCTGGCGGAGATGGAGCCGGATGTGCGAATCTGCATGGCATGCGGCAGCTGCACTGCAGTCTGTACTGCCGGCAAGTTTGTTCCGACCAGCCTGCGCGAGGCCATCGAGGACATCAAGAATGCCAAGCCGGACAAGGCCCTCCAGATGCTGGAGTCTTGCCAGCTCTGCGGCAAGTGCTCCATGGTCTGCCCCCGTGGGATCAACACCCGGCACCTGATCCTTTCAATCTCTAAAGTATATTCCGAGAAATGACACCTCTGACCTATTTTCTTGCGGCCCAGGCCGAAGTTCCGGAGGTGATCGACAGGATACCTTCCGGGTTCAGCTATTTCGTCCTTCCCTTCACGATCGGAATAGTTTTCTTTTTGTGCTGGATAAGTGTGGGATGCATAAGGCTTCTTCGGGCTGTCCCGAGGTCTGACAGGCTCCACTTGTGGAAGTCCCTTTTCCATCCGACGACAGCGGCCAAGAACATCAAGGATCTGTTCTGCGACTGCCTGTTCCATGTAAAGATCTGGCAGAGGAAGCCGCTCCTTGGGTACATGCATTCGGCAATTGCCTTCGGTTGGTTCATGCTCATATTGCTCGGCCATCTCGAAGTCGCTCTTTTTGTCCCGGCCCGTCTCAACGTGACCCGTGGAGGTCTTTTCTATCCGATCTTCTACAGGTATTTCGTCTGGATGAATCCTGGTCACACGACCCTGCGTGGCTCGTTCTTCTTTTTCCTGATGGACTTTTTCCTGCTGTACGTGCTTTCAGGAATAGCCTTGGCTGTCTTCAAGAGGTTCCGCTCCATCGTGCTAGGAATGAGGCACACCACTAAGCCATCCCTTGCTGACCGCATCGCACTCTACAGCCTTTGGATGATATTCCCGTTGAGGCTGCTTGCAGAGAGTTTTACGGCTGACCTCAGCGGAGGCAGCTTCCTGACGATTCCTGTCAACCAGTTCTGGCACTTCCTCTTCGGAGACAAGCTCTGGTTCATGCCTTGCTGGTGGGCCTATTCCATCTGCCTCGGGCTTTTCTTTGCAGCGATGCCGTTCAGCCGGTACATGCACATCCTTACCGAGGTCCTGTGGATCCTTATGAGGAATGCCGGGATCAAGCCGAGCCATCCGCGCAGGGGTGTCGCAGAAGCGGAGATCTATGCCTGCTCGAGCTGTGGTCTTTGCCTGGATGCCTGTCCGATGAATGTCCAGAAGAAGAACCTGAAGTACTCTTCGGTCTATTTCATCCGTTTCCTCAGAAGACATAATGAGAGGAAGATCAATGCGATAGCGGACAAGTGCCTGATGTGCGACAAGTGCCACGCGCTCTGCCCGGTCGGCGTCGATGCTCCGGCCCTCCGCCGCGCCCAGCGTGCCACAGTCAACAACTCCCTGCCGTATGACTATGCTTATTTGGATTCACTTGTGGCCGGACAGCCTTCCGGGCCCGGCCGAGTCCATCCTCGCTTCGCTGCGGCTGAGTACGGCCTAAGCCCGGAGGCTGCTCCGGCGGAGAAAAAAATACCGCAGGTATTATACTTTGCAGGATGCATGACGCACCTGACGCCGAGGATCATCAAGTCGGTCGAGACGGTCTTCAAGGCTGCTGGAGTGGACTATGCCTT
>JAFUFS010000048.1 GCA_017469745.1 Bacteroidales bacterium | reverse complement strand
GTTAGTTGAATAATTGCTCATAACTTTGTAATGATCTGATAATCATAAAGTTACGAAAAATATTTCAATTAACCTACTGATTTTCAACTATTTACGAGCTCTTATAGCAACTTTTTTCATTCATTTCAAAACAGCTTCTTACACCATGAGTGACAGCGTTTTCAAGAGATGGCTGAGAGGTGTGATCTACATCAACGACCAGATCGACACCGAAGAAGCCGCCCAAAGGATAAAGAGCAACATAGCGTTCAGGGGACCCAACGTCTGGATCCTCGCCTTTTCGATTATCATAGCTTCCGTAGGTCTCAACGTCAATTCCACGGCAGTGATCATAGGCGCGATGCTCATCTCTCCCCTCATGGGTCCTATCATGGGGATCGGACTCTCTCTGGGCACTAACGACAGGAACCTCCTGATGGACAGTTTCCGCAACCTCCTCGTGATGGTCGTAGTCAGCGTGCTGGCCGCATTCTTCTACTTCCTCATCTCTCCCCTGAACCTTGTCAATCCCACCGAACTTCTCTCAAGGACGAGACCTACAATCTATGATGTCCTCATAGCCCTGTTCGGCGGACTGGCCGGAATCCTGGAAAGCTGCCGCAAGGAAAAGGGAACCGTACTCTCAGGAGTCGCAATCGCCACCGCCCTGATGCCACCGCTCTGCACTGCAGGTTACGGACTGGCCAAGGGCAATATGCAGTATTTCTTCGGGGCGATCCTGCTCTTCATGATCAACGGAGTCTTCATCATCCTGGCGACCTACATAATGACCAAGTACCTGAGGTTCAAGGAGGCTGAATATCCCAGCCCGGCCGCTGCGAAGAAGACCCGTACCCTCATGACGCTTGCAATCCTTGCGGTGACCGTCCCCAGCATCTGGAGTGCCATCCTGATGGTCGGCGACAACAACTTCGAAAGGAACGTGCAGAGTTTTGTCTCAGAAAACAAGAATTTCAGCCAGGGCTACATCTATGACTACAAAGTCCATAACGAAAAAGGCGAGGCACGCAAGGTCGATGTCTTCTACGCCGGCAACAAGCTCACTGAGGATGAAATGAACGCCCTGCTTGCCTCCGCTGCCAGGCATGGAATCGAGCCATCGAGGCTCAATGTGAGGGAAAGTGATTTCGGCTCGGTGGACAATGCCACAGAACGTCTCCTTAAAGGCCTCTACGACAGGGCCGACGACGAACTGGCACGCAAGGACGCCCAGATCGACAAGCTCCAGAACGAGATCTACGACCTCAAAGGAAGGGATGTCAATTACAGGAGGATAGCCCGTGAAGTCCGCTACAGCTACCCGGAGATCAAGGACATAACCATCAGCAAGGGAGCCACGGTCGACGACAGTCTGAGGGTCAAGGACTGTACCATCGTCCTGGCTCATTCTGACAAGCCCATTCCCCAGAACCAGATCAAGAAAGTGGAGGACTGGCTGAAAATGAGGCTGGAAGATTCAACTGCAATCGTACATAACATAATAGACAAATGAAAAAGATTACCTTGACCTTGATCGCAACCCTCCCCATTCTCCTCTTTGGTTGCGGAACTTCAAAAAGTGTGTCCTCCGCCGGAACTGACGACAGCGTCAACATTGGCTACACCAGTTCCTCCAAGAATAAGCTGTCCGGCTCGGTCGGCCATGTCAAGAACAAGGACAACCGCGTCTATGATTCCATCTATGACTATTTCCGCGACAAGGTCCCTGGAGTCAGGGTGGAAGGTTCCGATCCTGCTTCCACAAAGGTCTACATCAGGGGCATAAACTCCATCGAGGCTCCCTCCGATCCCCTTTTCATCGTGGACGGAGTGACTGTCGACGACATCTCCAACATCAACCCCTACGAAGTCAAGTCTGTTGACGTTCTGAAGGACTCTGAAGCAGCGATCTACGGGGTAAGGGGAACTAATGGAGTTATCATTATATTACTCAAGAAATCTGAAGAATAAGTCGAATTTTTTATTATTTTTGCAGCCAAGTTGAACTAAACAAATTTTTATGTGTCTAAATGAAGAAACTGGTTGTTTTAGCGGCTTCGATCCTGCTCTACACCCTTGCCCAGGCGCAAGAGGGTAGCGATTCCGGCACCAGTGCCGGGATTACCATCATTCCTAGGGTTGACGTAAATCCTACATTCTATGATGGAAAGTTTGATGAGGTAACTCTTGGCAATTCTTCACTCTACACCCTCTTCGAGGGCAACATCTCCGAGAATCTTTCCTTCAGTGTCTGCAACCATTGGCTCAGTTCTGAACCGAAGTACCTTTACCAGAACACCTGGCGTTCCGACGACGTGAACTGGTGTGACTGGGCGTACCTGGAGTATTCGCTCGGTAATTTCCTGATCACTGCCGGAAAGCAGGTTATCACTTTCGGTGGTTTCGAACTGGAAGAGTACGACTTCGACGTCCACCTGGACATGATGAGCGGCCTCTTCAACAATTTCCAGTGCTACCAGTGGGGCGGAAAGTTCGGCTGGATGAATAACAGCGAAAGCACAGGATTCTTCCTCCAGGCCACCGGCTCCCCCTACGGCGAGAAGCCTTTCGACAGGATGACTTATTCATTGCAGTACCAGGGCAACTACGGCCCCTTCAGCATGCTCTACAGCACCAACTTGGTCGGGAACTGGGGCAATGGATATGAATGGATGTTCACTCTCGGCAACAAACTCGAACTCGACGCCTGGACCCTCGGTCTCGACGTTTCCAACAAGGTCGGCGATCCCCTGTTCATCCTGAGGGACGGCGTCACAGCCTTCGCCACCGCCAAATACAATCCTTCCGACAAATGGGAATTCCTCGGACGCTGCGGCTACGAAAAATCCACGAAAGACATGTTTGACGTCATACTTCCACTTCCGGTGACCGTAACATATCCTGGATCCGACAGCTGGACGCTCGGCGCCGCTGCCCACTGGTTCCCCCTCAGGGACAGCCAGGACCTCAGGCTGCATGCCGCGGCTGCCTACAACAGTGGTTTTGACATGGTCTCCCTCACCTTGGGAGCAATTTACTATCTTAGATTTCCCTGGTCAAAATAATGAAGGATAACAAGAACGTTATTATCGACATCGAGCATCTCTCGAAGTCGTTCGGAGACCATCAGGTCCTCAAGGATATCTCCCTCTACATCCGCAAAGGCGAATTCGTAACCCTGCTTGGACCTTCAGGTTGCGGCAAGACCACCCTCCTCAGGATGATTGCAGGTTTCCTGCAGCCGGATGAGGGCACCATCATGATGGAATGGGACAGCAAGGGCGGCAAGACCGAATTCCGGGATGTCGCAGGAATACCTCCCCACCAGAGGCCCCTGAACACAGTGTTCCAGCGCTATGCCCTGTTCCCGCATCTGGATGTCTACGACAACATCGCCTTCGGTCTCAAGCTTCAGGGCGTTCCCAAGGACGAGATCGACACCAGGGTACGCAAGGTACTGAAGCTCGTGAGCATGAGCGATTATGAAGACCGTGACGTGGAATCCCTTTCCGGCGGACAGCAGCAGAGGGTGGCCATAGCCAGGGCCATCGTCAACAGGCCCAAGGTGCTCCTTCTGGATGAACCGCTAGCGGCACTGGACCTCAAGATGAGGCAGGACATGCAGATCGAGCTCAAGGAGATGCACCAGAAACTCGGCATCACCTTCATCTATGTCACCCATGACCAGAGTGAGGCACTTACCCTCAGCGACACCGTCGTGGTCATGAATGAAGGAAAGATCCAGCAGATAGGAACTCCAATCGACATCTACAACGAACCCGTCAACTCCTTCGTGGCAGACTTCATCGGAGAAAGCAACATCCTCAACGGAACGATGGTCCATGACCGCAAGGTCAATTTCATCGGCCATGATTTCGACTGTGTGGACGAAGGCTTCGGGGAGAACAATCCGGTCGATGTGGTGATCCGTCCCGAGGACGTCTACCTCGGCTACGAACTCGAAGGCGCCCAGTTCTCAGGAACCGTGAAGTCCTGCGTGTTCAAGGGCGTCCACTATGAGATGTATGTCGACACCGACTCCGGCAACGAACTCCAGATCCAGGACTACGATGCCTTCGAGCCCGGCAGGACAGTCCAGATGCTCATCCATCCTGATGACATCCAGGTCATGAAGAAGGAAAGGGTCGAGAACGTCATCAACTGCAAGGTCATCGACGAGACCCACATCGAGATGTTCGGAGAGGAGTTCGAATGCTCCGCGATTCCCGGAACCGTCGAAAGCGGAGCCCCGGCAAAGGCCCGCATCCAGTTCTCCAAGGTCGACCTCATGGACCATGAGGAAGAAGGAAACGCCAGCGGAGAAGTCTGGTTCATCCTTTACAAAGGCAACCACTACCACCTCACCGTCAAGACCGAGAGTGGTGAATATGTCTATGTCGACACCAACGACATCTGGGACAAGGGCGACCTTGTCGGTATAAAGATCCTTCCTGAAGACATAATCGTTGAGACAGCCGATGAGCAAGAGAAGTAACTGGGCAATCCCCTATTTCATATTCCTCGTGCTCTTCGTAGTCCTACCGCTCGTCCTGATCGTGGTCTATGCCCTTCAGGACGGAAACGGCCACTTTACCATGAGCAACGTGACCCGCTTCTTCACCGACAGCGATGCGCTTAGCACATTTGCAGTGTCGGTTGAGGTAGCGATCGAGAACACGCTTATCTGCCTTCTTTTAGGTTACCCGGCAGCTTACATCCTGGCGGACAAGAACCTGAACAAAAGTGCAGTGACGGTGATCCTGTTCATCCTTCCCATGTGGATCAACGCCCTGATGAGGACCCTTGCAACTGCCGAGCTCTTCAACGTCTTCGGCTTCACCCTCGGAAAGGGCACCCTCCTCTTCGGTATGGTCTACGACTACCTGCCGTTCATGATCTATCCGATCTACAACGTGCTCCTTAAGATGGACAAGTCCTACACTGAAGCGGCCTCCGACCTAGGAGCCACTCCAGTTCAGGTCTTCGGCAAGGTGACGCTTCCCCTCTCCATGCCGGGCATATTCAGCGGCATCCTGATGGTCTTCATGCCTACGGTGAGTACCTTCGCGATCTCCGAGTTCCTCACGAACAACAAGATCAAGCTCTTCGGTACCATCATCCAGGAGAACATCAACTCTTCAATGTGGAACTACGGCGCAGCCCTTTCACTCATCATGCTGGTCATCATCGGACTCACGACGATCCTGCTCGGTGGAGATGAGAGAGAAGTTGAAGGAGGAACCATCTGATGAAAAAGTTATTCGCACAAGCCTACATCTGGGTTCTTCTGGTGCTGCTCTACGCTCCCATCGTGTTCATCGCGATCTTCTCCTTCACGGAGGCCAGGACCCTCGGCAACTGGACCGGATTCTCGCTTGAACTGTACAAGCACATATTCACCGGCGGAGTGAGCGGCGGAGCAAGCCTGATGGCCGCCATCAAGAACACCCTGCTCATCGCCCTCGTCGCTGCGACCTTCTCCACCCTGCTCGGAACCGTTTCTGCCATAGGAATATACAACCTAAAGGGACGGAAGAAGAAGACCATACAGTTCCTGAACAACATCCCGATGATCAACCCTGACGTCATCACCGGTGTGTCGCTGTTCCTCCTGTTCGTCTTCCTCCATTTCTCCCAGGGCTACCTCACCGTCATCCTCGCCCACATCTCGTTCTGCACCCCCTACGTGGTCCTCAGCGTGATGCCGAAGCTCGGACAGATGAATCCCAACATCTACGAAGCCGCCCTCGACCTAGGAGCAACCCCATCCCAAGCGCTCCGCAAGGTCCTGATCCCTCAGCTCCGTCCAGGAATGGTCTCCGGCTTCATCCTGGCATTCACTATGTCGCTGGACGACTTTGCTGTGACCTTCTTCACGAGGGGCACGATCGGCCTTGAGACTCTCTCCACCTACATCTATGCTGATGCCCGCAAGGGAGGACTCACTCCGGAGCTAAGGCCGCTCATGACATTGATTTTCACAATCATACTGGTCCTGCTTGTAATCATGAACGTCAGGCAGGCCCGCACAAAGAAAACCACCAGATAAAAAACCACTACCATAGAAATGAAAAGATTACTCAGCATCCTGGCCGCGGCATTGATGGTTGCCGCATGTTCGTCAGACAGGGATCACATCCTCAAGGTCTACAACTGGAGCGACTACATCGACGAAGAACTCATCGGTGAATTCGAACAGTGGTACGAAGAACAGACCGGAGAACCTGTCAAGGTCGTCTACCAGACGTTCGACATCAACGAGACGATGCTCTCCAAGATCGAGAAAGGCCATGAGGACTACGACGTGGTCTGCCCTTCCGACTACATCATCGAAAGGATGCTTCGCAGCGACCTTGCCCTCCCGATCAACATGGATTTCGGGAATACCCCCAACTACATCGAGGGCAGCCTCTCCCCTTACCTGACAAAGTGCCTGAAGGACCTCAAGACAGGTGACAAGGATGCCAGCAAGTACGCAGTCGCCTACATGTGGGGAACGACAGGATTCATCTATAACACCAAGTACGTTGATCCTGAGGACCTTCGCACCTGGGATGCCCTCCGCAACCCCAAGTTTGCCGACAAGATATTCGTAAAAGATGCTGCCCGCGACATCTACAGCCAGATCATCCTCTACCTCAAGCATGATGACATAGTCGCAGGCAAGGTGACGATGGAAGAGCTTCTTGCAGTCCCCAGCCAGGAGAATGTGGACCTGGTCGAGAAGTACCTCATGCAGATCAAAGGCCAGGTTGCCGGTTATGAAGCAGATTTCGGAAAGGACCAGATGACCCAGGAACGCGGCTGGATCAGCCTCAACTGGAGCGGTGACGCCTGCTGGGCAATCGAGGAAGCTGCCGAGGTCGGAGTTGATCTCGACTACATCGTCCCCGACGAAGGAGCAACTGTCTGGTTCGACGGCTGGGTGATCCCCAAATATGCCAAGAACACCAAGGCTGCAAGCTACTTCATCAACTTCATGTGCAAACCGGAGAACGCTATCCGCAACGCCGAGGAGATCGGTTATGTGAGCGCCTGCGGAACTTCAGAAATCCTGGAGCATTTCCGCGACGAGGAATATGATCCCATCAACCTGACCTACTTCTTCGGAGAAGGTGCCGATTCCGTCTGCATCAATCCTGTCATGTATCCGGCCCAGGAAGTCATCGAACGCTGCGGCCTCGAACACGATTGGGGCGAGGATTCTTCCATGCTGATCGAGATGTGGTCAAGGGTAAAGGGCAGCAACGCAAGCGTGATGACCTACATCATCATCGGAGCCCTCTTCGTAGCCCTGGTCGCCGGCGTGGTCGCATCACGTACCAAGAAGAGCCGCAGGGGCAAGGGAAAGAAAAGAAGATAATTAATGAGTGTAACAGTCCAGGCAGATAATAAAGTTTCCGATCACCTCCTCGTCAAGTGCTACGAGGTGGATTCCGCAAAGCGTCTCAAGCCCACGTCCTTCATGGACATGGCACAGGAGATGGCTTATCAGGCCGCTACGGCCATGCACTTCGGCTACGAAGACCTTATCGTCAAGAACAAGGCCTGGGTTCTGTCCAGGATGCACTTCCGATTCCTGGAAACTCCTCACTGGGGGGATGAACTGCTGATCCGGACCTGGCATCGCGGTGCCTTCGGTCCTTTCTTCCTGAGGGACTTCGAACTGATCGGCTCCGACGGTAAGAGGAAAGCAGAAGCCACCAGTTCATGGGTGATAATCGACATCGACAGCCGCCACATGGCAAGGCCTGAAGATGTCCTCCCTGCAGAAGACACTGCCTGCCACGAATTCGCGATCGAGGCACCGGCCGCAAAGGTCATGATGCCGCGCGGGATCGAGCCTGAATATGTCATGACCCACAAGGTGGCATATTCAGACATCGACCTGGTCGGACACACCAACAACGCCCGCTATGTCGCGTGGGCGATGGACTGCATGGACTTCGGCGAGGACGGAATCCTCGTCGACGATGTGGAAGTGGTCTTCCATCAGGAGGCCCGTCCCGGAGACGAGATCGAGCTCTACAGGGCATGCGACGGCAACAAGACCTTCGTCGAAGGCCGCTGCGAAGGGCGCCAGATCTTCTGCGTCCGACTTGAAAACGGTAGTTTATGAATATGAATAAGTTAAAGATAGTACTTGCGGCAGCTGCCGCCCTTCTGGCAATCTGTTCATGCAACAGGAAGGCAACTGAAGACACCCTCAAGACCGGCGACCTTGTCTTCGTCGGAATCCCTATGGACTATTCGATTGAAGAAGGTTCTATGGACGAGGCCATCAGCAGCGCAACCGGTACCACCGAAGAGCTCGACCTCATCCATGTGGCGATCGCGGAAGTCTCAGCAGACAGCACCTGGATCATCGACGCCACCATCAAGCACGGAGTCGACAGGCATCCGCTGGACACCTTCCTGACCGATTTCACCCTCAAGGACGGCTCCTTCCCGGTCTTCATCATCAAGAGGCTCAACGACCCTTCCAAGGCAGAGGAATTCGTCCGCAACGCCAAGAAATACCTCGGCCAGCCTTACGATGTCCACTTCCTTCCCGACAATGACTCGCTCTACTGCAGCGAGCTTGTCAGGGACAGTTACGTTGGCGCAGACGGCTCCTATGTTTTCAACGCCGCTCCCATGAACTTCAAGGGTCCGGACGGAGAATTCCCGCTCTACTGGAAGCAGCTCTTCGGCCTCCTCGGGCAGTCGATTCCGCAGGATGTCCCGGGCACCAACCCCCAGGACATGTCAAAGTCTGCCGCCATCCATGAAGTCAGCGTGAAACTCGTAAAATAGTATATATTCAACATAACAAAATGACGACAGCAATGAAAAGGATGATCCTCTCCGCCGCGATGATGATGCTCACCGTCGCCGGCTTTGCCTGCACGAACCTGATCGTGGGCAAGAAGGCTTCCATTGACGGAAGCGTGATCTGTACCTACAACTGCGACGGCTTCGGCTTCGCTTCCCCCCTCACCTTCGACGCCCCCGGACGTCATGCCGAGGGCGAACTCATAGCCCTGAGGGGCTGGGGAGCCAGCGCAAACCAGCGTTTCATCTCCCAGGTCCCCTACACATTCGGTGTCGTCGGACTGATGAACGAAAACCAGGTCTCCATAGTCGAGACCACCTGGGACGGACGCAGCGAGCTCCGTAATCCAGAAGGCTATTTCGACTATTTCACCCTGATGAACATTACCCTCCAGAGGGTTACCTCAGCTCGTGAGGCAATCTCCTGCATCCACAACCTGGTTCAGGAATACGGCTACGGCAGCACCGGTGAATCTTTCGCCATCTGCGACAAGAATGAGGCCTGGATCATGGAGATAATAGGAAAAGGAAAGGGCAACAAGGGCGCCATCTGGATCGCCAGGAGAGTTCCTGACGACTGCATCTGCGCCTACGCCAATGCCAGCCGCATCCAACAGTTCCCCCAGGCCAAGAAGATTGACAAGAAGCTCGGATTCTATGTGGCTGACGAAGGTAATTGCATGTACTGCGCTGACATCATCTCCTTCGCCCGTGAGAAAGGCTATTACGACGGTCCTGACGCTGATTTCAGCTTCCGCGAGGCCTACGGTCCCATGGACTTCGGTGCCATCCGTTACTGCGAAGCCCGTGTTTGGAGCTTCTTCCGCCACCACACTGATCCTGCTGAGATGGACAAGTATCTCCCCTACATCGATGGCGACATGAGCCAGATCGACCATCTCCCCCTCTGGATCAAGCCCGACAAGCAGGTTTCCGTCCGTGACATCATGAACGACATGCGCGACCACTACGAGGGCACAGCCCTTGACATGACTGCTGACGTCAGCGCAGGTCCATGGGCATCTCCTTACCGCAACCAGCCTGTCAATTTCGAGGCCGCTGACGGCACCCAGATGTTCCGTGAAAGGCCCATCGGCTGCCAGCAGAGCGGCATGACCATGGTCTGCCAGATGAGGGATTGGCTGCCTGATGCCGTAGGAGGAGTTACATATTTCAATATGGATGACGCTTCCATGGTTGCCTATGTCCCTGCATATTGCGGAATCAACCGCATTCCGGATCCTTTCCGCAGGGAGAACAACAGCATGAACGAATTCAGCACCGAGAGCGCTTTCTGGATGAACAACTTCGTAGCAAACATGGTCTATCCCCGTTACAGCGCCATGATCGGCGACCTCAAGGAGGCCCAGAAAGAACTCGAAGACTTCTATGCCAAGGATCAGGAAGAAGTCGAGAAGATGGCTTCCGAGATGACTCCTTCCAACAGGACCGAGTACCTTACCGGCAAGACCATCGCCTACACCGACATGATGATGAAGCGTTGGGACAAGCTTGCCAAGCTCTTGATTGTGAAGTACAACGACCAGAGCATCAGGCCCAGCCAGAACGGTGAGATACTCTCCGGCCGTCCGGGTCCCGGATTCCAGAGGCCTACTCCCCCTGCCTATTCACCCGTGTTCATCGACGCCGTAAAGGCCCAGACGGGCGACCGGTATCTCCGCCACGATGCTATTTTACCAAACAGATAATGAAAAAAGTATTACTATTTACCATCGCAGCCCTTGCTGCAATCTCATCCTTCGCCCAGCACAGGGCTGACCGCCAGAACCTCACCGATCCCGCATCTTCCACGATGATCCTCTTCGGTGACCCCCAAAGCTATGTCAAGTACGACATCAACCAGCCCATTTTCGAGCTGACGACCCTCTGGGTCTCCGACAACATCGAGCATCTTAACATAAAGGCTGTCCTCTGTACCGGCGACCTCGTGGAACAGAACGAGAACAATGCCCTTGACCGCAGGATGCTCAACCAGAGCAGCACCCAGATGTGGGAGAGCATCAGCCGCTCCCTTGAAAGGATCGACAACAAGGTCCCCTTCATCGCCTGCGGCGGCAACCACGACTATGGCTACAAGCACAGCGAGAGCTACATTACCAATTATCCGAAGTACATCACCTTCGAGAGGAATTCCGCTTACAAGGAGTGCCTCAAGGCCGACTTCCCCAACCGTACCGGCCATGCTTCCCTTGAGAATGCAGCTTTCGAGTTCGAGATGCCGGGCTGGAACCACAAGATCCTCGTGATCAGCTCCGAGTTCGCCCCTTCCGCTGAGGCCGTTGAATGGGCCAGGAACCTTGTCACCTCCGACAAGTACAAGGACCACTACGTGATCTACCTGACTCACTCCTATCTTCAGGAAAAGACAGCCGCCTACACCGACCATGAAGGCTACTGGGTGACTAAGCAGGAAGGCAACCACTCAGGCAAGATGCTCTGGGAGAACTTCATCAGCCAGGTTCCCAACATCCGTCTCGTCATCAGCGGCCACACCGGCCGTCCGTCCGACAAGAAGGACATCGAGGAAGACAACGAGTTGAGCGTAGCCTACAGGGTTGACAAGAACAAGGCCGGAAAGAACGTCCACCAGATGATGTTCAACGTCCAGACTCTCGGCGGCGGCTGGGAAGGCAACGGCGGTGACGGCTGGCTCAGGATCCTTGAATTCATGCCCGACGGCAAGACCATCAAGGTCCGCACCTACTCTCCCCTCTTCGGCATCTCCCCTTCCACCAAGCACCTGGCCCACAGGACCAAACCCTACGACCAGTACGACATGGTGATCGAATAGGATCTATTCTCAAAGTACGAATCCTTCAGGGCTGCCTGAATATATTAATATTATATCATATTGATATAATTTTAATATCTTTGCTTAGTAAAACAACCCGTTATGGAAATGGTGATGACAACAGTGCGCCTGGAGAGTGGCGCCAAAAAGAAATTCGATTCGCTCTGCAAAGGATTCGGAATGAGCGTCAATACGGCTTTCACAATCTTCGTCAACAAGGTGATTGAAGAGAACCGCATACCATTCGAGATCGGTACAGTACAAGGCAGCGTCAACAAAGACCTGACTTTACTAGACAATCTCTCGGGTGCATGGAATGACGGCACCGAGGCTTCTGAGATTGCGGACAGCCTGCGTTCCAGCAGGACATTCGGAACCACAAGGACTTTAATTGACTATTGAGATGTTGAATAGGTATTTGCTTGACACAAATGTCTGCATTGAGCTTCTCAGAGGCAACAAAACTGTCCGTAAGAAGATTGAAGAGGCTGGGCCACAGCACTGCAAGATTTCAGAGATAACCGTCGCTGAACTTTATTATGGAGCAAGCAAGAGCACGCGTTCCTTCGAAAAGAAGCAGGACATACGCTTTCTTCTCAAGCTGTTTGACCTTGCATTAATCTCTCCCGCATTGGCAGAATACGGTGAGATCAAGGCATACCTCGAACAGGAAGGAAAAAGGATTGATGAATTCGACCTTTTGATCGGAGCCACAGCGATTGAAGGAGACATGATACTGGTCACCAACAACACAAAACACCTATCACGCATCCCCGGACTGAGACTGGAAGACTGGACTAAAGTTGAGCCTTGAATAGAATCTATTTAACGCTCCCGAGGGCGGCATGGCGTCCCATTGGTTTCGGCAACTACGAGCAAAGAAAGATTCTTTTTCAATTGTTACCCCCGAAGATCGTTGCGATAATCATGAGAATAACGTAGCTTCTCGACGTTTCTTTTGACCAGGTTGCCCTGGAAGCAGGAAAAAGGGCATATCCTGCCCGCCGGGTCACCACAGGTGCTCTTGAAGGCAGGAAAACGCCCTTTTCCTCCCCTTAGACCGACCTAATAACCTTCATACATGCCGCAAGCGTTGATCTATTCAACGACCCCGAGAGCGGCATGGCGTCCCATGCGATGCAGGCTCTCTATGACTTGGGCTGGGCGGTCTGTCATGATGACCGAACAGCCCATTTCGATTAGTTTACCGTAGATTTCATCAGGGTTGCCGGACAAGGCGGCCCTGTCATCGTCAAGGCCTCCGTCGGCAGCCTTCCACATCGTCCCGACCCAGACCCGGGAGCCTGATGCTACTATGTCCTCGGCAAACGCTTCCACTTCAGGGCTCTGCTCGGAGAACACAATCTCGTAACAGGGAGGGACGATCCCGGCCTCCATGTACTGACTGAACAGCTTGTAGCCCTGCTCCTGGGGCACTGAGAGCTGTGGAGCATACATCAGTTCATTCCTGTCCACGAAGGTCCGGCCTTTCATGATGATCAGGTTCTCAAGGCCCACTTCCCTTGCATCGCGGAGCACCTCGTCGTACAGGTCCCAGCCGTGATCTATCTGGATAAGCGCCCTGCCCTCACAGACCTTCAGGGCCTCCTTGAGTGTAGCTATCCTAAGATTCTCCGTGATCACGCCATGAGGCTGGCGAAGCCTGAGCTCCTTAAGTTCGGCAAGGGAGAAGTCACTGATTCTGCCATGGCCGTTCGTCATACGGTCAAGAGTCGGATCATGACTCAGGACAAGCTGGCTGTCACGGGTAAGGGCCACATCCAGTTCAAGGATGTCACAGCCCATCTTGATGGCCGACTTGATGGCCTCCAGGCTGTTTTCCGGCCAGTTCCTCCAGTCCGCCCTGTGCGCCATCACGAACACATATTCAGACATCGGATCCCTGAGTTCAGCCAGCAGCCTCTCCGCCCGGTTGGCGTAATGAGGCTTTTGTGCGCAGGAGCTGAACAACAGGACAGCGGCAACGATGAATAAAGAAAGATTCTTCAAACTGATCATGACAATAGGAGGTTTATCTTTTGTAAAGATACTTATTAATTTTCAATTGTTACCCCCGCAGATCGTTGCGATAATCATGAGAATAACGCAGCTTCTCGACGTGTCTTTTGACCAGGTTGCTCTGGAAGCAGGAAAAAGGTCATATCCTGCCCGCTTGGCCACCACAGGTGCTCTTGAAGGCAGGAAAACGCCCTTTTCCTCCCTTTAGACCGACCTCACTATTATTATCACCACCGACCTCCTGAACACCACTCCGCCCTCCTGAGCCCCTTACCGTCATCCTGAGCCCCTTACCGTCATCCTGAGCGCAGTGAAGGATCTGAACAGAACCACAATACGTAAGCATACGATAAAGTACGACTGTTAGTTTGTGTTAGTGGTATGTACCTTTGCAACCACTAACACACTTTTACATGCTTACACGAGAACAAATCGAAGAGATCCAGTCGGAGAGCCGCGAGAAGGGCGTTTCCATCAG
>JAFUFS010000004.1 GCA_017469745.1 Bacteroidales bacterium | reverse complement strand
TATACTGGAGGTTGATCCCCAACTTGTCGAAGATAGCCTCCTTGTCGAAGCCGCTGGAGATCAGCCAGTCCGACGGATGTCCCACGATTCCGAGGGTGGTATATTCAAGGAATCGGCGGGATGCCTCAAGCCTGGAAAGGGACTCGATACGGGAGCGGATGTAGGCCGGGCTGCCATGAAGGATTTCGCCCCTGAGGCCCTCCTGGCGCAGATATGAAAGGATCTCCATCGAGGCCGCCAGAGAGTTGCTCTTCCCTGAAGTCAGGAGCAGGATGGTCTGGCGCGAAAGACCCTGCAAGGTGGGCAGAAGCTCCTTGAAAAGGCCCTCAGTACCTCCCGTGCGGACATATATCAATGACAGGTCGGTCCCGTAGTCTTCGTAGTCATCTCCTTTGAATGAATATTCAATGCCGAGCGAGTCAAGGAATTCCTTGGTGACGGCGTCGACAGCAGCCTTGTCGTGAAGGGGGGATGTCAGAGTGAAAATCGAAATCATAGCGGTCGGATTTGTCTGTAAAGTTAGTATTTATTAACTTTAGTTCCTATTTAAAACCTCATTCATCATGAAGTCGTCAAAGTATTCCATCATCCTCGCCATGGCTCTCTCCGTGGCTTTCATGACAGGTTGCGGCACCGCCCGCAGGGTGACCACCATGCAGGTCGGATCCTACAACATCCGCTACGAGAACAGGGGCGATTCCCTGAAGGGAAACGGTTGGGGCCAGCGCTGTCCGATAATCGCCCAGCAGGTCCTCTTCCACGACTTTGAGATCTTCGGCACTCAGGAAGGCAAGTACAATCAGCTCGAGCAGATGAAGGCCTTGTTGCCTGGTTATGAATATATTGGAGCGGGCCGTGATGACGGCATCCATGCTGGTGAGCATTCCGCTATCTTCTACAAGACTCAAGTGTTCGATCTCCTGGATCATGGCGACTTCTGGCTGTCACCGACTCCGGACGTACCGAGCAAAGGTTGGGATGCAGCCCTCAACAGGATCTGCACATGGGGCCACTTCAGGGTCAAGCAGACAAAGCAGGAGTTCTATTACATGAGTCTGCACATGGACCACATCGGGGTTCAGGCCAGGCTGGAGAGTGCAAAGCTGGTGGTCAGCAAGATCCGCGAGATCTGCAACGGCAAGCCGGTCATCCTGACCGGGGACTTCAATGTGGACCAGACCAACCAGATCTATTCAGTGTTCGTGGAAAGTGGCATCCTGAACGACAGCTACGAGGTCTGCGAGCTTCGCTACGCCCTTGACGGAACGGCCAACGGCTTCGATCCCAACAGCTTCACCACCAGCAGGATCGACCACGTCTTTGTCTCCCCTGGCACAAGGGTCATCCGCTACGGAGTCCTGACCGACACCTACCGCACCATGACCGCCGAGGCGGAAAAGTACGCGAACGGCAACTTCCCGAAGGAAATCTCCTTCCAGGCCTACCAGGCCCGTACTCCCTCCGACCACTTCCCCGTCAAGGTCATCATCCAGCTGAAGAAGAAATAAGTCTCACGACAGAAACGTTACACGAAATGCGAAACATAAGAACAGCACTGTCTGTGGCGGCGATTGCTGCGATAATGTCTACGGCCGTGTCCTGCGGCGACCGGACTGAAAAAGAACTAAAGGCCACGGTTCTGGAGATGTGCAAGTACATTCCGGACCATGGGCTGAGGGAGGATGCCGAGGGGAACCTCACAAAGAGCTACTATGAGGCATATTCCGGAGCCATCAATTCCATCCCCGAGGATTCCGGAATGATCGGGGACGAAGAGTTCCTGTACTATTTCGTCTCGGGACAGGATGGGGCTCCCGAATTTACCGTCAAGTCTGTCGAGCAGAAGGGCGACAGCCTGATAGCAAAGATAACCCTGCAGGACAACAGCGCCCACGTGGTCAGATTTGTAAAGGACGGCGAACGCTACCTCCTGGACGATTTCGACGACACCAAGCAGCAGTGCCTGGACTACATAAAGGCGAACACCACCTCAGAATAAGTCAATGCCCGGCCTGTCAGAAAGCATAAAGAACATAGGCCGAGGCCTTGGAAGGAGTGTCCGGGAGTACCCACTGGAAACCCTTCTGGGGCTCACCTATTTCCTGCTTTTCGCTTTCTGGGGAAAGCTCGGAGGCATCTCCGGAGAGACTGAGCCGTTCCGACTCCTTATCTGGTTCTTCCCACACTATGTCCTGCTCTACACGCTCCATAAGTTCAGCAGGAAAAGCGTTGTGATGAAGGCCCTGTACGTCCTGTCGTGGTTCCTCTGGATACCCCTCATGGTCTGGGGCACCAAGGATCCCGGATGGAATGTCAGCATTGCGTATATTCTTGCCCTCATCCTTCTGATTATAGGAGAGAAACCCCTTGTCAACGAAGAATATGGCAGGAACATCCTCAACACTGCACTGAAGGTAGCCCTGGGATTCTTGATCGGAGCCCTGTTGATGGGCATCGTAACCGCCATCATAGCCTCGGTCGGCTTCCTGTTCGACCTGGACCTGAAGGACGAATGGTTCACCTATCCCAACGCCTTCATAGCCATGGTCGTGATCCCTCTGTTCTGCTGCTGGTCTGTAAGCCGTCCCCAAACAGACACCAAAGACAGTAAACTCCTGCAGATAGCCGTAGACTACATCCTGTCCCCGGCCCTTGTCATCTATGCAGCGATCCTGTGGGCCTATATCGCCAGGATCCTTTTCCGCTGGGAACTGCCTGACGGAGGAGTTGCCTATCTGGTGCTCACCTTCACGGCAATAGCCCTCATCTGCTATCTGCTCCGTCTCCAGCTCACTAAAAGGCATTTCGAGTGGTTCTACAAGGCTTTCCCAGCGATCGCCATTCCGCCCCTTGCCCTCCTCTGGGTCGGAGTTCTCCGCCGCATCGGGGAATATGGCTTCACAGAACCTCGCTTCTACCTTCTCCTGCTTGCTATCCTGGCGACAGCCTTCACGGCCATGCTCATAAGGGAACGCACAAGGAACTTCCAACTGATGACGCTGATACTGGCCCTCACCGCGATTGTCTTTACATACATTCCGGGCATACGGGCGAAGGATTTCGAGGTCCGCAGCCAACGGAACCGGCCGGTTGAGGAAATGACAGATGAGGTGATCACCGCTGACGACACCAAAGAAAAATCCTGGTCGATCAGCGACATCCTCGAACCGATAGATCTGGAGGATTATTCACTGCTCGTCCCCAGAAATGAGTATCACTACTACGAAGACTCCAGGAAAGTCATATTCTACAAGGACGAAAGCAGGATGGAGCCGCTCCTGGAATGCGACATCATCGGTCGCCTGGACAGCGACGGAAGCGATCCGAAAGACAAACTGGTCTACAGCAACGACCGTTACATGGCAGTGTTCACTCTCATCGAAGACTGTCGTGGCTCGAATGCCATAAGTTTCAGCACCGGCACTTCCATGCTTTTCCGCAAACCTTGACCAGGAATAGATAAAGACAATAGATCATGAACGTAGGAATCATAGGAGCCGGACACATCGGCGGAAAGATAGCCAGGACCCTCGCTCAGACGGCGGGCATAGATTGCCTGGCAGTAGCCTCCAGGAGCAAGGAAAAGGCAGATAACTTCGCCTCGGAGTTCGGAATTCCGAGGGCTTACGGTTCTTATGAAGAGCTTCTGGATGATCCCAATGTGGATCTGATGTACATCGCGACTCCTCATTCGCATCATTTCGATGTGACCATGGAAGCGATCCGCAAGGGCAAGCCCTGCCTTGTGGAAAAGGCCTTCATGGCCAATGCAGCCCAGGCAAAGGCAGTCCTGGACCTCTCAAAAGAGAAAAAAGTCTTCGTGGCAGAAGCGATGTGGACACGTTACCAGCCTGCCGCAGACATAATCCGCAGGCTTATTTCCTACGGAAGGGTAGGAAGAGTAAGGCAGATCAGCGCGACTCTCTCCTACAGCATAGAGCACAAGGACAGGGTCATGAAGCCCGAACTCTGCGGAGGAGCCCTCCTGGATCTGGGAGTCTACGCAATCAACTTCGTCAGGATGGTCTGCTCGAACCCCATCGAAAGGATCAGCTCCCAATGCATCCTCTCGGACACCGGTGTCGACCTTTCCGAGACGATAAGCATGGTTCTTTCCGGCGGCATCCAGGCCAACATCCAAAGCTCGGCCTGTTGCGCTGGGTACAACACGGCGGTAGTGTCCGGAAGTGACGGCTACATGGTCATCGACAACGTCAACAATCCCCGCAGTATAAGGCTGTACGCGATAGGAGGCATATTCAAGGAGGAAATCACTGTCCCCGACTGCATCTCGGGGTATGAATATGAATTCGAAGCCTGCCGCGATGCTATCGCAGCAGGCCTCATCGAACCGCCGCAGATGCCCCACGGCGAAATCCTCTTCATCATGGAACTCATGGACTCCCTCCGCAAGGAATGGGGCGTCCGCTATCCCATGGATTAAGGAATATTATTCCAGATAGACATTCCTGAATGCCAGGGTGCCACCTTCGCTCTGGAGGGCGATGTAACCCTGTGAATATGAAAGGGTGGCCTCATTTTCAAGGCTGCCGTTGATGTAGACCATCATCTTGTTGCCGCGGCAGATGATCTCAGCCCTGTTCCATTCTCCGTCAGGAAGTTCTATCGCAGCACCCTGGTGCACCCTCTTCTTCATCGGAAACTTGACTGAAGGATCGTAAGGGATCTCGGCAATCCTGGCTCGGCCCAGGGAGACGATGTCTCCGGCGTTCCCCGCCCAGAGCTGGCACTCGTAAGCAGTAGGCCAGACCTTGTCGCCTTCCTGGATTCTCTGGAAGATACCGCTGTTCGTTCCCTTTCCGATCCATTTCCATTCCACGTGCAAGGAATAGTCACCGTACTGGCGGGCTGTCCTGAGGTAGCCGTTGGGCTTGCCGGAAACTATGATACAGCCATCCTCAACCTTGAAGACAGGCTCATCGGACTCGGATTCAGTCACCGGAACCCAGCCCGTGAGATCCTTGCCGTTGAACAGGACCGTCTTGCCGGAATCGCCGAACTTGTTGTAGATGACTGTAGGACGGGAAGCCCTGGTGCTCATCGAAGGGAACCACATGTCGTCGACGGTAAGGCCGTACTTACGGGTCATGTCGATGCTGTACTCCAGCCTGCCGAAATCGGCGTCCACATTGTTGGTTCCGTATGTGAACTTGATCCCGCGACGCTTTGCCTCACGGATGATATATTCATTGGGAATAAGGTAACGGGCGCTGATTTCCAGGGCTATTCCGTACTTCTGCATGACGTCGAGCACCCTGGCGACCCTGACCGGAGTCCACATCTGGTCAAAGCGGTCGTTCAGGAAATCCGGGAGGAAGAAGGCGTTGGCGAAGATGTCGGCCGGCTCGTTGGAGAGGATCTTGACGGTCTGGTCAACCAGCATGTCCATGTACTGCTGGTCGTTCAGGCCTTCCTTCAGGACCTCTTCATTGCGGTAGATCCTTGAGATACGGCCCTTGTGGTCGACAATGGTCATCGCGTCGGTGAAGAGATAGTCGAAGGTACCGAGAGCCTCGGAGGAGAAGTCGGCGGTCCATTTCCTGCCTTCGCCCTGGACTCCGCGGAGGAAAGGAAGGTCCTTGACCTCGTCAAAATATTCATAGACCTCTTCGTCGTTGGAAAGCATCCTGCCCACGCCGCCGGCGCCTGCATTGGGAGCCACTCCGTAGTTGATGCCATAGTTCATGCTCATAGCATGGGCCATCTCCGCAGTGAGACCACCCTTCAGGTGGACATGCCAGTCGATGACCGGGAAGTCCTCCTGCTGGAGCTGGATCGCCCTGTCGGTAGTCTCATAGATGGGCGGACGGGTGTCGCACGGATTCTTTGCATCAACCCCAAGACGCTCGATCTTCATGCCGCGGAAACTGACTGTACCCTTTTGGGCAGAGACGTTGATCGCTCCGTGGCCGAGACGCATCTTCTCGTACTGGGAAAGCCTCCAGGGCTGGTCGGGTTCGGTGTAGCAAACCACATCCTCTCCCTTGACCTTTACAGAGATGTTCTTTCCACGCACGGCTATCTCAAGCGGAGTCCACTCGCCTTCATCCTCGAGGGCACGGTAGAGATTCCTTACATGGAGAAGGGAACCGGTCTTGATGGTTCCGTCAATGGGGCCGCCATGGATAAGGACCTGGTAGCCACTTCCATTACCATCGTCATGGAAAGCCAGGGTTGCCTGGGAGCCTTCCTCCGCAAGGAATTCACCCTGAAGGACGAAATTCTCGTAATCGGCCTTCCCGATACGGCGTGTCTGGCCCTCGCCGAGGGAAAAGTCACTGATGCCACATGAAATAAAGGCAAATGCCGCCATAAAGATTACGGCAAGGCGCAGTGCGGACGCCTGGATAATGTTCATTCTGTACATCGTGAAATAACTGCTGTGTTTCACAAAAATAAGCAAAATCAGCTTACTATCACCATAAAAATGCGTATGTTTGTATATAATCAAAAACTGATAACATGCCTTCCAATTCTTCCTACAAGGAGATAAAGACTCTCAACAACCTTCCAGCACCGGACGATACCGGACGAATCGACCACTACGTTTTCCAATACATTGATTTCAACTCGGCACCCCAGTATGTAGCCGCAAAGCACAGGTTCACGGACTGCTGCTTCTTCGGCTGCGAGATACCCGCCGAGATGGAGGACGGGATCGGATCTTCCTGCCTGGTGTTCCCGAGGATGGGAATGACTTACAACGTGTTCAGAAGCCATCTATACACCGGAGACTCCCTCTACTCAGGTTACGATCCGGACAATGAGGACACCTTCTCCTCCTGCTTCGACCAAAGGGTCTACTCCGAATACATGGAACAGGGCAAACAGTCAGGGAACATAAAGGAGACCCTGGCCCGCTCCCTCCATGACCATGCGATCGGGGACGCAATGGCTGATTTCCTGAGCAGGTTCGAGGAGCGTCAGGTGGTAGCCGTCATGGGCGGGCATGCCCTGAAAAGGACTGACGAGTCGTTCCGCAAAGTCGCCTACATAAGCAAGATCCTCTCTGAAAAAGGCAAGATCATGGCATCCGGCGGAGGTCCCGGAGCCATGGAAGCCACCCATTTCGGAGCCTGGATGGCCGGAAGGAAGATGGAAGAATTCGAAGACGCCCTCCAGATGATCTCGGTTGCTCCCACATTCAGGGATGCCGGCTGGCTCAAGACAGCTTTCGAGGTCCGCAAGAAGTACCCCCAGGATAAATACCGCAGCCTGGGCATCCCGACCTGGTTCTATGGCCATGAACCGGCCACGCCCTTTGCGACGGACATCGCCAAGTACTTCATGAACAGCGTCAGGGAGGACATCCTGCTGTCAGCTGCCAAGGGTGGAATTATCTACTCGCCAGGCTCGGCCGGCACCCTCCAGGAAATCTTCCAGGATGCCGCACAGAACCACTACCAGTCATTCGGTTATCCCAGCCCCATGGTCTTCCTGGGCAAGGATTACTATTCAAAGGAAGTCCCCGTCTTTCCGCTGCTTGAGAACCTTCTCGAGCAGGGATTCTACAAGAGTCTCCTTCTCTCGATCACCGACGATGCTGACGAGGCGATCTCGAGCATCCTTTCTTTCACCGAGGAATAGCGTCAAGAACAAGCCAGGATGTCGCCGAGCACGCCTCCGGCAGTCTGGCGGGCGCCTGCACCTGCACCTTGGATCAGGAGCGGAGACTGATAGTCTTCGGTCTTGATGACGGCTGCATTGTCAGTACCGCGAAGCCAGTACAGAGGGCTGTCAGGCCCCACCGTTTCAAGCCTGCAGGTAGCCTTGTAAGACGAATCCTCGTCTATCGTGAGAGAAGCTATGTATCTTAGCTTCAGGCCCTTTGCCGAAGCCTCGCCATGACGGCGGACAATCTCTTCGGCATCCGGGACGGGTTCCATCTCGACCTGTGATTCTTCCAGAGGAATTCCAGTCTGGCGGGACAGGATCAGAAGTTTCCTGAGCACGTCCCTTCCGCTGAGATCGATTGCTGGGTCGGGCTCGGTGTAACCCTTCTGCCTGGCTTCCTCGACTATCTCCTCAAAAGGAAGGCTGCCGTCGTAACGGTCGAAAATGTAGCCGAGTGTACCTGAGATCACAGCCTCTATCTTCAGGATCCTGTCTCCGCAGTTGAGTACCTTGTCGATCGTCTCAAGAATAGGAAGAGCAGCTCCTGCAGTGGTTTCATAGCGGAGATCCACGCCTGCCTTCAGGGCCTGTGCCTTAAGGGAACTGTACTGTTGGAACGAACTGGAGAAAGGAATCTTGTTGCAGGTTACCACCGGATAACCGGCCCTGAATAGTTCCGGATAACGGAAACCGAGTTCCTGGTTGGCGGTGCAGTCGACGAACACCGAACCTTCAAGGCTCAGTTCCAGAAGGGCGTCGAAATAGGCGTTGCCCTTGGCACTCCTGCCTGCGGCAAGGAGTTCGTCGGCCTTGGATGCGTCTATTCCTTCAGTGGCGATCACAAAGGTCCTGCTGTTGGACAGGCCGCAGATCCGGACATTCTTTCCTGTACGGGCGGCAATGGCCGGGGCATTCTTGGAAATGACCTGGACAAGGGCCTTTCCGATGGTTCCGTACCCGGCTATGAACAGGTTGACGCTCTGCAGGGAAGCCTTGTCGAAGAACTCCCTGTGAACGGCACGGATGGCTTCCTGGACCCTGTCGGAAGGCACTATGACGGTGATGTTCCTCTCGGAAGATCCCTGCGCGGTTGCACGGATGGGGATGCTCCTCTTGCCCAGGGCTGCCAGCATCCTTCCCGTCGCCCCGCTGTGCCCTATGACATCGTTTCCGATCAGGCAGATGATGGAGAATCCGGTCTCGATCTTAAGCGGCTTCAGCCTGCCGAGGGAGATTTCGTAGGCGAAACACCTGTCGGCTGCCTCCTTGGCCCTCTGTGCATCCTTGGTCGAAATGGCTATGCACATCGTGTGGACGGAAGAAGCCTGGGTGATGAGGATTATGTTGATCCCCTCCCTGGAGAGAGCATCGAACAAACGGGAGGAAAAGCCCGGGATGCCTACCATTCCGCTGCCTTCCAGCGAAATAAGTGCGATGTTGTCGGAATTGGATATTCCCGTGACATCCTCCCTGTTCTGGGGAGGATACTTCTCAACGAGGGTACCGGGATCTTCGGGGTCGAAAGTGTTCTTGACATAGATCGGAATGCCTTCTTCCACAACGGGCTGGATGGTCGGGGGATATATTACCTTGGCACCGAAATGCGAGAGTTCCTGGGCAGCGGTGTAGGAAATATTCCTGATCGTCCGGGCTGAAGGTACTACCTTGGGATCGGCCGTCATGATGCCGGGCACATCCGTCCAGATTTCGACCAGACGGGCCTTGATGCCCACCGCAAGAAGGGATGCCGTGTAATCGGAGCCTCCGCGGCCGAGGGTGCTGACCCTGCCGTGCTCGTCCGAAGCGATGAATCCGGGCATCACGAAAAGGGAAGTGTGGTTGTCCACCGCCTCCCTGACGTTGGAATATGTTGCCTCCTGGTCGGCCTGCCCCGAACAAGTCCGGACTATCTCCCTGGCGTCAAGCCATTTGCAGCTGACCCCCAGGGAAGAGAACTTGGCCGTGACGATCTTCGTCAAAAACAGTTCCCCGTAGCTCTGGACGGCATCCAGGCTGGTCCGGCTGATCTCCCTGAGAAGATATATTCCCCGGACAGTGTCGCTGAGCTGGTCGAACAAACCGTCCACTACAGTAGTCACCTTCTCCTGGAAGACTTTCGGCAGGAGCTCCTCGATGATGGTGTGATGGCGCTCCCTCAGTTCGGAGAGAAGATCCCTGAATGATTCGTCTCCTTCCGCCGCCCTGCGGCCTATCTCGATAAGGGTGTCAGTGCATCCCTTGATGGCAGAACAGACCATAATGGTCCTGTCCTGCTCCAATGCCTTCAAAACTATCTCAACTGCCCGGCCGATAGCCGATGCGGATCCAACGGAAGAACCTCCGAATTTAAGTACTTGCATGAGTTCTAAAGTCTGTCGATAATTGGTTTGATAATGCTGGTAAGCTGGTCGTTTTCAAGAAGGAAACCGTCGTGGCCGAAATCAGAGGTGATCTCATGGTAGACGGCTCCGGGAATAAGGGCTGCCATCTCCTTGACCTCGCGCGGAGGAAAGAGTCCGTCCGACTCTATTCCCACGACAGAAGTTCCGGCCTTGACCAGCGACAAGGCTGCTGCCACTCCCCCGCGCCTGCGTCCGACGTTATGGCTGTCGATGGCATCGCAGAGATAGTAGTAGGAATAGGCATCGAAGTCTCTCTTGACGAGTTTCTCTCCCTGGTAGCGTTCGTAAGACGCAGCCCGTTCAGCGAACAAGGTGTCGTCATCGTATTCGGCTTGGGTGCGGCGGTAACCTTCGTAACTCCGATAGGAGATCAGTCCCTGGGCACGGGCGCACTTGAGGCCGTCCGCTCCTCCGTGAAGGTCCTTGCACTCGAAGAAAGTCTGGTCAGCCGAGATGGCCATCCGCTGGGCCTCAGCCATAGCCGAGAACCAGGGAGAGACCCTGGGAGAAGTGGCGATCAGGACTGCGTTCTTTACCACGTCCGGTTCCGTGACCGACCACTCGATGGCCTGGAAGCCACCTATCGAGCTCCCGATAAGCAGGTCCACCGATTCTATCCCAAGTTCCTTCCTCACGAGGATGGAGGCCTTGACCATGTCCCTGATGGTGATCCTGGGAAACTTGAAATAATAAGGAGAACCGGTGGAAGGGTCCACGGACGAAGGTCCGGATGAGCCATAAGGCGATCCGGGCACATTGACGCACACTACGTAGTATTTTTCCGTGTCAATGAGCTTTCCTGGACCTACAAGCTGGGGCCACCAGTCCTCAACGTCACTGTTGGCGGTGAGGGCATGACAGATCCAGATCACCTTTCCATCCCTAACGGGCGAAGTGTGATAGACTATCTCGATCTGCTCGAGGGATCCGCCGGCCTCAAAGTCAAACGGTCCTGTCCTGAGACTGTGGCGAATCATTTCAGAGCTTCGTTTATGGACCTTTCAAGGTCTGCGATTATGTCCCTGGGATCTTCAAGACCTACACTCAGGCGCATCAGGTCCGGAGCTATTCCTGCTTCGCGGAGCTGTTCATCTGTCAGCTGGCGATGAGTGTGGGACGCCGGATGAAGGATGCAAGTGTAGCAGTCTGCCACATGGGTTTCAATCGTAACGAGCTTGAGGGAATCCATGAACCGGTTGTCCACCTCCCTGCCGCCTTTCAAAGCAAAGGCGAGAACACCGCAGGATCCGTCCGGAAGGTATTTCTTAGCCCTTTCATTCTCCGGGTCTCCGGGGAGGTCGGGATAGCGGACCCAGGCCACTGCCGGATGAATATTCAGGAATTCCGCCACTTTCAAGGCGTTCTGGGTGTGGCGCTCCAGGCGAACGTGCAGGGTCTGAAGGCCAAGACCCAGATAGAAGGCGTTCTGGGGGCTTTGGATCGAGCCGAAATCCCTCATGAGCTGGCTCGTGGCCTTCGTGATGTAGGCCAGTTTGCCGAACTTCTTGGTGTAGGTAAGACCATGATAGGAAGGATCGGGAGTAGTAAGGCCGGGGAATTTGTCGGCATGGGCATCCCAGTCGAAATTGCCGCTGTCCACGATGGCGCCGCCTACCGCCACTCCATGTCCGTCCATGTACTTGGTCGTGGAATGAGTGACTATGTCAGCTCCCCATTCGAAAGGCCTGCAATGAATAGGAGTGGCAAAGGTGTTGTCAACGATAAGGGGGACGCCATGGTCGTGAGCTATCCCGGCAAACTTTTCTATGTCAAGAACTTCCACACCGGGATTGGAGATTGTCTCACCGAACAGGAGCTTGGTCTCGGGGCGGAAGGCGGCACGGATCTCCTCTTCAGGAGCAGTCTGGTCTATGAAAGTAACGTCTATTCCAAGTTTCTTCAAGGAAGTCCCAAGAAGGTTGAAAGTTCCGCCGTAGATGTTTCCGGCTGCCACGATATGTCCTCCTGCCTCGCAGATGTTGACGCAGGCGAAAAAGTTCGCCGCCTGGCCGGATGAAGTCAGCATGGCTGCTACGCCGCCTTCGAGTGCAGCAATTCGAGCTGCCACGGTGTCGTTGGTAGGATTCTGGAGACGGGTGTAGAAATAGCCGCTGTCCTCAAGGTCGAACAGACGTCCCATCTGGTCGCTAGTATCGTATTTGAAAGTCGTACTCTGTATGATCGGAATCTGGCGTGATTCTCCTTTGCCGGGATGGTAGCCTGCCTGTACGCAGAGCGTTCCTATGTGCAATTTCTCGTCCATTTGTCGTTTTATTTGATGCAAAATTACTTTCATAAGAATTATTTTTCAAGTATTTTCAAAAACTTGGGAAATATTGCTAAATTTGACAACCAAAATAGAATAACAATAAAATTTTCACCTCTCAAAAGGCCACATAAAAGAAAAATATTCCATGAACCACACGACCCTGGACGAGACTGACCTGAAGCTCCTGCGTCTGCTTCAGGAAGATGCCAGGCTGACGACCAAGCAGCTCGCAGCGAAGGTGAACCTGTCCACAACACCCGTGTTCGAACGGCTCAAGAGACTCGAACGTGAAGGATACATCCAGAAATATGTAGCCATCCTGGATGCTGAGAAACTGAATCTGGGGTTTGAAGTATTCTGCTCCGTGAAGCTGAAGCAGATGAGCCGTGACGTGGCACTCGCCTTCGTGGACATGATCAAGAACATCCCACAGGTGACGGAATGCTACAACATCTCGGGTGAGTTCGACTACCTCCTGAAGATCCACGCTCCGGACATGAAGTACTACAATGAGTTCATAATCAATGTTCTCGGAACCGTGGACTCCATCGGATCCATCCAGTCATCCTTCGTGATGAACGAGATAAAGCACGGCTACGGACTCAACCTTTGACGATATGAAAAAGATTGTAATTGCATCCGATTCGTTCAAGGGTTCCCTCAGCTCGAGGGAAATTGCCGGAATAGTGGCAGAGGCTGCATCGGAAGTGTTCCCGGACTGCGAGACGGTCCGCCTTGAGATGGCCGACGGAGGCGAGGGCACGATCGACGCTCTGTGCCGGGCCCTCGGAGGAGAAATGGTCGAATGCGAGGTGCATGGCCCCCTCAGGGTGAAGGTAATCTCTAAATATGCTGTCGTGGATGTCCCTGGAGAAGGTCTTACAGCCGTAATTGAGATGTCCCAGGCAAGCGGTCTGCCGCTTGTTCCTGCCGGCCTGCGTAACCCTATGCTGACAACCACCTTCGGTACCGGAGAACTGATCCTGGACGCTCTAAGGAGGGGTTGCAGGCATTTCCTGATCGGAATAGGAGGAAGCGCGACCAATGATGGGGGAACCGGGATGCTTGCTGCCCTGGGATGGCGTTTCCTGGATTCAGACGGGAATGAACTGCCGCCTGTAGGGGCTTCCCTTGAGAGAATAGCATCTATCGATTCCTCCGGAAAGAATCCGGTCCTAGATGGTTGCACCTTCATAACGGCCTGCGATGTTGACAATCCCTTCTGCGGGCCCGACGGTGCGGCATTCGTGTTCGCGCCGCAGAAAGGAGCAGGGCCTGATCAAGTCCTGCTGTTGGACAAGGGACTGGAATCTTTTGCATCTGTTATTCAGGAAAGCACCGGAGCCAATGTCAAGGACATCCCGGGCGCAGGAGCCGCCGGAGGTCTTGGAGGAGCTTTGCTGGCTTTCCTGGGGGCCAAGCTGACCCCGGGAGCAGAGATGGTTCTGGAAGCGATTGGATTTGACGCCAAAGCAGAAGGTGCTGACCTCGTGATAACCGGGGAAGGAAGGATGGACTTCCAGACCCTGAAGGGGAAGGCCCCTCTCTGTGTCCTGCGGCACGCTGCGAAGCTCGGGATTCCGACGGTCGCCCTCGCCGGAATCATTTCCGACATTGACCTCCTGAAAGGCCTTGGCTACAAGGATATCCTCTGCATCAACCCTCCCGGCCTGCCCGCCAGTGAGGCCATGAATCCTGCGACTGCCCGCAGGAATCTCCACGACACTGCTGCAAGATTGATGACCGGAATAAAAGAACATAATCAATAATCACTTGATAACCATGAAGTTTAAGTATTATTTCCTGGTGCTTGCCTCCCTGTCCTGCACGAACATCGTCCTGGGGCAGGAACGCCTCCGCCGTGACGAGAGTTTCCTTGGAATCCATTTTGATTTCCACGCCGGAGCCTCCGACAAGAACATCGGAGCCAACACCACTCCCCAGATGGTCGAGACCATCCTGGACATGGTACATCCTGACTATATCCAGATTGACTGCAAAGGACATCCCGGCTATTCAAGTTATCCGACAAAGGTCGGTAACCCGGCTCCCGGAGTGGTCACGGATCCTCTTGCTGTCTGGAGGAAGGTGACGGCCGATCGCGGCGTGGGACTTTACATGCACTATTCCGGGGTCTGGGATGCCCGCGCGGTAGAACTTCACCCCGAATGGGCCGCAAAGGGAAGCGACGGCAAACCCAGCGACCGGATCACCTCGGTTTTCAGTCCCTACTCAGACCAGCTGCTTATTCCTCAGCTTAAAGAACTCGCCGGAGCATACGGGGTCGATGGCGTGTGGGTGGACGGAGAGTGCTGGGCCACCACCCTGGACTACGGAGAAAGGTCCGTAAGGCTGTTCAAGGAAAAGACCGGCGCGGACCATGCTCCCGTCTCTCCCGAAGATCCGCTTTGGTACGAGTGGAAACAGTTCAGCCGCGAAGCGTTCAGGGAATACCTGAGGCACTACTTCGCCGCAGTAAGGAATGAATATCCTGATTTCCAGATCTGCAGCAACTGGGCTTACACCCATCACATGAGCGAGCCGGTCTCCGCTCCAGTCGATTTCCTCTCCGGAGATTATTCCGCTTCCAACAGTGTTAATTCTGCACGTATCGCAGCCCGTTACCTGTCCTCCCAGGGAATGCCATGGGATCTGATGGCCTGGAGTTTCGGTTATAAAGACGGCAAGTCCGTGGGCCAGAAACCATCGGTCCAGCTTATGAGGGAGGCTGCAGTCACACTCTCGCAAGGTGGGGGCTTCCAAGCCTATTACACCCAGAACAGGGACGGGTCCTTCAATCTTGACAAACTGAGTTCAATGGCTGATGTAGCCGTTTTCGCAAGAGAGAGGCAACAGTACTGCCATCACTCGGTCCAGGTTCCTCAGGTGGCAGTTCTGCTGTCGACTTTCGACTATCAGCATCGCAACATACCCGGCAATCCGGGAGCCCTATTCCCCAACAACACTGGTCAGGCGGCCGGCATCCTGGAATGCCTGCTGGAATGCCAGTACAGCGTCGACCTTCTCGGAGAAGCCTCTCTCCTTCCGGACATGAGCCGGTTCCCTGTGGTTGTCATTCCCGAGTGCGACACCCTGTCTCCATTGTTCTGCGACGACCTGGTTGATTACGCCCGCAACGGAGGAGCCTTGCTTGTCGTCGGGCAGAAAATGTCTTCCCTTTTCTCCAGACTCTCCGGAGTTTCACTCCAAGGGGGCAGATGGTTCAGTGCCGCACTTGGGAAAGGAAGGATCGGTTTCATTCCGGAAGCAGTATCCAATGACTATGAGAATGCCAGGAGGGATACTGAGATACGTTCAGGCATGAAGACCCTGGTCGCAGGAATGTTCCCCGACCCGGCGGCAGAGGTCATCTCGTCACCTTATGTGGATGTATCGGTCAGAAAGCTGAATGGAAGATTGCAGCTGCATCTGGTCAACACTTCAGGTGATCACAGGAATACTGCGCTGATCGAAAAGATTGACCCGGTCAAGAACCTGGAGATCTCTATTAGGTGTACGGATAAACCAGCCAGGATCGTCCGTCAGCCAGACGGAAAAGCTATCCCTTTCCGTTACAAGGACGGGATAGCTTCCTTAAAACTTGATTCACTGGAGATCTACGATATCCTCGAAGTCATCCAATGACATAGATTACTTCGACAGCGTGGCAATGAAATCCTCGACTATGGCGTCGCGCTTAAAGTTCTGCCAGATGGTGATAGTCCGCTCATTGTCAGGCCTTTCGACCCACTCTCCGTCCTTGAAGACAGGAGCAGGGACAGTCACGGTCTCGGCCCATTCCGGATTCTTCACGATGGCCACTGCAGACATGTCGTAGAGTGAACGGACCAGTTCCTTCACATTGTCGAAAAGGTCCACGGAATAGTCGCCGAAACAGGTGAACTTGCCACCGTGGCGGCCGTCCACGGCCTCCTTGACCCTGGGACCAAGGCCGGTGAAATGCTCGTGGGCATATTCCCTGGCCACATTGACCGCCCATGTGCCGGAAGGATCATTGTAGCGTACCACGGTGATTTCGAAGGGCACCTTGGTGTCTAGAACATAATTGACCGAAGGGATGTCATTGTCGAAGTTGTACTCTCCCGGTTTGGGATAATTGGTCCCAAGCCAGACAAGACGGATCCTCTTTGCGATCGAAGGCTTCTTCGCAAGAGCAAGGGCGACATTGGTCAGCTTACCTACAGCAATGACAGTCAAAGGCTTCTTGGGCGAGTGCTTCCGGGCCTGGTCGATTATGAAATTCACGGCAGAGCAGCCATCGAATTCCTTCTTGTCGATCTCGGGAAGGATCTCTTCGAACGAACCGTCTGCTCCTTCATAGATCGGAGTCCCGGGCAGACCGACCAGGGCGGTAACCCTCTTGGCCTCCAGGGTCTGCAGCTTGATGTCACCTCCGTTGCGGGTCGTGTTGGTAGTCAGACCGAGGGTGTTGAACACCTCATCGTTGAGCAGCAGGTAGGCAATCGCATGCTGGTCGTCGATCTCGTTGTTGGCATCAGTGTCGAAGATCACGTCCATGCGGCCGTCATCCTTGCCACAGCCAGCGTACATAAGGGCCAGGACGGCCGTGGCCAGGATTTTCCCTATCGAAAGAAAAGATTTCATATTCATAAAGATTACTGTTCCTTGATAAACGGCTGGAGGTACTCTCCGATGCGGTCGAGCCAGGTGTAGCTTCCGGTGCCGGGAGAGGCTTCCCTCTGGAAGCAGTGAGGACGGAGAGCGAGAGTGTGGAGTTCGCTCTGGATGCCCATGGCACGCATCTTCTCCCAGGTCTTGACGGAATTCATCGAAGCCCAGTTGTCAGCGTCGCCGTGAATGAACAGCATCGGAGCGGTGTCCAGGTCGAAGGAGAATTCAGGAACCAGGACAGCCGAGTCGTCATTGCCGCCGCCGGTATTGGGCTTTTCAGCACCATCCGTGAGAGAGTAAGCCGGATATATTCCTATACCCCACTGGACATTGCAAGGCAGTTTGTCGATAGCATCGATCGGATAGTAGGACTTGTGGCGGGAAGAAGTGACACCCATGAGGGTGAGATGGCCGCCGGCGGAAGAGCCCATGATGCCGATGCGGTTGGGGTCGAGACCGCGGCTTTCAGCCTCGCTCCTGACGATACGGATCGTCCTCTGAAGGTCCTGCCATGCAGTAGTGTGCTTTGAAAGGCCCGTGGTAGGACGGGGTGTGCGGTACTTCAAGGTGACCACGGTGACACCCATGGCATTGAGGTAGCGTCTCGCGGGAGCGACCTCGAAACCGTCGGGATCGTTGCCGGTGTAGGAGCCTCCTGAATATATGATCTGGATGGCCTTGGTCTTCAGCTGGGCAGGAATGTGCCACTCGATATAAGGTTTGCACTGATTCGGCTGAGGATCGGGCATCTTGCCTTCAGGCCAGACATCCTCGACGATGCGCTCTGCCCTGTCGGCGTCGCTGTTGAAGCGGTCCATGATCAGAACCGGATCTGCGACAGGTCCGAGGAATCCCATCTGGGTCATGAACTCGATCCCCCGCTCAAGACCGAAGGCACCGTGGCCCTTGTCCGGGTAGAGATGAAGTTCCGCGGGAATTCCCATCCTGCGGAGCTGCCTGTAGACCAGGGTCGATCCGTCGGGGGTATAGGGATCCTTTCCACCATGATGGAGGCTCATGGGGCAGGTCTTCTCGTCGAACTTGAAGACATCGCTGAGCTTCACGTCTGTTCCGTAGCCTTCCCTGGTGGCAGGAGTGCCGGCCTCGCCGTCAGTGGTGACGTAAGCCGGGGCATTGACGATGGCCCAGTTGATGTGGCAGGGATACTCATCTATCTTGTCTACCGGCTTGTAGGCAGGAGTCTGCGAGCTTGTGGCAAGGAGCAGGGCGAGGTGGGAACCTGCTGACATAGAGATTGTTCCAATCTTTTCAGGATCAAATCCACGCTTGGCAGCTTCGCTCCTGACCATCCTCACAGCCCTCTGTCCGTCTTCCCAGGCAGTCTGGAAAATGGGAAGTCCTTCGGGACGAGGGGTGCGGTACACGAAGTTGACGCACTGTACGCCTCTCTTGGTCAGTTCCTTGTGCCAGGTGTCGATCAGTCCCACGTCGCAGCAGTTCATGTAGCTGCCGCCGGAGATGAGGATCATGCATGACCCGTTCCTGACCGAAGCGTCCGGAGCTTCGAACCATTCAAGGTATGCCACCCTGTGCTTGTCCGGATTGAAGCCTTCCTTGCCGGCTTCGTCTGTCATTGCAGCTATCTGGTGCTTCTGGGCATCAGGCATCTTGCCTTTGGGCCAGATTGATTCGCGCTCCCATGCCGAGAGCTGAAGCGTGCTGATGAGAACTATCAGCAACGATCCTAGAAACTTTTTCATTGGAGTTGTTTTAATGTCACTGCAAGTTACTAAAAAAATACCGGAACGATGTGCCAGACTGCCGAAGATTTGGGTTCAGGAAGGGATATTTCCAGCCCTGAAGAAGCTAATTCCGCTCCCGTCAATGTCTTGACTTCTCCGGTGTCCTCGTTGGCCAGGGAATATTTCCTGTCGGGCCTGAGGAATTTAAGGACAGCCGTGTACGACGGTTCATCGCAGGTCTCCTGACGGAAGGCCTGAAGCACGGCCTCGTCAGAAACCCTGTCATGCCAGGCGATCGCCGTCCAGGAAGAATCGTCCTCAGGGCGGTGCCATGGGGTAAGGGGATACATGTCCTTGACGAGAAGGTGGTTGTACTTCTTCCATTCCCCAAAGGTCGCCCTGAGGCGGTCATAGTCCATCTGGACGTCGTGGGTGAAGACCTCGGAGATGTTGTAGACCGGCAGCCAGGAAGCCCTGGTGATGTAGAAGGTGCTTCCTCCTTCCACACCCGGATCCAGCTCGCCCTTGGATTCCTTGGTGTTGGCTCCGTGGAATGGGATCCACCTGCAATAGGAGGTCGTCATTGAAAGGCGGAGGGCCGTCGTGGTCCTGTCTGCATCGCTCCTCATGAAAGGAAGGCTGCGGCGCAGGGACTCGATGTCATTGCGGCCTCCTCCTGATGCACAATTGTCTATGAAAGTACATTTACCATTCTTTGCACAGAAGTCTATGATCCTGTCCCAGAGCTCATAATGGCCCTGGATGGCCAGGTTTTCGGTGATTCCAGTACGGGGAAGTCCGGTCTTTTCGGTCTCCTTGGCATCGAAACCGGTCCAGGCTTTCACCGGATTGGAGTTGTTGTCCTCACGGAAGAGATCCACTCCGTTTTCGCCCATCATCTTGGTGATGCGGCCGAGGGTCCATTCCAGGCAGTCATGGTTGCCGAGGTTGTTGGTGTAGCGGTTGCCACGGTTGAAGTCAGCCCACTCGGGGTTGTAGCCATAATTTGCAGCAAGGTCCTCAACATCGCAGACACTCTCCGGTTCGAACCAGACCAGGACCTTCATGCCTTCCTTGTGACAGGCTTCATTCGACTCGAGGAAGGTCTTGCCAGGCCACTTCACGGTGTCCAGCTCCCAGGTGCCTACCGTTCCGTACCAGTCCGAAGGGACGGTGTTGCCTCTGGGATCGAAATACCAACCTGCGTCAAACCATCTGAAATCCGGCTTAACATCCTCGTAGACAAGGCGCTCCAGCGTCCTCTTCCAGGTGTAGAAGCGCTCCGAGATGGAGCCGTCCGAGTTGGGAAGGCCGGTGTCCGAAGCGAAGCAGGTGGTGGAGAAAGGCTGTATGCTGTTCCCGGACGCATCGGCGGAAGGCATGTTGTATTTCAGGAACCATTCCCTCCAAAGGTTAGTGGCGTCGTCCCTGTCCCTGCCCTTGTAAGGAAGCATCACGACCAGGGCGGAACGTACTTTCTCGCCGGGCATGATCACCGAATCGAAATCATTGCAGTTGCCCGCCTTCCAGAGGGTGGATCCTCCTTCGTTGCAGAACTCTGCCTGCCAGGTGCCGGCCCATCCGATCGCAAGGAGGGTCCCTCCGTTACCATGGACAAGGTCGAAGTAGGGGAAGACAATGTGGGTGGCCCTGCCGTTGGAGGACACGAAACTGACGAGGGTGTCCTTAAGGGGAGTCTGATAGTCAGCGTATTTGTTGACATGGTCGCCAAGACAGCCCCGGATCATGGCATCCTCTCCCTCGAAAGGAATGACGGCACTGAATATTTCCTTGAGCTCCTTGCTCGGGGATGTCCCCTTGTTCTCCACCCAGAGAGTATATTCAGTCTCGCCGAATTCCTTGTTGAAAAGGGCGTCAACCTTGAGTTCGACATCCTTGTCAAGAAGGAAAACAGCCTGGAGAGTCTTTGCGGAAGAGGTCTCGGAGCAGGACTTGGAGACCATCTCAAGTCCGCCGAGACCCCTGTGGCTTTCATCTCCATAGACAAAGGAAACCGGAATCGACGAGGGATCCTCAACCCAGCCGCCGAACATGGATGCACCCCTCTGGATGTCGGCACAAGGACGGTCAGTAGGAATGATTTCCTCAGGAGTACGTGAACACGCTGCCAGCAGGAGCGCAAAGGCGGCAATTACGACTGAAACTCTGTTCATTTTTAGGAAAATAATATGCGGTTTATCAAAGATAATCACTATTTTTAGAAGTTGACTTAATTCCAGATTCAAATTATTCACTGAAATGAAACGGTTCCTTCCCCTGTCTTTGGTCCTGCTCCTCATGCCGGTCTTGTCCGCTCATGCAGGTAAAATCGTGACTGACAGCCTCAAGAGCAACATTCTCGGCGCTGAGGTAAAGTTCAACGTCTATCTCCCGGACGGCTTCGACAAGAGCGAGAAACAGTATCCGGTGGTCTACCTCCTGCACGGTCTCTACGGCACCTACAAGGACTGGGACGCCAAGGGCTGCGTGAAAGACGTGGCCGATGAGCTGATCGGCTCCGGCGAAGCCGACGAGATGGTCATAATCATGCCCAATGCCGGACATCCTGATGCCCACAACGAGTGGAACGGCTATTTCAACATGCCGGGATGGAACTACGAGGACTTTTTCTTCCAGGAGCTGATCCCCACGGCTGAAAAGAAATACCGTGGAATCGGCGACAAGGAGCACCGCGCCGTCATGGGCCTCTCGATGGGAGGAGGAGGCAGCACAGTCTACGCCCAAAGGCATCCTGACATGTTCTCAAGCTGCTACGCAATGAGCGCATGGCTCTACCAGGAGATCGGAGAACCCAAGGAGGACGCCCAAAAGGACAAGTTCTACTATGTCTGTAAGGCGGTTCACGACCATTCCGCCCTGGCCTTCGTAGACGATGCCGACGACGCCACTCTTGAGGCGCTCCGCGGCGTAAGGTGGTTCTTCGACTGCGGAGACGACGACTTCCTCGTGACCCTCTCCTTCCAGCTCCACATGAAGATGAAGATGAAGAGAGTCAAGAGTGAACTCAGGGTCCGCAACGGTGTCCACAACTGGGAGTACTGGCATTCAGCCCTTCGCACCGCCCTTCCATTCGCTTCCCGCGGTTTCAGCAGATAATTAAAAACAGAACCACTTATGCGCACTTCAAGACTTTTGACCTTTGCAGCGGCTCTCCTCTGCTCGCTGGCTGTTTCGGCCCAGAACTTCAACGGGCTCGACATGAATCTCGGCAACCTGTCCAGGCTCTCCAACGCCCAGACTCGTTCGATCTCCCCGGAGAATTTCACGGGCGAGAAAGGCAAGGGCGGAATGGCCGTTCCGGATGCCAATAACATCACGAGGAACATCAACAATGCCTCAAAAGCCGCTCGCGACCTAGGAGAGACATGGAAGGTCAACCCCTACATCTACATCGCTCCCGGCGAAACCGCTACAATAGCCGAGATCGACGGTCCCGGAGCCATCCAGCACATCTGGATGACCCCTACCGGAGTGTGGCGCTACACCATCATCAGGATCTACTGGGATGACGAGCCCACTCCTTCCGTCGAATGCCCGATCGCAGACTTCTTCTGCATGGGCTGGAATGAATATGCTCCCGTGGTCTCCCTCCCTGTCTGCGTCAATCCCGGCAGAGCCTTCAACTGCTACTGGTCCATGCCTTTCCGCAAGAAATGCAAGATCACGATGGAGAACGTCAACGACAGCGAAGAGATGCATCTGTACTACCAGATCGACTATACCCTCACTGAAGTACCTTCCGATGCTGCTTACTTCCACGCCCAGTTCCGCCGCACCCGCTGGAACGAAGGTTCCGACTTCACCATCATCGACGGAATCAAGGGCCAGGGACAGTACGTCGGAATCTACCTCGCCTGGGGTGTGCACAACACCGGCTGGTGGGGCGAAGGTGAAATCAAGTTCTTCATCGACGGCGACAAGAAGTATCCCACCATCTGCGGCACCGGAACCGAGGACTATTTCTGCGGATCCTACAACTTCGACATAGGAGGACAATACGTTCCGTTCTGCACCCCTTACGCCGGCCTGTGCCAGGTCATCCGGCCTGACGGAACCTACAAGTCACAGCAGAGGTTCGGACTCTACCGCTGGCACATAATGGATCCAGTACGCTTCCAGAAAGACCTTAAGATCACGATCCAGGACCTTGGCTGGAGAAAAGACGGAAGATACCTTGCCCAGAACTCTGACATCGCAGCGACTGTGTTCTGGTACCAGACCGAACCGCACGCCAAATTCCCGACCTTCCCCTCATGGCGTGAACTTGAAACATATTAAAAGATGGCAAAAGTCTATGTAGCATCAAGCTGGCGCAATCCCTTCCAGCCAGAAGTGGTGAAACGGCTCATGGAAGCCGGCCATGAAGTCTATGATTTCAAGAATCCGAAGGACAATCCCGGCGGATTCCACTGGTCGGACGTACGCGAAGACTGGCAGGAGTGGAGCGTCGATGAATATATTGCCAATCTTTCCCACCCCGTTGCTGAAAAAGGCTTCAAGGCCGACCTGGACGCCATGCTCTGGGCCGACACCTGCGTGCTGGTCCTCCCTTGCGGCAGGTCAGCCCACACCGAAGCCGGATGGTTTGCCGGCCGCGGCTTGAAGACAATCGTCTATATTCCTGAAAAACAGGAACCGGAGTTGATGTACAAGGTTTTCGACAAGGTGGTCGGCTCCATTGAAGGGATCCTCGAAGCCATTTGAGATAAAAACGCGGACCATGCGCGTCAGAAATGACAGATTGAGAAGCATGATGCTGATGACTTTCGTCAGCATCCTGCTTTTCAATTATGTGAATTCCACGATGTTCTGGCACAGCCACTTCGTGGACGGACGCGTGATCACCCATTCCCACATATTCTGGAAGAACCACCTGACCGGCAGCCAGGACGGCGGCCACACCCAGGGACAGCTCAAGCTCCTGGACGTTATCTGCCACACCGTCTGCACTGCCACCGTCATCAACTCGTTCCTTCCGGAACGCTTCGATGTCCTCGAATATGTCTTCCACGAAAGTCCCGGAACCGACATCACCTGGTGTACCCCGCACCGGACGGTTCTCCGTGGCCCGCCTGCAGTTGATTGTTGACCCTATGTCCGACGGATTCGGACGCATGAAGAATCAATAATCAACTCAGCTTAACAAAAAATGAAATTGAAATATCTTGCACTGATGATCCTTTCATCAGTCGTTTCAGGATGCGGAACCCGCCAAGGGTCGTCCGATGACTCTTCCGCATCCGGTTTTAAAGTCTCGGGAGACCTCGTGACCATAGAAGAGTCTTCCCCTGTTGCCGAAAGAATCAGCCTTGATGTCGTAAAGCCGGAAAAAATGGGATCCGGGTTCACCGCAACCGCTTCGGTAAGTCCACGCCCCGATTCCTATGCAGAAGTAGGAGTACCCTTCGGAGGAAGGGTCACCCGTTCGCTCGTCCGGCTTGGGGACAGGGTTCACAAGGGCCAGGTCCTTTACGAGATGTCATCCGCGGACTACATGGAAGCTGTCCGGGAATACGTCGAGAACAGCAACAAGGCCAATGTCGCTGCCTCCAACCTGAGACGGAAGAAGGCTCTCCACGAGTCAGGGATAGTCTCCGAGAAGGAACTGGAAGAAGCCGTGAGCGAGGCCTCGGATGCCGACGCCGCACTTGAACTGTCCCGGGGCGTCCTGTCCATATTCGGAACCAATCCCTCCTCCGTTCGCGTGGGCCAGCCCCTCAGGGTCATTTCCCCCATCTCCGGAACCGTGGTAAGGAATGACCTTGTCATAGGACAGATACTCTCCGACGATGACGAAGCCCCTCTTGCCGTGGCCGACCTCTCCAATGTCTGGGTCAGGGCCAACGTGAGGGAAAACATGGTCTCCTCGATCGAAAAGGGAGAGGAAGCAGGGATCGAGGCTTCCGGACACCCTACCCTGAAGGGAAGGATTTGCTACATCGGCGAGATGCTCGATGACAAGACCCGCACGGTTCCAGTTGTCGTGGAATGTCCCAATCCCGACAGGATCCTGAAACCCGGAATGTTCGTCTCAGCCCGCTTCCCCAAAGTGCTGGACGACGCGCTGACTGTCCCTTCGACGGCCGTCTTCCAGGGGAACGGGTCGAAATTCGTCTATGTCAGGCAGACCGGCCTCACTTTCAGGAAGGTTCCCGTAGAAGTCCAGAGCCTTGACGACGGCAGGATGCTGGTTACCTCAGGCCTGGAAGGCGGAGAGAACATCATAGCCGACGGAGGCATCTATCTAAGCCAGTAGAGACATGGACAGATTCATTGCCTACATCCTGAGGCGCAGGTGGCTCATCGCAGCCATATTCCTGGTCGTCAGCCTCTTTGGAATATATTCATGGACAAGGCTTTCCATCGACGCCTACCCTGACATTGCGGACGTCACGGTCCAGGTGGTCACCCAGGTTCCCGGACTTGCCGCCGAGGAGATCGAGCAGCAGATCACCATCCCCCTGGAAAGGGCCCTCAACGGAATCCCTTCCCTGGACATGATGCGAAGCAAGAACGCCTTCGGCCTTTCGATCATTATCCTGGTGTTCGAGGACGGAACGGAAGACTATTGGGCAAGGCAGAGGGTCACCGAATGCATCGGCACCGTCGAACTCCCCTACGGGGCCGAACCCGAACTCAACCCCCTCACTTCACCGACCGGAGAGATCTACCGCTATGTCCTCGTCGGTGACGAGGGCGTCTCCCTCAGGGAACTCACCGACCTCAACCACTGGACAGTCATTCCCGCCCTCCAGAGGATCCAGGGCGTCGCTGCAGTGAGCAATTACGGAGGTCTTACGACCCAGTATCAGATCGAGCTGGACCCTGCCAAGCTGGCTTCCTATGACCTCACTCTTTCGGACGTGACGGATGCAATCGAAAGCAACAACTCCAACGCCGGAGGAAGCATGATCCCGGTCGGCGACGTGAGCTACGTCGTACGCGGAGTCGGACTGATCCAGGATCTGGAAGACATGGGAGGGATCGTCGTGAAGAACGAAGACGGAGTACCTGTCCTTCTGGGCGACCTCGGCACCCTCAAGTACGGAAACCTTGAGCGCAAAGGCATCCTCGGCTACGCGGATGATGAGATCTCATTCAGCGACGGGGTGGAAGGAATAGTCCAGATGCTGCGCTACCAGAACCCTTCGAAGGTGCTGGAACAGGTGCACAAGGTCGTGGACGACCTCAATGAGAACGAACTCCCGGAGAATGTCCGGATCAAGATGTTCATGGACAGGACACAACTTGTCGGCACCACCCTGCACACCGTAGAGCACACCCTGCTGTTCGGCATGCTGCTGGTCATCGGAATCCTGATAATCTTCCTCGGCAGTCCCAGGAGCGCCCTGGCCGTTGCAATCACCATCCCGATCGCCCTGCTGGTGGCCTTCATCCTGATGAACCTTACCGGAGTCCCGGCCAACCTGTTGAGTCTCGGAGCGATCGATTTCGGAATATTGGTGGATGGAGCCATCGTGATGATGGAGACGGTCCTCAAACTCCGGGAAAGGGATCCTTCCTCACCTCTTCAGGGCAAGGAAACCGCCGAGCATGTGAAGGAGGTGGCGAAGCCCATCTTCTTTGCAACCCTGATCATAATAGTGGCCTACCTGCCGCTATTCGCCTTCGAAAGGATCGAGAAGAAGCTGTTCACTCCGATGGCCTTCACCGTCGGATATGCCTTGGTCGGAGCCCTTTCAGTGGCACTTATCCTCATCCCCGGCCTTTCATATTCAATCTACCGCAAGCCTCAGAAGGTATACAGGAACAAGTTCATGGAGAAGCTCACGGCTTCCTACAAAAGATGGACTTCCTCCCTCACAGGTCATCCGAGAAAGGTGTTCGCAGGAATCGCCGCAGTGCTTGCCGCCGTCGTGGTGATGGTCATCACAGTCGGGAAGGACTTCCTGCCGAACCTCGACGAGGGCGGCATCTGGATCCAGGTCCAGGCGCCTCCGGGAATATCCCTTGAGAAATCCACCCTCATGGCAGACGAACTCAGGAACGTACTGAAGGACGAGTTCGAGGAGGTAACCTACGTCATGACCCAGGTGGGTCGTGACGACGAGGGTGCCGAAGCCTTCACATCCTCCCACATCGAAGTCTGCATCGGCCAGAAACCATATTCAAAATGGAAATTCGGCAAGACGAAGGACGACCTGATCGCCGAGATGGCTGAAAGGATCGACAGGATGCCAGGCTACAAGGTCGGCTTCTCCCAGCCTATCATAGACATGGTCATGGACCAGATTGCCGGATCCCACAGCGACCTTGCTATGAAGGTCTACGGTGACGATCTGACCGAGGCCAGAAGAATCGCCGAGGATGTGGAAAGGGTTATTAAGGACATCAAGGGGGCAACGGACGTAATCATCGACCAGGAACCTCCGCTTCCCCAGCTCAAAATCTCAGTCGACCGTGAGAAGGCTGCCTACTACGGAGTCAATGTGGCCGATGTGGCCGACCTGATAGAGATCGCGGTCGGAGGCCGGGCCGTTTCCCAGGTGTTCATCGGCAGCAAGGTCTACGACGTGACCTGCCGGTTCAAGGAAGACAGCAGGGACACTCCGGAGAAGATCGCCGAACTGCCACTTGTCACCGCCTCCGGCTCAAGGATTCCGCTCTCATCTGTCGCGGAAGTGTCCTCGGTCCTTGGAGCAAGCTCGATCACAAGGGAGATGGGAAGGCGCCATCTGACGGTCAGGGTGAACCTGCGCGGAAAGGACCTCTCCACCTTCCTGGGCGAAGCAGATTCCAGGATAGCCAAGGAGGTCAGCTACGACCACACCGCCTTCTCCCTTAAATGGGACGGACAATTCGAGAACCAGAAGAGGGCATATTCAAGGCTCGGGATCATCATCCCGTTCGTGCTGGCACTGATGTTCCTCCTGCTGTACGGAGCCTTCGGGGACTTCCGCCAGGCCGCCCTGCTGATTTCCCTGCTTCCGTTGGCCCTCTTCGGCGGCCTGCTTGCCCTCAATGTGCGAGGAATGACCTTCAACGTGTCCTCAGCCGTAGGTTTCATAGCCTTGTTCGGACTGACAATCCAGAACGGAGTCATCATGATCTCCCACATCAACGGCCTTCGAAGGAAGGGTACGCCATTGAAGGATGCCGTTATCGAAGGAGCCTCACACCGTCTGCGCCCCATCCTCATGACGGCCACGGTGGCCATCCTCGGACTCCTACCGGCATCAATCGCCACCGGAGTCGGCTCCGACGTCCAGAGGCCACTGGCCACGGTGATCGTCTACGGCCTCCTGTTCTCGACCGTTATAACCCTGTTCGTGCTTCCTACCCTCTACTACCGTATGGAAAAAAGGAAGGAGGAAAAACCCGTAAAGGAATATGAAGAAGATTTTTAGCATCCTGCTGGCCGTCGTAACGGCCTTCGCCGCCAAAGCCCAGACTTTCGGGGAATATATCTCCGAGGTGGAGCGCTCCAACGCGGCCTATCTGGCAGAACAATATAATGTGGAAATAGCAGACGCCCAGGCTGTTGCCGCCAAGGTTTTCAACGACCCGGAGCTCACGGCGGACTTTTCGGACAACCAGGACAGGACCCTGATGATGGGACGTTCGGTTGAACTCGGCCTTTCGTACAATGTAAACCTGGCGAATGCAAGGAAGGCCCGAATCGAGGTGGCCCGTGAAGAAGCCCAGGTCACCAGGGCTCTCCTGGAAGACTACTTCAGGTCGCTCAGGTGCGAGGCCATCGAGGCATGGGCCCAGGCTTGGGAGGCGAAATCACTGCTCTCCTTGAAGCGGACTTCCAGCGAAAGCATGGACAAGATAGCCGCTTCGGACAGTCTCCGCGCCGCCCTCGGTGAGATCGGTCGGACTGATGCGATGCAGTCCTCGATAGAAGCAAGGACGATGAAAGGAGACCTGCTCCAGGCCGAAGCTGACTACGCCAACGCCCTCACAGCCCTTTCGGTCATGGCCGGCGGAATGACTTTCACGGACATAAGTGATGACGGGCTCGGCCTGACAATCTCAGACAGACCGGTGGACGAACTTGTGGCAATAGCCCAGGGCAGGAGGGCAGACCTCAGGGCCGCTTATCTCTCCAAAAGCCTTTCACAGAAGAACCTGGCCCTCGTCAAGGCCCTGCGCTCCCCGGAAGTCGGATTCAACGTAGGTTATTCCTACAACACCGAAGTCCGCAACGAGATAGCTCCTGCACCGCTTTTCCACGGGGTCACCGTGGGCATGTCCATCCCACTGAAGTTCTCCTCCGCCAACAAGGGAGAAAGGGTGGCTGCTGAGAAAGCCGCCCTCCAGGCCGAGGCCGCTTACGAGGCTGCCCTACAGCAGATCGAAGCTGAGGTGAGGATGGCATGGTCATCCTACAGAGCAGCCCTGCTGGCAAGGGAAAAGTGTTCCGACCAGATGCTCTCCGACGCTAAGGACATCCTCGAAAGCCGGAAGGCAGCATATTCACAAGGAGATTCATCCCTCTTGGATTACCTCCTGGCGGTGAGGGTCTACAACGACACGGCAGAAGCCTGCATCGGAGCGAAGGCGACGGTGATCTCCGCCGCTGCGAGACTTCTTGCTGCCGTTGGTTGCGAGAGCCTTTAATTTGAGGGTTATTAAGGAATAATTCTTATCTTTGTGAGATAGTTGAAAACTACTTAATATTTTTATAAATCATGAGAATTATCCAAGTTACAGGAAGGGAGATCCTTGATTCCAGAGGAAATCCCACGATCGAGGCCGAAGTTGTCCTCGAAAGCGGTGTCATCGGTGTTGCAGCTGTTCCTTCAGGAGCATCCACCGGAGAGAACGAAGCTCTTGAGCTCCGCGACGGCGATCCCAAGCGCTACGGCGGCAAGGGTGTCCTCAAGGCTGTCGAGAACATCAACGACAAGATCGCTCCTGCCATCATCGGAATGTCCGCTCTCGAGCAGAGGGCCATCGACAAGACCATGATCGAGCTTGACGGAACCGCCACCAAGAGCAATCTCGGTGCAAATGCCATCCTCGGCGTTTCCCTCGCCGTTGCAAAGGCTGCCGCTGAATATCTTGGCATTCCTCTCTACCGCTACATCGGTGGAACCAACGCCTATGTCCTGCCCGTTCCTATGATGAACATCATCAACGGTGGCGCTCACTCTGACGCTCCCATCGCATTCCAGGAGTTCATGATCCGTCCCGTCGGCGCAACTTGCGAGGCTGAGGCCGTCCGCATCGGAGCAGAGGTCTTCCACGCTCTCCAGAAGGTTCTGAAGGGCCGCGGCCTTTCCACCGCTGTCGGTGACGAAGGTGGTTTCGCCCCGAAGCTCGAAGGCATCGACGACGCTCTCGACTGCATCATCGAGGCCATCAAGAAGGCTGGTTACGAGCCCGGCAAGGACGTGACCATCGCCATGGACTGCGCTGCTTCCGAGTTCTGCTTCAAGGAGGGTGACACCTTCTACTATGACTACAAGCAGCTGAAGGACGGCAAGAAGAAGGATCCTAACGGCAAGAAGCTCACCAGCGAGGAGCAGATCGCTTACCTCGAGCAGCTCATCACCAAGTATCCGATCGACTCCATCGAGGATGGTCTCAGCGAGGAAGACTGGGAAGGCTGGGTGAAGCTCACCAAGGCTATCGGCGGACGCTGCCAGCTCGTCGGCGACGACCTCTTCGTCACCAACGTCAAGTACCTCCAGAAGGGTATCGAGATGGGCGCAGGCAACTCCATCCTCATCAAGGTCAACCAGATCGGTTCCCTGACCGAGACTCTCGACGCCATCGAGATGGCACACCGCAACGGCTACACCACCGTGACTTCACACCGCTCCGGCGAGACTGAGGACACCACCATCGCCGACATCGCAGTTGCCACCAACAGCGGTCAGATCAAGACCGGTTCCCTCTCAAGGACCGACCGTATCGCCAAGTACAACCGCCTCATGAAGATCGAGATCGAACTCGGCGACGAGGCCCGCTACGGCTACAAGAAGATCAAATAAGCATTTGATTTGAAAGAAGAAGCGGCGACCCTTCCGGGCCGCCGCTCTTTTTTTTATCCGATCATGTTCTCTGGATCGAGGGCTTTGTCAAGGTCTTCCTTGGTCATTATGCCCTGCTCGAGGACGATGTCGTAGACGGAACGGTTGGTCTCGAGGGCCTCCTTGGCGATCTTGGTGCTGGCCTTGTAGCCGATGATCGGGTTGAGGGCGGTGACGATGCCGATGCTGTTCTTGACCATGTCGTAGCAGCGTTCCTTGTTGACAGTGATTCCTTCGATACACTCGGTGCGGAGGGTGTTCATCGCATTGGTCAGCCAGGTGATGCTCTCCATGATGGACTCTGCAATGACAGGTTCCATGACGTTGAGCTGGAGCTGTCCGGCCTCGGCTGCGAAGGACACGGTGGTGTCGTTGCCGATAACCTTGAAGCAGACCTGGTTCGTGACCTCGGGGATGACGGGATTGACCTTTCCGGGCATGATGGAGGATCCGGGAGCCTTAGGAGGAAGGTTGATCTCCTTGAGACCGCAACGGGGACCGGAAGCCATGAGCCTGAGGTCGTTGCAGATCTTGGAAAGCTTGACAGCCAGCCTCTTGAGGGCACCTGAGTAGCTCACGTAAGCACCGGTGTCAGGGGTGGCCTCCACGAGGTCGGGGGCTGCTATGAACTTCTCGCCGGTGAGTTCGGTAAGCTTCCTGGCGCAGAGCTCGGCGAATCCAGGCTTTGCATTGAGACCGGTACCGATGGCGGTTCCGCCCATGTTGATCTCATAGAGAAGGTTGACGTTCCTCTCAAGATTGAGAACCTCCTCACCGAGGTTGGTGGCATAGGCATGGAACTCCTGGCCGGAAGTCATTGGGACTGCATCCTGAAGCTGGGTACGGCCCATCTTTATAACGTCCTTGAACTCGACACCCTTCTGCCTGAAGGCCTCGATGAGGTCCTTGAGGCTCTTCTCGAGCTTCCTGTTCATGCGGATGAAAGCATAGCGGAAAGCTGAAGGATAGGCGTCGTTGGTGGACTGGGCGCAGTTGACATGGTCGTTGGGGGAACAGAACTTATATTCACCCTTCTCATGACCCATGATTTCGAGGGCGCGGTTGGCGATGACCTCGTTGGCGTTCATGTTGACTGAGGTACCGGCGCCGCCCTGCATCATGTCCACGGGGAACTGGTCGTGGAACTTGCCGTCGATGATCTCACGGCATGCAGCCACGATCGCATCAGCAATCTCCGGATCAAGGGCTCCGAGTTCCTTGTTGGTCTCGGCTGCAGCCAGCTTGATGCATGCCATTGCGATGACATAGTCAGGATAGTCACACATCCTTGTGTTGGAAATCTTGTAGTTGTTCAATGCCCTCTGCGTCTGTACGCCGTAGTAGGCATCGGCAGGAACCTGAAGCTCACCTAGCAGGTCAGATTCGATTCTGAAATTCTCTTTCATGTTGTTGGCTATTGCAAAGCGCCGACTTTTGGGGGCCGGCGCTTTCAGTTATTAATAATGGTTTTTACTTCTTTGAAGTCTTCTTGGCAGGAGCTTCAGCAAGCTTCTTCTGACGGGAGATGGTGGCATCGTACATCACCGGAGTTCCGATGAAGATGGATGCATAAGTACCGATGCAGATACCAAGGATGAGGGCGACTGCAAGACCCCTGATGGACTCACCTCCCCAGATTGCAATTGCAAGCATGGTGACGAGGGTGGAGACCGAGGTGTTGACCGTACGGGTGAGGGTAGCGTTCAACGCCAGGTTGGTGTTGGTCTTGATGTCGGTGTTCGGGTGGAGGGTCCTGTACTCACGGATACGGTCGAAGATAACCACGTTATCGTTGATAGCGTAACCGATGATGGTCAGGATAGCCGCAATGAACGTCTGGTCAACGTCGAGGTTGAACGGCAGGATGCCGGAGAACAGCGAGAAGAAACCGATGACGATGATTGCGGTGTGGGCCAGTGAGACGACACCACCGAGACCCCATGTCCAGCCCCTGAACCTGAAGGCAATGTAGGCGAAGATGACGATGAGGGCAAGGATGACGGCGATGATAGCGTCACGCTTGATGTCGTTGGCGATGGTAGGACCTACCTTGTCAGAGGAGATGATACCGTTGGCATTCTCGAGAGTTGACTTGAACTCACCCAGGCTGAGCTTCTCAGCGAAGAAAGGACTCAGGGCATTGAAGAGCTTGCCCTCAACCTCTGCATCGACCTCGCTGGACTCCTCGTCGTTCTTGTACTGGGTCGTGATCTTCATCTGGCTCTCACCACCGAACTGCTTGACCTCGACTGCACCGTCGAACTCGGCGATAGCGGCCTGGCGGATCTCCTCAGCAGTGACGGGCTTGTCGAAGCGGACGACATAGGTACGGCCACCGGTGAAGTCGACACCGTAGGTGAAGCCCTTGGTGAAGATGGAAACAAGGGAGATGAGGATCAGGGCACCTGAAACAATGTAGGACACCTTGCGTGCTCCGATGAAATCGAAGTGGGTGTTCTTCATGAAGTTCTTGGTGAGGCTGTTCTCGAAAGTGATGTTCTTTCCCTTCTTGATACGGTCGTCGAAGATCAGACGGGTGATGAAGATGGAAGTGAGAACAGAGGTGATGATACCGATGATCAGAGTGGTAGCGAAGCCCTGGACAGGACCGGAACCGAAGATGAAGAGGACGATACCGGTGAGGAGGGTAGTGACCTGACCGTCGATGATGGCGGAATAGGCGTTCTTGTAACCGTCGGAAACGGCCTTGCTCAGGCCCTTGCCGGCGGCAAGCTCCTCCTTGATACGTTCATAGATGATCACGTTGGCATCCACAGCCATACCCATTGTCAAGACGAGACCGGCGATACCCGGCAGAGTCAGGACGGCTCCGAAGGAAACGAGGACTCCGAAGAGGAGAAGCACGTTGCAAAGGAGGGCGACGTCAGCTGCAAGACCTGCACCCTGATAGAAGAATATCATGTAGATGAGGACGAGCAGGAAGGCGATCAGGAAGGAGATCATACCAGCCCTGATCGACTTGGCACCGAGGGAAGGTCCGACAACCTGCTCCTGGATGATGGTCGCAGGGGCGGGAAGCTTACCGGACTTGAGGACGTTCACAAGGTCGGTTGCCTCCTCAGGGGTGAAGTGACCGGTGATGGAGGACTGGCCGCCTGTGATGGCGCTGTTGACATTAGGATAGGAATAGACCATGCCGTCGAGGACGATGGCGATCTGCCTTCCGACGTTGTCGCCGGTCATGCGGGCCCAGATGTTGGCACCTTCGGCGTTCATGCTCATGGAAACAGAAGGCTCACCGTTGGAACCGTGGTCGTAGACGACGCGGGCGTCGGTGACGACACCACCGTCGAGCTTGGCCTTGCCATCCCTGGAAGTGGACTTGATAGCCACGAGTTCGAAGATGTTGTCAGCCTCGAACATCTCTGAAGGCTTGACGGACCACATCGGACGGAACTCTGCAGGGAAGATCTCAGCAACCTGAGGCATCGAGAGATACCTGTTGACCTTGGCAGTATCGACTGCGGTTGCGAAACCGATGCAGGCATTGCCGGTGTACTGTGAAGGAGTCAGGACTGCGAAGATAGGGTTCTGCTTCCTGTAGGCCTCAAGATCAGCCTCGGAAACCTGGTTCTGGGCAATCTCGGAAGCGAGGAGAGAATCAGCGCTTTCGGTAGCAGGGGTCTCGGCTGCGCTCACGGACTCGTCTGCAAGGATCTCAGCAAGCTTGGCGTTGGCCTCTGCGAGATAACCGGAAATCTCCTGATTGGTGAAAGTCTCCCAGAATTCGAGGGAGGCGGTACCCTGGAGGAGCTTCCTCACACGCTCAGGCTCCTTGACACCAGGGAGTTCGACGAGGATACGTCCGCTGTTGCCAAGCTTCTGGATGGAAGGCTGGGTGACACCGAAACGGTCGATACGGTTCCTCAGGACGTTGAATGAGTTAGCAACTGCACTCTCGGACTCGGAACGGATGACGCTCAGGACCTCTGCATCGGTGGATTCGGGCTTGATCTTGTCCTTCATCTCGTAGGTACCGAAGATCTGGGCAAGCCTCTGACCGCCGCCGACTTCCTTCCAAGCGTTGCCGAAAAGGGTTATGAAATCATCCCTGGAGTTGACGCTACGCTCCTTTGCAAGAGCAAGAGCCCTCTGGAACTCAGGTGACGGGTTGTCGCCGGAGAGAGCCCTCACAAGGTCCTGGAGCTGGACCTGCAGCATGACGTTCATACCGCCCTTGAGGTCCAGACCGAGGTTGATTTCCTTGGCCTTGCAATCCTTGTAGGTGTTCCAGAGATAAACTTTCTGGGATGAAATTGAATCAATGTAGACCCTGTTCTGGTCTTTCCTGATAGAGTCCAGATAATAAGCCTGGTCCTCTGAGGCGATCTTGGAGAAAGATGAGGAATTCATAGCGGCAACCGCAGCTTTCTCCGCGAACTTGTCTGCCTTCTTTTCCTGGATGGCCGTCACCGCCGTGAAGGAAAGCTGCCACAGGGAAGCGATCGCTAGCAGGATGGCGACAAGCCTTATCCAACCTTTACTTTGCATAACTTTTTACTTTATTTTTTTATTGTTTTAGCTTTTGCGCATAAAAATAAGGGTACAAATTTAGCATTTTTTTCTTAGAAAGAAATTATCTGCCAAGTATTTCTTATTTTTGCAGACGCATTGACCCTGTTTTTCCGCAATGAAAAAGAAGGCTTTTTACATTCTCAGCATACTCTTCGCCGCATCCATCAGCACCTTTGATGCCGGCGCCCAGACCCCGGCGGACAGGCTCCTTCAGAGGGCTGATTCAGCCAGGCTCAAATACGATTATCCTTCTGCCGCAAGGCTTTGCCAAGAGGCCGTAGAACAAGATTCCACCGCCAGGGCTAAGGCCGAAGACCTGCTCATCATGAGCCAGAACGGACTTCGGATGATGGACTTCTGCAGCCAGCCTGTAGTGGTCGCAAAACAGACTTTTCCCCTCAAGGATTTCTTCCTTTTCTACCCCCTCAAGAACAACAGCTGGAGGAAGACTCCCAACCAGCTCGACTCCCTAGGAAACGGGGACCTTGCACGTGCGGTCTACATCCCTGAAGGAGCCAGCGACATCTACTATTCGGCAGAGGACGAGGATGGCATCCGCAACATCTACAGGACCTTCCTTGCAGACTCCCTGTGGTCCGCTCCGATGCTCATAAACGAACAGATGACGAGCTCCTCGGACGAAATCTACCCGATGCTGTCCCCCGACGGGAAATCCCTCTACTTCGCATCGAAGGGACTCTACGGGATGGGAGGCTACGACCTTTACGTCTCCACCTGGAACCCGGAGACCAAGGACTGGGACGTTCCGGTCAACATGGGGTTCCCATATTCATCCCCCTACGACGACTTCCTGTTCATCAACTCCGAGGACGGCCGCTACTCGATCTTCGCCTCCAACCGCGAGTGCTCGAAGGACAGCGTCTGCATCTACGTCCTTGAATATGACGGGATGCCCGTCCGCAGGGCTTTCTCCGATGTGGAAGAACTCCGGCAGCTGGCCGCACTGAAGCCGGCAAACGATCCTTCGAGGATGGACAACGGTTCCGCTGTTGAAGACCAGGATCCGAAGAGCGAAGAAACCCGCCGCTACATCGACAAGATCAAGGAAGTCCGCTCCCTCAGGGATTCGGTCTCGCAGTTCAACAGCAGCCTTGACAATCTCAGGAATGAATATTCATCAGCCACTGATGAACGGAAGGCCGAGCTTTCGGCGACCATCCAGGAAAAGGAACTCCTCCTTCCGGAGCTGAACAAGACCCTCCAGACCGCGGTCAAGGAGCTTCAGTCCATCGAGATGGATTTCCTTTCAAAGGGAATAGTCATCGACGCGTCAAAGCTCCAGGCAAAGGCCGACAAGGAAGTGGTCGGAGCCGCCTCAGGCTACACCTTCTCGCGTAACAGCTACGGTCCGGCGCCTAAGCTCCAGATCAGGAAGCCTGTCAGGAAGTTCGACTATTCATTCATGATCCTTCCCGAGGGAAGGTTCGCCGAGGACAACAGCCTCCCCGAAGGCCTCGTCTACCAGATCCGCATATTCACCCAGTCCAGGAAGGCCACCGTCCAGGACATCAAGGGCTTGAGCCCTGTCTTCGAGAAGCAGTCCGGCAGCAAGTACATCTACTCCGTGGGAGTGTTCCGCACCTACAAGGATGTCCTTGCCAACCTCAACAAGGTCAAGAAACTGGGCTTCAGGACCGCCGAGATCACCGCTTGGCGTGACGGCCAGAGCGTCAGCGTAGCCAACGCCAGGAAGTTCGAAGAGCAGAAACTCTACACCGTGGTAATCTTCCCCGAGAACGGACAATCTCTCGGAGAGGCCATGATGACTGCGATCCACGAGCACTCTGACAAGGATCTTGTCAAGAGCATCGAGAACGGATCCGTGGTCTTCAAGGTCGGTCCTTTCGAGGGCAAGGAAGAAGCCGAGGAACTCTTGAACGCTCTCAAGGCCCTCGGCTCGGCTAATGTCTCCCTTACAGAATCAGACTAACGCTTGCGCGGAGCGAAAGTGAAGGTGTCCTGAACCTTTCCGGTCAGGATGTTGTGGACCGTGACCGTAAGCTTCCTGTCTTTGACTTCTCCCTCGATGACCGTGGGGAACCTGCCCTCTTTCGCAGGATCCATGTCGGGGCCTCCGCCCACGAGATGCCCCCAGTGCCTGTCGCCCGCAGGAGCGTCGTAACGGTAAATGTGCTGATGGGCGGTGATCACGAGCTGGCAACCGGCCTTGTCGAGAACCGGTCCCCAAAGTTCTGAGCAGGTGCGCTGCCAGATAGCGAAATCATGCTTGTAACGCGGATCCTTGTCGGCCGGAGCGACGTCCCCGGGATTTGCGGTAGGATCCGAATCGAAGAGCGGAATGTGGCAGAAAGCCACCAGGTAAGGAGCCTTGGCTATCTCCTTCCGTTTCAGGACATCCTTGAGCCAGGCGACCTGGGCCTTGCGATACTCGCCACTGTTGAACAGTCCTGCGAAAATAGGATTGGTGTCCAGCTTGTCCTCGGCGGTGTCAAGGCCGATAAGGGCGATGTCTCCCAGACGGACGGCGAAATTCCTTCCTAGATCCCAGTCCCTGGAGGATCTTTCCTCGGGCTGGCGGAACATCCAGACCTTCTCCAGATGGCGGTTGGCCATGCCTCGGGAATCGTGGTTGCCTGGGCAGAAAAGATAGGGCGTCTGAGAAGCGTAGTCCTTCCTGCTGATCTGCGGATCAAGGAATATTCCCACCTGGCTTTCAATGGTTTCCTGGGTGTTGGAGGCATCTCCGTTCCAGATCACGCAGGACGGCGAGAGACTCGACACCTTTTCGATCGTGGGCTCAATGGCATTCCAACGGACATGGGTGTCGTTGATCACACAGAACTTGGCCTTGCTGGCCGCACCTGCAGTGATGAAACTGTACACCCTGGGATCCTCCTCGTTGCCGAGGATCTTCATGTCGTAGCCACCACCGTAGTGGATCCTGTCTGCTCCGATCTTGTAGTAGTATTTTGTCGAAGGCTTGAGACCGGTGACGCGGATCTGGCTCACCTTGTCGCTCAGTTCAGTCAGACGGTAACCGCCGCATTTTACTTTGCGGGCATCGCTCAGGTCAGGCTGCTCACCGATAAGTACATAGCCGTTCGCCAGGTCGCTCACGGCGAAGGCCACGCCGATGGAAGTCTCTGCGAAATTCTGGAGCATCGGCGCCGAAACTATCAGCTTTCCGTCATCTGCCCCACTGACATCTGTCTTACTGGCATCTGTCATCCTGAGCGAAGCGAAGGATCTCTCCGCCGCATTCACCGCATTGCCGGCACTTGCTGCCGCAACCAACAATGCGGTATCCTTGATGAAAGTTCTTCTTTTCATATCTTTCTGAATATGTTTCTACTTGATTCCCAGATGCTTCTTGACCGCGGCACGGATGCCGTCTCCCCGGAGGTTGGTCTCCAGGATGGTCCCGTCGGGGCCGACCAGGATTATGTAGGGAATATATTGAAATCCGTAGTCCTTCGGGACGGATTCGGGGACGCTGAGGATCTGGGTCCAGGGAATCTTAAGCTCTTCCACGGCTTTGAGGGTGGCTTCCGGCTTGTCCAATACCGGGGCTCCGACAATGTCGAACTTCTCGCCTCGGAATTCATAATAGATGTCCTTCATGTTCGGGATTTCCTCCCTGCAGGGGCCGCACCATGATGCCCAGAAGTCCACGAGGATGTACTTTCCTTTGCCGACGTAATCGGACAGTTTCTTCTCCTTGCCGTCAGGCTGCACTGCCTTGAAATCTATGTATTTCTCCGGCTTGGATGGTTTTGCCGGCTGCGCCGTCGCCGTCAGGCACAGTAGTGCCGCCGCAGCCAATAGGATGATTCTGCTCTTCATTTTTCCAAATATTTCTCCTGCAATATACGAATAATACTTCAAAAAGGGGACTATGACCCCAATGAACCACTGCCACCCTCGGCACGTTAAGAGGGGGGACCGGAGCGGAACGTAGTGAAGCGAACGGTGGGGCCGCGAAGCGGCGGTTCATGGGGTCATAGTCCCCTTTTGAAAAGTATATGAAAAAAAGGAAAATCCAGTTCTAGACTTGAAAATTCCAGTCTAGAACTGGAAGTAAATAAAGCTTTGGAGGTCTGCGGTGACGAACTGGCAGATGATGAAGACGGCGACGAGGCAGGCGAGGACCATCAGCACGAGCGGCATCTTTGCGAACCAGATCCTGTAACGCCTCTTGAAATTGTCCGGCAACCAATGGATCAGCATGCCGACGAGGAAGACCAGGATAATGCTCCTGTGCTGCCAAGCCATCTGCGGCACAAGCGACCAGTCCCAGCTTCCACCAATCTGATTCACCATGTTCTTAGCCGTACTCCACGCCTTCTCATTGGCCTCCGCCGGATCAAGATTGGAACCGCTGCGGAAGAAAAGCCGCGTGAAGGTTATGAATATGAACGTCATAAGTACAGCCCATGAATTCTTGATCCAATTGGAAAAACCGCCTCTGCGAACCTTGTGGAAGACCATTCCCACCAGGGCTCCGGCCAGGATGATAGCCGTCCACCAGAAGAACAGGTTGAAGACCGGATAGTCGTAGAAATACCTCAACGCCCCGAAAGCACCCACGATGAGGACCATGATAAGAACCCTGAAATAAGCGTTGCAGCTGTGCCAGAAGCGGTAGATCAGCATTCCGAGACCGTTCAGTCCGCCCCAGATCATGAAGTTCCAGCTGGCCCCGTGCCAGAGACCTCCCAGGAGCATGGTGTCCATCCGGTTGATGTCAGAGATAAGCTCCTTGCGCCAGGACTTCTTGAAGAGGATCAGCAAAGCCAGGACGACAGTCAGTACGAGCACGCTTCCGAAAACCCACCAGCTCCCTGCCAGGGCGGAAGCCAGGAAGGCTATTCCAAGGATGATGGCATAGGATCCGAAGGTACCGTTGCGGTTGCCTCCGAGAGGGATGTAGAGATAGTCCCTGAGCCAGGTGGACAGGGAGATGTGCCACCTTCTCCAGAATTCGCCCGCATTCCTTGCTTTATACGGAGAATCGAAGTTCTTCGGCAGGTAGAATCCCATCAGCATGGCGACACCGGTGGCTATGTCCGTGTAGCCGGAGAAGTCGGCATAGACCTGGAGCGAATAGCCGAACAGGGCGGTAAGGTTCTCAAAACCGGTGTACAGTAGAGGATTCTCGAAGACCCTGTCGCAGAAGTTCACTGCAAGGTAGTCGCTCAGGATCAGCTTCTTGGCAAGACCGTTGAGGATCCAGAACACAGCTATTCCGAACTGGGTACGGCCAAGGAAGAAGGGCTTGCGCAACTGAGGAATGAAGTCCTTCGCCCTCACGATAGGACCGGCGACAAGCTGAGGGAAGAAGCTCAGGTAGAAGCCGAAATCCATGAAATTCTTCACCGGCTTCATGCCTCGGGAGACATCCACCACGTAGCTGATGGCCTGGAAGATGAAGAACGAAATACCGACCGGAAGGAATATCGAATCGACGCTGAAGGCCTGGGAACCCACGAGGCTGTTGCCAGCGGCAGCGAACCAGTCCTTGACCACGAAGGCGGTCCCGAAGAGGTTGTTGACCACGTCCGTGATGAAATAGGCGTACTTGTAGTAGCACAACAGCGAAAGGTCTACAACCACACTCAGGACAACCACCGTCTTTCTCCAGAAAGTCCTCCGGCAATGCGGCAGCCAGAGCCCTGCAAGATAGTTATAGACTATCACGAAGCCCAGCAGGATCAGGAATAGTCCGCTGGTCTTGTAGTAGAAGAAGAGACTGGCGAAGAAGATGAAGGCGTTCCTGAGGAGGATCTTGTTGCGGAAAACACACAGGAAGGCGAGGACGATGGCGAAGAACGCCCAGAAATAGAATTGGGTGAACAGCAAGGGGTGAGCCTGGTCGAAGGCGAACAGGTTGCCGAAGAAATCAAGCGCTACTTCCTTCAATCCCATGACACCCTCCTTCTAAGATGTTCGACGTATTTGCCCATGAGGGCATTGAACAGCAGGTCCCCGACCACGGCATAGCCTTCCTCGGTAAAATGGATCTTGTCCCTCTTGGCCAATCCGGCCTCCTCCCAATCCTTCATCGACTCAAGGCCTCCCATGATCTCGAAAAGGTTCCAGACACCGCCTCCGCAGTCGGAGCAGAGCCTGTAGAAGGCATCCTCCACTTCAAGGGCGTTCCTGTTGACAGAATAGACCCTGCGCCTCACCCTACGGTAACTGTCGTTATTGGTTATGAAGAGAAGGGCGCAGTCCGGATTGACGGCCCTCACCCTTGCAATCAGGGTCTTATAACGGGAGATGAAATCCTCCTTGGAAAAGTCCTTCCCGGAAGCATCGTTAATTCCTATTCCGAAAACCACCAGGTCGGGACGAACCAGCCGGAGATCCCTTTCGAAATCCGCGCACCTGAGGTAGGAAGTCAAGGCCGCTCCGTTGACTCCTATTCCGGTAACCGTGATTCCCGGGAGACGGTTGTCAAGAAATATTCCTGTGACAGTAAGTGTCCCTTCACCTTTGCCAAGGGCCACCGTGACAGAGTCGGCAGGCGCCGGAAGCTCGAAAGACCAGAGCGAAGCAGCCTCATCACGGATTCCCGCAAGTGTGTCGCCGGATTCCAGAATCACCAGCGGAGAGCGTTCCCCTTCCGATGAATATCCCAGGACCGCCACCTTGTCGAAGCTGAACGAAGGATCCATCGCCGTTGCATTCCTGGCATTCAGGACAACCCGCAGGAAGGCAGTCGAATCGGAAGATGAAAGAGCCATCCCGGAAAGGCCGAGGCGCCTGTCCGGCTCCCTCGACACATTCTTCGTGGCCTTCCATTCCCCGGAGAACCTGGTCCGGAAACTGCTGGGGTTGTTCGTCTTGGCGGCGGAAAAAGGAAACACCAGGCCGCGTCCCCCGTCAAGGCTGTCCCCGAGAGCGAGAAGGTCGTTGCGGAGCTGCCTTGTCATCGTGCCGGCCTGGACATGTGAGCCGCCGATGTGCATTATCCGAAGGTTAGAGTTCCTCTCGAAGAGGACTCCATCCATCTTTGTGAATAAGATTCCGAAAGCAGAGCTGTCCCCAAGGAATTCTATCCTGTTGCCATCGAGGCTGGCGAATTCCAGGTCGGGTACAGGCCTGCGCAACGTCTGCCCACAAAGGACGGCGGGCAGGAGCAGAAGCATCAATGAATATTCAAGGAACCTTCTCATCATCTGTTCATATATTCATTGAGCTCCTCTTCGGGAAGTTTCCTGCGAAGCTGGAGAAAGTCGTGGTAGACCAGGAGGGACTTGGCAAGGGCGCTGCCGACCTCGTTGGCACCCCTGGTCGTGAAATGGATGTAGTCGGGACCGGCTAACTGAGGATTGAGGTTCACCCACTGCCTCATGGAACCGGCACCGCCCATCATGTTGAAAGTGTCCCAGTAGGCCACCCCGTTCTGCAGGCAGTGAACCTTCAAGGAATCATTGAGTTCGGAAAGAAGCGGCCAGGTCACGAGGGATCCGTTGACGCTCTTGCACATGTCAGCAGGACCGACGAAGAGGAGGGTGGCCTTGGGAGCAACCTTCCTGAAATACTCGAACTGGGCATCCATCCTGTCTACATAGAGGGAAATCCCCTTCCTGGAACCGATCCCCGGCATGGCATTGCCGCCGAACTGGAGAATTATGAGACGGGTACCCGTGGTGTCGAAAGACTGCTTCATGACAGTCGAATCGATGTCAGTGAAGACCGTTCCGGAACAGCCCCTCATGGCCACGTTGTCAACCGTGACTCCCGGAGCTCCGTCAAGCATGATTCCATAAACCTCCGCGTCACCGGTCAGAGTGATGGAGCCAGAGTTCACGTCGACGGGCAGTTCCCAGGAGACGAGGGAGACCTCATCCTTCGCTGAATCAAGAACTTCCTTCATGGCAGCAAGGGTGTCACACTTAAGAGTCAGCGACAGGCCGGGGCTGTTGTGGCCGAGCAGGACCGAGACCCTGGAAATCCTTCTCGCATTCTCCTGGGCATAGCGGTTTTCGGTCCTGCGGAAATTGAAACGACCGCTGCCGAACACCCCTACGTACTGGGTCATAGGTCCGTAGCGGTGAGTAGACGTCCAATGTGAGAGGGAATCTGTAACCCTTGCATAGCGGACAAGAGAACCGCTGGCATGCTGGGTCACCGAGACCGAGGAGATGGTCTTGACCATCGGTACCATTCCGGGACCGGAACCGCCGAACCTCTCCTGCAGCTCCTGGCGCAGGATAGCGGAGATCCTGTCCATCTCTAGCTGGGAGTCGCCGTAATGCATGACCCTCAGGACCCTGCCTTCATCCCCGGCATTCTCCATCTCCACGAAGAGCGAGTCGAAATAGGAAAATCCGCTGTCGGGCAGGAATATGCGGTTGGGATCCGAAGCAAAATATTCCTTGAAAAAACCGAGTGTGTCGCCTGACTCCTGTATCAGTTCGAAGGCCCGTCGAGCGGCGAGGATGGCGGAGTCTGCATCTGGGCCGCTCCCGCCCTGAAGATCCTGAAGATAAGACTCGTACGAGGGAAAACGGAACGTCATGCCCCGGGTCTTGATCCCGTCTGAAGGAAAGAAATACCAGCAGGCGACGACCAGGGCCAGGACAGAGATAACGAATATGGCTACAGCGTGACGTTTCATCCCGTCGAAAACAAGGCCTCAAAGTTACAAATTTATTATATTTGTAAGATTGACAATCATAACGAATCATGAGAAAGTGTCTGTTTGCCGTAATGGCCATGCTGCTTCTGGCATCTTGCGAAGTGCATCATTTCATAACCGACAGCTCCTTCCGACACCAGGTCGAAGAGGATTTCGGAGCCAGGATGGCTTCCAATCCCAACTTGAAGGAATTCTGCCCTGTCGACAGCCTTCTGCTGACTACCGAGGAAAAGGAAGCCCTCAAGTTCCTCTATGCCTACATGCCCCTTGCGGACCTGACAGACTATCCCCTCAGCTATTACCTCGACTGCGTCCAGTCCTCATTCAAGACTCGCGAAGAAATGGGATGGAATGTTCCTGAGCGCATATTCAGACACTTCGTCCTGCCGATAAGGGTCAACAACGAAAAGCTTGACACTGCCAGGATGGCCTTCGCCAGGGAGATCAAGCCCCGCATCGAAGGAATGAGCATGAAGGACGCCATTCTCGAAGTCAATCACTGGTGCCATGAGAAACTCACCTACAAGCCCTCCGACGCCAGGACGCTTTCTCCGCTGGCAAGTGCCATGAGCACCCTTGCCCGCTGCGGAGAGGAATCCACCTTCACAGTGACAGCCCTCCGCTCGGTAGGCATCCCGGCACGCCAGGTCTACACTCCCCGCTGGGCCCACACCGACGACAACCATGCCTGGGTCGAGGCCTGGGCTGACGGAGAGTGGTACTTCATGGGTGCCTGCGAGCCCGAGCCGGTGCTGAACCTGGGTTGGTTCAATGCCCCTGCCAGCCGCGGAATGCTGATGCACACAAGGGTCTTCGGCCGCTACGACGGTCCGGAAGAAAAGGTCATGGAAGGTCCCAACATCACGGAAATCAACCTGATAGACAACTACGCAAAGACTGCCCGCGCCGACTTCAAGGTCGTCCGAGAAGACGGCAGCCCCGTGGACAGCGCCCTCGTGGATTTCAAGATCTACAACTACGCGGAGTTCTATTCAGCACTCTCCAAATTCACTGACAAGGAAGGCCGCACCTTCCTGACCGCCGGAATGGGGGACATGCTCGCATGGGCCTCGAAGGACGGACTCTACGGCTGGTCAAAAGTCTCCTTCGGAAAGGATTCCCTCGTCACAATCGTGATTTCCAAGGATCACTCCGGTGAGGCCGAACAGATGATGATAGTACCTCCGCCCGAGACCGCAAACCTACCGGAAGTGACTGAGGAACAGCGCAAGGCCAACGACATCCGTTTCGCCCAGGAAGACCTCATCCGCAAAACCTACATGGCCACCTTCGCAAAGGACGACGGGACCCCTGAGGGAAGGCTCCTTGCCAAGGCTGCAGGCAACCATGAAGTGATAAGAAAGTTCCTTGCGGACCACCCTGACCAAAGGGCCCTTGAACTGCTTCAGTCTTTGAGCGACAAGGACATGATCGACGTCACCAGGGAGATCCTTGACGACAGCTACCTCTCCGAAGAGTCCATCCTCTGCCCTAGGATCGAGAACGAATTCCTCAGCCCCTACAAGGGTTTCTTCAAGAGAGTCCTGAGCAAAGACCAGAAAAAGGCTCTTTCGGATCCTGCCACTCTCGTCAAATGGGTGAACGACAACATCGAGGTGTTCGACGATCCGAAGGCCACCAGGATTCCTATGTCCCCGGAAGGAGTCTGGCGCGCAAGGATGGCCGACACACGTTCCAGGAACCTGTTCTTCATTTCTCTGGCCAGGACCCTAGGGATCGATGCCAGGAAGGACCCGGTGACTGGAAAGGTACAGTACTCTTCGACCGGCTCAGGGAACGCAGCTGATTGGAGGGACGTGGACTTCGAGTCGGCAAGCGACGCTGTGGCTCCGACCGGCATAGTCCGCCTCGACTACGAACCCACTGCCGCCCTCGGCAACCCCGGCTACTACAGCCACTTCACTATCAGCAAGATAGCTGACGGCCGCACCCAGGTGCTGAGCTTCGATGAAGGCCAGGTGGACATGGGCGGCGGAGTCAGCTGGGAGAACGTCTTCAAGAAAGGCACCCCGGTCGACACCGGTGAATATATTCTCGTAAGCGGCAACCGCCTCTCAGACGGAAGCGTGCCCGTGACCATGCAACATTTCACTGTTAAGGAAGGGGAAACCACATCCCTCGATCTTACCATCACCATCCCGGACAACAAGCTCAGCGTGATCGGAGACTTCGACGCCGAGACCAGGTACAGGGTCACTGCAGATTCGGATCCGGTCTCCATCCTTTCGACTACCGGCCGCGGAGTCTATGTAGTAGCCTTCCTTACCCCGCGCCAGGAACCTTCGGTACATGCCATCAACGACCTGATTGCCAGCAAGGACGGACTTGAAAAATGGGGACGCCCCATCATGCTCCTGACCACGGCCGAAGGACTTGCCTGGGCTAAGGACTATTCCGACAGGCTTCCTTCCAATGTCCGCTTCGGAATAGCTCCCAAGGAGATGATGACCGGAGCCATGCCTCGGGTCATGATCGCCGACACTTTCAACCGTGTCTTCTTCAGGACCGACGGCTACACCATCGGCCTTGGCGACCAGCTCCTCGGTGCGATAGCGAAACTTTAGAATAGGTTATTCTACTTCGAATATCCTCTCCTGGTGGATAGGTATACCATCTTCTGAAAGGCCTTCAGCCACGATCCTGAAACGGCCGGAGTAAGATGGTGCATGGAGGACGGTTCTCACTTGTCCGCCTTTCTCCAGGCTCAAAGCAGGGTGCCAGTAAAGGACCTGTCTTGTGTCTGCTGCTCCTTCCGGAACGTCACCGAGGTACGCCACGGGATAAGAAACTCCCTTGAAATCCACGACCCTGACATTGGCCGGGAAAGTAAGAGCTGTAACGTAGTTTTTCTTGGTGATGAAATTGACGACTCCGGAGTAGGCGGCCCTCCCGCAAACTATCGCCTGCTGATAGATGTCGATGTCCTCCAGCAGCATGGCATCAAAATCCAAAAGGCTGTTAAGATCGGAAAGGACTACCCCGTCCATCATCACGAGCAGATTGCCGACACGTGCCTTGTAGGAATCAGTAGCGTCGGAAGCCATCATGGTCATATAGTACCGCCCCTTGTCCCTACGAAGTGCAAGGGAGGGGATGATCTCTACCAGAATCTCGCGTACTGAACTGAACCTGGTGTAGTCATCCAGATGGTAATGCTTCAAAGGAGAGCTCTCCAGAAGAAGATCTTCACGGTGCCGGAGGAATGTCGCCAAGGTGTCCAGCATGAGGGTTTTCTCGTCCCGAAGGGTCTTCTTCCTGAAAGACAGACTCTCACGTTGAGACTTGCTGAGCAACAACTTAGGCAAGTCCCCGGCGGACGGGTAAAGGAAAGGATTCTCGATTTCGATCACCCCTGACTTCTTGTCCAGGCGGGATACCTCACAGACGATTTCCCGGTCGCCGTAAATGTTGTTTGTGTGGAAAAAGACTTCGTCGTTGCTGGTAACTCCGATGTACAGGTTCGAAGGAGAGCCTGCGGAAGACAGAGTGGCAACGGCATAATCCAAAGTGTCCATCATCTCTCCCCTCATCCTGGCGTGGATTATCTCTCCGTCATACTCCAAAGGCCTGCTACCGGTCACGACCGGTTCAGCAGAACCAGGAAGAGACTTAAGAAAACTCTCGATGGTGTTGTCCTGAGGGGATGGAACGATGTCATCCTCATGGTAGACAGACAACGAGAGATCAGCCATCGGGCCTTCATTCAGGACAACAAGGTTCACATCCTCTCCCTTTCTGACTCTGGCAGGAGCATTGAGCGCCAGCCGGCCAAGGCCGGCCGGTTCTTCCCTCCTGAATGATTCGTAGGTCTTCTCATCCACTATCTCAACCCCGTCTTTAACCCTGGCAGTGGAGGTCGTGTTGAAGACCGTCAGGATACGTGATCCTGACATCCACGGGGTTCCTTCTTCGTTAGCCTCGCTGGCTGTGTAGGCTACAAGCCGGTACATGCCGGTAGGAACCGTCACCGGAATCCTGAAACTTCCGCAACCGCGGCCACCAAGCAAACCTATCTTCGCTTCAGCAACAGTACCGTCAGAAGAGATGAGTTCCAGATAAGAAACTGCATTCTGGGAAGAGAGGCTGCCTTTGCCATCCAGGCAGAACAATGAACACCAGACCATGTCTCCGGCGATGTAGACCTCCCTGTCTGTAGACACGAAAATCCTCTCCACAGGCGACGATGCCCAAAGGGACAGCGACAATGTCACGCATGACAGAATGAACAACAGCTTCTTTATCATGGCCAAAAATCTGGTTTATCCTTGGTTCCTCCGTCAACGAGACAGTCTATGCAACGGAGCGGACCCCAGTAGATACCGTCAACATATTCATTGTTCTCCCCTGTAGGAAGACTCATGAAAGCAATCGGATAGACTTTGTTCTGGTACAGCTCCCTATAATTGTCCATCGGGCCGGGGATGAAAAAGTTGTTTGTAGAAGGAAGTCTGTAATGATAGAACCTGCTGTCCAGGAAAGCTCGACTCGTTGTCGCCTGGCCTGCAGTGACATACCCTTCGACTTTTTGATCGGGATTGGACTCGCAGATGATGTTGCTTGCCATTTCCCCTGGATTCGGAGAGAAAAGACTGCCTTGCCCCTCCGAGATCATTCCCACATTTTGGATGTACTTGTAGGCTTCTTCAGACAAGGTGACGGCCTTTACGTTGATCGAATACAGCTTATGATTGCGGCTGTCCGAGCAACTGAAAGATTGGATGGGTTTGGACGGAAGCCTGTCTGAGGTCAATTCAGCATAAGACACCAGGTACATCCCGGAGGTTCTCGACCTCCAACACCAGTAGTTGGGATAAGGCGACTGCAAAGGTTCGACTGACCACCTCAACGTGTCGAGATAATACTCGCCCATGAAGTCAGTGTGGAACTCCCAAGTCTCTTCGAATGCAAGGCCGATATACCCAGTTCCTTCTTTACCTCCGCTGAGGGTGACGCCCACCACGACAGACGTAGAATCCTCTGAGAGAGAAAAATCGATATTCTCAATCACCGGCGGGGCCTTGGGCTCCAGCCAGTCACTTGAATATATCTTCCCTCCAATTTCGGATGTCATCCGGTATCTCCGGTCTGATGATGCATTTTCCATGGGAATCTCTACGCTTGAAGAAGGATTCTGGGATGAGGGCTGATAGACTTTACCTTGATCGTCTTCCACCCAGGCACGGCCCACGACATTTTCGTGAAGTCCGTTTCTCTTGAGTGGATACACCTTAGAAAAACTGAATGTGGACGTGCCTCCTGGCATGATGGTGCCCTCAATGACAACCATGTCATCAGTCGCCCCATCAATGTCAGGATTGTAAGGGTAGATACAAGACACCAACCCAGAGAGCATCAGTATTAGAACAAAAAACTTTTTCATCAGAACAGCAGGTTAAGGTTGACGTAAGGGATCTGGGTTGCAAACACCGAGAGCATGTGCCCGCTGGTGGCACCGTAGTTGGATATTTTATAGAACACTGAATAGGGATTCTTCCTGCCGGTCACATTGTAGACTCCGATGGTAAAGGTTGCGTGAGCCCAGGCCAGCAGGTAATGGCCAGGATCGATGTTGAAAGCCACGTCTGTACGGAAATAATCCGGGATACGATGGGAATTCCTTTCAGAATATGCCAGCCTCCAAGAATTGAGATAGGTGTAGGTTCCTATCGGGATGGTAACAGGCCGGCCTGTGGAATAGTCCACATTCACTGAGAAGCTGTAACGGTGAGTAAGGGCATAGTTGAAAGCCAGCTTGAATTCATGAGGTTTATCATACGGAGCATGGTACCAGTTGCCGCCGGCGATCGTTTCATTGCCTCGATCCAACATCTCACGGAACTTGGCCCTGGAATAACTGTAGGAAGCCCAGCCTGTGAGCTTGCCGGTTGTCTTTTTTGCCATGAATTCTATTCCAAAGGAACTTGTACGGACAGGCACCAGGTCTTCAGCCAGATTTTCGTTCATGACCAGAGTCGCACCAGCCTTGTAGTCCAGATGGTTGGTAGAACCTTTATAGTAAGCTTCAGCGGAATAGTCGATGCCTGAGTTGAGGCTGGTCCAATATATTCCCGAGGCAGCCTGCCATCCCTTGGTGGGCCGGATGTCGGAATCCGACAGCTTCCAAGTGTCCATGGGGGAAATGGCTGAAGTGTTCGAAATCAGATGAATATACTGACGCATCGTGTTGATGCCGCCCTTAATAGAAAGGTTGTCCGCTAATGTGAACTTTCCTGATAGTCGATATTCAGGTCCGGCATAGAAAGCACCCGGCCCTGGAGCGTAAAAACCAGACAGACGGATTCCTCCGTCGAGGGAGAAACGGTCTGTAAGAGTCCAACTGTCAGAAGCGTAGAGGGAGGGCTCCATAGCGTATTCCCTGTCCAAGCTCCGCTCGCGGATGGAAGATTCTTCACCATAAGGTCTCTGGATGCCCGGATCCAATCCATATCCCAACAGATGAACACCATACGAAAGAATGTGGGAATCATTCAACGGAAGGGTACGGTTACCTTTCAGGAAGGCCTGACGGATGAAAGTGCTGATGTCATATGCAGCATAGTTCCAAGAGTACACCGACACCCTGTTGTCGAAATGGTCGTATCCTCCGCTCAGGTCAAGCGTTCCTCCGTTGTCAGACCTGTGCTTGAAAATCAAGGATGCGTTGTAATTTTGGTAGTGGAAGGTGGTGTCTGCACCAAAAACGAACTTATCCCTTGCAAAGTAGCCGAATGCCTGAAGGGTGTTCCTGGAGTTGAAACGGTGTGTCACGCCAAGATTCGCATCCAAAAAATCTGCCTTGCCTCCGGAGTACTCGCTGTCCTCAGGCAGAAGGCCCAGGATCCAATCTGAATATGTTGTCCTTGCACTGCCTACAACTGTGGTTTTCCCCTTGCGTAAAGGACCTTCCAACTGGAGTCTGCTGGTCAGCAGTCCGATTCCGGCAGAACCTTTCCATTTCTGGGAATCACCCTCTTTGGACTTGACCTTCAGGACGGAAGACACACGGCCTCCGTATTCTGCCGGGATGGAACTCTTGAACAATTCCACATTGTCCACCACGTCAGGATTGAACGCAGAGAAGATTCCGAACATGTGGGTAGGATTGTAGATCGTGCTCTCGTTGAAAAGGATAAGATTCTGATCCGCAGAGCCTCCGCGCACGTTGAAACCGGCAGAAGCCTCTCCGACGCTCTTCACTCCTGGCAATGTCAGGACAGCCTTCAAAACGTCTCCTTCGCCGAAAGCAGTAGGAAGCTTATTCAGAGTCTTGGCTCCAAGCCTTTCCACTCCAAGGGATGTGGTCCGGTGGTTAGCCATGCTTTCCGCCGAGATCACAACCCCTTTAAGCATGGTTACCTTTTCCGTCATTATCACATCCATGACGCCATCGGATAGGACAATCACTTTCAAGGCCAGGGGCTCTTTGGATTCCGCATTGAAATTCAGGACGTTCTCTCCAGAAGGGAGCCGTATCTTGAACCTTCCGCGAGCATCCGTCCTGGTGTAGGTAGAAGTGTTGTCATCGAAGACCACGACTCCCGGCAAAGGCAAGTCAGTTTCGTATTCGATGACTGTCCCTTCGACAGTATTCGTTCCGGACTTTGACCTATTGTCCGATCCGATGGTGTATACCTTATTCTTATAGGAAGTAATCACGGCATTGTCCGCGTACGTGACAGTAAGGGTGTCCTCCTTAACTTCATCGAAATAGCCGGAAGGAAGCCCGGTACCTTGACCGGGAAGCGATGCCTCAGGAATGATTGCGGACAAGCTTGTCTCAGAGCCAGGATGCCAGGCAACCGTCTCCGCAGTCAATGACGGTTCACCTCCGTCCTGCTTCATTCTTTTTCGGAAAGCCCTCTTGCTCAGCGGCTTAAGCTTGCCATTTTCAAGCGAATAGTACTTACGCTTAATCTGGAAAAACGAGTAGATCGAAGTATCATAGTCAGGATCATTATAACCGATGATGGCCCCGTTATTATTGTTGTTATTGAATGCCAGGGATTTCTTGACCTGACAGAGCAGAGGGACCTGGCCATCCCGCATCACTTCGAAGAAACCCTCAGGGGCTTCTGTATAGCCGAGATAGCGAAGGTTCCAGAAAACCTTTTCCCCCATCGTGAACCAGGCGACCTGGTCGCGGAACACGATTACGGGAGTGAAGTTCTGCACCGGACTTACTAGAAGCTGCTTCTGATACGCGTCCACATTGAGGAACACATGCTCATAGAGTTTTCCGTTATAGAAAACCTTCCCCTCCTGGTACTGCTTTGTGTCCCAATAGTAGGTACCATTGTACTTGAATGGATATGATTTGGGAAGAGTACCCCTGAACAAAGAGGCGTAATCTTCCGTGGCGCTGCCATTGACGAGCCCCTGGGCTGCTACTCCGGAACCGATCAGGATGGCTATTGCCGTCAGGAATATGTTAAGTTTGTTCAAATATTTGATCTTTATATCAATATAAACCCAAATATATTAAAAATGCGTCCATTAAAACAAAAAAAAATGACCCCGATCCTAAGAAGGGGGTCATTTCTAGATAAATACAAGGATTAGTCCTCGTCCTGCTCCTGGGCGGCGTAATCGGCGAGAAGCTTGGTCTGGACATCAGCAGGAACCTGCTGGTAGTCCGCGAACTTCATCGTGAAGGTTGCGGCGCCTCCGGTGAGGGAGCTGAGGGTGGTTGAGTACCTGTAAAGCTCTGCGAGCGGAACGCGGGCGTGGAGGATGGTGAATCCCTTGTCCATGTCCTGGTTCATGATCATTCCACGGCGACCGTTGAGGTCGGACATGCAAGGACCTACGAACTCGTTAGGAGTGAGGATGTCCACGTTGTAGATAGGCTCGAGGATCTTCGGACCAGCGTTGCGGAAGGCCTCCTTGAAGGCGTTACGACCAGCGATGATGAAGGCGATTTCCTTGGAATCCACCGGGTGCATCTTACCGTCGTAGACGTAGACTCTGATGTCACGGGCATAGGAACCGGTGAGAGGGCCCTCGGTCATCTTGTCGTTGATACCCTTGAGGATAGCAGGCATGAAGCCGAGATCGATGGCGCCACCGACGACGCAGTTGATAAACTCGAGCTTGCCGCCCCATTCGAGGTCGTAGCTTTCCTGGGACTTGATGTTGAGGATGGTCTCCTTTCCGTTGATCATGAACTTGTTGCCGGCGGGCTCACCCTCTACGTAAGGGCAGACGAGGAGATGGACCTCACCGAACTGGCCTGCTCCACCGGACTGCTTCTTGTGGCGGTACTGAGCGGTAGCAACCTTGGTGATGGTCTCACGGTAAGGCACCTTCGGAGCGAGGAACTCGATGTTCTGCTTGAACTCGTTGTTCATTCTCCACTTCACGAGGTTGATAGCCTGCTCGCCCTGGCCGCTGAGGATGGTCTGGCGAAGTTCCTTGGAATATTCAACATTGATGGTAGGATCCTGTGCGGCGATCTTGTTGAGAGCCTCACCGACCTTTGCCTCATCGTTCTTGTCGACAGCCTTGACGGCGCAGCGATACCTTGCGTCAGGGAAGACCATGTGCTCGATGGCATCCTGGCCCGCTGCAGCGAGGGTAACGTCGGTCTTGCCGGCCTTGAGCTTCATAACGCATCCGATGTCACCGGCGGAGATGGAAGTGACCCTGTCCTTCTTGTTGACGGCATAGAGAGCGGAAAGACGCTCACCGTTGCCGGTCTCGGGATTCACGAGGTCGGCACCTTCCTTGAGGACACCGCTCATCACCTTGAAGAAGGAGACATCACCAAGGTGCTGCTCGACGGAAGTCTTGTAGATGAATATGCTGACAGGACCGTTGGCATCGCACTTCAGCTCACCACCACCGATGGTGTTCTGGACTGTTCCTTCGGGTGAAGGAGCGACGTTGACGACGAATTCCATGAGCCTCTTGACACCCACGTCCTTCTTGGCGGAGATGCAGAAGACGGGCATGACCTCCCTCTTGGCGAGACCGGCACGCAGACCGGCACGAACCTCGTCGATCGAGAGTTCCATGGTCTCGAAATATTTCTCCATGAGGGCATCGTCTCCTTCGGCGGCCTTCTCGACGAGCTCCATGTGAAGCTCTTCGGCCTCGTCGGCATATTCAGCGGGGATTTCAAGCTCCTCGAAATTGCCGTTCTCATCCTTGAAACGATAGTACTTCATGGTGATGACATCCACGATGCCGTCGAAGCCAAGACCAGGGTTGACAGGGAACTGTGCGAAGACGACCTTCTTGTCGAAAGCCTCCTTGAGGGTGTCACGGGTGTGCTCCCAGTTGGCTTTCTCGGTGTCCAGCTCGTTCACAGCCACGATCATGGGCTTTTTGTACTGGTCGGCGTAGCGGGCGAAGATCTCAGTTCCGACCTCGACACCCTGCTGGGCGTTGATGGTGAGGATTGCGGACTCGCAGACTTTGAAAGCGGAGATGGCGCCACCGCAGAAGTCATCGGAACCAGGAGCGTCGATGATGTTGAACTTGGTGTTTGCGAACTCTGCATAGAGCGGGGTTGCATAGACCGACTTCTGGTTTGTCTGCTCGAACTCGGTGTTGTCGGAAACAGTGTTCTTGGCTTCCACCGAACCTCTGCGGTCGATTACTTTGCCCTCATAGAGCATGGCCTCGGACAATGTAGTTTTGCCTGACTTGGAACTTCCGATCAGGACCACATTGCGGATGTCTTTTGTTGAATATTCCTTCATTGCTATAAGTGATTAATTATGATTCTTCTTTGGCTAAAGGGTATAACCGGGCAAATTTAGCAAAAAATGACCCATTAGCAAAATTAGAATGATAAAAGTCCACAAGTCCCTGGCCTGAATAGCCCGTCTCGTTCAGAATCAGCCTGTCAAGAGCGTCCTTGTCCGCTCCCAATGCAGTGCAGATTTCTTCAAAATCCAGATCGAGGTACACCTTGCCCTCGTCCATCGCCCGCTCGAAAGCGGCATAATCTTCCATCAACTTTTCCATATTCTCCTTACTTTACTCTGCTCCTCCAGGGAGACATAACCTACCTGCACCGCCGCTTCGCGGCCCCACCGCTCGCTTCGCTCCGGTCCCCCCTCTTAACGTGCCGAGGGTGGCAGTGGTGCCGATAGGTTATGTCTCCCGAATGGGGCAGGACAAAGATGGGGAAAAGAAGGGTCGTTGAAAGAAAACGGAGGGGGTAAGGAGGACTATTATTTCTGTTTTTTATCAAAAAGATGTGTTTCTTATTAACCAGTGGTTATTAATACAAACTTTTGGTTTGTCAGAATAGTGATTGCCATTCGATAATTTTGCGTCGAAGGAAGACAGAACATGATGGATGAAGAGATCATAATGGACGAAAGTACGATCCGGATGAACCTTAAGAATGAAAGGCTCGCACACGGATTGACTCAGAAAGTTATAGCCGAAAAGATCGGAATCTCTATTCCCGCCTACCAGAAACTCGAAAGAGGAAGGACCAATATTCTCAATCCCAACTTCATCAAATGCGCTGATATCCTGGGCATAACGTTAGCGGAACTAGTCAACGGGTTCGTCCCCGTCAGGAATGCAGACCGCTTGTTCACTGAAGTCCAGCAGGAATACGGTGAAAAACTCCGGATCCAGGAGAGCGGCTACCGCAGCGAACTCAAGGAAAGGAACCGCGAAATCGAGCGCCTGGAAAGTGTCATAAAGGACAAGGAAGACACTATCGCAACCCAGAAACTCCTCATCGCCCAACTCATGGGAAAGAGCAGGAATTGACGAATCTTTTCACTACATTTGTGGCATAACGGAGGAGGGAATGCCGCACGGACACAATCTATTGCCATTCATGGAAGCCGGTAGGCTTGAAGCGGGCTGCGACGAAGCCGGCCGCGGACCTCTTGCAGGCCCGGTCTATGCCGCTGCAGTCATCCTCCCGGAAGATTTCCATCACCCCCTGCTCGACGACTCGAAACAGATGAGCGAAAAGGACCGTGACCTGCTCAGGCCCATAATTGAAAAGGAAGCTGTCGCCTGGGCCGTGGAAGCCGTAAGTCCTGAAGAAATAGACCAGCTGAACATCCTATGGGCATCAGTCACCGGAATGCAGAGGGCTGTACTCCGGCTCAACCCGAAGCCTGATTTCCTGCTGGTGGACGGCAACAAGTTCAGGCCCTTCGAAGGTTACGGTTTTTCTTCCTACAAGACAGTCATCCACGGTGATGCTACCTATGCATCAATCGCAGCGGCATCCGTCCTTGCAAAGACCTGGAGGGACGAAAAGATGAGGGAACTGGCCAGGGAATATCCCCAGTTCGGATGGGAGAGGAACTTCGGCTATCCAACAAAAGAGCACATCGCCGCGATCAAGGAGCATGGCATGACCCCCTACCATCGGCGCTCTTTTCATCCCAAAGAGCTTGAACCTTCATTATTTTGATTATTTTTGTAAAAGAACATACAACGAACTGTTTATGAAAAAAATTTTATGCTCAATTGCCGCCGCCCTTCTGATCACAACGGGCGCAATGGCCGACGAGGGCATGTGGCTTCTGCCGCTCCTCCAGAAACTCAATGCTGGCGCCATAAAGGATCTTGGCTGCAGGCTTACTCCTGAACAGATCTACAGCGTCAATCATTCCTCCCTCAAGGACGCCATCGTCAGCCTGGGCGGTTGCACCGCTGAGATGATCTCCGATCAAGGTCTCATGGTGACCAACCATCACTGCGGCTACGGTACTATCCAGAGGCTGTCCTCCGACGAGCACAACTACCTCGAGGACGGTTACTGGGCAATGACCCGCGACCAGGAACTCCCTGCTCCCGGAATGACCGCAACCTATCTGATCAGCATGACAGACGTGACCGACCAGATCGAAAAGGCAAAGGATCCGGCAGCCGTCAGGGAAGCCCTCCAGAAAGCAGCCCAGGATGCCAACCCCAAGTGCAGGGTCCAGATCACTTCCTACTACAACGAGAATGTCTGGTACCTGATCGTCTACAAGACTTACACCGATGTCCGCTTCGTCGGAGCTCCTCCGGCATCGGTCGGAAAGTTCGGTGGCGAGACCGACAACTGGATGTGGCCCCGTCACACCGGAGACTTCTCGATGTTCAGGGTCTACGCAGGTCCCGACAACGAGCCTGCAGCATATTCCCCTTCCAACAAGCCTTACGTTCCCGCTCAGTCCCTCAAGATCTCCCTCAGGGGTGTCAAGGAAGGTGACTATTCGATGATCATGGGCTATCCCGGCAGCACCCAGAGGTTCCAGACCGAGGCCCAGCTCAAGGCCATGCTCGACCGCCAGGCTGTCTCCATCGACGCCAGGACCCTCCGTCAGGACATCATGTGGAAATGGATGGAGAAGGATCCTTCTATCCGCCTGAAGTACGCCAGCAAGTATGCCGGCAGCGCCAACGGCTGGAAGAAGTGGCAGGGTGAAAGACTCGCCTTCAAGAACCTCGGCATCATCGAGAAAGAGCAGCAGAAGGAAGCCGACTTCATGAAGTGGGTCGGAAAGAACAAGAAGCGCCAGGAGAAATACGGCGACGCCCTCGAGAAGATCAAGAGAGGTGTCGAGGCCAACACAACTGCCCTTGACATGCAGCTCATCGGCGAGACCGTGGCCAACATCGAGCTCCTCGGCTTCTCCAGCGGAGTGCAGAACGGCGTGGCCATGGCCATCAGGAACGGACAGGATTCCGCTTCCGCCCTGCAGACCGCCATCGCTTCCCAGGCAAGGAGGTACCAGGACTACTACGAGCCCCTCGACCGTGAGGAGGCTGCAGCCCTGCTGAAATACTACCGTGAGAAGGCAAAGCCTGAGTACTATCTCGACGCCCTGTCAGGAGACTTCGCAAGCCTCGACATCGACAAGTACGTCAACAACCTTTACGACAACAGTATCTTCACCTCCCCCGAAAAGCTTGAGGCGGCAGTGGCCCAGAAGGGATTCAGCGCAGTAAAGAGCGACCCTGTGAACCAGCTCATGAATGCCCTTCTCATGACCTACGCCAAGATGGGTCTCGGAGGCGGAATGGGCGGCCGCAGGCCTACTGGAGGCAATCCCGGAGCAAATGACATGAGGGAAGGTTCCAAGGCTTTCACTGCCGGCCTCCTCGAATGGCAGAAGGGCAAGGCAACCTATCCGGATGCCAACTCCACCATGAGGATCACCTACGGAACAGTGCTTCCTTATTCCCCGAAGGATGCCGTCATGTACAACTACTACTCCACCCTCAAGGGTGTGATGGAGAAGGAAGATCCCACCAACTACGAGTTCAAGGTGCCCGCCAAGCTCAAGGCTCTCTACGAGGCCAAGGACTTTGGCCAGTACGCAATGGCTGACGGCAGTCTGCCGGTCAACTTCCTCACCAACAACGACATCACCGGCGGCAACTCCGGAAGCCCCGTCCTCGATGCTGACGGCTGCCTGATCGGCCTCGCATTCGACGGCAACTGGGAGAGCATGTCCAGCGACGTGATGTTCGAACCCGACCTGCAGAGGTGCATCTGCGTCGACATCCGCTACGTCCTCTTCCTGATGGACAAGCTCGGCGGCGCCGGACACCTTCTCAGTGAAATGAATATCGTAAAGTAAATGAACGAAAAAGAAATTAAAACCTGGCTCCTGGAGGTGGTTCATCCCGCCAAAGGGAGCCAGAACATTGTAGAGCTGGGGATGGTGGATGCCATCTCCCTCGAAAGAAACAAGGTCGCCGTCACGCTCGCCTTCCCCAAGAGGCGTGACCCCCTCACTGAATATCTTGTCGGAGCCACGAAGGCGACCGTCATCCGCAACGCCCCTGAAGGCACGGAAGTGGAGGTCAGGACCATCGTGAAAGAAGAGGCTCCGAAGAAAAAACCCGGACTGGATCTCGGACTTGAAGAGATCAACAACGTCCGTCACATCATCGGAATAGCCTCCGGCAAGGGAGGCGTGGGCAAGTCCACGGTTGCAGTCAATCTGGCCGTGGCCCTGGCACGTCTCGGCTACAAGGTCGGACTGGCTGACGCCGATGTCTACGGCCCTTCGGTCCCCCTGATGACCGGCACTGAAGGCGAAGTACCGGCCGCCGAGGAATCAGGCGAAGGCAAGGAGGTCATCCTGCCCATCGAGAAATACGGAGTGAAATGGATGTCCATCGGCTATTTCGCCGAAAGAGGACAGGCCCTTATCTGGAGAGGTCCGATGGCCTGCAATGCCCTCAAGCAGATGATCCTGCAGGTACGCTGGGGAGTCCTCGACTTCCTGCTCATCGACATGCCTCCGGGAACAGGCGACATCCACATCTCCCTGGTGAACGACATCCCCATGGAGGGTGCCCTGATCGTGACCACGCCTCAGCCCGTGGCCTTGTCCGACGTGGAGAAAGGCGTCAACATGTTCCGTAACGAAAACATCAACCGCAGGATCTACGGCCTCGTGGAGAACATGGCCTGGTTCACCCCCGAAGAGCTCCCGGAAAACAAATACTACATCTTCGGAAAGGACGGCGGACGGCAGATGGCCGAGAAATACGGAATTCCGCTTCTCGGACAGATCCCCATCGTCCAGGGAATACGCGAAGGAGGAGACTCCGGAGAACCCGCAGCCCTCTCGACAAGGCCTGACGCCCTTGCCTTCCTCGACCTCGCCCGCACCCTCGCCGAAGCGGCAGGCTGATAATCTTGAATACTATTTCCCTTTGGGGATGCGGATCTCGAATTCGGCGAAGACCGGATAGTGATCCGAGATGTACCTGGGGCCGAATTTTTTGCTGTCTACGACTTCAAAGGATTCGGCCTTGGCATTTCTTACAAGGATGTGGTCCGGCCAGAGAGGTGAATTGCCCGGCTTGCCGAAACCGTTGAACGAAGCCCTTGTGTCAGGCTTCTTAAGCGAATAGTTTGCATCCTTCACATAAGAAGTCAGGGACGAAATCGCCCTGTCGGCAGCAGACATCTTGAAGTCGCCTCCGACAAAGATCACGGCATCGTCACCGGCAATCTCCTTAATCTTGTCGGCCAGGAGTTCAGAACTCTTCCTGAGGGAAGATTCGGCCTCGTCGAACTGGGTGTTGAAGCAGAAAAAGATCACTCCTGACTTCTTGTAACGAAGCTTCACCCAGGTCGTGTTCCGGCTTTCTCCGAACAGGAAAGAGCCATAGTCCAGCAGCTCGTACCTGTCCGCCCTGAACATTATGGGATTCTCGTTGTTGCGGACTTCGGGATCGACGATCCCGGGCTTCGAGCTCCGGTCCACCAGCATGTGCTTCTTGAATTCCTTCATCAGGTCAGTCTTGTGATAGGCAAAGGCCTCCTGGAGGAAGATGATGTCCGGATCGTATTTCTTGATCGCCTTGAGACATCCTTTCTTGCGGGATGCCCAGCTGAAGTCTCCTGATTCGTCAACCTCCTTGCCACGAAGGTTGAACGACATCACGCTGAGATCTTCGCTCTTGGCCTCTGCGGTGACGCCGGACAAGACCAGCGTCACCATTGCGAGGGCGCATAATAGAATCTTTTTACTCATAACCGTCTGTCTTGGACCCTAACGCGAGATCTTCGCGACCCAGCCGCCGCCGGGGGCCATGTGGATCTGGACCTTGCCGTCGATGGGCAGATCCATGGTGGTCTTCTTGTAGTCCTGGGCGGCCCTGTGGGCGTTGACACCGTCCTGGAAGACAGTCATCTTTCCGCTTCCGATGAAGCCGAGGTCAAGGGCGAGGTCACGGGCGTTCCAGTCTGTCAGGGCGCCGACGTACCAGTCGTTTCCTTTGCGTCTGGCTATGGCCACATATTCACCGATCTTGCCGCAGACGGGGACCGTCTCATCCCAGGAAGTGGGGAAGGCGGCGATGAAATCAGTGCACTCAGGTTCCGCCATGTAGTTGGACGGAGAGTCGCAGAGCATGGTCAGGGGAGCTTCGAAGATCGCATATTCAGCAAGCTGGCGGCAGCGGGTACCCTGGCTCATCGGGGAAGAATTGTTGGAATAGGCATTGCCCTTGGTGCAGTTGACCATAGCTCCTTGGGTGTAGTCCATCCTTCCGGCGGCCATCCTCACGAAGGGGATGATCACGTCGTAGGTGACCTGGTCATATTCCCTGGCACCCCATTTCATCTGCTCGAGGCCTGCCACTCCTTCGTAGTTGATGATGTTGGGGTAGGTCCTTTCGAGGCCCGAAGGCTTGAAGGCTCCGTGGAAGTCCACGAGCATGTGGTACTTGGCGGCAGTGGCCGCGACCTTCTCGTAGAACTGCATCACCATCTGGTCGTCACGGTCCATGAAGTCCACCTTGAAGCCCTTGATGCCCATGGCGGAATAGTGCTTGAACACTCCTTCGATGTCCTTGTCGACAGCCTTGTAACCCGCCCAGAGGATCAGGTCCACGTTCTTCGACCTGGCATAGGAAACGAGTTCCTCCAGGTTGATCTCAGGCACGATCTGGAAGAGGTCGGCCTTCTTGTTGACCGCCCAGCCCTCGTCCAGGATGACATATTCAATACCATGCTTCGAGGCGAAATCAATGTAGTACTTGTAGGTCTCGTTGTTGATTCCGGACTTGAAGTCCACACCGTAGAGATTCCAGTCGTTCCACCAGTCCCAGGCAACCTTGCCGGGCTTGATCCAGCTCCAGTCGGCAGCCTTGTCGGCAGGTGCGCCGAGAAGCCAGGTAAGGTCGGAATTCACGAGGTCCTTCTCATCCTCGAAGACACCGACGATCCTCCAAGGGAAACTCCTGGGAGCAGCGGAAGCCTTGGCGATGTAGTTCTCGCGGGTCTTGACGATACCCTGGAGATTGTTGTGGCCGCCCTGCTCGATGTCCTTGGGATAGGGGGCGTTGATTCCGAAGAGCTTGCTTCCGCCCTGGCCGTTCAGATAGAGGCCGGGATAGTCCCTGAGGTCGGATTCGGTCACCATCACCTTGACCCCGTTGGAGGCATCGACCACGAGGGGAAGGAAGGCGAGACGCTCAGGATTCCACTGGGAGAGAGGAATGTGCTGATAATAGTTCTCAAAGGAATTCTTGAACTGCTGCTCGAAGGTCTTGCCGTCCCTGACATAGGGAATCCATGCTGTCCAGTCCTCCTGGAAATTCAGTTCAACCTTCTCTGATTCAACCACATAGTCAGTCTTCCTGGCTTTGGAGAGGAACCTGTAGGCCACGGCGTTGTCGTAGGCCCTGAATTCGACCAGGCAATCCTTGAAGGTCAGCACAAGGGCGTTGTAGACGTCCTTCACGGCAGCCTTCTTGTAGGCCACGGCCGGGATGGTCTCGTTGTTCTTGAAAGTGTAGGTCTTCGTGACCTTGCCGGAACCGAAGACGGTACCGTCACCGAGGGTCATGGCAATCTCGGATGGGGCGAGGATGACCTTGCCGTCGAAAGTGACTGAATATGTCACCTTGCCGTCTGCATTGACCGACGCCTTGAGCCTTCCGTCAGGAGAAGCCAGGGTCCAGGACTTAGCTGCAGCGCCGGCCGCAAAAGGCAGGATGCAAGCCAGTAAGAGGGTACTGAAAAAACGATTGAGAGTCTTATTCATGACATGTGGTTTTATTTGCGGTTTGTTGGCAGATGTAAAAATAATCATTTCTGATAAAAATGCGTAAATTTGCTTTTATAAAAAATAGAAGATGGCGAAAGGCAAGGCACCAGAAGACACTCCGTTGATCAAGCAGTTTTTTTCCGTGAAGGCACAGCACCCGGAAGCGGTGCTCCTTTACAGGGTCGGGGATTTCTACGAATCCTATTCCGACGATGCCGTGCTTGTCAGCAAGGTCCTCGGAATCGTCCAGACCCGCAAGTCCAATGGAGACAAGGGCTATGTCGAGATGGCCGGTTTCCCTCACCATGCCCTTGACACCTATCTTCCGAAACTCGTCCGCGCCGGTTACAAGGTGGCAGTCTGCGACCAGCTGGAAGACCCTAAATTCGCCAAGAAACTCGTCAAGCGCGGAGTGACCGAACTCGTTACCCCGGGAATAGCCTTCAACGAGCAGCTCCTGGACGGTAAGGAGAACAACTTCCTGGCAGGCCTGACCTTCGACAAGGAAGAGTGCGGAGCCGCCTTCCTGGACGTCTCCACCGGCTCCTTCCAGGTTGCCCAGGGTTCGCTCGATTACATCGGCACCCTGCTTGCCTCCCTGAACCCCAAGGAAATCGTTGCCCAGAGAGGCTACGAGAAAGGGGTGCGCCAGAGGTTCGGGGAGAATCTCTACATTTCCTCCGTGGAAGAATGGGCCTTCGTTCATGAAGCCGCCGTCGAAAGACTCAAGAAGCAGTTCGGAGTCGATTCACTCAAGGGATTCGGGGTGGACAGGTACCCTCTGGGAATATGTTCGGCCGGAGCCTTGATGGTCTACCTCGAGCAGACCCAGCACACAGGGCTCAAGAACATCTGTTCGATCTCCAGGATCGACGGCGACAAGTTCGTCTGGATGGACAAGTTCACAATGCGCAACCTCGAGCTGTTCAATTCAGCGGCAGGAGGCGAAGGGGTGAGCCTGGTGAGCGTGATCGACAGATGCTCCTCACCGATGGGTTCCCGCCTGCTCCGAAGCTGGCTGGCCATGCCGGTGATGGACATCCGCGAACTCGACAGCCGTTACGACGTGGTCGGGCATTTCGTCGGAGCCGACGAGGACCTCAAAAGCATCAGGGAATATCTCGGCGGCATAGGAGACCTTGAGAGGATCATCTCAAGGGCTGCCACCGGAAAGATAGTCCCGAGGGAAGTCATGCAGCTAGGCCGCGGCCTGAAGCTGATGGAACCTGTCGCCGGACTCTGCAAGGGGAAGGGCATGGAAGCACTGGAAAAACTTGCTTCCGGCATGAAGGACTGTTCCAAGCTGCTGGACAAGATCGCCGGAACCATGGATCCCGAGCCGGCTGCCGCAATAGGCAAGGGCCCGGTGATCGGAAAGGGCGTGGATGCCGAATTAGACGAACTCCGGGACATCTCTTCAGGCGGCAAGGACTACCTCCTGAAGCTCCAGCAGAGCGAGGCCGAACGTACCGGAATCTCTTCTCTTAAAATCAGTTACAACAACGTCTTCGGGTACTACATCGAGGTTCGCAACACCTTCAAGGACCTGGTTCCTCCGGAATGGATCCGCAAGCAGACGCTTGTCAACGCAGAGCGCTACATAACCGCGGAACTCAAGGAATACGAAGAGAAGATCCTGAGCGCCGAGGACCGCATCTACGCGATCGAGACCAGGATCTACGCCGACCTCGTGGCCCAGATCCAGAAAAGCATCTCCGCCATCCAGACCAACTGCCGGATCATAGCCAGGCTGGATGTCCTCGCCGGCTTCGCCGCCCTCGCAGTGTCGAACAAGTACTGCAGGCCTGAGGTCACCAAGGACAAGGTCCTGGACATAAAAGGCGGCCGCCATCCCGTGATCGAGACTCTGATGCCTCCGGGAGAGGAATATGTCCCCAACGACGTAATGCTGGACGACAAGAAGCAGCAGATAATCATCCTGACTGGTCCGAACATGGCCGGAAAATCCGCCCTCCTGAGGCAGACGGCCCTTATCGTCCTACTGGCCCAGATAGGATCTTTCGTGCCGGCCGAGAGCGCAAGGATAGGCTACTTTGACAAAATATTCACGCGTGTAGGGGCCTCGGACAACATTTCCCGCGGAGAATCCACCTTCATGGTGGAGATGCTGGAGACCTCGATGATCCTGCACAACCTCTCGGCAAGGTCGCTTGTCCTGCTCGATGAGATCGGCCGCGGCACTTCGACCTACGACGGAATGTCGATCGCCCGCGCCATCGTTGAATATATTCATGAATATGGCCATGGAGCCAAGACCCTCTTCGCGACCCACTACCACGAGCTCAACGACCTGGAAGAGATGTACCCCAGGGTCAGGAACTTCCACATCGCGGTGAAGGAAGTCGGGACGCAGGTCATCTTCCTGCGCAAGATGCGGGAGGGCGGCACAGCCCACAGTTTCGGAATACATGTGGCCAGGATGGCCGGCATGCCGAAGGAAGTCATCCAGAGCGCGGAGAACACCCTCAAGGCCTTGGAGATGAACGACTCGGAGCATCTGGTGAGCGCCCGCAAGGGACAGATCAAGAAACCTGTCCAGACAAAGGCAGGCACTCTGGAAAGCGACGGCTCCCTCCAGCTTTCCTTCTTCCAGCTGGACGACCCTACCCTTGAATCCCTGCGCGACAAGCTAGCCGGAGCCGACCTCAACAACATGACGCCCCTTCAAGCCTTCGACCTCCTGCGCACCATGAAGGACGAACTGGGCTTGTAAACAATTTGAATGATAACGCTATAGACAGATTTCCGATGAAACGGGTCCTGATCATAACATACTATTGGCCGCCGTCCGGCGGATCCGGAGTCCAGAGATGGGTCAAGTTCGCAAAATACCTTCCTTCCGAAGGCTGGCAGCCCGTCATCTACACTCCAGAGAATCCGGAACTGACAGCAACTGACAAAACCCTGGAAGCAGAGATCCCTCCCGAGGCTGAGATTGTCAAGCGGCACATCACGGAGCCTTATGCCGTCTATCGGAAACTGATGGGAAAAGGCGGGGCTTCTTCCGGTGAAGTCAACCCTATCCACGGAGGGAAGAAAAACTGGAAACAGAAACTATCCCTCTTCGTCCGCGGCAATTTCTTCATTCCGGACCCGAGGGTCCTATGGGTGGAACCTTCCGTAAGGTTCTTAAGGAAATACCTCAAGGAGCACCCTGTGGACGCGATAGTCACGACCGGACCGCCTCATTCGATGCACCTCATCGGCCTTCGCTTGTCCAAGGCCACCGGGCTGCCATGGCTGGCAGATTTCAGGGATGCCTGGACCAGGATCTTCTACTACAAGCACCTGGGCCTGACGGAAAAGGCGGACAGGAAACAGCATGAGCTTGAAAAAGAAGTCCTTGACAACGCTACGATAGTCGTTTCTGTCTCTCCCTACGAACAGAGGGACTTCCAGGAGATGACCTCCAACAAGGTGCGGCTGATGACGAACGGTTTCGATCCCGATGATTACAAAGGATTCATCAGCGACGACGGCTTCTTCAACATAACCCTCACCGGGCTGTTTGCCGCCGACGGCAATCCAACGGTTCTGTGGCGGGTGCTGGCCGAAAAATGCAAGACCGATGAAGAATTCAGCAGATTCCTGAGGATCAGGCTGGTGGGGAAGACGGACAAGGAGATTCTCCGGTCAATCAAGGAAGCAGGATTGGAGAAGAATCTCAACTACCTGGGCTACCAGCCGCATGAAGTTGCCGTCATGGAGCAGCGAAACGCCTCCTTCCTCCTCCTATGCCTCAGGCAGGAACCTGAATATGCTTCCGCCATACCGGGAAAGCTGTTCGAATACCTTGCTTCCCGCAGACCCATCCTCGGAATAGGACAGACCGACAGCATTATGGCCAAGATGGTCCGCGAGACTTCTTCGGGAGTCGTCTCCGGATGGGACGATGAAAAGAACATCAGGACTTGGGTGGACTTCTGCTGGTCAGAATTCAAGAATGATGAACTCAAAGACAACGATTCGGACATCTCAAAGTACAGCCGCCGGACTATCACAAGGCAGCTGGCCGGATACCTCGATGAAATGACAGCTGACAACAAAGGAAAATGACAGACAAGAATATTCTCAAAAAGATCGCCGTTTGGGCTGGCATAGTACTTTTCTTCCTGGTGCTTGCCTATGCCTACGTGCCACAGGTCCTATCAGGAAAGATCGTCAACCAGAGCGACATCACTGGCTTCAAGAGCATGGCCCAGGAAAGCCAGGCCTGGAACAGGGAGCACCCGGACGACCCGGCACGCTGGACTGATGCGATGTTCGGAGGCATGCCCAACACCTCTTTCATGCCTTCATCCAAGGGAGACTGGACACAGCCGATCAACGACTTCATGTTCAAGGGAAAACGCCCTGCCAACTGGCTCTTCATCTCCCTGCTGGGAGCCTTCCTCCTGATGCTGGCTTTGGGAATAGACAAATTCCTGGCCGTGGGAGGAGCCATCGCCGTAACCTTCTGCTCCTACAATCTGCAGATCATCCAGGTCGGTCACAACACCAAGATGCAGGCCCTGGCGCTCCTGCCATGGGTTCTTGCGGCAGTCATATTCACCTATAAATCAGCCCTCAAGGAAGGCAAGGGGTGGAAAGCCTGGCTGCCAGGCACGATGCTCTGGTCCGCCTTGTTCGGCCTCATGCTGAGCTTCCAGATAAAGGCCAACCACCAGCAGATCACATATTACCTGGCCCTGATGATCGCCGTCTTCGTGATCGCTCTTTTCATAAGCCTCCTGAGAGGCAAGGACATCAAGCAGAAGATCGGACGCTTCTTCGCCGCCTCAGCCTTCCTGCTAGTCGTTGGTCTGGCAGGAATAGGAACCAACGCCATAAAGCTCGCCCCGCTCTACGAGTACACGAAGTACACCATGCGTGGAGGCTCGGAACTCTCGCACCCCACCGGAGGTGAAGTCAACAACGACGGCCTGCAGCTTGACTATGCCACTGCCTGGTCCTACGGCTGGGAAGAGCTTCCCAACCTGATGATCCCCAATTTCAACGGAGGTTCTTCTGCCGGTGCCATCAACCCGGACAAATCCGAAGTCGTAAAGCTCTTCAAGCAGGCCGGCCAGGGCAATCCTTCTGAGATCGCAAAGGCCCTGCCCTTCTACTGGGGGCCCCAGCCTTTCACCGCAGGCCCTATGTACATGGGAGCCATAACCATATTCCTGTTCCTCCTCGGACTTTTCCTCTACAAGGGGAAGGAGAAATGGTGGCTTCTTGCGGCCACCCTGCTTGCAGTCTTCCTGGCCGTCGGCAGCCACATGATGTGGTTTACGAAGTTCTTCTTCGATCACGTACCGATGTACAACAAGTTCAGGACGGTCTCAATGGCCCTCGTCATCCTGCAGTTCACCCTGCCTATGCTGGGCTTCCTCGTCCTCGACAGGATCCTCAAGCAGGAATATTCAAAGAAGGAATTCCTCCGCGCCGGATGGATTGCGCTTGCACTCACCGCCGGCTTCTGCCTACTGTGCATCTTGGTCCCCGGAATAGCAGGATCCTTCTCAGGAGCCTCCGACTCGAGGATGCAGGACGTCATCGTGGACGCCCTGAAGGCAGACAGAAGGTACCTGCTCGTCAGCGACGCCCTCTGGTCGATGGTGCTAATCCTCCTCACCTTCGGACTTATCCTCTGGGCCTACAGCAAGCCTAAGAACGCCCCGAAATCCTACGCCTCCGATCCTCACATCGGCAATGCCAGACGGATTGAAGCCATGGCTGGAATATGCCTCCTGATCCTTGTGAATATGTTCGGTGTCGGCAAGAGGTACCTCAACTCTGACAGCTTCACTACTCCGCGCCAGTTCGGAAGCCATTTCAACCTGAGGCCGGTCGACAAGGCCATCCTGGAAGACCCCGCTGTATCCAACAGGGTAGCCGACCTGAGCGCCGACATGTTCAACGACACCTTCAATTCCTACTGGCACAAGAGCATAGGCGGTTACAGCCCTGCTAAGCTCCAGCGCTACCAGGACATGATCGACAGGTACCTTACAAAGGAAATCATGTCGATAGGTACTGCCGTGCAAGGAGCCTCGACGATCGAGGAAGCCCAGGCGGCCCTACCGGAAATGAAGATGATGTCCGCGCTCAACACCAAGTACCTTATCTTCGGCGGGGACATGGCTCCGGTAGTCAATGAGAAAGCGTACGGGACGGCTTGGTTCGTGGATGGTTTCGTGGAAGCGTCAACTCCTGACGACGAGATCGGCCTGATCGAGTCGACGGACCTCCGAACCACCGCCATTGTTTCCACTTCCCCCACCCCCTCTCCTGTCATCCTGAGCGAAGCGAAGGATCTTCTCGCCCCGAAGGACACCATCTACATGACTTACTACAGTCCCAACGAGCTGCATTACCACTATGTTGCTGATGCCGACCGTGCCGCAGTCTTCAGCGAAGTCTATTATCCTGACTGGAATATAACCGTAGACGGGGCCGAGGGACCGGAAATCTTCCGAGCCGACTGGATTCTTCGCGGAGCCGTACTGCCCGCGGGAGAGCATGACATTGTCATGAGATTCTCCCCGAAGGTCTATTCCTTCGGAGAAAGGGTCTCAAGAGCCTCTTCGGCGGTGCTCTTCGTGCTGATGGTCCTCGCCGGAGCCGGCTTCGTGGCAGGTAAGAAGAAAGAAAACTAACATTTCATTAATATTCATCAATCATGGAAGAAAACATCAACAAGGAAGGCCTCGATCCCAGGGATCTGAACGGCGACGGAAAAGTCACTTTCAAGGAAAAAGTCCAGTACACTGCAGGACAGGTAGCTGACAAGGCAAAGGACGCTTACGCTGAAGCTAAGGAAAAGGCTGCTGACATGGCCGACAAGGCTAAGGACGTCTACGCCGAGGCAAAGGAAAAGACCGTGGAAGTTGCCGGAAAGGTGACTGAAAAGGCAAAGGACATCTACGCCGAGGTCAAGGAGAATGCTGAAGACCTCCAGGACAAGGCCGAGGATGCCATCGACACCCTGAAGCAGAAGTTCCAGGAAAAGAAGGACTCAAAAGAAGCCTGATCATGAAGAGGCATCGCATCGCTGCGACTGCCCTTCTTTGCTGCGCCCTGACGGTATCTGGCTGTGGACTAATAAAGACAGCCAGTGTCCTGGGCTCAATTTTCGGCAGTCGCAAAAAGGCATCTACGGTCACTACGATTGTCAAGATCCTCGGCTCAGTGCTGGGGCAGTTCTATGACACTACCACCAAGACGGCCCTCGTGGGCAACTGGACCTATGACGAACCGGCCATCCAGTTCGAATCCGAGAACATGCTCAAGAAAGCGGGCGGTGCAGTGGCCGGAGAAAGCGTAGCCGGCAACCTTTCTCCCTATTTCGAGAAGATGGGGTTCAAGCCCGGCAGCATCTCGCTCCAGCTGAGAGAGGACAACACCTGCTCCTACTTCATAGGAGACAGATCCTTCGAAGGAACCTACGATTTCGATGACACGAATAAGAAGCTGACTCTCAAGACCCCTCTCTTCCCGCTTCCTGCTGCCTACCTGTCGGTGGTCGGCGACCAGATGGCCGTGACGTATGATTCCAGCAAGCTGCTCAGCCTCATCCAGGTCTTAGGATTCGCGTCCAACCAGCCCACTTTGAACGCCATCTCCAACCTGGCCGACAGCTACGACGGCATGAAGACCGGCTTCACCTTCAAGAGGGTTAAATAATAACTTTGATTTCTAGACTGGGAGGGTCTTCTGGCGGAGCCATGAGGCGACGTCGCCGGGAAGGCACGGGGATAGGGTACGGAAGACCTGCTCGTTGTAGTCATTCAACCACTTTATCTCGGAAGCGTCGAGAAGGTCCCTGACAATGATAGATGTGTCGAAATGACACAGTGTCAAGGGCTCGAAACGGAGCCAGCGGCCGAAATCATTCTCACCTGCATCCACACAGAGGATCAGGTTCTCATGACGTACTCCATGACGTCCTTCACGGTAGATTCCAGGCTCGTTGGAGGTGATCATTCCGGGGAGCAGGGCCTGTTTGTTGAAATTCTGCCTGATGTCCTGCGGCCCTTCGTGGACATTGAGGTAGAAACCGACCCCATGGCCAGTTCCATGGCCGAAATTGCGTTTAGTATTCCACAGCGGGGCCCTTGCGAGGGCATCCAGCTGACAGCCTGCAGTTCCTTTAGGGAATATAGCCTTTGAGAGGGCAATATGACCCTTGAGCACCAAGGTATAGTCCTCCTTTTCAAGAGGGGTACAGGGGCCGAGGGGAACCGTACGGGTTATGTCGGTGGTTCCGAACAGGTACTGCCCGCCTGAATCACAGAGATAAAGGCCGTTGGCGAATAATTCTGCCGAGTCCTCCTCCGGGGTAACATAGTGAGGCAGGGCCGCGTTTGGTCCGTAAGCGGAGATGGTCTCGAAACTCTCGCCCCTGAAACCTTCTATCCTGCTGCGGAACTCGTGGAGCTTGACCGAGCATTCATATTCATTGAGAGGCTCGCCGGCTTCAACCATCTTTTCGAGCCAGAAGAGGAAACGCTCCATTGCGAGTCCGTCCTCGAGGTGGGCTTCCCTCATCCCGGCAATCTCAACCTCGTTCTTCACGGCCTTGCGCAGGGCTACCGGAGACTTTCCGGTCTTGACGTTGTCCTGAAGGGTGTTCTCCTTCAGGATGCCGTAGAGATCGTAGTTGAGGGTCGAAGGATCGACAAAGAGCCTGTGGATGTAGTCATCATCGACCATTCCTGCCAGGGCCATGCCGATGTCTGAATAGTCCTGGATGTTCACTCCGTCCGCAGTGAGCTCATAGAAACTGTCTTCAGTCTCGTTGTCATCCTCAGGGAGGGGCCCCTTACGGACAAACCACTGGGTGGTGTCGGGGGTGACCAGGAGGTAGGACATCACCACGGGATTGTAGGCTACGTCCTGGCCCCGGACGTTCAGCATCCAGGCAATCTCGTCCAAGGCAGTCAGCAGGATGGCATCACAGCCATTGTCGTCCAGCCACTTGCGCAGCCATGTAATCTTCTGCCTGCGGGACCAGCCGACAGTCTCGGCTCCGAGGGTTATTATCGGTGTCTGGGGGATGGCGGGCCGGTCTTTCCAAAGAGGAGAGAGCATGTCGGGGACGTTGGCGACAGCTGTCCTGTCGATGCCGATAGCTTCCCTGATCTCCAGGACGGTTGTAGCGCTGATTCCCAGACCGTCTACAGCCACGACCACTTCGTCATAGCCTTCAAAGTGCCCGGACAGCCACTGCGGGATCAGGACCTGGGTCTGGATCCTGGTTTTGTGGAGTTCAATTCCGGTACCGGAAAGTTGCCTTTCGGCCTGGATGAAATAGCGGGTGTCGGTCCAGAGTCCGGCGTGGTCCTCGGTGATCACTATATCTCCTTCACCTGTGTAGCCGGAGACCCAGGCGACCTGGTGCCAGCGGGGCGCTGAATATTCGCTCGCATGGGGGTCGTTGCCAGTCAGGATTACAATGTCCCAGCCCCGGGACCGCATCATATCCCGGACGGCCTCGACTCTGTCAATATTTCGGTTCATAGTTTGATGATTGGATTTGGCGCAAGACCATTACACCCGGAACCACTGCCACCCTCGGCACGTTAAGAGGGGGGACCGGAGCGGAGCACAGCGAAGCGAGCGGTGGGGCCGCGAAGCGGCGGTTCCGGGTATAATGGTCTGGCGGTTAATCACCTCTATTTCAAGATTTTGTGCTTAAGGCGGCGGACGGTGGTAAGGAGAAGCTGGTCGACAGGGATGTACGACGAGACCGACTTGAGGCCGGACATCAGCATATTCCCAGGGGAATATGATTCCCTCATGTCGTAGAAGGACTCTTTCACCTCAACGCCCTTGGACTCCAGCCTGGATTTGACCTTCTGCTGGGCGGCCTCCAGCTGGTCCATTGTCTTTATGTCACTGTACTTCATCTCTTTAAGGCTATTTGTCTTCGTCAAAGAACAGTTTCACGAAAAGCGGTACGAAGGTGTCCCTGAACAGTTTCTTCCTCAGAAGCAGGAGCACTCCCAGGACAAGCAGGAAGAAGGCGGCCACGATGGCTGCCCCACCTGCATAGCTGCCGATCATCTCCCCGATCCACATCACCCCTCCGATCGCTATCGAAGTTAGGATGATGGACACGACGAACAGGACAAGCAGCATGTACAGGAGCTTGCTCAGGGTCATCGAAAGCCCCTTCGCAGAACGAAGCTTGAGATCGTTGATCCGGAGGTCGATATATTCAGAAGCCTCCTGGCCGAGATCCTCGATCGGCCTTGTGAAATCTCCCATGACCTAGGCGTCTTCGGCGTTCCACTGATCCTCAGTCTCCTCAGGATCCTTTGAGAGAGCCTTCTCGAGTTTGTCCAGCTGGGCGAGGATCTTCAGGCGGGCTTCCTCCTTGAAGTCTCCGGCCTGGTCGGTGAGAGTCTCCTTGAGATTCTTAAGGTCCCTCCTGGCAAGCCTTGCGCGGGCCCTCATCCTGGAAGTAGCGCTCTCAGCGCCTTCCTTGACATCCTCGAAGGTCTCCTTTGCCTTGTCGAAACCCTCGTCTGCGGCGTCCATGAATTCGTCCCAGCCTTCAGCGGCTGCGACCTTCACCTTGCGGCGGGTCTCTTCACCCTTTTCGGGGGCGAACAAAAGTCCCAGGGTCAGACCGGCGGCTGCCCCGGCTATCAATGCGAAAAATGAATCTCCTTTCATGGCTATAAGTGTTTAAATCTAATGCAGTTCTTACAAATATAGTGCAATTCGAGGGAATTTCGGTATCTTTGTAAGACACAAAACAAGCGGAAATGGCCTTCGTACACCTACACGTCCACACCCAGTATTCCATCCTCGACGGCTTCTCGTCCATTGCAACCCTTTTTGACAGGGCTGAGGAGATGGGCATGCCCGCCCTGGCGATTACCGACCATGGCAACATGTACGGAGTCAAGGAGTTCTTCAAGTTCGCCGACAAGCATCGCGACAAGGAGACGAAAGAGTACAAGGTTAAGCCCATCATCGGCTGCGAGGTCTACGTGACACGTCACTACGACCCCAGGATCAAGGACAACGAGCACCGCTCCTACTACCACCTCATCCTCCTGGCCAAGAACTACCAGGGCTACAAGAACCTCACGAACATAGTCTCGCTCGGACACATCGAAGGCCTCTATTACGGCAAGCCCAGGGTCAGCCACGAAATCATTGAGAAATACCACGAAGGCCTGATCTGCTGCTCTGCCTGCCTCGCAGGAGAGATCCCGAAGGACATCGTGGCCGGCAAGATGGACGAAGCCCGAAAGGCCATCGAATGGCACAGGAAAGTGTTCGGAGAGGACTACTACCTCGAGGTTATGCTCCATAAGACGGAGGTCCCGGGACTGTCCCTGGAAGTCTGGGAACAGCAGCAGATAAGCAATGCGGGAATATTCTCCCTTGCCGAGGAAATGGGGGTCAAGGTCGTAGCCACCAACGACGTCCACTTCGTCAACAAGGAAGACGGACCGGCCCATGACCATCTCATCTGCCTCAACACAGGCAAGAAGATATTCGAAGAACCCCGTCTCCACTACACCCAGCAGGAGTACCTGAAGAGCGAAGAGGAGATGGCAGCCCTCTTCCCGGACCATCCGGAAGTCCTGGCCAACACCCTTGAGATCGCCGACAAGGTCGAAGTCTACAGCATCGACCGCGACCACGTGCTCCCGAAGTACGAGATCGACCCAGCCTTCCTGGATGACCTGGACACCTACCTGGAGCAGTACAAGGACATAATCGACGCCGGCAGGAACGACAAGAAGGGCAACTACCGCGGCGACGAGTTCTGCAAGTCGGTGGCCTACCTCTGCCACCTGACCTACCTGGGAGCCGAAAAGCGTTACGGAAAGACATTGAATGAAGAGCAGGCGGAAAGGCTCGACTTCGAGTTGAAGACCATCTGCCGCATGGGCTTCCCGGACTACTTCCTGATTGTCCAGGACTATATTGCCGCCTGCCGCAAGAAAGGCAGCCTTGTCGGCCCCGGCCGTGGGTCGGCCGCAGGTTCGGCAGTGGCTTACTGCCTCGGAATCACCAACCTGGACCCGATCAAGTACCAGCTCCTGTTCGAGCGATTCCTCAACCCGGACCGAATCTCGATGCCTGATATCGACGTCGACTTCGAAGACCTCGGCCTGGCCCATAAATATGTTGACGACACCTACGGCAAGGACCATGTGTCCCGAGTCATCACCTTCGGAACCATGCTGGCGAAAGGCGCCATCAAGGACGTCGCCAGGGTACGCGACCTGCCTCTCGACGAGTCCAACAGGCTCTCAGGCCTGGTGCCCGACCGCCTGAGCGAAAAGGTGGAGAAGGAATATCCTTTCAACCCCAAGCTTGACGAACTTAAGCCTGGATTCAAGTCCTACGAGAAGGACGGCAAGTGGTTCCAGAAGGGAATGGAGGAGACCGACGTCAAGATCACCCTGAAGAACTGTTACCGCCTGGTTCCCGAACTTAAGGACCTGCTAGAGAACGGGTCCGAACAGGTGAAGGAAGTCCTGAAGTTCGCCCAGAAGCTAGAGGGCTGCATCCGCCAGGTCGGAATGCATGCCTGCGCCACAATCATCGGCCGCGGAAGGCTCACGGACTACATCCCAATCTGCCTCTCCCAGGACAAAGAGACCGGAGAACTGGTCTGGACCAGCCAGTACGACGGCCACTACATCGAGGACGTGGGAATGCTCAAGATGGACTTCCTGGGCCTCAACACCCTCACTATCATCCACAAGTGCCTGGACAACATCAAGCTGCGCTTTGGAGAGGACATCGACATCGAGGCTATCGACATAAACGACAAGCCTACCTACGAGCTCTACAGTCGCGGCGACACCGACAGCGTGTTCCAGTTTGAATCCCCCGGAATGAAGAACTGGCTCCAGAAGCTTCATCCTGAGCGCTTCGAGGACCTCATCGCTATGAACGCCCTCTACCGCCCGGGCCCGATGGACTACATTCCCAACTTCGTCAACAGGAAACTCGGAATCGAAAAGATCGAGTACGACCTCCCGGACATGGAGGAATTCCTAAACGACACTTACGGAGTGACCGTCTACCAGGAGCAGGTCATGCTTCTCTCCCAGAAACTCGCCGGATTCACCAAGGGTGAGGCTGACAAGCTCCGCAAGGCGATGGGTAAGAAGCAGATCGCCATCCTGAACGAGCTGAAGGACAAGTTCATGAGCGGAGGAATGGCGAACGGCCATCCGGAGAAGACCCTGGACAAGATTTGGAAAGACTGGGAAAAATTCGCCCAGTACGCCTTCAACAAGTCCCACGCTACCTGCTACGCCTGGGTCTCCTACCAGACCGGATGGCTCAAGTGCCATTATCCGGCCGAGTTCTTCGCCGCCAACCTTTCCTGCAACCTCGGCAACACGGCCGAAATCCGGAAGATCCTTTCCGACTGCAAGGCCCACAAGATCAGGGTAAAGAACCCCGACGTCAACGAATCCTATTCCCATTTCACAGTCAACAAGGAGGGAATCATACGCTTCGGCCTTAAAGGCATCAAGGGCTTCGGCACCAACGTGGCAGACGCCATCATAGCCGGAAGGGCCAAGGACGGCCCCTACAAGGACATATTCGACTTCGTGGAAAGGATGGACGGGGTGCTCAACCGCAAGGCTTTGGAATGCCTGGTCTATTCCGGAGGCTTCGACTCCTTCGGAATCAAGAGGCGCCAGTTCTTCATGCCCTGCAAGAACGGCAACTTCTTCATCGACGAGCTTGCCCGCTACGCCGCCCTGTACAGCCAGGACAGTGCCGATTCCGGAGCTTCCCTCTTCGGCGAGATGGAAGAGATGAAGCCGGTACGGCCCGATATTCCTGAAAATGTGGAGATGGACGACGAGCTGGAGATCCTTCAGAAGGAAAAGGAATATGTCGGGATGTACATTTCCTCCCATCCGCTGGAGAAATATTCCTTCGAGATGGAGACCTTCACGAACCAGGAGCTTGCGACCCTTGGGAACGTAATCGCCGAATGCGATGCCTCTAAGAAGAAGATGAAGATTGCAGTGGCAGGCCTGGTCACCGAGACCGCCACCCTCACCACCAAGACCGGGAAACCATATTCCCGAACAAAGCTGGAAGATTACAGCGGCTCGTACGAGCTTTCCCTCTTCGGCCGGGACTACGAAACCTTCATGAAGTACCTCCAGCCTCACGCCAGCCTCTACATCGAAGGCGAGATCGACGAGAAGTATTCAATCCGTCCAGAGGAGAGGGCGCAGGGCAAGGTAGCGCCTTTCGGCCTGAGAATCAAGGGAATATCCTTGCTCGGCAACGTCAATGAGACCAAACTTGCCGGATTTTCGATCAGCGTCACCACTCCAATGCTGACCGAAAAGTTCCGCAAGGACCTGGTAAAGCTCGTCAGCACCAACAAGGGCAAGACCCCCCTGAAGATGTACCTCTATGATCCCGGCACGAAGTACAACATCGAGTTCCATTCCACCAAGTTCCAGGTGGCAGTCACTTCAGACTTCGTCTCCTCCCTGAAACTCATGGGCATCAAGTGCGCCCCGGTGCTTAAATAAAAAAGCGGGGTGAGCTGCTGCCCATCCCGCCTTGTACTGCTGTTGCCTTTATTCTAGAAAAGATAAGCGATTCCAGCCTTGGCGTAGCTCTTTGTCCTCTTGGTTCCGTCATTGGAGGTGTCGAGGTTGAAGAGACCCTGGTCGAAGCCGGCAGTGATCTGGAACCTGTAGAGGTTCAGGCCGAGGCCGCCACCGACAAGGAGGTTGGTCCTGCTGTAGTCGTTGCTTTCATAACGATCAACCTTTTTGAGATCGTTTCCAGCGATGGAGACCTGTGCTGTAGAGGCAAGGCCGATCTGGGCTGTAGGGCCTGCGAAAACAAACAACTTGGCATTTTCGCCGAGGCCGAAACCGACATTCAGATAGACAGGAACGTTGATGAAGTGCTCCCTGATCTTGGCACCGAGCTGACCGTTGAACTCGCTATCATTGGAGAAGAGCATGGAATAATAGAGTCCGGGAGTGATTCCGACGAAGCCGACGATCGGAAGGTTGTAGGAAACACCGGCATAGAATCCGTTCATACCCACATCCACGGGGTCGATTCCTTTCAGGGTGATCTGGTCATTGGCGTGAAGGGCACCTACACCAACGGACATCTGCGCGAAAGAGTTAGTGGCGACAGTCATCATGAAAGCAGCCACGATAAGAGTGAAGATTTTTTTCATTTTCTTTCTCGTTTTAGTTGTTTTACGCCGCGAATTTAGCGATACTCCGCCAAAAATCAAAGAATGTCTGGCTTCTGGCTTGCTTTTAACGTATTAATATTTAAATTTGCAAAAAATCTGATAAAAGTATGAAGTTAGCGTCTAAAAGATTCGTCAAGGCCGGTCTTGCGGCACTGCTGGCAGCACTGGGATTCGCTTCCTGCTCCAAGCCGGAGGATGACCCGATCAATCCTTACACTACTATTCCAGGCGTCTATGCCTATGGGACATATCCCGCTTCCTTCCATGGAACCCTCCCCTCCCAGAACATCGTCTCCGACCTCCCCGACCAGGAATAGTCTACTGTCATTCTTTCGTCTTTCCCGACGAAGAGCGTTTTTTGCAACGTGTTGATTTTTAATATTATACAGAAAACGCATAGATTATTAGTCTATGCGTTTTTCGTAATTAATTGGTGTTCAGGTATTTCTGAAAAACGGGCTAGCCTCACCTAGCGACGCCGATCTTACTACCTGCTGATGCCTGCCTTTGACATCAAGCGCTGGTAGGTGCGGAAGTCAAAGGGCGGGGCGCCGTAGAGGTAGTGGTTGCGGTACTTGCTGCCGCCGGTCTCATATTCAATGAGAAGGACACCCTGACCCTCGGGAACCGGGAGGCCGGCCACGAGCGAACGATCGTTGGATCCGACATTGAACCTGCCTTTGTAAACTACCTTGCCGCTCCCGACATCCGTCACCTTTACCTTTCCGTCGACCGGAACGAATGAATCGTTGACTGCCCTCAGGGGAAGCACTCCGTCCTCCGGATCGTTGATCAGCAGGCAGACAGTCCTCTGGGCGTTCCAGAGATAGGTGTAGGCAAGTTTCTTGGAATTGTAGTAGTCCACGATGGCGTCCGAGACAATCGGCCAGCCGTCACGTACATTCCACCAGATGATGCCGGTGCGGTCGAATTTGGCCCCGCGGAACTTCTCCACGAAATACTTCATCGCCTCGGCCTGGGTGCTCTGGGAAGCGTCCACGAAATCGTCAAGAGTTTTCGGCCTGAACCCGAACAGAAGGTTTATCTGCTTGGTCATCAGGTCGTTCCTTCCCTCGAACTCCACGAAGAAAGGCAGGGGACGGACGGACTTCGTCATCCACTCCTCGTTCCAGTCGCCATCCTTTGTCCAGGGGAAGCGGCAGTCCTTGGTGAACATCTTCTCGATCGACTCCTTATTCGGAGATCCGTGGTAGCCTATTTCGCTTACGAATATAGCCTTGGCATCCTTGTAGAAAGGATCCTTGTAATAACCGCGGGGGCCCCAGAGATGGTCCTGGGGAAGGTCCGAGCGCTGGCATCCGTTCTTGAAAGCCTCTTCGCTGAAATAGGGAGAGCTGGGCAGATAAGGCCTTGTGGGATCGAACTCGTAGAGCACTTCCGGGATCATCTTCCTGCTGATGACGTCGCGGTTGGGATCTATGTTGAAGGTCGGAAGCGTCCACAGGAGGGAATTGTCGTTCTCGTTATTGCCGGACCAGATCGCCAGTGAAGGATGGCTCCTGAACTTGACGACAACCTGCTTGATCTCCTCCCTGAGCTTTGAAACGAACTCATCAGCCTGGGGATAGATGATTCCGGCCATGGAAAAGTCCTGCCAGACCATTATCCCTTCACGGTCGCAGCGGTCGTAGAAAGGAGTGTCCTCGTAGACATTGCCGCCCCAGCAGCGGATCATGTTGCAGTTAAGGTCGACCACCATGTCTAGCGTGCTGTCCACCCATTGCCTGTCCCTGCTATGGAAGCCGTCCAGCGGCACCCAGTTGGTTCCTCGTACGAATATCCTTTCGCCGTTGACGTAGAAGCAGAATTCGCCCTCCCCATCTTTGATCATCTCGCTCCGCTCAAGCTTGACGGTCCTGAAACCGACCTTGCGGGTGTCTGAAGCCAGGACGGTGCCGTCTTCGTCGATAAGGCTGACCGTACCGTCGTAAAGGGCAGGTTCGCCGTAGCCTTTAGGCCACCAGAGTTCGGCGTTGTCGAAGCTGAATTCGGTCCTCCAGGCGTAGGTCGGGAGTATGCGCTCGTTCTCGTAGGCGACCTTACCGTCCTTCTCAAGCTTGACTTTAAGCCGGACCTTGTCTACCTTGGATGCCGGATACCTTACCTGAGCATCCACGAAAGCGGAAACCTTCCTGGTTGCAGGATCGGCACTCACGGTGACCCAATGGACATCGGTAAGGCTCACAGGCTCTTGGACCGTCAGGAAAACATCCCTCCAGAGTCCGGCGCTGACCAGCCTGGGCATGATGTCCCAGCCGTAGCAATGGCGCGGCTTGCGGATCCAGACGGACTCTGTGTAATGACGGAAGCTGTAGGTGCCTACAAGATAATTCTGAGCCTCCAGGAAAGCTGAACGCAGGATTACCTGAAGAAGGTTTTCCCCGACCTTGACTTCCTTTGTGACATCGAACTTATGGGCTATCATGGCGTTGTCCGTCGACCCGATCCTCTCCCCGTTGAGCCAGATGTCGGCAAGGCAGTCTATTCCTTCGAAATCCAGGATCAGCCTCTGGCCTTTCTTGAGAGAAGGAGCCGTGAAATGCCTGCTGTACATCCACTGGCAAAGCTCGTAGGGACGAAGCTTGTAGATGTTGTTCCCTACGGAAGGATCGTCGATCATCCCCGCTGCCAGGAGATCCAGTTCGACATTGCCGGGAACCGTGGCGCTGAGCTTGGTCGTAGTCAGCGAAGCGACCTGCGAAGGATCGGTGACGGGTGCGTCTTCCTGCTCCCAGAACTCAAGGTTCCACTTGCCGTTCAGGGATATCTTTTCCTGGGCCGAGGCCCCGGTGCAGACGGCCGACAGGAGAGCCAGAACCGCCAGTACTGTCAATCTTTTCATTATTATGTGGTTGAATATTCCTTGTTCAGCTCTTCGAGGATGGTCTTGGCGAGGGCCGGAGAGACCATTGTCGAGAGGTCTTCGAGGGAGGCCGCAGCAATGCGCGCCACGGAACCGTAATGCATGAGCAGCCGGCTCTCGGTTTGTTCGCCGACGCCCTTTATGCTGCGCAGGGCGCTCTGGATCTGGCCTTTGCTGCGCAGTGAACGATGGAAGGTGATGCCGAAGCGGTGAGCTTCATCACGGATCTGCATCAAGACCTTCAAGGCATGGGAATTACGGTCGAGGAAAAGAGGATAGGGATCGTCGATCCGGATCACCAGCTCCATCCTCTTCGCAAGGCCTACTACCATCAGCCTGTCCAGGATCCCGAGTTCAGCGAGGGCCTGACGGGCGAACTCCAGCTGGCCTTCGCCGCCGTCAATCACCACGAGCTGAGGAAGGTCATCAGGGGCCTCAGCCAGCATCCTGGAGTAGCGACGGTTCACAACTTCCTTCATCGAAGCGAAGTCGTTGGCCCCGATGACAGTCTTTATCTTGAATTTCCGGTAGTCTTTCTTCGAAGGAACTCCGTCACGGAACACCACGCAGGATGCCACAGGGTTGGTGCCCTGAATGTTGGAGTTGTCGAAGCACTCGATGTGTTTCGGAAGCTCTTTCATTCCCAGCGCCTTCTGCAGGTCCTCCATCACCAGGCGCTTGTACTCGTCCGGATCGGTACGCTCCTTCTGCTTAAGGGTGTTGAAATGATATTCCCTGGCATTCTTGGCGCTCAGCTCAAGGAGCGAGAGCTTGTCACCCTTGGCAGGAATCCTGAACTCGACACCATCGATCTCCACATCGGGAAGGAAGGGCACGATGACCTCCTTCGCAAGGGTACCGAACTTGGATTCGATCTCGGCGATGAAGGTGCTGAGGACGGAAGCCTGCTCCTCCTCGATGTTCATCTTGAAGCCAAGGTTCAGGGACTGCACTACCGATCCGCCACGCACCCTCAGGAAGTTGCCGAAGGCTTCGGAACCGTCGAACACGAGGGAGAAAACGTCGCAGGAAGCATCTGAGACAGAAGAGATTATCGATTTTGAATAATGCTTCTTGAGGGCGTCTATACGGTTCTTGTAGACCTGGGCATCCTCGAAGCGGAGTTCGGAAGCGGCCTCCTTCATTGCGGCCTCATATTCACGGATGATGTCATTCACCCCGCCCTTCAGGAGACGGGTGATTTCACTTATCCATGATGAATATTCCTCCCTGCTTACAGCTCCTACGCAGCAACCCTTGCAGCGGCCGATGTGCATCTCAAGACAGGGACGGAACTTCCCCCGAAGGACGGCCTCGCCGGTTATCTTGAGCTTGCAGGAGCGAAGAGGGTAATTCTTCCTGAAGAACTCCAGAAGGTTGTTGGCGTGAGTGACCGAGCTGTAGGGACCGTAATATGTCCCCGTCTTCCGGTCCACCCTGCGGGTCAGGAAGACCCTCGGGAACTCCTCGTTGGTGACGACTATCCAGGGATAGGTCTTCGAGTCCTTGAGGAGAATGTTGTAATGAGGCTTGTACTGCTTGATGAGGTTGTTTTCGAGAAGCAGGGCATCCGCTTCCGAGTCGACCACGGAGAACTGCGCGTCCGCGATCTTGCTGACCAGGATGCGGGTCTTGATGTTGAGCCTCTCCGGCGGGACGAAGTACTGGGCCACCCTCTTGTGGAGGTCCTTGGCCTTGCCCACATAAATCACCTTCCCCGAGGAATCGTAGTAGCGATAAACCCCCGGGGAATGTGGAAACAGGGAAATCTTTTCCCTGACAGTGAGACTCTTACCGTCCAAGACTACTTGACGGGCTTGACGTACTTGGCAACCTCAGCCTCGATGGCCGAACCGCGGAGATCCCTCTTGACGATGGTTCCGTCGGGACCGAAGAGGATGATGTGAGGAATGCCCTGGATGCCGTAGATGTCGGTAGGAATGCTCTGGGCATCGATGATCTGGTTCCAGACGATGCCGAGGTCATTGGCGCCCTTGATGGTGTCTTCCTTCTTGTCCCAGACAGCAACGCTCAGAACATCGAATTCAGGACCTGCATAGGTCTCGTAAACCTTCTTGATGTTAGGGAGCTCGGCCTTGCACGGACCGCACCAGGAAGCCCAGAAATCAACGAGCATGTACTTGCCTTTGCCGACGAAATCGGAAAGCTTGACACCGTCGATCTCGAAATCAGTGAACTTCATGCCTTCGGCTGTGGCCTTCTTGGCGGCGACGACATTGCTTATGGCCTTGATGGAAGCAACTTCAGTGATCTTGGGATCGATGGTAGCGAGGACGGAATCCATCTGCTCGTTGCCGAGAAGGTACTGGAGGTTATCGATGGCGTAGACGGTGACGTAGTTGTCCTTGTTGAGCTTGAGGGCCTCAAGGCAGATCTTCTTTACATCTTTCTGGTAAGCATCGTAGACGCTGTTCTCCATCTCTTCACTGACAGCAGCCTGGATCTTGGGCTGGTAGTTCTTCTGAAGGTCGAGCAAACCCTTCTGCAAGATTGCATAACCGGTCTGTGCAGAGATCTTCGGGTACTTGGAAGTGATGTTCAGGGACATGTCGTCAGCCATGGAGACTGTGAGGGGGGTACCATCAGAAACGAAGTTGCTCACGAGGTTACCGGCCTTGATGCGGGCTATGCCGGTCTGGCAGGCAGGAATCTCTGCTGTGAATTTGCCGCCAGTGACAGGGACGTTGAGCATGACGTTGGCTTCCTTGAGGGAAATCTCAACGCTTTCAGGAGCATTTGCTCCGAGATCGCCGGTAATGGCAGTCTTGTCGGACACCTTAGGTGCGCAGGCCACGGCCATCAAAGCCACAGCAACTGCTACGATAAGTGATCTTGTCTTCATGATTATGTCTATCAATTTAGTTTCCGTTATAGCCTTCAAAGTTATGAATATTTTCGGAATATGAGTAAATTTGTTTTCCTTCAAAGATATTCAGGTTCCATGACATTCAAAACACGCGCCGCAATAAGCTCCATGAGATTGAGGACCCTTCCTCTCTCCCTGGCTGGCGTAGTACTCGGTGTGCTGCTGGCGGCATCAGACTTCAAAGTCAGTCCCTGGGCTGCGCTGATGGTCTTCCTGACAACGGTCCTGCTTCAGATCCTTTCCAATCTTTCCAACGAACTCGGAGACGTCCTCAAGGGCACTGACACCGAGGACCGCCAGGGACCCTCTTACGGAATAGAGAAAGGCGGGCTCACCATCAATGACATGAAGCGCATGATCCTTGTCATCTGCATGTTATGTGCAGTGAGCGGAATCATCATGATCTGGGTCTCTTTCGGAACCCTTTTCTGCACCAGCTCAATCTGCCTCCTTGTACTCGGCGCCGCTGCGATCGTCGGGGCCATGCGCTACACCCTTGGAAAGAACCCTTACGGCTACCGTGGACTCGGAGACTTGTTCGTCTTTATCTTCTTCGGCCTGGTGTCCGTCCTGGGAGGTTATTTCGTGGCTGCTCACATTATTCCTGACTGGAAGCTGGTCCTCCCGGCCGCAGCCATCGGTTGTTTCAGCGTGGGAGTCCTCAACGTCAACAACATCCGCGACATGAAGACAGACTCCGTCAACAGGGTCACTGTGGCAATCAAGCTCGGCCTTGCAGGAGCCAGGACCTATCAGACCACGCTCATCTGTCTCGGATGGATCCTGATGCTCCTTTTCGCGGCCATATACAAGCCCAATCCCTGGCATTTCCTGTTCATCGTCACCCTTCCGCTCTACATCAAGCATCTGCGCGGGGTAAGGACACTTACCGAACGGGCCCTGGATCCGATGCTGCCACTGCTCGTGATTTCAACCTTCCTGCTCTCGCTGATCGCAGGACTGTCATTCATCATATTCAGATAAAATGCCGGCAAAAGCAAAGATAAAGGAGATGTTCGACGGGATCGCCGCCGACTACGACAAGCTCAACCATGTACTGTCCCTGGATGTGGACAAGTCCTGGAGGCGCAGGGCCCTTTCTGTCATCCTGAGCGACGCGAAGGATCTATCGGTCCTCGACCTGGCCTGCGGGACCGGCGACTTCTCAATCGCGATAGCCAAGACCCAACCGGAGGCCCGCGTCACCGGGGTGGACCTGTCGGAAGGCATGCTCGAGGTCATGAAGGAAAAGGTTGGTAAACTGGGGCTTCAGGACAGGATCGCCATAGAGACCGGAGACGGAGAGAACCTGAGGTTCCCGGACGACAGCTTCGACCGGGTGACCAATGCTTTCGGAATAAGGAATTTCGAGGACAAGGCCAAAGGCCTCAAGGAGGCCCTGAGGGTGCTGAAGCCCGGGGGCAGACTGGTCATCCTTGAACTCTCAAGGCCGGAAAACAAGGTCCTGAGGTGGTTCTACGACCTCTATTTCATGAATATACTCCCGAAGATCGGAGGAAAGGTCTCCGGAGACAAGGGAGCATATTCCTACCTGCCGGCGTCCGTCAAGAACTTCCCCGGAAGGAAGGAATTCTGCAAAATGATGAGTGACGCCGGTTTTGATGGCGTCACTCACAGAAGTTTCACCTTCGGCATCTGCCGGATGTACACCGGCGAGAAACCGCGGTAATCCTACTTTATCATATTCCTGAAATACGGGATGGTCTCTTCGAGGGCCATCCCTTTCCTGTAGATGCCGGCAGTCCCGCCCACGAATATGGAAGCGCCCATTGCGGCCATCTCCCGTGCTCCTTCCGCGCTGACGGAACCGTCCACGATGATTTCCACGTCTTCGCGGCCATGGGAGTCCAGCCACTGCCTGGTCCTGGCGACCTTGTCAATGATTCCGGGAACCATCTTAGATCCGGCGAATCCAGGATAGACCAGCATCAGAAGGACGACATCGATGAATGGAAGATTCCTCTCAAGCACCTCTGGAGGAGTGTCAGGGCTAAGTCCAAGCCCGAAGAAGGCCCCCATGTCATGCACCTTCTTCGACAGGTCTTCGTACGAGCGAGGCTGACCTGTCTCGTCAAGCAGTTCCGCATGGGCTGTGAAACCGTCGCCCGGGCGAAGGGTCCCCAGCCTTTCCATGGCCAGCTCAGGATCCGTGACCATGAAATGACTGTCCAGCGGAAGGCTGGTCTTCTTCTGCATGGCCTTGATGAAATCGTGGCCGAAAGTGAGGTTAGGGACAAAGTGGGCGTCCATGACATCGATGTGGAGCATGTCAACGCCATTGCTTTCAAGGGTGCGGATCTCACTCTCGAGATTGAGGAGATCCGCACACATTACTGAAACGGAAAGCTTGTTCCGCCTTTTACTTCTTGTCTCCAAGGTCAAGTACGCGGACATTGCGGATCTTCAGACCTTCGCCGTGACCGCAGAAAGAGATGTAACCCTTTTTGTTGAACATTCCGGGATGGTTCCTGTGGTCGACGGTGTAAGGATTGTTGTTGGAACCGTCGGGAGCCACGTTATGACCCTTGCAGGCAGTACGGATGTTGCCGTCAACGATGACCTGTCCGTTGACGGTGACCTTGATGCGGTCGCCCTCGACGCGGATTTCCTCGGTGCTCCACTCGCCCAGGGGCTTGTGGACAATCCTCTTGGCGGGGATGACACCGTAGACGGAGCCGTGGACCTGGTACTCGCGGAGGTTGGCGTACATCGGAGCGTCATGATCCAGGATCTGGACCTCGCACATGCCGTCGTAGGCAGCGTCGACACCCATAGGGGTCCTGACACCTACACCGTTGTTGACTCCCTCGCGGAGGAAGCAGAACTCGAAACGGTAGACGAAGTTGCGGTACTCCTTCTTGGTGTAGAGGTTGCCGGTGCTGCCGTAGTTGGCGCTCACGTAGATGGTTCCGTTGACAGGAATATATCCCTCAAGGTCACCCTGCCACTTGTCGAGGTTGGTGCCGTCGAAGAGCATCTCGAAGCCCTGCTTCTTCTCTTCTGCGGTCAACTCTGAAGGGGTGAAGGGCTCTGCCTTGGAAAGCAGCTGGCCGATTTCGTCGACAGCGTAGCCGTCATCGGCTCCGCCTGCAGCCTTGAAGATGGCGACAGCCTTGTCAAGATTGGTCTTGAAGGTGTTGTAGTCGATCTCCTCCTTTGTCTTGGATGCGATGTTCTTGACTGCTCCGGCTGCAGCGTAGGCTGCATCCTTGTCGTCAAGATATTTTCCGGCAAGCCTGAAGGCCTTCATGGTAGGAACGTCGGAGAGAGCCTTGAGGGCTGTAGTCTTCAGATCCTTGGTGTTGGCAAGGGACAGGGCCTCGCCGAGGTCTGCACGCTTCTTGTCAAGATTGTTCTCGTAGCTGCTCACGAGGGAGATGTAGCGAGGAAGAACCTTTCCGATGTTGGAAGCACTTGCCTTCGCAGCCTTGAGCAGGATGGGAGCGGCCTTGAAATTGTCGATTACGGTAAGGGCGTCAAGAGCGGCGGCGCTGCCGTTGGTGCAAGCCTTCTCGAGATCTGCAACCGCCTCGTCCGTGCCTGTGGAAGCAAGGACCGGGTAGAACCTCTCTGCATTCTTCGCAGTCTTCATGAGGTTGCTGACCTGAGTGTACTGGTCAGCGGGAGAAAGGGTGTGGATTGCGGACTTGAGAGCATTGGAATAGTCTCCGACGTTCTCCTTGGCGCCGTCAAGAAGGCCGCCGACTTTGGCGATGCCACCGACACCTACGAAGCTGGCCAGATTCTTGGCACCAAGAGAAGAAAGCGGGCCTCCGAGCATGGAATAGATCGAAGGAGCAGCATCCTTCATCCTTCTTGCGGCAGCCAGGGCAACGAGATTGTTGATGGCATTCACGTCCTTGCCGTCTGCAAGCTTCGCTGCAAGGGCTTCGGCCACCTTGCCCTTGATGTCTCCCTTGAAGGATTTGAGGGCTGTGAGAGCCTCGGCTCCGTTGTCTCCTCCGAGCTGACCGATAAGGGCATCCACGGCGGAAGCGTTGCCGATCTTGCCGGCAGCGGCGATGGCAGCCTTGGCCACGTCACCGCCTTCTCCGATAGCGGAATTGACCAGGCCGGCGACAGAAGAGATCTTGTTGTTGCCGAACCAGTTCAGGACGTCTACCTTGGCATCGGAAGTGAGCTTCTTGAACTTGCCTGTAAAGAGGGGCACGAGGGCTGCAGGCCCAACGATCTTGGTAGCATTGCTGATTACGGAATTCCTGAATAACTTGTCGCTGCTCTTGAGAGCGGAAGCGACTGTCTTCCAGGCCTTTGCTGGCTCAGCTTTCATGATGGCGTCGGCAGCGAGGCACTGCTCATGAGTCTTTCCTGACTTGAGAAGGGCCTTGGCTTCCTTGAGGGAGAGTCCGGGCTCCTCAGCCGGGGCGACATAGCTGCCGAGCATCCTCTGGAGGGAGGTCAGGAGCTCCTTGTTGGTGGCATCCTTGCAAACGTTTGCAGCATCCTGGAGGCCCTTGAGCACATCAGCCTTCTTGTCGCTGTGGGCAGGGTCGTTGACATAGGCGACCAGACCCGTGAGGGCATATTCATAGATGGCATTCTTGACGCCTTCGCCGGCGGGCTTCAGCATGGAAGCAACCTCCACCACCGACTGGGGAGCTGCCTTGGCGAGGTCGCCGATCTGTGTGGCAAAGTCGGCGCTGTTCTGGGCCGGCATGGCGGCGAGTACGTCGGCAACGATGGTCTGGACGGTCCTCTGCCTGGCATCCTGGGCATGGACGGAGATCGCCAGGGCCAGGAGGATCAGTATTGAATATATCTTTTTCATGATTCTTCAGGATTTAGATTGACCAGGGGGCGCGCATGGGCTGGTTGATGAGCAGGTTGGCAGCGTCATCATTGATGAAGAGCTGCTTGTCAGGATCGAAATTAAGAGTCCTTCCAAGGCGCAGTGCGCAGGAACCCATGTTGACGATGGTACAGCTGTGATGTCCGTTCTCCTCGGCAAGGGCGAACTTCTGGCGCGTCTTCACGCAGTCCAGGAAGTCAGTGTGGCGGGGTTCCGGATCAGGAAGCTCGTTGATGATGTCCTGAACGTTGGGGATGGTGCATTCGAAGCCTTTGTAGACCTTTCCGTTGGGGCCTTCGATGTAAGGCACCTTGCCGGTGCTCTCGAAGCCTTCTCCCTCGAGGATGATCTTGCAGCCGTCGGCATAGGTGTAGGTGATGCTCCTCCAGATACCGACTGCGTCAGGATGCTGCATGGGGGCGTCCACTTCGACCTTCACAGGGAAGGTGTCGTCCTTTCCGAGGAAGTACTGCACAGGGTCGATGTAGTGCTGGCCCATGTCACCGAGTCCGCCGGACTCATAGTCCCAGTAACCACGGAAGCTCTGGTGCACGCGGTGAGGGTGGTAAGGCTTCACAGGGGCCGGTCCGAGCCAGGCGTCATAGTCAAGCTCCTTGGGAACGGGCTGGGGAACCAGGTTCTCCTTGCCGGTCCAGTAGAACTTCCAGGCAAATCCTGTGGCGCCGGAGATCCTGACGGTAAGGGGCCAGCCGAGAAGACCGCTGTCAACCAGCTTCTTCAAAGGCTCGACCGTGGTTCCGAGGCCGTAGAAAGTGTCCTTGAAACGGAACCAGGTGTCCAGACGGAAGATGCTTCCGTACTTGTTGACCGCCTCGACGACCTTCTTTCCTTCGCCGATGGTCCTGGTCATAGGCTTCTCGCAGAAAATGTCCTTTCCTGCCTTGGCAGCCTCGACAGCCATGAGACCGTGCCAGTGTGAAGGGGTGGCGATGTGGACGATGTCCACGTTGGGATCGTGTACCAGGTCCTTCCAGTTGTGATAGGACTGGAGTTCAGTTCCGAACCTCTCCTTGCCCTTCTGGAGAGCGTTGTCCAGATGCTTCTGGTCAACATCGCAGACGGCCACGAGACGGCAGCGCTCGTCGCTCACGAAATGAAGGTTGCTCATGCCGATTCCTCCGACTCCGATGATTCCGCGGGTCATCTGGTCGCTCGGCGCGACAAACTTGCTGGAAGGGTCGCCCATCTTGCCGAATACTTCACGGGGAAGGATCGTCAAGGCGCCGATGCCCAAGCCGGCTTTCTTGATGAAATCTCTTCTGGATTGTGCCATGATAAACTATGTTACTAGAAATTAATGCAGTTAGCAAGCCGACGCAAATGCGTACGACTTGCTAATTTAATAAAAATTCGGGGATATGTCAACTAAGTCCCTAGAGTTTCACATCCACGAAGACAGGCAGATGGTCGGAAGCCACTGTAACGTCGACGTTCTTGAAAACGGTAGGAACATCGGAACCGACGAATTCGTATTTCGCTCCGTTACGAAGGGCAAGGATGAAATCGATGCATCCGCGGGGCTCTTTGGGAGGGAAGGTGAACTTGTCCGTGGACAGGACATCCCATTCTTTCTTGAGCTCCTGCAGTACCTCGCTGTCGGGGTAGGAATTCATGTCCCCGCAAAGGAAGACCGGTTTCTTGGTCTTTGAATATTTCTTCGCGAGATTCTCGTTGATGGTGCGGGCCTGGATGACCATTGAGGGATTGTCCTTGTAGTCCAGGTGGGTGGATGCGAGGACATATTCCTTGGTCTCCACGACACAGCAGGCCCTTGGCTCGGAGCCGTCGCCCTTAGGGAGAGGACTGGGGAAACTGTCGAGGATCTGTCCGGGAACTTCAAATCCATCGCCGTAGGCTCCTTCACGATAGGCCATCGCCCTGCTGTAGAAGTAGTTCCAATCACCCATTTCCTTGGACATGTCGGCCAGCTGATAGTTTGTGTGCCTGGTGTTGCAGCTGTCAAGCTCGTTCAGGGACATGGCGTCGGCTCCGATCTCCTTCATCATGGCAGCCACCATCGGGATGCTGTTGTCGATCTCCTTGGAGAACACTCCCACATTGTACTGTACAATCCTCGTAACGCCCTTATCCTTAGGATAAGATGAACTGGATGAAAGCCTTTCCTGGCCGCTTCGGCATCCACCGGTCAACAGTGCCCCCAGGAACAGGGCAAAGAAAAAGACTGTCTTTCTCATGATTGATAGTTTTAATGGTCTTGATACGCAAATTTAGCAATAAACAAACAAAAAAGACCGGGGCCGCTGGGGCTCCGGTCTCAATCATGTAAGGAATGACCTTATTCGGCGCTGCGTGAGTCACGACGGCCACCACGGCCACCACGACCTCCGCGACGGTCACCACGGTCTCCCCTGCGGTCTCCGCGCTCTCCACGGGGACGTCCGCCGCCCTGAGCATTAGCTGCAGATGCGGAGTTGGGGGTAAGATCCTGCTTGCCATAACGCTCGCCGTTGCAGATCCACACCTTGATTCCGAGGGCACCGACCTTGGTGCTGGCAACTGCCAGTGCGTAGTCGATGTCAGCACGGAAAGTGTGCAGAGGAGTACGGCCTTCCTTGAACATCTCGCTGCGAGCCATTTCTGCTCCGCCGACGCGGCCGCTGATCTGGACCTTGATGCCTTCTGCACCTACCCTCATCGCGGAAGCGATGGCCATCTTGATGGCCCTGCGGTAGGAAACGCGGCCCTCGATCTGGCGGGCGATGCTGTCAGCCACGATGTGGGCGTCAACCTCGGGCCTCTTGACCTCGAAGATGTTGATCTGGACGTCCTTCTTGGTGACCTTCTTGAGCTCTTCCTTGAGCTTGTCGACTTCCTGTCCACCCTTACCGATGATGAATCCGGGCCTTGCGGCATGGATGGTCACGGTGATGAGCTTGAGGGTCCTCTCGATGACGATCTTGGAGATGCTGGCCTTCGCAAGACGGTTGGTCAGATACTTGCGGATCTCATAGTCCTCGGCGATCTTCTCGGCATAGTTGCCACCACACCAGTTGGAGTCCCATCCACGGGTGATACCGATTCTGTTGGAAATAGGATTAGTTTTCTGTCCCATATTACTTGTTCTCCTCTACTGTAGTGGGTTTGACATCGAGAATGATGGTGACATGGTTCGAACGCTTGCGGATCCTTCCGGCGCGGCCCTGAGGGCAGGGACGGATTCTCTTGAGCGTACGGCCTTCGTCAACCATGATGGTCTTGACATAGACATTACCATTGTCCAGCTCCTTGCTCTTGTCAGGATTCTTAGCTTCCCAGTTGGCGATAGCGCTGCGGAGAAGCTTCTCGAGACGGATTGAAGGATGCTTCTTCGAGAAATGAAGAAGGTCAAGCGCACGGTTTACTTCCACACCCCTGACGGTGTCTGCGACGAGACGCATCTTCCTGGGGGATGTAGGCACATCGTTAAGCTTTGATATAGCGGTATTCTTTTTGGCTTCCTTGAACTTCTCAGCCATAAGTCTTTTACGAGCTCCCATAACTTAATTCTCTTTAATCATTACTTATTGTTGCCCGAATGGCCTTTGAATGTTCTGGTAGGCGCGAATTCGCCAAGCTTGTGGCCGACCATGTTCTCAGTAATGTAAACAGGAATGAACTTGTTTCCATTATGAACTGCGACAGTGTGGCCGACGAAGTCAGGGGAGATCATGCTGGCGCGGGACCAGGTCTTCACGACCTCCTTCTTCTTGCTACCATCATTCATAGCAAGAATTCTCTTCTCCAGGGCTTCCTGGATGTACGGTCCTTTTCTTAATGAACGACTCATAATCTTGATTTCTGTTTAATTACTTCTTCTTCCTTCTTTCGATGATGAACTTGTTGGAGGCAGCCTTAGGGTTGCGAGTCTTGTAACCCTTGGCAGGCAGACCCTTGCGTGAACGAGGGTGACCTCCGGAGGCGCGGCCTTCACCACCACCCATAGGGTGATCATGAGGGTTCATGACGACACCACGGTTGTGAGGTCTGCGGCCCAGCCAGCGGCAACGTCCTGCCTTTCCATGAGATTCAAGATTATGGTCACCGTTGGAAACGGTACCTACTACAGCGCGGCAGGAAGTGAGAACCATCCTGGTCTCGCCCGAAGGGAGGCGGAGGATAGCGTAGTTGCCTTCACGGGCAGCAAGCTGTGCGAAGGTTCCTGCTGAACGGGCCATTGCAGCACCCTGTCCGGGGCGAAGCTCGATGTTGTGGACGAGCGTACCCACGGGGATCTCAGCAAGAGGGAGGCAGTTGCCCATGTCGGGAGAAACACCCGAACCGGACTCAATGACCTGACCCACCTTCAATCCTGAGGGAGCGATGATGTACTTCTTGACGCCGTCTTCGTATTCTACGAGAGCGATACGGGCGCTACGGTTAGGATCGTATTCGATCGTCTGGACGGTAGCCTTGACGTTGTCCTTGTTGCGGAGGAAGTCGATGATGCGGTACATCCTCTTGTGTCCGCCACCACGATAACGAACGGTCATCTGACCGGTGTTGTTCCTTCCGCCTGTGCTCTTGAGAGGTTCAAGCAGCGGTTTGTAGGGCTTTTTGGCGGTGATTTCGTCAAAAGCGCTGATAGCCTTGTTCCTTTGACCAGGAGTCGTCGGCTTGAATTTTCTGATTGCCATTGCCTTGTTCCTCCTTAAATGTTAGCGTAGAAATCGATCTTGTCTTCACCAGCAAGAGTGACATAAGCCTTCTTGTAGTGGTTGGCGCGGCCGCGGAGCATCCCGGACTTGCTGTAACGGGACTTCTTCTTTCCGTGATAGTTGATGGTGTTGACATCCTTCACGGTCACATTGTAAGCCTGCTCGACGGCAGCCTTTATCTGAAGCTTGTTGGCTTCCCTGTCAACGATGAAGCCGTAACGGTTGAACTTTTCGGTCTCAGCCGTCATCTTCTCGGTAACTATTGGCTTTAATAAAATACCCATCTCTTTGCTCTTTTAACGGTTGGCAGCCCTTTCGGAGAGGACATCCTGGACACCGTCGACGAAGACCATTGAATTGGCGTTCATGATGGCGTAGGTGTTGAGCTCGTCAACAGTGATGACCTTGACCTCAGGAAGGTTGCGTGATGAAAGGTAAATGTTGTTGGAATTCTCGGGAAGGACGAAGAGAACCTTGCGGCTGCCGGCCTTGAGGGCGTCGAGAATGCGCATGAGTTCCTTTGTCTTGGGAGCTTCCATTGCGAAGGGCTCTACGAAGGTGATTGCATTCTCCTGAGCCTTGTATGTAAGAGCCGAGTAGCGGGCGAGAGCCTTGACCTTCTTGTTGAGCTTCGTCCTGTAAAGGCGAGGCTTGGGACCGAAAACGCGGCCGCCGCCAACGAAGATATTGGCCTTCAAGCTACCGTGACGAGCTCCGCCGCCGCCTTTCTGGCGACCGAGCTTCTTGGTGGAATGTGCGATTTCGCTGCGATCCTTGGTCTTTGCAGTACCCTGGCGCTGGTTGGCGAGGTACTGGACGACGTCAAGATAAATCGCGTGGTCATTGGGTTCGATACCGAAGTCCTTCTCGTCAAGGACTACCTTCTTTCCGGAAGGAGTTCCGTCAATTTTCAAAACAGGTAATTCCATAACTAAAACTCCAATGCTAAATAAGAACCCTTGGCTCCGGGAACGGAACCCTTAATGACGAGAAGGTTGTTCTCAGGGATAACCTTGACAACCTCGAGGTTGAATACCTTCACCCTTTCATTGCCCATGTGGCCGCCCATCCTCATACCGGGGAAGACGCGGGAAGGCCAGGATGAAGCACCGAGGGAACCGGGCTTACGGAGGCGGTTGTGCTGACCGTGGGTGGCTCCGCCGACACCGGCGAAGTGATAACGGTGGACAACACCCTGGAAGCCTTTACCCTTGGAAGTACCGACAACATCAACGAACTTGACGCCGTTCATGACGTCAACGGTGATGGTGTCTCCAAGCTTGAGCTCACCCTCAAAGTTCGCCGGGAATTCGACGAGCTTGCGCTTGGGGGTGGTCCCTGCCTTTTTGAAATGGCCCTTGAGGGGCTCGCTGGCGTGTATCTCCTTGATTTCGTCATAGGCAAGCTGCACGGCCTCATAGCCGTCCTTTTCAACAGTACGCAGTTGCGTGACAACACACGGACCAGCCTCGATGACGGTGCATGGAATATTTTTTCCATCAGCACCGAAAACGGAAGTCATTCCGATTTTCTTTCCAATTAATCCAGGCATTGGTTTGATTAATTAATTGTAACTAAATACTTTACACTAATCCGCACAATTTTGCGGGCTGCAAATGTACGAATTATTTTTCAATTAACAAAGTTTTCAACACGCCTAATCCCTCATAATCAAAGAGAAATCGTTATCTTTGCAGGACTGAAATGAACGCGATGTTTATCCACATATCTGCAATCTTCGGATTCTTAAGCCTGTCTTTCGCGGACTGCCTGGACATCCTCATGGTCGGAGCCATAATCTACCTTGTGTTCAGGTGGATCAGGGGGTCCGCGGCCATGAGCATATTCATTGCCGTCATCCTCCTCTTCGTGCTCCGGGTCGTGGTGGCCGCCCTCAACATGAAACTGATGAACGCCCTCCTTGGGACCTTCATCGACGTCGGTGTACTGGCGCTCATCGTCATCTTCCAGCCGGAGGTAAGGCATTTCCTGATGAGGCTCGGTTCGCGTTACGGAGTCAACGGAAAAGGCAGGGACATCATCGAGAAGATCTTCGGAGTCAAGAGCCAGACCATGGGCGGAGAGGCCCTGAACGAGATTGCCGAAGCCTGCAGGGCCATGTCGGCAGACAAGACCGGAGCCCTCATCGTGCTTCCGCATTCGGATTCGCTGACCTACATCAAGGAAACCGGAGACATCGTGGACGCAAAGGTCTCGAGGAGACTTATTATGAATATATTCTTCAAGAACTCCCCCCTCCACGACGGCGCCATGATCATCGAAGGAGACCGTATCGTGGCCGCCCGATGCACGCTTCCGATCACCCAGAGGACCGACATCCTGCCGAGTTACGGAATGAGGCACAAAGCTGCCATAGGAATATCCGAAGAGACGGATGCCGACGTGGTCGTGGTCTCAGAGGAAACCGGCAAGGTCTCCTTTATCCATAGGGGAGAAATTACCAGGATAAACAACATCAACGAACTGAAACTGAAATTGGTTCCCCAGGAAGAAAAAGCATAGGCATGGAGGAGATAGAGATAGACAGGAGGCTGGAAAGCAAGTTGGGCTTCGACAAGGTCAGGAATATGATCTCTGACCGATGCTCGACCGAATATGCTGTGGGCCGCGTGGCTGAAGAGACTTTCTGCACCGATCCGAAAATCATCGGGCACAGGCTCGCCCTCACTGACGAGATGAGGCTCATCATGATGTTCGAGGAGAGTTTCCCGACGAACGGCTACATCGACTGCCTGGACTTCCTTAAACCCCTCGCCAACCCCGGCTGGAACATAGACCTCAGCTCGCTCGGAAAGCTGCGCACCATGGTTGAGACCGTGAGGAGGCTGACCAATTTCTTCATGTCGATCAAGGACGGGATCTATCCCAACCTCAAGAAAATGAGCGCCCCGGTGATGAGCTTCCCGGAAGTCCAGAGAAGGATCGACATTATCCTGGACAAATACGGGGACGTCAAGGACACCGCTTCAGACAACCTGCTGCAGATCCGCCGCAGCCTTAAATCAAAGGAAGGAGCCATCTCAAAGAGAGCCAACGCCATCCTCAAGCAGGCCCAGGCGGACGGAATCGTGGACGATGACGCCGGTCTGTCCGTGAGGGACGGAAAGCTCCTGATCCCGGTCAACAGTTCCAGCAAGAAGAAGATTCCGGGCTTTGTCTACGACACTTCCGCAACCGGCAAGACCGCCTTCGTCGAGCCGGCCGAGATCGTCGAACTGGAAAACGAGATATTCACTCTCAGGGCCGAAGAAGCCCAGGAGATCCAGAGGATCCTGGCCGCTTTCAGCGATTTCGTCAGGCCATATATTCCTGAACTGATCAATTCCGCGGAATACCTTGGAGAAATCGACTTCCTCGTGGCGAAGGCGCAGGTGGCCCTTGATTTCAAGGCAGGAATGCCGCTGATTTCCGAGGAAGGGGAAATGAACCTCCGGAAGGCCCGCCACCCCCTGCTCGAAAGGGCTTTGGCAAGGGAAAAGAGGGCTATCGTCCCCGTCACCGTGAAACTCAATCCTACGAAGAGGATCCTCCTGATCTCGGGACCCAACGCAGGAGGAAAGTCGGTCTGCCTTAAGACCACCGGCCTGCTGCAGTACATGTTCCAGTGGGGCATGCTGATCCCTACTTCCGAGACCTCGGAACTTCCGGTCTTCGACAGGATCATGGTGAGCATCGGAGACGACCAGAGCATAGAGAATGACCTGAGTACCTACAGTTCCTTCCTCGAGGACATGAAATCCATGCTCAAGGCGGCCGACGGGAAGACCCTCATCCTGATCGACGAGTTCGGCTCCGGTACGGAACCGGCAGCTGGAGGAGCCATAGCTGAAGCCATACTTGCGGAAATGGACCGCAGGGGAGCCTTCGGAGTCATAACGACCCACTACACCAACCTCAAGCTCTACGCCTCCGGCCATGACACCGGAGTCATCAACGGAGCCATGCAGTTCGACGCCGCCAAGATCCAGCCTCTCTTCAAGCTGGACATCGGCATGCCAGGCAATTCATTCGCCTTCGAACTGGCCAGGAAGATGGGACTCCCGGAGAACATAGTCAAGGACGCAGAGACCAGGGCAGGAGAGGAATTCGTCGGCATGGAGAGGAACCTGCGGAAGATCGTGAGGAACCGCCGCGCCCTCGACGAGAAGCTCCAGAAGATAAAGAACACTGACAAGACCCTGGACAGCATCACCGAACGCTACCAGAAGGAACTTGAAGGAATAAAGCAGACCAAGAAGGAGATCCTCGACCAGGCCAAGAAAGAGGCCATCGAAATTGTGCAGGGAGCCAACAAGACCATCGAGAACACGATCCGTACGATCAAGGAATCCCAGGCCGACAAGGAAAAGACCTCCGTTGCAAGGAAAGACCTGCAGGAGTTCATTTCAGCCCTGCAGACCCGCAAAGAAAGCGAGCAGAAGAACCATGACGACTACCTCGACAAGAAGCTCAAGCAGCTCTCGGAAAGGAAGCGCAAGTCAGCTGCCAGGAAGACCGGCATAGCCCAGGAGGCGGTGCGCGCGACCTCCGAGCAGTTCAGGTCCGGACCCCTCAAGGTCGGGGAAAAGGTGAAGGTCAAGGACAACGGCATGGTGGGAGAAGTGGTGCGGGTGTCCAACAAGGCCGTTACCGTGGCAGTCGGCAACATCACCAGCAAGATGCCTCTCGACAAAGTCGAAAGGATTTCTTCCAATGAATATAAGGCCGCCCGGAAGGAAAGTGTCACTCCTCGTTCCGTGATCGACAATTCCGGACTCAGGGAGCGGCGCCTGCGCTTCTCGCCCGAACTGGACGTTCGTGGAGAGAGGGTTTCGGATGCCCTGGACATTGTCATCCACTACATCGACGATGCCGTCATGCTGGGGGTCGGATCGGTGAGGATCATCCATGGAAAGGGGACCGGGGCCTTGAGGGATGAGTTGCAGAAGTATCTCCGGACCGTTCCGGGCGTGGGTTCCGTCCATGACGAACACATCCAGTTCGGTGGCTCCGGGGTGACGATAGTGGAATTTGAATAAAGAGATTCTTCACTTCGCTCAGAATGACACCTGTCATCCTGAGGAACGAAGTGACGAAGGATCTGGAACAAAGTGACGAAGGATCTGGAACGAAGTGACGAAGGATCTAAACTTTAGAATTATGAAAAACGAAAAAATTGAAAAGCGCCCGACGGCAAGGATGCTGTTGGGAAAGAGGGGAGAGGATGTGGCGTGCAGGTTCCTGGAAGGCCTCGGACACAGGATTCTGGCCAGGAATTACAGGAGCGGACACCTGGAGATAGACATCATCTCCACCGACGGGAACGGCGTGCATTTTGTGGAGGTTAAGAGCCGTGTGGCACCGGTCGCAGTCTCGCCTGAAGAGAATGTCACTCCGAGAAAGCAGGACAGGATCGTCAAGGCAGCCTTGAAGTTCCTGCACGGACCAAAGGAACATTCGATCTACGGCAGTGCAGAAGTGTTTTTTGACATTGTCGCCGTCATCTTCGACAAGGGAGAGGAGACTGTGGAATGGTTCCCGAACGCTTTCGTGCCGATGTATTTTTGAATTGAAAGGACATAATGGAATAACAGATATGAAAAATAACCAATATTGTGTTATCATGGCCGGTGGCAGCGCCAACCGCTTCTGGCCTATAAGCAGGGAAGCCCGTCCAAAACAGTTCCTGGACATAGCGGCCACCGGGAAATCCTTCATCCGGATGACCTACGATCGCTTTTCCAAGATCATCCCACAGGACAACATCCTCGTCGTGACCCTTGACAGGTTCGGGGACCTGGTCATGGAGCAGATTCCCGAACTTCCGAGAAAGAACCTCCTTCTGGAACCTTACAGCCGCAACACCGCCCCCTGCATCGCCTACTCTACTCTAGAAATAGCCAGACGTGACCCTGACGCAACCATAGTGGTAACTCCCGCCGACCACATCATCAGTGATGAAACCTCGTTCGGAAAGGCCGTGGAAGACATCCTTGAAGAGGCTGGGAACAACGACGTCCTAATGACGATGGGCATCCCGCCCACCAACCCGGACACGGGCTACGGTTACATCCAGGTGACCGGAGGAAAGGCTGCAGCGCAGTCCGACAAACCGGTGAAGGTCAAGACTTTCACAGAAAAGCCCGACAAGGCCCTGGCCGAAGTGTTCTGCAAGAGCGGAGAGTTCTTCTGGAACTCCGGTATCTTCGCCTGGAAGGCTTCCCTGATCCTTGAGGAGATGAAGACCTACCTGCCTGACGTGATCTCTTCTTTCGGCGGATGGAAGGAAGCTCTTGATAATCACGAGGAAAGGGCGTTTCTCCAGAAAGCCTATTCAGAATGCCCGAAGATCTCCATCGACTACGGAGTCATGGAGAAGACGGACAGGGCTTGGCTCTACCCCGGCAAATTCGGATGGTCCGACATCGACAGCTGGGACTCCCTATTCAACGCCATCATGGCCAAGGATGAAGACGGCAATTTCGCCAACACCGGCAGCAGCCTCTTCAAGGAAGACAAGGACAATCTGGTGATCACCGAGAACAAGCGCAAGATCTACGCAATCAAGGGCTTGAAGGACTATCTGGTCATAGACACCGACGACGCCCTGCTGATCTGCCCCAGGGACGACCGGCAGTTCAAGGACTTCATCGCCGGACTCGGAATGCCCGGCTACGAGGATTTCCGTTAAAGCTTGTTTCTTAGGAAGCCCGTCACTGCGGTGCGGGCCGGTTCGTTATCCTGTTCCGTAACGAAATACACGGGGAAGGCTTCCTGATGATCCTTTATTGCAGGATAGATAACTGAATAGGCGTGCTTGGCATAGGTGTCCAGCACGACGAAGTTCGCATACGACTCGTCCAAGGCTTTCAGGATCTCCTCCTCAGTACCGCTAAGCGGAAATCTCACCGCATGTTTGTAGCCGGAGTACATGAACATCGTTTCCGGCTTCCTGCAAGCCACGATGGTTGAATTCTTGCCGTGTTCCTTGATCCACTCGGCAGCCTGGAGGTAATGGGCGTAAGGAGACTTGGGATTCATCTCGATGTAGGTCTTGTAAGACGCCAGCTTCACATAGAGATCGCGCTCTTTCTTGTAGCCAGGGTAGAAAACCACTGCAGCAATTGCCAGCACGGCAATCGGAACAATTGCATATTCTTTCTTGAAGGCCCGCCGGAAAGGTGAGGTAAAGGCCTCCCATATTCCATTCAGGAACAATAAGATCATCAACGGAAACACAGGGGTGAAATACCTTGTGCCCGCGTATTGCTCCTGGTAGAGGAGCAGCACCCCGAAAGTGATAAGAAGATATGAAATAATCACTGTCCTCCCACGCTTCAGGCGGTAGCCGCCGAATCCCATCAGGAACAGCACTGCCAGCCCCAGGCACCATCCGGCCGCGGTCGGGGTACGGTGGTTGTGGTGGTCGATGGTCTCATAAGGATTCAGGAAAGAAAGGGGGATCCAGGATGTAGTATATTCAGAAATGTTAGTCTTGAGCCTTGCAACCCAGAGATCGGAGGTCATCTTTTGGTGGTCGCTGGTGTACATGAAGCCGGAACTGTAGTCGCTGCCCTTTCCTGGAGCAACGTGATGATTCCGCACGGACCATCCCTCATGGGCAACGAACACGGTCACCATGATTGACGCAGCAACGACAGCCGAGGCTATCCACCGGCGATCCTTCTTCTTCAAGCACTTGAGGGCTGTAACCCCGAAGGCCAGGGAGGCCGCCAGGACGACAGAGATTCCGATTGTTCGCACCAGATATGAAGAAATCACCAGAAGACAGAGCAGCACGAAAAGGGCCACATGCTTCCAGTCCCTAACTCCTTTTCCAGCGAACACCTTCCCGACATCCAGATCCAGACAAATAAGGATTATTCCGAAAGAAATGACCATGTAGAGCATTTCGCTCATCATGATCACTGACCATCGAATGAGCGTCGGATGGACCACCGAGAGGAGGCAGGCGGCAAAGGCTACCCAGATGTTGTCGTCAGTGACCTTGCGGATGATCTGGAAAAGCATCAGGACTGCGATCAGGAAAAGGATGCCGTTCAGGATCTTCATGGCCACGATATTCTCAGGGAATATGTGCATGAACAGGGCCATGAACAGAGGATAACCCGGAGGAAAGTGGGTGTGGGGCACGGGGACCGGAGGAACGATGTCCTTGTAACCGTTCCCTTCGGCAAGAGACTTGGCCAGCAGGAAATAATTGATGTTGTCGCCATTGGGATCCAGCTTGGGGTCGAAATAGGCCTTGTAGCCGGCAATGAACACCGCGCAGATGATTGCGATGAACACCCATGGCAGGATCTTCCTGAGGGACCGCTTATGCTTTTGCGGTTTCGTGGTATTCTTTTTCCGTGTTGACATTCCAGACGTCGTCTTTGCTTGTTTTATTGTCCTTAATGCATCTGACCGCCTCCATCGCAGAAAGCATCGAATGATCCATGTTGTTGTAGCGGTGCTGGCCGTTCCTGCCGATGCAGAAAAGATTGGAAACGGTGTCCAGCCAGTTCCTGACAGTGTCCATGGAAGAATAGGTTCCGAAATAGGCCGGATAGGCCTTCTTGACCTTGATCCTGTCTGCCTTGACCACGTCCGCCCTGTCAGCGACTCCTATCTTCTCCAGCTCCCCGAGAGCCATTGCGATGAAGCCCGCGTCGGACATGTTCCACAATTCGTCACCCTCGTTGCAGAAATATTCCATGCCGATGTACATGGAACCCTTGTAATCATTGACCATGTAAGGCGACCAGTTGTTGAAGATCTGGAGCCTTCCGACCTTGACATCCCTTTCCTGCACATAGATCCAGGTATCGGGAACCCTTCCTTCGTAAGTGGGAATGCTGGTCCTGTTGCTTATCTTCATCTTCCGGACAAGCACCCCGACGGTGATGAAATCCCTGTAGGGCAGGCCGGCAGCCACCTTGGCAACATCTTCCGGAACCTCGGTGCCCTTGACTGAAGCCACCAGGTCCTTGACAGGCATGCTGGAAAGCAGGTAGTCGCAAGGGACGAATTCCCGCCCTCCTTCAGTCTCGACTTCAACGCCTTCGGCCTTTCCGTCCTTGAGGCACACCCCGACGACTCTTGCTGATTTCCGGATTTCTCCTCCGGCTTTCACAACTTCGTCAGCAACCGTCTCCCAAAGCTGTCCAGGACCATATTTAGGATAGATGAATCTCTCTATCAAGGAGGTTTCAACCTTCTGCTGGTTTATTCCGGAACGTCGGAACGGCTTGGTGATTATGTCCTTTATGATCGACAGGATGCTGAGCCCTTTCACCCTCTGGGCTCCCCAGTCAGCGCCGATCTTGCTCGGATGGACTCCCCAGACCTTCTCGGTGTAATCTTCGAAGAACATCTCGTACAAGGGGCGTCAGAACTTGTTGACATAGAAATTCTCAAGGGATGTCTCGGGGAGCTTGTGGATCATCGCCTTGAAATAGCCGAATCCGGCTTTCAAGGTGTTGCCAAGGCCCAATCCTGCAAAGGTGGACCACTTCAGCGAAATGGGATAGTCGAAGAAATGACGCAGGAAGAGGATCCTGGACACCCTGTCCCTGACCAGCATGACCCTGTCCTCCTTTTCCGGGTCAGGACCCGCAGCCGAATAGTCCTTCTGTCTTGAAAGAAGGATGTCGTCCAGGGCAGGACTTCCTTGCAGGGGCATCATCTGACCCCACCAGTCCATCACTTCGCGGTTCTTGGAGAAGAAACGGTGACCGCCGATGTCCATCCGATCCCCGTTGTTGTTGACGGTACGCGATATGCCACCCACAAATGAACTCTCCTCCAGGACCATCGGCTTGACGTCGGTCTGTCGCAGAAGTTCAAGGGCGGCGGTGAGTCCGGCAGGTCCGGCTCCTATTATCACTGCGGTCTTTCCCATCGGAAGGTCACGATTTGAACACCAGGAAGCGCCTGGCAAAGAAATTCCAGAAGAATACGATGACCGTGGAAACGATCTTGGAAACCATGTAGTGCAGGCCGGCTCCGTCGGTACAGGCATACATGATCAGTTCATTGAGTCCAAGACCGATCAGGCCGATCACGGCAAAAGCCACGAACTCTCCCCAAGGGTTCCTTATCCTGCTCTCTCCGAACACCCATCTGGTACTGAGAACATAATTGCAGACAAGGCCCATGAAAAAAGCTATCGCGGCAGAGACAAGATACGGAAGTCCCGCCTTCTCTGTGAGAAGCCAAAGACTTCCGTAATCAACTACAAAAGAGACCCCTCCGACCACAAAGTAGCGCAGCAGCTGTTCGACAAGGCCACCGGGCTTGCTCTTCAGCAATGTCCTTAAGTCAGGAAGGGACATAATCTAGCAGTTCATTGCGCCGCAGCAATGGATAACCTGTCCGCTGACATAGCTGGAAAGGTCGCTGGCGAGGAAGAGAGCCACATTGGCCACATCCTCGGGAGTACCTCCGCGACGGAGCGGAATCTGTTTCGTCCAAGCGTCACGAACGTCCTGGGGAAGGGCATTGGTCATGTCAGAGATGATGAAACCGGGGGCGATGCAGTTGGCCCTGATTCCACGGGGACCCATCTCCTTGGCGATGGACTTGGCGAGTCCGATCATACCGGCCTTGGATGCTGAATAGTTGCACTGGCCAGCGTTGCCGGAGACTCCGACCACGGAGGACATGTTGATGATGCTGCCTCCCTTCTGGCGTGCCATGACGGGAGTGAGGGCGTGGATGAAATTGAATGCGGACTTGAGGTTGACTCCGATCACGGCGTCCCACTGCTGCTCGGTCATCCTGAGCATGAGGCCGTCCTTGGTGATGCCGGCGTTGTTAACGAGGATGTCGACCCTGCCGAAATCAGCGACGATCTGCTCGACGACCGCATGGGTCTGCTCGAAGTCTGCTGCGTTGGAAGCATAACCCTTGACCTTGTGGCCGAATGCTTCAAGCTCCTTTATGGTTTCTTCTGCTGCTTCGTTGATAACGAGGTCGGTGAATGCTACGTCTGCTCCTTCTGATGCGAACTTAAGAGCGATGGCCTTTCCGATACCTCTTGCTGCGCCCGTAACGAGGGCGACTTTTCCTTCCAATAATCCCATAATAGTTATCTAATTGTTAATACATTTTACTGTAGAAGGCAAAAATAACTTTATTTGGCAAGAAGGGCAAGAATAATTGGCTATATTTGCACCTCAAAATCAAAAAGCACCGTGACAAAGAGCGAAATACGCAACCCCGGACTGTGGGAAAGCGGCGAACTGAAAATCAGTTGGGTGAGGCATCACATGCCCCTCCTGGAGGGCCTGGAGAAGGAATTCAAGGCCGAAAAACCCTTCAAGGGACTCAAGGTTGCACTGTCCGTCCACCTGGAGGCAAAGACCGCGCACCTGTGCGAAGTCCTTTCTGAAGGCGGAGCGGAGATGTACATCACCGGAAGCAACCCTCTTTCCACCCAGGACGACGTAGCGGCTGCCCTCGTCCATGAAGGACTGAACGTTTTCGCCGTCCACGGAGCCACTCCCGAGGAATATGAAAGCGGCATCCGCCGCGTCATCGAAGCGGGTCCCAACATCATAATCGACGATGGAGGAGATCTCGTCTCAATGATCCACGAGAACTATCCGGAACTGATCCCTAACGTGATCGGAGGCTGCGAGGAGACCACAACGGGCATCCTCAGGCTCGAGGCCATGAACCGCGAGAAGAAGCTCCGTTTCCCCATGGTGCTGGTGAACGACGCTGCCTGCAAGCATTTCTTCGACAACCGCTACGGCACCGGCCAGTCCGTCTGGGACGGCATCAACAGGACAACCAACCTGATCGTGGCCGGCAAGGACGTAGTCGTGGCAGGTTACGGCTGGTGCGGCAAGGGAGTCGCCATGAGGGCCAAGGGGCTGGGGGCCAGGGTGATAGTCACCGAGGTCGATCCGATCAAGGCCATGGAAGCCGTAATGGACGGATTCAGGGTTATGAGCATGGCCCAGGCCGCTGAAATCGGAGACATATTCGTAACCGTAACCGGCTGCGAAGACGTGATCACCACCGAGCATTTCATGAAGATGAAAGACGGAGCAATCTGCTGCAATGCAGGTCATTTCGACTGCGAGGTTTCCGTCGCCCAGCTTAAGGAGATCGCCGTCGCCTCCAAACCTGCAAGGCAGAACATCATGCAATATGACCTTCCTGACGGCCGCAGGATCTACATCCTCGCCGAAGGCCGCCTGGTCAACCTGGCCGCCGGAGACGGCCACCCCGCCGAGATAATGGACATGTCCTTCGCCATCCAGGCTTTGAGCGCCAGATTCCTGGCGGACAACAGGGGGATCCTTCGCTGCGCTCAGGATGACAACAAGGATGCTAAGGGTGACAGGTCCATGCTGCTTAAGGTTCCGGAGAGCATCGATAACGAAGTTGCCCGTCGCAAACTTGAAAGCTGGGGCGTGACAATCGATAAACTGACTGAAAAACAAAAGATTTACCTATACGGAAAATAAATCATCATGAGACTGTTTCCTATCTACACCTGGACTAAAGGCATCAGAAACTTCGACCACCGCAGACGTAAATTTTCCAACCAGCCATGGGCTCAAGGAGTGATTCTGCTCGCATGCGTGGTGATAGCGATGCTGCTTGCAAATCTTCCGTTCACGAAAGACTTCTACCACAACCTTCTCGAGACCCAGTTCTCCCTTTTCTTCAAGGCTCCTGACGGAAAGGATGTCATGTTCCCCCGTGGAATGACCGTGGAAAGCTTCATCAACGACATCCTGATGACCATCTTCTTCTTCACCGTAGGACTTGAGATCCGCCGCGAGATGAAGAACGGCGAACTTTCCAGCCTGAAGAAGGCTTTGATGCCGGTCATCGCTGCCTTCGGCGGCGTCATCGCGCCGGCACTCATATTCACTGCCGTCAACCACGGCACAGCGGCAGCATCCGGTTGGGGCATTCCCACCGCAACCGACATCGCATTCGCGGTAGGTATCCTTTCGATCCTGGGCGACAAGGTTCCCGTGTCCCTGAAAGTCTTCCTGACCGCCCTCGCCATCGCGGATGACCTTATCGCCATCCTCGTCGTGGCAATATTCTATGGCGGAAACATCAATTTCGGGCTGCTGAGCATCGCCATCCTGCTCATCATCGCTATTCTTATCATGAATAAGCTCGGAGAAAAGAGGGGTTGGTACTACTTCATCCCGGCCATGGTGATCTGGGCCCTGTTCTACTATTCAGGCATCCATTCCACGATGTCCGGAGTCGTCATGGCCTTCCTCGTCCCTATGACTCCCCGATACAACGAGGCTTATTTCCACCGCAAGAGGGTCCAGTACCTTCAGAGGCTCAATGAATATAATGGGATCGCCACTTCCAGCAGCGAATTCCCCAACGGTCCCCAGAGGCATTGCCTGAGGCGCATGAGCGCCATTTCCAAAGGTGCAGTGCCGATGAGCTACCGCCTGGAGCATGCCATGGGTCCCTGGGTCAATTTCCTGATCATGCCCCTCTTTGCCCTGGCCAACGCCGGTGTGGAGATTCCGGACGTGTCCTATTTCAACGTGTTCAATTTCGATCCGGCTCTGGGCGGCGTGAGCATGGGTATATTCCTTGGCCTCCTTGTAGGAAAGCCTCTTGGAATCTCGCTCGCGAGCTTCATCGCAGTCAAGCTCCACGCCGGAGAAATGCCCGCCAAGGCTTCATGGAAAATGCTCATTGCGGTTGCCTGCCTCGGAGGTATCGGCTTCACTATGTCGATCTTCGTCGACACCCTGTCCTTCGGTGACCAGGCTCCTGAAGTGATGGCCAAGCTGCGCGACATGGGCAAGGTGGCAGTCCTCATGGGCTCGCTCTGCGCCGGCATTCTCGGCAGTGTCCTAATCACCCTCATCCACAAAGTCGAGGGAAGGAAATAGCACCTCAAATGTGTCAACTTCGGGCCAAATCGAAGTTTTTTTTGTCGATTTGGCCCAAAGTTGGGCTATTTCATTAAATCAAACATAGAAACGGTCCGCGGAAAGAAACTGGAATGTTTATTCTTCTTTAGCCCGTATGTGGTGATAAGTGTAGGAATAATTCCGTACTTCGTTCCTGTGTCCTTCTTGAACCGGGCAATCCTATTGGCGATTTTCAATCGTTCTTCCCCATCCAACTCATATTCCTCGGAAGAAGTGTACTTGATCTCGCACAGATTGACGATTCTGTCGTCCCGCTCGATAATAAGATCAATTTGGGCATTCTTGTTTTTATCACCGGCTTCTTTTGGTTTGCTTCTCCATGAATAGTACTCAGTATGCACGGCTTCTACACCAATGGCTGATAATATCTGAGGAATATGCGCCATACAAAGACGCTCGTATGCCAATCCCCACCAGGTACTCTGTCTGTGCGATTTTATCAATTTCGTCCAATAGGAAGAATCGGTCGTAGCGATCTTCCCGAACTCATGATAGAAAATGGAGTAGAAATCAACCAGCTGATAAATGCCGTTTGTACGGCTTATTTTCTTGTCTTTCACATTGTAATGTCGGATAAAATCACAATTGACAAGATCTTCCAGATGCTCTGACAGGTGTCCGCCGCTTTCCTTTCCCAATGATGCCACAATCTCTTTGCGTGTCATCCCGCTCTTGCTGTTTACCGCTAGCAAATCGATGATAGCCATATACTTCTCCGGGTTTTTGAATAAGGACTTGTATAAGCGGTCATACTCCATCTTGAGTTCGGCTTTGGGTGCAAAAAACAGACTGTCTATGTTCTGAGAAATACTGAGGTCCGGTTTTAACAGGCTCAAATAATATGGAATACCCCCCAGGACCATATAAGTCTGGACAATGGATATTTCATCCCAAACGAATCCTTCTGCTTCCAAATAAGCAGCAGTCTCTGCTAGATTAAACGGATCCAGGTGTATTTCATGGGTAATCCGGTTGTGGAGGCCGCCTTTGTTGTTGATTATATTATTGACTATCCAGGATGTGGCGCTGCCGCAGACCACCATGAAAACGTCCGGCTGTTTGGAGGCCCAAGAGTTCCAGAACCAGTCAAGGGCTTTCACAAAACCTGAACTTGGAGTGGCAAAACACGGTAATTCATCAAGGAATATCACTCTTCGTTTTCCTTCCTGCCTCTTTGTCTCAAGCACTTCTTTCAATGCATTGAAAGCCTCCATCCACGTTTTAGGCTTATTACCTTCGAATCCCGCATTTTTCAAAGACAGAAAAAAGGCCGTCATTTCATCCTTACGTCTCCCACCTATGAGTCCGGAACTGAAAAAAGCGTATGAGTAATTGAAGTAGGTATCGACAAGAAAAGTCTTGCCTACTCGCCTTCTGCCGTAAATAGCGATAAACTCAGCCTTGCCGGATTCCATGTATCTGTCAAGATCATGTATTTCTTTCTTTCGTCCGATAAGTGTCATAGCAGTATTTTTCACCAAATATAACCAAAAGTGTTCAACTTCGGGCCAAATCGATAAAAAAAACGTCGATTTGGCCCGAAGTTGGGCTATTCCCGGCCTGTTAATAGATCAAATGTTCTTCAGAAAACGAGCCAAGGTGTTCCTGTCGACATGGCACATCTTGGCTATTTTATTTATGGACATCCCTTGGTCAAGCATCTTTTTGATCAGGTTCTTCTTACCATATAATTTAGATTTTCTAGGATCGTTTTTCCGACCTTTAGGCCGCCCAAGGACGACTCCTTCAGACTTTTTTCTGGCAAGGGCCTCCTTTGTTCGTTGGCTGATAAGGTTTCTTTCGATCTCAGCAGAAAGGCCGAAGGCGAAGGCAAGAACCTTGCTCTGGATGTCCTCTCCAAGACGATAATTGTCCTTGACGGTCCACACCTGGGTTTATGGCTCCGGCGTACAACGTACTCTTGCCGCTTTTGCCATGGAACATATTCATTTCTATCTCTGGGGAATGTTCAACAATGATGCAAACTGGTCGGTCAAATGGAGCCGTTCGACTTACGATCCTTTCGAACCGATGTTCCATGATCTTCTTTGGGCAGACGGAGACATGTATGATCCCCGGGAATATGAAATAATCAAGAAATTCCACTTCCTTTCTCCCGATGAGAAAGATCCAGATCCTGGAATTCCAGTGACCGAAAGATGGCATCAGGAAAGGGCATGGAAATGGATGGCCGGTGGCCCCGTGACAGGTACAGCGAACGAGAAGACAAAACCCTCCTCTGCTGCTGAAAAGTACAACAGTGTCAGGATAACTATCAACTACAATCATTGGAAATACGACAACGATGCTTTCTTCAAAGACTTCGACGAATACGTCAATTGGGCAGAAATCAAAGGTATGACCATACTTCCTGTCCTTGTAACTGACGATATGCTCGGAATCCCTGAAGATGAACTGGTAGAATACGTCCGTTCCGTGATCGCGAAATATTATGACTGCCCGACGGTCAAAGGATGGGACCTTTATTTCCATCCTGGCGAAATCGTTTCTGACAAAGGAAAGGTCGAAAAGTTGGTTGAACGGCTGTTCACCATAGCTCGTAATCAGTACCCCAACCAACCGGTTTTCATGACTCCGGTCGTTTCTGTCACTCCTTTTGCCAAGGATTATGATTATCGGAAGGATCTTGTTCACGGACGGATCCACGGCTGGGAGAAACTGGTCTACTCTGGAGTATCGGATTCCGATCTGGTGTACAGGATCTGGTCTCTTTCTGATGTCATCGCATTCTCTACAGACCAACCATCTGCAGAGGCGGGCTGGCTTCTTAGTATCTGCTACCGTTTTGGACGCCCGATAATCTGCTCATCCTTCAAGGCAGAGAATCCTGAACAACGCCGAATCCTCCTGGATCAGTTCGCCAGAAGCCATGTATATTGGTATACTGCTACAGATGTTCCTGAGAATGAGATCAGTACATTCAGGTTCATCCCTATCAGTACCGGTCATTGATTGCTGCAAAAAAAATGAGCGTCGACGCGTCTCGCGTGGACCCTCACTCTAACCACATAATTAATAACACTAAAACTAATAACCAATAGGTTGATCGGGGAGAGAACCTCCTTGCTCAACCCGATACAAAGGTACGGTTTTTTTTGTTTTATCCAAATAATTTATAAAAATTTTTCAACCTTTTTCGTTTTAATAGGGCTAAACGGCTAATTTTTAATAATTTAAACAATAAGAAAATTTTTAACACCGTTTTAATAACCCCAAAACAAACGACGCAAAACAAGGCTTAAAACTGTTTAAATCTCCTTTTAAAACGTTTATACTTACAATTTATCAATATCCTACACAGGCAAGCGTCGCTACTGAAATCCGTGCAGAAACAGGCAAAACCGCCCTCAAAGCCCGGTAGCAAGCCAGCATGGTTGCGCCCGTTGTGAACACATCGTCGACGAGGAGGATGTGTGAATATTTCTCCACTCCGGAGCGTCTCCTGACACCGAACGCCCCGGCCACATTGGCCGCCTTTCCCTCCAACGATAGTTTGGTCTGGGTCCTGGTCCGCCGGCGTCTGAACAGGATGTCTTCCCTCAACTCCGTCCCAAGTCCGGCAGCCAGGACCCGGCCGATGACTGCAGCCTGATTATAACCCCTCGCCCACCTTCTCGTCCAATGAAGCGGCACAGGAATCACCAGATCCACGTCTGAATACAAAGGCGAGGATGCAATCTCTTTCGCAAGCATCCCGGCGAAGAACCGCCCTGCTGCAAGGTCTGAATGGTACTTCAGCCGCCTGGTTATATCGCGGTAACCGGTTCCAGAACGATAGAAAAAGAGAGCTGTAGCATAGGCATACCCTTTGAAAGACTCTTGGTCCATATGAGCAGCAATAAGGCCGTTGAACCGGTCGGCCATCTGGTTGCGTCGCTGACGGGAAAAGAAAGTCCTTGGAAGGTCGGCAAGACAGGAAGTACAGACGTGCCGTTCGTGAACGGAGAGGATACTGCCGCAGACAATGCACTTCCTCGGAAGGAAAAGATCGAGCAAAGCACTATTCATAGTTCAAGCATTTTGCACAATATTACGGAAAAACGGCCTAAATTTGCCATGAAATGAAAAGATTTGTGTGTCTCTTCCTGCTGCTTGCCATCGCGTTCCCGTTGATGGCACAGTTCCAGATTGTTCCCGTGATAGCTGTTCCGGATTGTCCGGAGAAGGCACATCTTACAGAAATGATCAGGATGGCCGGTTGCATTCCCGAGGTGGCGGATCAGGCGGAAGAAATTGACGCAGCCGGGTGGGACGGGGCCGTCATGCCTGATGGATGGGTCAAGTCCGGAAAAGAGTATTCAATACGCTTTTACAAGGCAATAGCAGAGAGGAATATCCCTCACATCGGTACATCAAAGGCCGCACGGCAGATCGACCTGGAAATGAAACGGCTTCCGTACAAGGATATTGCAATCGAAGAACTTGCGAGGAAGGCGATGACTTTCAGGAGGGCCAAGGCCCTGATGGACGGAATGTTGACCATCGACACCCACTGTGACCTCCCGGAAGGTTACCCGAAAGGATATTCAGTGGGCAAAAAAGGTGAGAGCCAATGCAGCGTACAAAAAATGGAAGAAGGACATCTGGCGGCTCAGGTCCTCATCAGCTTCCTGTGGCAGGGCCCTACTGACGACGCCTCTTCAAGGAAGGCTGTGGAAAAGAACCTGCGCCAGATAGAAGAGATAAAAGAAGATGTTGGTAAGTACCCGGACCTCTGCGGCCTCGCAAGAACTCCTGAAGAAGCCGAGGAACTACGGAACCAAGGCAAGAAATCCTTCTTCATCGGAGTGGAAAACGGCTACGGAATAGGGAAGGATCTCGGGAACATCAAGAAAATGAGGGATTTGGGCGTGATCTATATAACCCTGTGCCACTTCCGCGACAATTCCATCTGCAACACTTCTTCAAGGCATGGGAGCGATCCTTCAAAGGGTCTGACTGAATTTGGACGGCAGGTGGTCGAAGAGATGAACCGCCATGGAATAATGATCGATCTCTCACATCCTTCGGCAGGCACGTTCTGGGACTGCATAAAGTACAGCAAGGCACCGGTCATCTGTTCCCATTCCGGAGCAAAGGCAGTCTACGGCCACGACCGCGGCCTGGACGACCGTCAGCTCAAAGCCCTCGCGGAAAACGGAGGCGTGATCCAAGTCTATTCAGTACCTGAATATCTTGGCAGGTCCCGCAGTTCCATGACCATCGACGACATGATGGCCCATTTCAACCATTGCGTAGAGGTCGCAGGAGCTGAACATGTCGGAATAGGAAGCGATTTCGACGGAGGAGGTGGAGTCTGGGGATGCAACGGGGACAACGACCTCATCAACCTTACCGTAAAGATGCTGGAACACGGCTACACCCCCGACCAGATCCGTGGATTCTGGGGCGGCAATTTCATGAGGGTAATGAAAGAGGTGAAGTCTATTGCAGGTCGAGACTGAGCTGTGGATCGGCAGCCCGTCTCATCGCGTCGAATTCCTCGACCGTGGCGAGATCCGGATTGACAACCACGTCAAGGTTGCGGATCAGCACCCTGTCACCATTGTAGATTTGTACAAGGCAGCCGTTGATGCCTGTCACGGCCGGAATTCCTATTCCCCTGGCAAGAAGACTGACATGGCCGGAAAGGTCTTCCTCTTCGGTGACCATTCCGACCACGTTCTTGAAATTGATGAGGGCAGAATCGGACAAGGAAACAGTCTTTGCCACGAGGATGCTTCCCGCTGGGATGTCCTCATAAGGATTGCGCTGTCCGCGGTCATCGACCACGAACGCGCGCCCCTTGGCAAATCCTGCCACTCCGTTGCCCCTGAAAGTCATACTAGTTGATTTCCCAGGCTCCGCCCTTTGCAAAGACAGGCTCCACGAGCTCGTCGTAGAACATTCCTCTCTTGGCAAGGTCGAGGACGTTCATCCTGTGGCGCATCAGCTGGACGATGGGGAACATGTCCTTGAGCTGCTGGCGGGTGACTCCGATCATAGAAGGATCGTAAGGAGCACCGGCGACCTTGAAGAGGTTCTGCATCTTCTCGAAGGTGTAGACCTGTCCCTGGAGCTTCTTCTTGAACTCCGGCCAGGTGTCGCGGACGCGGGTGAGCTGCTCGCGCACGGTCTCTGCGTCGTTGTACTTCTTGGTAATATTGTCGAAGCCGAGGGTCGGTGCCGGGAAGTCCTTGAATACCTCCATGGCCCTCTGCTGCTCCTGCTCGAGCGTAGGCCATGCCTTGACGCAGGCGTCCACGTCGATCTTGGAAAGGTCCATCTTGAAGAGCTCGTCGAAGACGGCGCACATTGTAAGGGTTCCGATAGCCACCTGGAAGCCATGGGACTGGAGCTTGCCGTTGAAACGGTGATGAGTCATGTCCAGGATGTGGCTGAACAGGTGGTCGCAGCAAGAGGCAGGACGGCTGGACTGGGCTGCCTGTATGGCAAAACCGCTGAGAGTCAAGCCCTCGAAGAGGTCGGCTATGGCATCAGGATTTCCAGCGGCAACTCCCTCTGGATCAGCAAGGAGGTCGTCCAGATAGTCCTGGAGCACATGCCATGCATCCGGCTTGATGGGAGCAGTGCCCATGAGGTCGGCTACCATCCATTCGGCACCGGCAGGAACCTTGGCGGCCAGGTCTGCATAACCGGCGGCTGTCATCTCCTTAGGAGCCGCTGCAATCACGTCGATGTCGGCGATGATGGCGACCGGAGCCGGGCAGGAGAATGTCTGCTTCGAATTCTGGTAGGAGATCGAAGCTCCGAATGATGAATATCCGTCCACGGAAGCCGCGGTCGGCAGGGTCAGATACTGCTGCTCATGATGGTGTGAGCAAAGCTTGCAAAGGTCGTTGATGACTCCTGAGCCCACGGACACAGCGATATAGCCACCGTCAAGTTCCTTGTCCACCATTTCGATGTATTCCCATTCGGCATGGAATTCTTCCTCCATGATGATGAATTTCTCGGTCGGGATCCCTGCTTCGACGAAGAGACCGTAAACTTTCTCTCCGAGGACAGGCCAGGTGTGGATGTCGGCGATGATCTTTGCCTTTCTTCCCGGGAAAAACCTGTTGAACACCTCAGGGGCCATTGAACTGACTCCTCTTCCCATTTCAAAAAACTTAGTGTCAGTAGAAACCTTTAGCGCGTTGGCTATCCTCTGTTTTGAATCCATAGTATGTGATTGTCCGTTTTGTTTTAGAGATTGTAAAGTTAACAAATATTCGATAAAATATTAATGAAATAAAATGACTACATTTGCGTCTTGGATAATAAATAAAAAATCAATCATAATGACACAGGACGAACTCTTCAAGGTGCTGGTGGCACATTGCAAGGAATACGGATTCATCTTCCCTTCAAGCGAAATCTATGACGGACTGGCAGCAGTCTATGACTATGGCCAGATGGGCGTCGAGCTCAAGAACAACATCAAGCGTTACTGGTGGGAGGCTATGACCCGCCTCAACGAAAACGTCGTAGGCATCGATTCATGCGTGTTCATGCACCCGAAGACCTGGGTCGCCTCCGGTCACGTGGCCGCTTTCAACGACCCTCTGATCGACAACAAGGACTCAAAGAAGCGCTATCGCGCCGACAACCTCATCGAGGACTATCTCGGCAAGATCGAGGAGAAGATCGAGAAGGAAGTCGCAAAGGGACGCAAGAAGTTCGGCGACGCCTTCAACGAGGAGCAGTTCAGGGCCACCAATCCCAACGTCCTGAGGGAGAAGAAGAAATACGACGAGGTTCACGCCCGTTACAAGGCTGCCGAGGACGCCAACGACCTCAAGGCCTACCGCGACATAATCATCGACTGCGGCATCGTCTGCCCCATTTCCGGAACCGCCAACTGGACCGAGGTACGTCAGTTCAACCTGATGTTCAGCACCCAGGGTTCCACCACCGGAGGCACCGACGACGTCCTCTACCTCCGTCCTGAGACCGCCCAGGGAATATTCGTTGAATATCTCAACGTCCAGAAGACCGGCCGCATGAAGATTCCTTTCGGAATCGCCCAGATCGGAAAGGCTTTCCGCAACGAGATCGTGGCCAGGCAGTTCATCTTCCGCATGAAGGAATTCGAGCAGATGGAGATGGAATTCTTCTGCCGTCCCGGAACCGAGATGGAATGGTTCGCAAAGTGGAAGGAGAACCGCATGAAGTGGCATGTCAGCCTCGGCATGGGTGCTGAGAACTATCGTTTCCACGACCATGAGAAGCTGGCCCACTACGCCAACGCCGCAACCGACATCGAGTTCAACTTCCCGTTCGGCTTCAAGGAGCTGGAAGGCATCCATTCCAGGACCGACTTCGACCTCGGCAACCACCAGAAGATCAGCGGAAAGAAGATCCAGTACTTCGATCCCGAGACCGGAGAAAGCTACGTTCCTTACTGCGTCGAGACTTCGATCGGTGTCGACAGGATGTTCCTCGCCGTCCTCAGCCACTCCTACAAGGTTGAGCAGCTTGAGGGCGGAGACAGCCGCGTGGTCCTCAGCATTCCCGCTCCCCTTGCTCCCGTCAAGGTGGCCATCCTCCCTCTTGTCAAGAAAGACGGTCTGCCCGAGAAGGCCCAGGAGGTTGTGAACGAACTCAAGTACGACTTCGCCTACCAGTACGACGAGAAGGATTCCATCGGAAAGCGTTACCGCCGCCAGGATGCAATCGGAACTCCTTTCTGCGTCACCATCGACAACGACACCATGAACGACAACACCGTGACCGTCCGCGACCGCGACACCATGGAGCAGACCAGGGTCCCCATCGCAGAACTCCGCGAGATGATCGACAGGAAGGTCAACATGGCCAACCTCCTCAGAAAGCTTTAACATGAAGACCAGAGCCATCATTGCCGTCCTTGCGGCAGCCGCCGTCCTTTCTTCCTGTTCGGGGAAAAAGGTCTCCCTGTTCAACGGAGACAATCTTGACGGCTGGAAAACCGTCCTCAAGGAGGATACCGATGCCATCACTGGCGCATCCACCTTCAGCGCCAAAGACGGCGTTATCCACGTCACCGGACAGCCTTTCGGCTACATCCGCACGGAAAAGAAGTACTCAGACTACCTCCTGCACGTCGAGTGGCGCTGGACTGGCGACAAAGGCGTCGATGGAGGAATATTCAATTTCCTGCAGGACGGCGACAAGGTCTGGCCTATGGGAGTTCAACTCCAGATGACCCCGAAGGACATGGGCATGCTGATGGGCGGAATTCCTATCGAAGGGGTCGAAGGTCCATTCTACCGCAAGGCAAGGACGGTCGAAGAAAGCCCTGAAAAGCCCGTCGGAGAGTGGAACGATATGGAATTCCTTTGCAAGGGAGGAAACATCAAGGTAACCCTCAACGGAGTTTTGATCAACGAAGCCCAGTGCAAAGCCACCGAAGGTTACATCGGCCTCCAGTCCGAAGGCGGCGGCATGGAATTCAGGAATATCTTCCTGTCATTCTAAAACCATCCTGTCATTCTGAGCGTAGCGAAGAATCTCGAAGCGAAGAATCTCTACCATCCACGTTGGTCCCCACCACCTAAGCTGGCACAGAAGTTTTTGATAATCAATAGCTTAAATAGTTTAACGGTCTGGAAATCCAGACCGTTAATCATATCATCTCGCTAATAATCAAGAATTTACATAACAGGCCACACAAGAGAAGTCGGCGAGAATGGTTTATTTCATATATTTGCCTTATAACTTGATTATGCGTCTATGAGAAAGTATCTGATAACTTCGGTCTGGGCAATCCTGGTGCTTCACGGCTGCGGGTCACCACACGGAGACATCCCTAAAACCACGTTCCAGACAAGTTACGCTTGGAAGCCGGTCACCGACATCAGGGCCGATGCCGTGATGGTGTATGGAACGGGTCCTGACAAAGGCGCGGCAGGAAGCGTCGAAGAAAGGATAACCAGCTGGAAAGAAAAGGGTTACAGGACTGACTTCATGACCGGAATAGCCTGGGGCAACTATCAGGATTATTTCACTGGAAATTGGGACGGACAACTCCATTGGGAAGACGGTCAGGTCGAGATGCAAGGGGACACCATCTGGCACGGAAGGAATGTACCCTACATCGTGCCTAGCCGGAATTATCTTGAATATTTCAAAGAGACCCAGATAAAGAGGATTATCGATGCCGGAGTCGATGCCATCTATCTTGAGGAGCCTGAATTCTGGGCCCGCTCAGGCTACAGCGACACATTCAAGAAGGAATGGGAAGACTACTACGGAATCCCATGGATGCCGCAGGACAGTTCTCCTGAAGCGACATATCTGTCCAATAAGACGTGAGATTAATTGTTACGTTCCTACTCACTCCTCATTGCCGGTCCTGAAAGGTGTCATTTTGCCTCCTGGCTCCAGAAAGCTGTTCTACGACCTGAAAAAACGACCTCGTGGAGCGTCCATTCTTGCCGAGGCCGGAAGATCGACAGACTTGCAGAGAACCGGAAGAAGCCTGTCTTACATCACTAAGGGCCCGGCCGGAACCATGAATCGGAGCAGGGTTTCCCTTCCAAGGAAACCACAAAGTGTAAATGCAGATGGTTGCACCTGGAGCTGGGATGATGATAGCCGCACCCTGCTCCTTGAATTCCAAAACAACCCGGACGGGGTTCCGGTCTTAATCCGCTGGTGACGCGTCGAAAAACTCAGGGAAAGCACTCTTAAGCGATGGCTTTGCTATTTCCATCAGCGGAATCATCACGAATGGACGGTCTGCGATGCCCTTGTGGGGAATTGTCAGTTCGGGAAGGTCGATCCGCTCCGCGCCGTAAAAGAGGATGTCGATGTCGATGATTCGGGAGTGGTAGACCCGATTGCCTTCTCCGTCATATTCAGGAGGATCTGTTCGGCCCATTTCCCTTTCGATCGATTTGATCCTTCTCAACACCTCCAGTGGTTCTAAATTTGTCATTCTGAGGTCTCTTTGAGACCGAAGAATCTGAAGATCCTTCGCTGCGAGATCCTTCGCTTCGCTCAGGATGACAGGGTTGGTTTCAGAGCTGGCGGTGTAGACGCGGTACAGGACTGCAGCATTGAGGAATTTCCCCCCGGAAAAACCCATCGGCTTCGTTTCGATCAGGCGGGAAAGCGCAGAATAGTGGCAGCCGAAGGCTTCATCCATCCTGCGCAGGGCTTCGGTGATGTTGGCCTCACGGTTACCCAGGTTGCTTCCCAGGGAGAAATAGATGTTTACGAACGGCATTTCAAGACAATAATCGAATCATCCTTGAACAGATTCTCTGGAAGACTGATCACCGTCTTTTCTCCCTCGACGGTCATCTCAACGGGCTGACCGGTCTCCACGACTTTGCACTCTCCGGACAGGACAGCCGGCACAGTCACTGAAGTCATGGGGCGAGTAAGGAATATGTACAAGTTCTTTCCTTCCGGGGTCACTTTCCTTGTAGAGTAAACGCCTTCCGGCATTGTGAGCCCTGAAGGCTCGGAACCGAACACAGCCTCACCGTTGACATCCAGCCAGGCACCCATCTCCCTCAGGCGGCGCACTGCCGGAGCAGGAAGGGTTCCGTCCGCTTTAGGTCCGACATTCAGAAGATAGTTTCCTCCCATCGAAGTGTTGTTCACAAGGTAACGCAACATCCTGGACGCGGGCTTCCAATTGAAGTCCTTGCCGTGATAGGCCCAGGAATTCTGCATGGTAGCCGGAGTCTGCCAAGGCTTGGAAAGCATCTCCTTCGGGTAGGAATTGTCGTGCATCTCAAGGAAGTCGATGTTGTCCCCAGGGTTCTCGTAGCAGATACGCCCGTTGATGAGGCATTTGTCGCTGTAGGTCCTTACGAGCCTGATCAGTTCGTCCCTCCTTTCTGGAGTGATGTGGGTCTTCCAGTCCCAAGTGTCAAACCAAAGAAGGTCCGGGTCGAACTTCTCGATCAATTCCCGCACCTGGGGAAGGGATTTCCTCTGCCAGTATCTCTCGAAAGCCTCGTCATCCCTCCATTCGCACCATCTGGGAAGAGCTCCGTCAGGATCCTCCCAATCCTGCCAATGGGAATAATAGAAGCCATATTTCAGCCCATATTTCTTGCAGGCTTCAACGAGCGGAGCGATCAGGTCCTTCCCGTAAGGGGTGTTCATGATGTCAAAGTCCGAGACTTCTGAGTCCCAAAGGGCAAAGCCGTCATGGTGCTTGGAGGTGATCACCAGGTACTTCATCCCGGCATTCTTTGCCTCCCTGACCCAGCTTTCAGGATCATAGTTCACCGGATTGAACTGATTTGCCAGGGCATTGTACACATCGTCAGGAACCTCCAGACGAGGCTTGATCCACTCAGCATACCAGCTGTTTCCATTGGCGAAAGAAGTGTCCGGCATGGTGTGCCCATTGTACGAACCTTCAAGGATGGAATAAAGCCCCCAATGGATGAACATGCCGAATTTGGCCTCCTTGAACCATTCCGACTTCTCCTCATCCAGTTTCAAGGAAACTTCTTTCTGAGGTGCTTTTTTGTCCGAACAGCCAGCGAAAAGAAGTCCGATCAATAGGGGTATGACTATTTTTCTCATTGTGTCAAACGTGATGATGCTCTTCAGGCTTGTCGGAGTAGACGATCTTGGAGCGGACCTCGATAGGGTGCTTGCGGTCAGGATTGAGCCATTTCAGCGAAACTGTGTGCTTGCCGACAGGAAGACCGTACTTGAAATAGAGCTCAAGGCTCCTGCGGTTGTTTGTGGCAGGAAGGACGACCGTCTTGTCCACGACTCCGTCCAGAGTAACCTCAACTTTAGCCTCATAGCCGGAATTGTCCATCGGCATGAGGTAGGTGAACACGACACCGTTGCCGTTGAATTCCATCTCTCCGCAGTTGTCGATGTGGTCCCTGATCTCCTCACGCTTCACAGGCCAGTGGCCTTCAAAGCCCTTTTCCAGACGGACAGCCTCTGGAACCTGGGTCTTGATGGTCACGGATTCGTCCGAAACCGATCCGCCGTATTTTTCAATCACCTTAAGAGCCTGATTGAAAGACATCTGGTAAGTCTTGTTGAGGGAAATACCGGTGTAGGCGAAATTCCTGTCCTCAACCTCGTAGATGTTCTTCTTCCAGTACTCAGGAATCTTGCTGTAGCCGAGGACTACACCCAGGATTCCTCCGGAAGATGCCGGATTGCAGTCTGAGTCCTTACCGCAGCGGGTGGAGACATCGATGGTCTTGTAGAAGTCGCCTTCGCCGTAGAGCAGCCCCATGATGATGTAGGCGCTGTTGATGAGGGCGTCGATGTTGGTGGTGCCGTAGACACCCTCCGGGCAGCCGATGTCGAAGCCCCACTTGCGCTCCGCCAGGGCCCAGGTGATCTCCCAATTGTCAGGATATTCCTTGTGCCACTTGATTATGTCCGCCATGCACTGATAGTACTTGCTCTCCGCAGGGATAGCCTTAAGAGCCTCTGAAACAATGTATTCAATGTCTTCAGAGACGAAGGCCAGGGAATACATGGCCGCGACATAGACTCCTCCGTACCAGCCGTCGCCGTAGTTCATCATGTGGCCGATCTCGTCGGTGAAATGAGCGGCAGCGTTGGGCATTCCGGGGGCCATTATTCCGGCGTAGTCGGCCTCGATCTGGAAGTCGATGTCGTCAGAGTGGGGATTGTTCATCCAGAAACCTGACTCCGGAGGCATCAGACCCTGCTGAATATTGTAACGAGCTGCCTGGTTGGCATGCCAGAGTGGATAGGCTGCCGAAGAGAAAGCTTTGGCGAACGATTCAATCGGAGCGTCAAGGCCCTCTTTTTCAAACACTTCCACGAAGGTAAGGTCCATGTAGATGTCGTCGTACAGGCCCGGTGCGTGGTCATAGTACCATTGGATCCTGTGGTCCGGCCACTCGATAGGTATGTTGTCGTTGATGATGGTGCTGTAGCGGAACTCGGTAGGACCTCCATAAGTGCAGCCTATGGTCTGACCAGCCCAGCCTCCTTTGATCTTGTCCATCAGCTGCTCCTTCGTGAGAGTGACTTCTTCGGGAGCCGCAGGAACCTTTACCTTATTCTGGACGCAGCCCACTGCAAGGACAGCGAGTGCAGAGACTGCAATAATGGTTAACTTTTTCATATTCAAAGACTTTTATACTCTTGGACTGGTGAGGTTCTTCATTCCGGGATAGAGGTAAAGCTCCTGCTCGACCTTGCCGCCGTAGAGGCGGATCCAGGTCCTGAAGCCGTCGTCTCCCTCTGTGAACTCGAAGATGCGGGCGCCGTTGGGTTTGAGGTCGTTGTAGACCGTGTCGCAGCCGCTGAAACGTCCGTAGATAAGGAAGAAATTCTGCCAGAGCATGACAAAGTCGCTGTTGTGGTCGTGACCCGTCACGATGCCCTGGACGTCACCCATCTCCCTCATTGCCAGGTAGAGGCCTGAATTCACCTTCGGGGCTCCCGGTTCCTCGCCGATGTTACCCATCATCACTCGGGAAGTGTCCCTGATCGCCTCCTTGTACTCAGGTACAGGAATATGGAAAAACGCGAGGGACGGTACGGGCTTGCCGCCGTTGGCCTCGGTGAACTTCTGGCTGTGCTTCTTGTACCAGGCAATCTGGTCGTCATGGACATAGCTCCAGCCCTTCTGGCCGGCTATTTCAACCCTGTTGCCTGAATCGAAGAGGTAGAAGACCCTGTCCACTCCCTTGGAGCCCGACAAAGTGATGATGTCGTTGGAACAGCCTGAGATGCCTTCGTCGTCAATGGTGTTGACGTTGCCGGGGATCGAACGCAGGACCTTGAACATGTCCGTTCTGGAGAGGTCGAAATCGCTGTCATGGTTGCCCATAGCTACCGCAAAGGGAATATTGCGGTCCACAAGAGGCTGAAGAATGTGCCTTGCAGAGGCCTCTGCAGGTTTTCCGAACACAATGTCCCCAGTGTGGATGACGAAATCAGGTTTTTCGGTGTCCAGCATCTGGATGACGTTCTTGAGGGCCCTTTCGGAACGCTCGTCTCCTTCGATGTAATGGGTGTCAGTGAACTGGAGAATCTTGATCTTTCCGTCGCTGTTGTATTTGAGCCTGTGGGCTATCCCGTCAGCGGGAGTCTTGCCCTTGTTGACCTGGAGTTTTCCGGAAGCCATAGCTTCCATGCCGGGGATAGCCATAGCTGCACCGGCTACCGCGGCTGTCGCCGAATTCTTCAAAAAATCTCTTCTGTCCATGATATCTGGTTGTTAGTTTATTTTCTGTTTGCAGGAACTGACGTAACCACCTTTACGAAATGGGCCTTGATGGCTTCCGCTTGTTCGGGAGTAACTGAAAGATAGCGCCTTGTACCCTTTTCGTCAGGTGTGAAAAAGGTTGATCCTTCGTCTGTTACGCTTATGTTGCCAGGTTCCGAGACAGTGAACCATTTATCCCCTTCCACAGCATAAAGGACTGCCGTAGGATCCCAGGTAGGACGGTCGTACGGCATCTTCTGGTAGGCTTTGTAAGCTTCCACCATCGGATGCAGTCCGGCCCAGCCAAAGTCGTTCTCTATGCTTGTGGCCGGATAGTTTACCTGGATGCCTACCTCGAACGGAGAGGTTACGACCGGCGTCGGCCACTCGCCGAAGATCGTCTTGGCGGCAGGAATATCCTTGACCACATTGTATTCATGATGATTCTGGTCCTCGAAATTGCCTGCCATGGTGACCAGAAGCCTGACTTTCTTCGCCACCAGTTCTTTGCCGGAGAGGGATGAATATTCATCAGCAGGGGTCTCGAGAAGCCTTGAAAGATTGGTGGAGAATCCGACAGATGCGATCACGACCGAATTGTCAGCCGCCTTTGAAAGGAGTTTCCTGTAAAGGATGTGAGCCTCCGGAAGGCCGGCGTGGTCTTTCAGAGTCCTTTCGAATGCTGGTTTTCCTTCTTCGTCCTTAAGCATGACGACAGCCTCGGCATAGTTGATGGCATCAGCTGCGCAATCGGCACCGTCGTGGATTATTCCTATAGGGATGTCGGGGTGGCCGTACCAGGTGTTCAGGATGTCCACGAACTCTCCCGGAGCCTCTCCTTCCTTGTTGATGCAAGTCGCCAGAAGGTTGATCTTGCCTGCGTCAACATATTTGTAAAGCAAGTCCATGGCGATCGCATCGTCAACATCGTTGCCGATGTCGGTTTCCATGATAAGATTGATGGGGCCAGCCTCGCCTTCAGCGGTTCCTCCGTTCCTGCATCCGGCCAGGATGGCAGAAATGACGGTCAGAATGATGAATATTCTTTTCATGGTTGCATGAATATGTTAAAGTTCCTCCCTGTAGGGCATGGCAACCTGAGCCCCTGCCTTCTGGACCGCAAGAGCGGAAGCCTTGGTAGCAAATTCTGCAGCCTCTTCAAGGCTCTTTCCTTCTGAAAGGGCTACGCAGAGGGATCCACAATAGCAGTCACCGGCGCCGGTGGTGTCCACTGCTTCTACCTTGTGAGCCTTGACAAACGCTGTCTTGTCGCCTTCGCAGATCAATGAGCCCTTGGATCCCATCGTGACGATAATCTTGTCTACTCCTTTGGCCATCAACAATTTGGCTGCAGCGGCAGCTTCCTCTTCACTGTTGACTTCTCGTCCTGTGATGCTCTCCAATTCACTCTCATTAGGGATGAACAGGGAGATGTTCCTGAACAGTTCTTCCGGAAGCTTTTCCGACGGTGCGGGAGCTGGATTCAAAACGACGCATTTGCCGAGCTCGTGTCCGATCTTGGCAGCTTCCAGGACTGCCGGAAGAGGAATCTCGAGCTGCATCAGAAGGATGTCGCAATCCTCGATTGCCTTGCGGTTGATCCGGATGTCTTCTTCGGTGTAGTCGCCGTTGGCTCCGGGAGCCACGACGATGCAGTTCTCGGCGTCCTTATCAACCGTGATAAGTGCTACGCCAGAAGGCTTGGAAGAAAACATAACTCCCTCCGTGTCAAGGCCTTCCTCCTTAAAGTGGCGGATAGTATTCTCTCCGAATATGTCCCTGCCTACCTTGCAGATAAAAGACACATCGCCGCCCAAGCGTTTGGCTGCAACCGCCTGATTGGCACCCTTTCCTCCTGGACCCATCACGAAATCAGTGCCCATGACTGTCTCGCCGGGACCCGGCATCCTGTCCGCGAAAGCGGTCATGTCGGTGTTGGTGCTTCCTATCACCAGAATCTTTCCTTTCATGTTGATTATTCGTTGTGTTATTAATTTCCTTTACTTTTCCTAGTCCATTCCCAGCTCGATCCGGGCCTCTTCAGAGAGCATACTCTGGTCCCACGGCGGTTCGAATGTCAATTCAACCTCGCAGCCTGTGATTCCAGGTACATCCGCAACGCTTTTCTTCACTTCCGCAAGCACTTCATCAGCCATGGGGCAAGTAGGGGCCGTGAATGTCATCTTGATGGACACCTCGTGCTTCTTGTTGATCACAAGTTCGTAGATCAGGCCAAGATCGTAGACGTTGACTGGAATTTCCGGGTCATAGACCTGCTTGATGGCCATTATGACATTGTCATAAAGAGGAGCGAGCTCTTTAGCGTCCTCTGCAGTAAGGACTTCTTCCGCGGGCTCCTGGCTGATGCTCTCCTGCGCAAGTTCCTTGATTCTTTCAATCATCGAAACCAGGCCGTTCGCCCTGGTCGGCGAAAGATTTTCCTTGAGGCCGATCTCTCCGATGAAACCGAAATCATCTTCTGCTATCTCCTTCTGCTCTCGTCCTGAATAGACGCTGATCAATAGGGATATTATGCCCTTGGTGATGATGGCGTCGCTGTCCGCCTTGAAAAAAAGACGTCCGTCTTCAACCTTAGAATCCAACCAAACTCTTGATTGGCAGCCTTTTATCAGTTTATCTTCAGTTTTCTGTTCCTCGGGGTACTCTTCAAGGTTTTTCCCAAGGTCAATCAGGTACTCGTACTTGTCAAGCCACTCATCGTACATCGAAAAATCTTCGATGACAGCCTGCTTGGCTTCTTCCAATGTCTTCATTCTCTATCTGTGTTTAACAAGCAATCCAACTATACCAGCATCGCTACCGCTTTTTCAAGCGATTTGATGAAATACTCCGCTTCCGCCATGGTGTTGAAAGGAGCAAGGGAGATTCTGACCATGCCGGTCACTCCGAATCTGTCCATCAGTGGTTCAGCACACATCTGACCGGAGCGGACGGCAATACCCATCTTGTCAAGGATGAGAGCAATGTCCTCATGATGAGCGCCTTCCACGACGAATGAATAGAGCGGAATCTTTCCTTCTGTTCCACGTGGAACACCAAAGAGTCTTACCTCATTCGGGCCCTTAATCCGGCTTAAAGTTGTGTACATGTACTCGTCCACCTCCCCAAGCTCTCGCTGAAGTTCATCGTCGTTGATTATCATTGACATGAAATTCAAGGCGTCCTTCAGGGTGGGAACGGCATTTATGTTCTGTGTTCCGGCCTCGAACTTACCTGGCAGCGGGGCATAAGTGGTTCCTGTGAACTTTACGGTTCCTATCATCTCGCCCCCGCCCATGAACGGAACCATCTGCTCCAGCCACTTCTTCTTGCCGTAAAGGACTCCCGTTCCGGTGGCCGCATAAAGCTTGTGACCTGAGAAAGCATAGAAGTCACAGTCTAGGTCACGGACGTCCGCACCAACATGGACTATGCCTTGCGCCCCATCGACAAGAACGGGGCAACCCATTGAATGACAAATGGTTACTATTTCTTTAACAGGGTTGACGATGCCAAGTACGTTGGAGACCTGGGCCACTGCAACAAGCTTTGTACGCGGGGTTATGAGCGTCTTGAGGTCCTCGACCTTCAGGTGACCCTCGTCATCTATTCCCAGGACTTTCAGGACCGCCTTTTTCCTCTCGCAGAGCAATTGCCAAGGAACAATGTTGGAGTGATGCTCCTCTTCGCTGACGATGATTTCGTCGCCTTCGCTGATGAATGTTTCTCCGAAGGAATATGCCACAAGGTTTATCGATGCTGTGGTGCCGGAAGTAAAGATGATTTCCTCTCTGGATCCAGCATTCAGGAAGTCCCTGACAGCATCGCGCGTGCTTTCATATTCCTCTGTGGCGTCGGAGGCAAGCTTGTGGACCGCCCGGTGGATGTTGGCATTGGCGCCGAGGGCAAGGCCGTCCATCCTCATAATGGCCTTCTCCAGCCTCTGGGAGGTTGCAGCATTGTCAAAATAAACCAGAGGACGGGAATAAACCTGCTGCCTAAGAGCAGGAAACATGTCCCTTATGTCGTTAATTGTCATTCTCTGAAACCAAATGAAGTAAATACAAATTTAACTAATAAATGTTAAACATTTTGTAAATTTGAGAAGTTAAAAGAAGAAACATGATCGACTACATCAAAGGCTCAATAGTGGAGCTCTCCCCCGCCGAACTGATTCTGGACAACAATGGGATCGGCTATAGCTTTCCCATCTCACTGCAGACCTACCAGACCCTGCAGGACAAGAAAGAGGCGAAGATCTACGTCTACCACTATCTCCGCGAGGACATGGAGGAATACTACGGCTTCGCAACAAAAGACGAGAGGGAACTCTTTGAACTTTTGATCAGCGTTTCGGGAATAGGTGTCGCTTCGGCAAGAATGATGCTTTCTTCTCTCTCGGCAGAAGAAATCCGCCAGGCCATCCTTTCCGAAGATGTAGCACGGATCAAGAGCATCAAGGGCATTGGTGTGAAGAGCGCACAAAGGTTGATCATAGAACTCAAGGACAAGATCGTCAAGGGTGAAGGTGCTGATTCTTCAGAACTCTTCGGCAGTGCAGCCAGGAACGAGATCGTCGAAGAAGCCTCCAGGGCTCTTATCATGCTCGGTTTCGCAAAGCCTGCCGTCAACAAGGCCATCCAGACGATCCTCAAAGCCAATCCCAACGCCAAGGTTGAGCAGATCATCAAGTCCGCCCTGCAAATGATGTAGTAGATCCTTCGGCATAAATGCCTCAGGATGACTCTTGTTGTCATTCTGAGCGAAGCGAAGAATCCACAGCGAAGCGAAGAATCTACCGGCCGAAATAGACGAGCAGGATGGAAATGTCAGAAGGGGAAACGCCGGAGATGCGTGAGGCCTGGGCGATGGTGCGAGGCTTGTAACGCATCAATTTCTGGCGGCATTCTATCGAGAGACCGGAGACCCGGTCAAAGTCGAAATCATCAGGAATAATCAGGTTTTCTAGCCGGGATATCTTCTCCGCAACGGCTTTTTCACGCTCAATATAGCCCTTGTATTTGATCTCGATCTCGACAGAATCTACCACTTCTTCTGGATAAATTGTTCCACGTGGAACAATTTTCAGCAATTCAGAGAGGCTTGTCTCCGGTCTTGCCGCGAGTTCCGCAACCTTCTTTGAATCTGTCAAAGGAGTGGATCCACAAGATTCGAGATAAGGATTGACCGCATCTGCCCGAAGCTTAGTTGTGTAACAGAATTCACTCAAAGATGCCGCCTGAGCGTATTTCTGCTGCATTATTTTGTAACGCTCTTCAGTAGCCAGACCGCTTTTGTAAGACCTCTCGGTTAGCCTGAAATCAGCATTGTCCTGGCGAAGCAGGATCCTGTACTCGGCCCTTGAAGTAAACATCCTGTAAGGCTCATCTACTCCCTTGGTGACAAGATCGTCAATGAGGACTCCGATGTAGGATTCGTCACGACGAAGGATGAAAGGTTCCTTTCCCTGAACCTTCAGAGCTGCATTGATTCCGGCCATAAGCCCCTGCGCAGCAGCCTCTTCATAACCCGTGGTACCATTGACCTGGCCGGCAAAATACAGGTTTTCGATGTCTTTCAACTCAAGGGTGTCCCGAAGCTGGGTAGGATCGAAATAATCGTATTCAACAGCATAAGCCGGCTTAAATATCTTTGCCTTCTCAAGTCCTTCGATCGCATGAAGGGCATCAAGCTGGGTCTCCAACGGCAGAGAAGAAGAAAAACCCTGGAGATAATATTCATTGGTGTCCCTCCCCTCCGGTTCAAGGAAGAGCTGGTGGGAGTCGTTGTCCGGGAAAACCCGGAGCTTGTCTTCAATGCTCGGACAGTACCTTGGCCCGCGTCCGGTGATGAGTCCGTTCAAAAGAGGAGAATCCTTGAAACCGGAACGCAGGATGTCATGAACCTTGGAATTGGTGTGAAGGATAAAACAAGGCATCTGGTCTCCGGAAGCCTGGACCGAAGAAGGGACGTCTAGATAGGAGAATCGCTCTGGCTGGGAATCTCCGACCTGAAGGAGAAGAGAAGTCGTGTCGACGGAAGATATGTCGATTCTCGGAGGAGTTCCGGTCTTCATCCTTCCGGTCCGAAGTCCGAGGCTCATGAGCTGTTCGGTCAGACCATGGGAAGAAAGCTCTCCGATCCTGCCTCCTTCGAAAACAGTGCGACCGATGAAAAGTTTGCCGCCAAGGAAGGTTCCGGCAGTCAAAATAACCGCTTGAGACTTGAAAATTGCCCCGGTAGTTGTCTTGACTCCGCAGATTTTTGAATTCTCAAAGAGGAAAGATGACGCAAAATCTGCGTAAATGTCTAATTTACAATTAGTTTCAAGAATTTTGCGCCAGCGTAGGGAAAACGCCTGTTTATCACACTGCGATCGTGGGCTCCACATGGCCGGTCCTTTCGACCTATTAAGCATCCTGAACTGAAGGGTACAGGCATCAGTGACCAGTCCCATCATTCCTCCAAGAGCATCTATTTCCCTGACTATCTGACCTTTAGCTATTCCTCCTACTGCAGGATTACAAGACATCCTTGCAAAACTCCGAAGGTCGGCATTGAGCAGAAGCACTGAACAACCCAGCTTTGAAGCGGCAACTGCGGCCTCACAACCGGCGTGACCTCCCCCGACAACTATTATGTCATAAGAAAGAGTCATGGGATCAGACGGCGTTCCTCAACTTAAGATAATAATCCTCCTTCTCATGGATCTGCTTTTCTTCTTCGGGAGTGTGATCGTCATAACCGATAAGATGGAGGAGACCATGGACTATTACGCGGTGAAGTTCCTCGTCGAACTCGGCCCCATATTCGACTGCATTATCGCGGACGGTGTCGACACTGATGAAGAGGTCTCCCGAAAGTTTGTTGCCTTCACAATAATCAAAGGTGATGATGTCGGTGAAATAGTCATGCTGAAGATAGCGTATGTTGACATCAAGGATGTAATTGTTGGAACAAAATATTATGTTAACATCGCCGATGGTTCGGATTTCGCTTCCAGCGACAAGCTTCAACCAACGGTTTGTAGCAAGTTTATCCTTGAAAACAAACTTGACATCTTCACAATAGTACCTGATCATGCCTCAAAGTTTCCACAAATCTACAACTATTAATTCAAAAAATTTGAAATGAAAATTATTATTTATAACTTTGGAAGCCATTAATGGATTAATAAACTCACTGAATATGGAAGTAAAGAAAACCGAAAAAGCCAATCTTGAGAACAGGAGACTGCTCTTCACAGAGATCGGACTCGTTGCTGCACTTCTCGTGGTCTGGGGAGCTTTCTCCTACGGAACCAAGGAGAAGAAGGTTGCTGTCTTCGGATCCGAAGCCGAGGTCGTAGAAGTCGAGGAAATGGTTCCCATCACCCAGGAGACCCCTCCCCCGCCGCCCGAGGCTCCTCAGATTCCTGTCCTGTCGGACCAGATCGACATCGTCGAAGATGACATCAAGGTGGAAGACAACTTCATGAGCCTTGAGGATGACGCCAACCTTGGTGTCGAGATCATGGACTATGTTGAGGAAGTCAAGGAGGAAGTAGTTGAGGAAGAGGCTATTCCTTTCCAGTTGGTTGAGGAGAAGCCTTCATTCAACGGTGGCGACGCCAACGAGTTCTCCAAGTGGGTCAACTCAAAGCTCGTCTATCCTGAGATCGCCAAGGAAAATGGTGTCCAGGGCCGTGTCACCCTCCAGTTCACGGTTGAAAAGGACGGTTCAGTGACCAACGTAAAGGTCCTCAGGGGCGTTGACTCATCCCTCGACAAGGAGGCTGTCCGCGTCGTCCAGAGCTCCCCGAAGTGGAAGCCCGGAAAGCAGCGTGACCGCGCCGTCAAGGTGACCTACACCTTCCCTGTTATCTTCCAGCTCCGATAAGCTCGGAACAAGAAAACTGAAAGGCCGTCCCCAACCGGATGGCCTTTTTTGATAAGATTCTTCACTGCGTTCAGAATGACACAAAATACTGAAGAAAAGATAGAAAAAGCTGTGTTCGTCGGAATAATCCGGCAGAACGACGACGAACGTAAGGTAATGGAATACCTTGACGAACTGGAGTTCCTTGCTGAGACAGCAGGGGCTGCCGGTGACAGGAAGTTCGTACAAAGGTTGGACAAGCCCGAAAAAGCCACCTACATTCGAAGCGGAAAGCTCCAGGAGATTGCCGACTACTGCGAAGAAAATGAGATTGCGTACGTCATATTCGATGACGAACTCACAGGAATGCAGCAAAGGAACATTGAAAAGGTAATCAAATGCGGCTCGGTAATCGACCGTACAAGCCTTATCCTTGAGATATTCGCCCAGAGAGCAAAGACATCTTACGCCAAGATGCAGGTCGAACTGGCTCGCTACAATTACATGCTTCCTCGTCTGGCCGGCATGTGGACTCACCTTGAAAGGCAGAGGGGTGGAATGGGCACCAGAGGCGGAATGGGTGAAACCCAGATAGAGATCGACCGTCGAATCGTAAAGGAAAGAATATCAAGGCTTAAGGAGCAGCTTAAGAAGGTGGACCGCCAGATGGCAACCCAGAGGAGCAACCGCGGATCAATGGTAAGGCTATCCCTGGTGGGTTACACCAACGTAGGGAAGAGCACTATCATGAACCTTCTGGCGAAGTCCGACGTATTCGCTGAAAACAAGCTTTTCGCCACCCTGGACACGACCGTAAGGAAGGTCGTGATAGAGAATGTACCCTTCCTTCTTAGCGACACCGTAGGCTTCATCAGGAAGCTACCTACGCAGCTCGTAGAAGCCTTCAAGAGCACCCTGGACGAGGTTAGGGAAGCAGACATCCTGCTTCATGTGGTAGACATATCACATCCAGGCTTCGAAGAGCAGATGGAGGTGGTGGAGAGGACGCTTCGCGACATCGGCGCCGCCAATAAGCCTGTCTATGTGATATTCAATAAGATAGACGCCTACCAGTACGAGGAATATGATGAATTCTCCCTCACCCCGAAAGGGAAGGAGAACCGCACTCTGGACGAACTGAAGAACACCTGGATCGCCCAGGAGAAGACGCCCTGCATCTTCATGTCGGCTATCAACAAGACAAACATTGAAAAACTCCGCAACGACATCTACAAAATGGTCGCCGAAATCCACGCCGGCCGCTACCCCTTCAACAACTTCCTTTGGTAGTTAAACTCAGATGCGGAAACCGACCCAAAAACACCACTTTCCGCACTCGAGTTGACATATTTAAACGATTAAACCTAAAACTCAAGTGCGGAAACCCATAAAAAATACCCACTTTCCGCACTCGAGTTTGAAATTATCCAAATATAAACTATCTTAGCATTCAAAGATGGTTGGACTATGGATAAGAACATTTTTATAGGTCGAGAAAACGAAATTCGTCTTCTTAAGAAATACAAGGAGTCAAAGGAGTCTGAATTTGTAATTATCTATGGCAGGAGAAGAGTCGGGAAAACTTTTCTTGTCAAGGAATTCTTCAACGACACGTATGACTTTATGGTCACAGGGCTTTACAGTCAGCCCAAAAAGAAGCAATTAAAGGCTTTTTACCTTGCTTTGCTGGAGTACGGGTCAAAAGCAAAGAAGATCCCGTCAGATTGGCTGGAGGCTTTTGATGAACTTAAGAAACTGCTGAAGGGCATTGAAGAGGATCGTAAAAAGATTGTATTCATTGATGAACTGCCTTGGCTTGACAACAGGCAAAGTGAATTCTTGGCAGCTTTTGAATCATTTTGGAACGGTTGGGGGGCACAGCGCAATGATTTGATGCTTGTTGTTTGCGGATCTGCAACGACTTGGATCACAAATAAACTCCTGTCAAACAAAGGAGGCCTGTTCAACAGAGCGGCCAGAAGGATGTATCTATGTCCCTTTACTCTCCAAGAAACAGAAAAATACCTTATTTCGCGGGGCATTAATTGGACTCGATATGACATCACAGAATGTTACATGGCATTAGGTGGCATTCCTTACTATCTGAAACTCCTTGATAATGACCTTTCTTACCTGGAAAACATTGACACATTGTTCTTTAAAGAGAAAGGACCGTTGTGGGATGAATTCGACCACCTGTATAAAACTCTCTTCGGTGAATCACAATTGTATCTCACAATCATCGAGAGCCTGGCGGCAAAAAAATCCGGCATGACAAGAAAAGAACTGGTATCTCATGCGAAATTGGAAGACAACGGATTGTTGACAAAAATGCTTAAAAACCTAGTTGACAGCAACTTCTTGCGAGCCTACAACACTTTTGGCTACAATGAGAAAAACGTGGTCTACTAGCTTGCTGACTATTTTACCCTGTTCTATTTTCGCTTCTTGAAAGGTAAATTAACTCCTGATGCCCAGTTCTGGACACATTATCTTGATAATCCTGCAAAAAGCACTTGGGCGGGACAAACATTTGAGCAAGTCTGTAAGGATCATATCAACCAGATAAAAAAAGCGGCCGGAATGACTGCCCTTCTAACAGACATCTCCTCTTGGAGGGGAAAAAGCGACCTTGGAGAAGCTCAAATAGATCTTGTAATAGACCGTAGGGACAGGGTCATAAACCTGTGTGAAATAAAGTTTTCAGTCAACTCTTTCACAATTGAGAAGAACTATGAAGCCAAACTTAGGAAGAAGATAGAAGTGTTCAGACAAGCCACCGGGACAAAAAAGGCGCTCCAGTTAATAATGATCACAACAAACGGAGTGAGCAAAAACAAGTATAGCAGCATTGTACATTCTCAAATAACCATAGACGATCTCTTTGTATGAAAAACATAATAAGAATTTGCTGCGCTGTCTGGGTGTTCGCCGCCATTTCGTGTTCGAGCGGAAAGGTGATGAATAACCTTTGTAATATTGAGTCGTTCATCAACGACAGGCCTGACAGCGCCCTGAATGCCCTGCGTCAGATCGATACGCTCACATTACGGACAAAGGCCGAAAAGGCGAAGTACTCGCTTCTCCATGCCATGGCTCTGGACAAGAATTACATCGACACCGCCGACACCAGGATCATTCTGCCGGCTGTTGAATACTATGGCCGCCACGGAAGCCCGGAGGACCGGCTGAAGTCCATGATGTATCTTGGAGTTGAACAGTACAATGCCGGCCTCTACAACCAAGCGATCGTTTCCTTCTACCAGGCTTCTGAATATGCTCCCAAGGTCGAAGACCAGAACCTGCTTGGAATCCTCTACTCCAGAATGGCCGACACCTACACTATGACAAGAGATTATGTCCAGGCCGAGGAGTATATTGACAGGTTCTTCTTAGGACAACCAAAAGAAGGTGGCGGACTTCGATTTAGTGATTATGTAGCAACCCGATCTTCCAACAGAGCGCATTATTTTAATAAGACAAGTGAAAGCATCTGGGGATTATCATGCTGGCAAGAAGACATCGTTTCGAAAATTGGTTGGAAAACCGAGATAGGTTATCCGAGTACTACTTACTATAGGGCCATCTGTCTTGAAACTCAGCCCGGAACTCAGACAACGGACATTTTATCATATGAATTGACAGGAGAATATGATGTCAATTATGCATTGAAGCATATCCCATCTGTTGATTCAGATTATGGTTATGTTGAGCCTCTCCTGATTGCGGACGTGCACCTTGTATCTTCCTCCTTGAACACTTGGCTTCAAAATGCAATCAAAGATGGAAATGTAGATGTATCCGATATCTTACATGCCAACAAGACTATTCAAGGAGAACCAATTAATGTAAATAATAATATATATGGTTGTAAAGCCACAGGAGTATTCGGTGCTGAATCCATAATTCGTTTTCCTATTGGTTCAGGCCAGAGAGATTATGCACCTCCCATTGAATTGAAATAAATTAAACTACTATTAACCATTATATTTATGAAAACTTTAAAAAGAATAGCAGGACTGCTGGCGCTGGTTGGTGCTTCGCTGCTGAGTTTTTCCTGCGAGAAGCAGGGGGAAGAGCTGATTGTCCCTGTTGAGAATAATAAGGAAGAAGTCGTTGAGGTTGTTACTCCCGAGGAGGAACCCAAGGTTGAAGAACCCGCCCCTGTGCAGCTTCCGGAGACCAGGCTTTCCCTGAATGAGGAACAGATGAAGAACATCGCCCCAGGTAATGACTTCACTTTCAGGTTCTTCGAGAAAGTCTACAATAATTCGGTCTTCGAGACTCCGGGTTCCAAGGTGTCTTACGATGTTGACAATATGTTCCTTAGCCCCTTGAGTGTACAGTTTGTCTGCGGCATGCTCGGCAACCTCATGGAAGACCAGGCGAGCCTGTCCAAGATGCTCGGCTTTGAAGGAGAAGGAATAGAAAGAGTCAATGAGTATTTCAGGACGCTCACCGGAGATCTTGTGAAAGAAAGGTCAGGATCATCCCTGAACCTTGCGAATGCAATAATGAGGGATGTCAAGGCGCCCGGTTTCCCCGAAGAATTCATCGAAAGTCTGAAGACGTTCTATTATTCGGATTATCTTGAATTCGAGGCCCAGAGCCTCGAGGACCAGCCTGTAGGGGAACGTCCTGAGGATCTCTGGGTGAAGGACAAGACAGCCGGATTGATGGATTCGGCACCCCTACCCGTCCTCCCGGAAGGCTACTCCCTCCTGAACGCCCTTTGCTTCAAAGCGGACTGGGTAGACAAGTTCGATCCTTCAAACACATCAATGAGCCCGTTCTCCGATGCCAAGGAAGTGGTCGGAATGGTTCCGATGATGAGGAAGACGAATAAGTACCCTTATTTCAAGAACGATGATTTCAGGGCTGTCAGCATCCCGATGGGAGAGGGTGCCTACTACCTGACAGTCATTCTACCTTCCCAGGACAAACCGGTCAAGGATATTGTCAAGTCTCTTGATTCCGAAACCTGGAGCAAAATGAGAGCGTCATTGGTCAGCAAGGAACTCCATCTTGGGATTCCGAAGTTCAACGCAGAGTTCACGCATAACAACCTGTTCGGTCTCCTGGACGAAGAATTCGTCAAGGACTACTCCAACCAGATAGAAAAGAAACTTTCTGAAGATTTCGACAACACGATCTGGTTCAACGTGCTCGCCCAAAAGTCTCTTTTCAAGATGGATGAAGATGGCGCCACGGCAGCTGCAGTTACTCAGCTTGGCTACTACACATCTCCCGGCGGAGACCCTGACCCTATTGAAGTTTTCAATGCAGACCATCCATTCGTCTACGCTATCTCCGAGGCTGGATCAGGACTTATCCTGTTCATAGGCACATATTCAGGAAAGGGCGCGGCTCCTTACAATCCGTTTGAATAAAAAGAAACAGGGCTCGGAACAATTCCGGGCCCTGCTTTTTGTGGCTGAGTGAGTTCTTTTATTCGCTGAACTTTGCCTTGAGGAATTCGCGGTTGAGACGGGCGATGTGCTCGATCGAGATACCCTTAGGGCATTCCATTTCGCAGGCGCGGGTGTTGGTGCAGCCTCCGAATCCGAGTTCTTCCATCTTCGCAACCATATTCCTGGCCCTTCTGGCGGCCTCAGGACGACCCTGGGGAAGGAGGGCAAGGGATGAGACGCGGGCGGCCACGAACAGCATTGCAGAACCGTTCTTGCAGGTTGCAACGCAGGCTCCGCAACCGACGCAGGCAGCTGCATCCATGCTCTTCTCGGCATTGTCATGAGGAATAAGGATAGTGTTGCCATCCTGGGCAGCTCCGGTGCGTACGGAGATGAATCCGCCGGCCTGGAGGATCTTGTCATAAGCGCTGCGGTCCACCACAAGGTCCTTAATGATAGGGAATGCAGGACTTCTGAAAGGTTCCACTGTGATGGTGGCTCCGTCCTTGAAATGACGCATGAAAAGCTGGCAGGTGGTCACATGGTCGTCCGGACCATGTGCACGTCCGTCAATGTAGAGGGAGCAGGCTCCGCAGATACCTTCACGGCAGTCATGGTCGAATGAAACGGGACCGCTGCTCTGGCAGCCTCTTTCGACGGCCACGGGATCGTTGCCCTCACGGATGAGCTGCTCGTTCAGGATGTCAAGCATCTCGAGGAACGAAGCGTCCTCTTCAATACCTGAGATGTGATAGGTCTCGAAATGACCCTTTTCACGGGCGTTCTTCTGACGCCATATCTTGAGATTGAAATCCATATCGGGCTATTCTTTGTAGTTTCTGGTTTTGACTTCGATAAACTCGTACTTGAGGGGCTCCTTGTGGAGTTCAGGCTCCTGATTCTCACCCTTGTACTCCCAAGCAGCGACGTACATGTAGTTGGCATCGTCCCTCTTGGCTTCACCTTCCTCGGTCTGGCTTTCCACGCGGAAGTGACCTCCGCAGGACTCGTTCCTGTTGAGAGCGTCACGGGCCATGAGCTCGCCGATCTCGAAGAAGTCCTCAAGCCTGAGGGCCTTCTCGAGTTCCTGGTTGAACTGGTTCTGCTCACCGGGAACGCAGACATCCTCGTAGAATTCCTTCTTGAGTTCCCTTATTTCCTCGATGGCCTTCTTCAGACCTTCCTCGCTGCGGGCCATACCAACGTACTCCCACATGATGTTTCCGAGCTTCTTGTGTAAGGAATCGACGGTCTTCTTACCCTTGATGGAGAAGAGTTTGTCGATTCTTGCCTGCACAGCCTTCTCTGCCTCTTCGAAAGCAGGATCGTTAGTGTCAGTCTTGGGCTCTGCGAACTTGTTGGAGAGGTAGTCGGCGATGGTGACAGGCAGCACGAAGTAACCGTCTGCCAGACCCTGCATGAGAGCGGATGCACCAAGGCGGTTTCCACCATGGTCTGAGAAGTTGGCCTCACCGATTGCATACAGGCCAGGGATGGTGGTCTGGAGATCGTAGTCAACCCAGATACCTCCCATGGTGTAGTGGATGGCCGGATAGATCATCATCGGCTCTTCCCAAGGGCTGACGTTGTTGATCTTGAAATACATGTCGAAGAGGTTGCCGTAGCGCTCCTGAACCCTCTGGTGACCGAGCCTCTTGATGGCGTCGGAGAAGTCAAGGAACACTGCCAGACCGGTCTCGTTGACACCAAAACCTGCATCGCACCTTTCCTTTGCTGCACGTGATGCAACGTCACGGGGAACGAGGTTACCGAAAGCAGGATAACGGCGCTCGAGATAGTAGTCACGATCCTCTTCAGGAATCTGTGAAGGCTTGATCTCCTTCTTGCGAAGCTTCATCACATCTTCCAACTTCTTGGGTCCCCAGATACGTCCGTCATTACGGAGAGACTCGGACATAAGGGTAAGCTTGCACTGCTGTTCACCATGGACGGGAATACAGGTAGGATGGATCTGTGCGAAGCAAGGATTTGCGAAATAAGCTCCCTTCTTGTAGCACTGCCAAGCAGCTGAACCGTTGCTGTTCATTGCATTGGTGGAGAGGAAATAGGCATTGCCGTATCCACCGGTGGCGATGACGACTGCATGGGCGCCGAACCTTTCAAGTTTTCCGGTGACAAGGTTACGGGCGATGATACCCTTAGCCTGACCGTTGATCATAACGAGGTCGAGCATTTCGTGACGAGGGTAGCTGGTCACGGTACCTGCAGCGATCTGACGGTTGAGAGCTGCATAGGCTCCGAGAAGGAGCTGCTGACCGGTTTGTCCGCGGGCATAGAATGTACGGCTCACCTGGACACCTCCGAAAGAACGGTTGGCAAGGTAGCCGCCGTACTCACGGGCGAAAGGAACGCCCTGCGCGACACACTGGTCGATGATGGCCGCGCTCACTTCGGCGAGACGGTAGACATTGGCTTCACGGCTGCGGTAGTCTCCTCCCTTGATCGTGTCGTAGAAAAGACGGTAGACAGCATCGTTGTCATTCTGGTAGTTCTTTGCAGCGTTGATACCTCCCTGTGCTGCAATTGAGTGGGCCCTACGGGGCGAATCACTGATACAGAAGACTTTGACATTGTAGCCAAGCTCTCCGAGAGAAGCAGCTGCGGACGCGCCACCAAGGCCCGTTCCGACAACTATAATCTCGAGCTTTCTCCTGTTGTTGGGATTGACAAGACGAAGTTCCGACTTACGTTTGGTCCATTTTTCAGCCAAAGGTCCGTCAGGAATCTTTGAGATTAATTTATCGGCCATATTGCAATATGTTAGTTGAGTTATTTCGGTTATTGTGAATTAGTCTGCAATTTTAATGATTTTTATTGTATTCCGCAATTTAACGGACCACTTTCGGCAATTTCCTTAAGTACATCAGACGGTATTTGCGGTAAATCTTATTCATCAGGCGGTCGTAGGCAGAAGGAGACATATTCCTGGAAAACTTCGAATCTGCAATCTTCTCCACTTCACGGCATTCTTCGACGCAGCCATGTTCGTAACCGTATATCCCCTTTATAACCAGGGACTGGCTGCAGATCTGGGAATTGTCACCGTCCTTGTATTCCTTCATGAATGAGGGAATATGGTCACTGCCGAACACTTTAAGGGGGATGCATACGCTAGTGGTGGGGCAGCCGAGAACCGTCCAAGCGACGGTCTGGAGGGGATCCTCTCCGGGAAGAACTCCTTCGAAAACCATGGAGGAAGAAGAAATGTCCCTCATTATAGGTTTTCCGGAACGGGAGATAAGGTTTATTATCTCGTAGTGTCCTGCAGTTGACACGTCAATTCCTTTCATTATCTCGCTGGCTTTCTCAAACCTGTCCACTCCCTTCCTGTCCTCAGGACGACCGCTGCGGGTGAAATTGGTTACCACCATGTAACCACCCGGTTCATCGGCTACGTCGTAACGGCGGTAGGAATGATTGTTCACCTCGTAATAGGCGGCTTCTCCGAAGGCGTCTATTATTCCGAAATTGGCTTCCACTCCCCAGGGTCGAGGCAGGGATTCGAGGAATTTCTCAAAGTCCCTCAACTTGGCACAGGTCTCGAGAGCCTTGAACATAAGTACTCCTTCCTTGCCCATCGATTCCTCAGGAACATCATCATCCTTCAGATCATAGGAAGCTGTGTTCATTATGCAGAAACCAACTGAATTGTGTCCGGCCCAGATCTCTCCGCCTTTAGAAGAGGAATTGACAAGGCCGATGAAATTGTAGGATGGTCCCTTGAACCACTGCATCCTGTTGTTAAGTTCCTGGGTATCACGATGTTTTAGCATCAAAGGACGACCGTCCGACCGGGCATTTCCGGAAATTATCACGGAAGTGCAACAGAAAGCATTGATGGAAAGCAACAGGGCTGACGCAAGGATCAGAAGCCTAGAATAACGTGCCATTTTCAGTCTTGTTAGCTTCAAGTTCGGCCTCCATCCCGAGATGTTTGTAGGCCAGTTCGGTAGCGATCCTTCCTCTCTGGGTCCTGACTATGAATCCCTCCTTGATGAGGAAGGGTTCGTAGACCTCTTCGAAAGTTCCTTGATCCTCGCTGATGGCAGTCGCGATGGTGTTGGCCCCGACGGGTCCTCCCTTGAATGTTGAAATTATGGTTCTGAGTATCTTGTTGTCAATTGAGTCAAGTCCCCTGGTGTCGATCTTGAGCTTGTTCAGGGCGTACCTGGCGATGTCGAGATCGATGTGACCGTCTCCCATCACCTGGGCGAAGTCGCGGACCCTCTTCAGGAGGGCGTTGGCGATACGTGGCGTACCGCGGCTCCTGAGAGCTATCTCCCTGGAAGCCTCTTCATCCACGGTGACCTTAAGGATCCTCGAAGAACGCTTGACGATCCTGACCAGGTCGGATGTGTCGTAATATTCAAGAGCACAATTGATTCCGAATCTCTCCCTCAACGGGGCAGTGAGAAGTCCGCTTCTGGTGGTTGCACCGACGAGGGTGAAAGGATTGAGGGATATCCTGACCGACCTGGCTCCTGGTCCCTTGTCTATCATGATGTCGATCACATAATCTTCCATCGCCGAATAGAGATACTCCTCGACTTCAGGAGAAAGCCTGTGGATCTCATCGATGAACAGGACGTCTCCGGTTTCAAGGGATGTGAGGAGTCCTGCAAGATCTCCTGGCTTGTCCAGCACCGGGCCGGAAGTCACCTTCATGTTGACACCCATCTCGTTCGCGATGATGTGCGCAAGGGTGGTCTTTCCCAGTCCGGGAGGGCCGTGGACCCGCACGTGGTCAAGGGCTTCTCCCCTCATCTTTGCCGCCTTGATGTAGATGTTAAGATTGGAGACTATCTCTTTCTGACCCGTGAAGTCTTCAAGTTCCTGAGGTCGAATAATTCCGTCCAAATCCTTATCTTTGTCGGCGTTTGTATTATGCGGATCGAATTCTGTCATCAGAAAGTCATTTAGCTGATACAAATATATTGATTTATTTTTATTTGAATAGGTGGTTTTGTATAGGTTGTTGAAATGTTAATAAGTTTCCAATTAGTTGAGTTTTAATTATTTATAAAACCAATTAATTAGTTTTCACCTCTTGGAAATCTTTTTGAAGATTGTTGAAAAAACTTACGTTTTCAAAAAATAACATTCCAGACCCGGAAATCAACAGCATTTTCAACAGCTTTTCAACACCGTTTCGAGGCTTATGTTGATAAGTTCGAAGTCGAGAGAAAAACTCGAGCAGGAACTTGCGAAAAGGAAGGAAGTCTATTGCAAGGGACTCTTCCTTTCCGCAAGATGGTTCGTGCTCAGCGAGGTAGCTTCGCAGGGAACCCATGTGGTCTTGCTTCCTGACCGTGAAAGCGCTGAATATTGTTCTGCAGACATTTATGGTCTGGTAGATGGCGACATCGTCTTCTACCTGCCTGACAGCGGAAAGGCAATCGAAAGGAGTAATTACAAGTCTTCTGTCGGAGTCCAGAGGACGTCGGCTATCGGTAAGCTGATGTCTAACACTGACAATTCTCAAAGGTTGTTCATAGTAACCTATCCGGAGGCATTGAAGGAACTTATTCCTTCCACTTCCAAGATTACTTCTTCCCTTCTGAAGGTTACCGTCGGCCAGGAAATCTCTCATGAGGAAGTAAAACAGATACTCTCATCGCAGGGATTCGAGAAGGTGGATTTCGTCTCCGCTCCAGGCCAGTACAGCATCAGGGGATCGATAATAGATGTGTTTTCTTTCTCTTTCAACAATCCCTACAGGTTTTCCTTCTTCGGCAATGAAGTTGAAAAGATCCATGTTTTCGACTGCAACACCCAACTTTCCATAGAAGAGAGAAGTGAAGTTGAGATATTCCCGGATCTTGTGTCTGGCGATGATGGTTCTGGAACCAGCGTTGCGAGCATTTTCCCTGCCGGGACTGTGGTCTGGGCCGATTCGTCCGACATGTACAGGAAGGATGACTTCTTTAAGGAGCTTGATCCATTCAAGAAGGTATTCCTGGACGTTCCGTTGGAAGTTGATAATGATGATGTTATAAAATTCAACATCTCTCCGCAGCCAACTTTCAACAAGAATTTCGAACTCCTTTCCGTCGACATCCGGCAGAACATCGAACATGGTTACAAAGTCTACATATTCAGTGAAAAAAATTCTCAGATCGAGAGGCTCCGTTCAATCCTTATCGAAAATAAGGGACTGGTTCCTGAATTCGTAGCCGGTAAGAACATCCATTCCGGATTCATAGACCATGACGACAAGGTCTGCTGCTATTCTGACCATGAGATTTTCGATCGTTTCCACCGGGTCAGCATCCGCCGCACAATCGAGAAGAGCGAACAGCTCACCCTCAACGACCTGACTGCTTTCAACATCGGCGACTATGTGGTCCACATCGACCATGGAGTGGGAATATTCGGCGGTCTCGTCAGGATGAAGGACGACAAAGGACGGATGCATGAGGTGGTAAAACTCATGTACAAGGATGGAGACGTGGTGTTCGTCTCTGTTCATTCATTGAATAAGATTTCACGTTTCCGCTCCAAGGATGGAGAGGCTCCGAAGATAAACAAACTTGGATCGAAGTCCTGGCAGACCTTGAAGACCAGCGCCAAGTCAAGGATCAAGGACATAGCCAAGGATCTTATCCAACTCTATGCAAAGAGGAAGGCTTCGAAGGGATTCGCCTATTCTCCGGACAGTTACCTGCAGGAAGAACTTGAGTCCTCATTCATGTACGAGGACACTCCTGATCAGGAAAGCGCGACAAAGGCCGTTAAGCTGGACATGGAGGATCCGAGCCCTATGGACCGTCTTATCTGCGGAGACGTAGGATTCGGAAAGACAGAGATAGCCATCCGTGCTGCCTTCAAGGCTGTGACTGACGGAAAACAGGTGGCCGTGCTTGTGCCTACCACGATCCTTGCCTTGCAGCATTTCACTACTTTTTCTTCCCGACTGAAGGATTTTCCTTGTACGATCGACTACGTAAGCCGGCTTCGTACGACCAAGGAAATCAATTCCATAAAATCGCGTCTTAAGGACGGAAGCCTTGACATAGTGATAGGCACCCATAAACTACTCGGGAAAGATTTTGATTTCAAGGATCTTGGTCTGCTGGTTATTGATGAGGAGCAGAAATTCGGAGTGTCCGCCAAGGAAAAGCTCCGTCAGCTGAAAACCTCCGTGGACACCCTGACCCTTACTGCCACTCCTATTCCCAGAACCCTTCAGTTCTCCCTTCTTGGAGCAAGGGATCTTTCGATCATCAACACACCTCCGCCGAACAGGATTCCAACCCAGACAGAGATAATTCTGTTCAATGAGGATGAGATAAAGAGCATAATCAATTACGAGCTCAACCGCGGCGGCCAACTTTTCTTCCTGCATAATAAAGTTGAGGAACTTCATTCCATCCACGAGATTCTCCACAGGCTGGTTCCTGACATGAGGATCTGTGTCGCCCATGGACAGATGGAACCGAAGGAACTGGAAAACCGGATGCTGGACTTCATCAGAGGAGATTATGACATGCTCCTCTGCACTACGATCATCGAAAACGGTCTGGACATCCCCAATGCCAACACTATAATCATCAACCAGGCTCAGAACATCGGCCTTAGTGATCTCCATCAGCTTCGAGGCCGTGTAGGAAGATCCAACCGTAAGGCTTTCTGCTACCTTATCGTACCACCTTTGGTGACCATTACTGATGAAGCTCGAAGGAGGCTCAAGGCCATCGAGGAGTTCTCCGATCTAGGAAGCGGCTTCAATATTGCCATGCAGGACCTGGACATCCGTGGAGCAGGCAACCTTCTCGGAGCGGAACAGAGCGGATTCATAATGGACATGGGTTACGAAACTTACCAGAAGATCTTGGCGGAGGCCATGGAGGAACTTGGCATGGAAACTGGCATCGTGACCGGGCGGAAAGAAGAATCCTTCATCAAGGACTGTACGATCGAGACCGACCAGATGGCAATGATTCCGGATTCCTACATTGACATAACGGCCGAAAAGATACGTGTCTACAAGCATCTTGACTCCTTATCGAACGACAAGGACATCGACACTGCACGGGAAAGGCTTTCGGATCGTTTCGGGGAGATGCCTGCAGAAGTCGAGAACCTCTTCGATGTTGTGAAGATAAGGAATCTGGGAGGCCTGCTTGGATTCGAAAAGATCATAATAAAGAACGGAATGATGATAATGTTCTTCATCTCCAATCCGATGTCTTCCTACTACAAGACAAGGATATTCTCCGACATCCTTTCGAGGATAGACAAGAATTCCGGACTATTCAATCTGAAGCAGACGGAAGGCAAGCTGAAGATAGTCACAAGAGGTGTTGAATCCCTGTCCATAGCCCTTTCCAGGCTTCAGAAATTGCAATAAAATTACTAAATTTGAAAGATCGTCCTTATTGAAAGAATATGTCTAATCTGTTGGTAGAAATAGGAAACACTGCCCTCAAGGCCGCCTGGTCTGACGGCCTGACGCTCGGCAAGACTTTCCGCTACCAGGGAGAAAAGATGTTCGATTTCGTCGAGTCCCTGGTGAGCAAGGAGAAGCCTTCAGTCATGGTGGTTTCCTCCACTATCAAGATAGACAGGAAGGAAGAGGAAAGGATGAGCGCTTGCTGCGGCAGGCTTGTCATCCTTGACCGCGACCACACGGAATTACTTGAGGAATATGGACTTCCGGCTTATCTGTCTTCCGACAGGGCGGCATCGGTCATAGCATCCAGGTACCTGTTCAAGGGAAAAGGCAGTCTGATCTTTGATTTCGGAACCACCCTTTCGATAGACATAGTGGACGGAGAAGGACAGTACCTTGGAGGAAACATATCCCCAGGGTGCAGGACAAGGTTCAAGGCGCTGAACAGGTATTCAAGGACCCTGCCACTGGTCGACACACCCTCAACTGTCATGGAAACAGGAGATTCGCTGGTTTCCTCCATTGAGGCCGGAGTGGTCGGCGGCATAATGTTTGAAATACAGGGTTACTTGTCGCGTTTTCCGGAAAAAGTTGCAGTTTTTACCGGCGGAGACGCGTTATATTTTGCAAAAAGAATGAAAAACTCCATCTTTGTAGTCTGCAATTTAGTGTTGATGGGGTTGGCCTTAATAGCCGAGAGTTATGCTGAAAGGAAAG
>JAFUFS010000047.1 GCA_017469745.1 Bacteroidales bacterium | reverse complement strand
TGGATCGGTTATCACACCGATCCTGGGCTCGGCGAAGCTGGTAAGGGTGTATTTAGGTTTCGGCTGAGGATTCTGTGCAGCGGGGATGTCCGCCCAGATCCTCTTGATCTTTGCCTCGACTGCGTCGACATCCACATCGCCGACCACGAGGACAGCCTGGTTTCCGGGATGGTACCAAGTGCGGTAGAAGTTCACGAGGCTTTCGGGCTTGAAGGTCTCGAGGTTCTCCTGGCTGCCGATAAGGGTGCAGGTTGAGTACTTGTTGTCACCGTAGTAATAAGGGAGGGAACGCTCGAAGGTCCTCCACTGGGCATCGCGGCGGCTGCGCCTCTCCTCGATGATGACAGGCCTCTCCTTGTCGATCTCCGCAGGATCGTTGGTCACGAAGTGGGAATAATCGTGGAGGATCAGGAGGCAGGTGTCCACGACCCCTTCCCTGACGAGGGGAATATTGTTAAGCATGTACTGAGTCTGGTCGATGCCTGTCGAAGCATTGACATTGCCTCCGAAGGAAGCTCCGATGCTCTGGAGCCAGTCGAGCAGTGCTTTGCCGGGGAAATTCTTCGTGCCGTTGAAGCACATGTGCTCGAGGAAATGGGCGAGACCGTCCTGGTCGGGGGTCTCCTGGATGGCTCCGACGTTGGTTGCTAGGTAGAATTCCGCCCTGGAAGCAGGCTTGTCATTGTGCCTTATGTAATAGGTCAGGCCGTTGTCGAGCTGACCTTTACGCACTGCTGTATCGTTGGGCAGCTGCTGCATCTGGGCTCCGGCCACGAAGGCGGGCACCGACATCGCAAATGCTGCGATGATCAAGAGAAATTTTTTCATATTCATTGATTCTGTTGGTTTTGATCGGAATATTCGAGGATGTCTCCGGGCTGGCAGTCCAGGGCCCTGCAGATTGCATCCAGGGTCGAGAACCTGACCGCCTTGGCCTTCCCTGTCTTCAGGATCGAAAGGTTGGCAGGAGTGATCCCTATCTTTTCAGCCAGCTCTCCGGAGGACATCTTCCTGCGGGCCAGCATCACATCTACGTTTACTATTATAGGCATAACAATGCAAACTTAGTGAATAGTCCCCGTTTATCCAAATATTTTTCTCGAATTTCAATAAAATATTATCGATTAAACAAAAAAAAACTCCGCACCGTTTCCGGAGCGGAGCCTCAGCACTTTATGCCTGATTACTCGCCGGGATGGATAGCACCCATGGGGCAAGCGTCAGCGCAGGTACCGCAGTCGATGCAGACATCGGGATCGATGGAGTAGACATCTCCCTCGCGGATTGCACCCTGAGGGCACTCGGCCGCGCATGTTCCGCAAGCGACGCAATCAGTTTCTGAAATCTTGTAAGCCATAATTCCTTTTGTTTTTTAATTGGTTTCCTTTCTATGAGAACCGGCCGTGCCGGAATTCGAATGCAAAGATAAACCTTAAAATCACAATAACAAACCCCATACCACAAAAACTATCAACGCGATTCCCACTTTCAGGGCCTTGGCCCTGAGGAAGGCGCTCTTGCTGTCAGCCAGCAGAGGCAGCGAGGCATGGCCGTCCTGTACAATGGAATTTGCCAGAAGGACCGGGAATGGGATCACCCCGCTCGCAAAGAGTGTCACGAAGACAAGGTGTGGACCGGACTCGGGGATGAGTCCTACTGCTATTGCGATGAGTATCATGATGGCAGTGTTGCCGCTGACCCAGGTCTCGATGTCTACGAAATGGAACAGGATTCCGATAGAGAGCAACACTCCGAACGTCCAGGCGAAAATGCTCGGCAGATGGCGGCAGACGATGTGCTCCCACAGATGTTCCTCCACGAAATGGTCGGAGGCGAAGAGCAAGGCGCCAAGCACTGCAAGGCTGAGCACCCCGAACAGCCAGTACATCCATTCCTCCCCCAGAAGGTTGAGTCCGTCAGTGTCCGGAGTTTCTTCCTCCAGAAGGCCGGAGACAAGGGCTGCCACGAAGACCAGCACGCCGATGAACATAACCGCCCTCTTCCAGACGGCATGGCCTTTCCCTCCAAGTTCAGCCTCATCGTGATGCGCTTCATGACCGCAGTCGTCATCATGGATCTCGTAGGTGTCTTCGAGGCGGGTCGGCAAAGGCCTGCTCCCCTTCCAGATCCGGTCGACGACAAGGCCTGTCACCACTGCCAGCACAAATAGTATGAGGAAGATCCACAAGGCTTTGCCGGGGAAAAGTGCCAGCATCATGAAAGATTCGTCGCCGGCGGTGGCAATCATCATCGCGAGCAGGGCCCCGAAACTGAGCATCCTGTGAGTGTAAAGCGACACGGCGGCAAAGCCTCCGACGCATCCGGGGACTGAACCCAGGAGGGCGGAGACAAGGACCTGCGCAAATCCGGATTTCCTGAGGCCCATGAATATCTTACCGCGCGATTCCACATTGAAGGACTCGATCAGCATCATCATGACGACAACGAGTCCGGAGATAAGGATCGCACTGCGAAGGGCTTCAAGGATGATTTCTGCCATGGAGAAAAGCTATTCAATCCAACCAGTCAGGAACAGGTTCATGATCGGGCGAAGAGGAGAATTGGTGGTGAGGGTAAGGACTATGAGGCACTCCCCTTTCGGGAAGCCGGTGGTGTCAAGCGTGACTTCCAGCTTGCCCTTACCTCCAGGAGCTATGTCTTGGAATGCCTTGGCCTTCAGGTGGGAACTCTCCGAATCCACCTTGTAAACCTTGAAGGCCGACTTGCCCTGGTTTGCGATGTCGAAAGACCCTTTGACAAGGGTTCCTACCTTGACTTTTCCGAAAGAGAACGAACTCTCCGCAGCGACAGGAACAGCCGCAGCATCACGCTGCTCCTTTGTCAAGGATGAGAAATCTTCCTTGGTCAGGGTGTATATTCCTATCCTGGACTTGCCTGCGCCGAGATCCGGATTCGGATCCGCGACAAGGGCTTCCGTCCCAGGGGCATCAGTCTTCTGGGCAGTGGCATTTACAACAGCCTTGTAGGAACGGCCGTCCACGAGAGGAGTGGCATAGTAATAATTCTTCCCCCAATGATCGCGGTCGGCGGTGACAGTGTAAGTGAGCTTTGCCGTAGTACCGGCAGGAATAGGATTTTTCGAAAGCTTCAGGGAAAGTCCCTTGCTGACATCGGAGAACTTCACGTCAATAGCCTTCTGGCCGAGGTTGGCCACAACAACCTCCCCGCTCCTTTGCTGGCCCTGGGAGAGATTGCCGCCCTTGATGTCCACGGACTTGAAGCCGAGGTTTCCGAACTTGACCGGATACATTTCCCCGAGGCTGAGCTTCTTGGCATGACTCTCCCCGCGGAGGCGGAGGATCACAGGCTGCTTGGGCTCGGAGAAACTGACCGTCAGAGTCTTGTCGAAAGGATAGCCTCCTTCGTCGTTCTTGTAGGTAGCCTTGATGGATCCCTTCTCGCCAGGCTTCAGAGGCTGCTTGGTCCATTCGACATCGGTGCATCCGCACGACGAAGCCACATGATAGATCACGAGCGGCTTGGTCCCGACGTTGGTGACGGTGAAAGTCGCAGAGACAGGACCGTCTGAAACCATGATGTCACCGAAATCGTGGACGGTCTTGTCCAGCTTGACGACACCGCCGAAGGTGTTGTCCTTCTGGGACCCCTGGGAATAAGCCCATGGAGCACAGGCCAAAAGGCCAAGGAACACCGCGATCGCTATGGAGAAAAACTTATTCATCATACCATCGATTTGTACTGGGAAAGACTTTTGCAAATACCTTTCCAAACGCAAATTTACGACTTAAAAGATACTTTTTCAAATCCCGCCAAAAGTTCGTAAATTTGTGGGATTATGCAAAACAACGAATATACAGACGCCAACATAAAAACCCTCGAGGGTGTAGAGCACATCAGGCGCCGTCCCGGAATGTACATCGGAAGGCTCGGCAACGGAGCCAACCCCGGGGACGGAATCTATGTCCTCCTCAAGGAAATAGTTGACAATTGCATCGATGAGTTCTCCGCCGGCTACGGCAACAAGGTCATCATCAACATCGAAGGCGGACAGGTCACAGTCAGGGATTTCGGCCGAGGAATCCCCCTTGGATCCGTCGTCAAGGCCACCAGTGAACTGAACACCGGAGGAAAGTTCGACGACAAGGTCTTCAAGAAGTCCGTCGGACTCAACGGAGTCGGTACGAAGGCTGTAAACGCACTTTCCGAGAAGTTCTACGTAGAGTCCTTCCGTGAGGGTGAAAGTTCCTGGGCCAGCTACGAGCAAGGAGTTCTCAAGGGAAGCGGGAATAAGGAAAAGGTCAACGAAAAGAACGGTACCCTGGTGGTCTTCACCCCGGACAGCGAGATGTTCAACGGTTTCGAGTTCAACATGGACTACGTCGAAACCATGGTGAAGAACTATTCCTACCTGAAGAAGGGACTCACCCTGGTCCTCAACGGGACACCCTACAAATCGGACAATGGACTTCTTGACCTCGTGCGCGAGAACATGTCCGAGACTCCGCTCTACGAGCCCATCCACCTCGAGGATGAGGACATCGAGATAGTGCTCACCCACGGCAACTCCTACGGCGAGAACATCTCCTCCTTCGTCAACGGCCAGAACACCCGCGACGGCGGAACCCACCTGGCTGCCTTCAGGGAGGCCATCGCGAAGACCCTCAAGGACTATTTCAAGAAGGACTACAAGCCCGAGGACTGCCGTCAGGGCATCATCGGGGCGATCAGCATCCAGATCCAGGAACCCAACTTCGAAGGACAGACAAAGACCAAGCTCGGTTCCACCTACATGTGGGAGAAGTACAAGAACGACGAGCATGGTCCCACCATCCGCTCCTTCGTCAACGACTTCGTGGCAAGGAACCTGGACAACTATCTCCGCATCCACCTGGACCTGGTCCCGATCATCGAGAACAAGATCAAGGAATCCCAGGCTGAGCGAGAGGAGATTGCCGGCATCCAGAAAAAGACCCGCGAAAGGAACAAGAAGGCCAACGTCTACAACCGCAAGCTCCGCGACTGCCGCTACCACTTCTGCGACAAGCTCCCGAAGGACAAGCAGGACCTGGCCGAGCAGACAAGCATATTCATAACAGAGGGAGATTCCGCATCCGGAACCATCACGAAGGTACGCAACGCCAACTACCAGGCGGTTTTCAGCCTAAGGGGAAAACCTATCAACTGCTACAAGGAGAGCCGCAAGAGGGTGGCCGAGAACGAGGAACTCAACCTCTTAATCTCCGCCCTTGGAGTTGAAGACGACCTGGACAACCTCCGCTACAACAACATCATCGTTGCGACGGATGCCGATGATGACGGAATGCACATCAGGATGCTCGTCCTCACCTTCTTCATGAAATACTACCCCGACCTGATCCGCCGCGGTCATGTCCACATCCTCCAGACTCCCCTCTTCAGGGTGGCCAACAAGAAGGAGAGGCGCTACTGCTATTCCATCGAAGAAAAGGAAAAGGCCGTGAAGGCCCTCAAGACTTCGGTGCAGATCACCAGGTTCAAGGGTCTCGGTGAGATCTCTTCCGACGAGTTCGTGGATTTCATAGGCGAGAACATGAGGCTGGACCTCGTGAAGCTTTCCGACGAAGAGTCGATCTCAGACATCATGGAGTTCTACATGGGCGACAACACCATCGACCGCCAGAACTTCATCAGGGCGAACCTGAAGTCCGAAGAAGAACTTGAAGACGTCAACATCTAAACTTTCAACAGGAATGTCACGCTGGGCAAAATTCTGCGGATGGCTTCTTAAGAAGATGGGCTGGACCACCGTCGGCGGTCCGGTTCCCGAGAACAAGGCCATCATCCTGGGTGTCCCCCACACATCGGCGATGGATTTCGTCGTATCCTACTTGTTCTACACCCAGTTCGGCGCCCAGAAGGCCAGGGTAATGATCAAGAAGGAATTCTTCTTCTGGCCAATAGGCCCCCTGATCCGGAGGATGGGAGCCGTCCCCGTGGACAGAAGCAATGCCACTTCCATGGTGAAGAGTCTCATCGACCAGATGGAAGACCAGGAGACCTTCATCCTGGCGATTGCCCCGGAAGGGACCCGCAAGGCCACCAGGAAATGGAAAACCGGCTACCACCTGATAGCAAAGGCCGTAGGCTGCCCCTGCTACATGGGCTACTTCGACTGGGGCCGCAAGAGAGTCAGCGTCGGAGAAAAAGTCGAACTGACAGACGACGCCAGGGCGGACACCGAAAGGATCCAGGCCCTCTATGAGCAGATGCACCTCCAGGGAAAGCATCCTGAAGGATTCGTCACCCATTAATCAAGCAAGCAGATGTCTATCAAAGGCTTACTCAAGCAGAGCAGAGAGAATTACGTCACCACCCTTTCGAAACTTTTCGAGATGGCCACGGACACTTATTCCCGCAGGCCCTTATCCCAGTTCGTAGGAGGTGGTCAGGAATATACCTACGATAGTTTCAAGCACAAGTGCCTGGAGCTTTCACAGCGCTTCAACAGGTTCGGGATCAGCGCCGGTGACAAGGTGGCCATCCTCTCGAACAACATGCCGAACTGGACGGTCGCGATGTTCTCCTGCGTACCGTTCGGTAGGGTTACGGTGCCCATCCTCCCCGATTCTTCTGAGAGCGAAGTCACCAACATCCTCACCCACTCGGAATGCAAGGCGATCTTCATCTCCAAACGCCTGATGAAGAAGCTCTCCGACGAGGTCAAAGAGAAACTGACCCTGATCATCGACATCGAAACCTTCGAATTCATCAAGAAAGATGACCACGCCTTTACCTGCGAAGGCCATTCATCCGAGCCGCAGGCCGACGACCTGGCTTCCATCATCTACACCTCCGGGACCTCCGGCAATGCAAAGGGTGTGATGCTGAGCCACAGGAACTTCTGCCAGAACATCATAGCCGCCTTCCACGCCCAGCCCGCCGGGAAGAAGGACAGATGGCTGTCGATCCTGCCGATGTCCCACACCTACGAAATGGCTTTCAGCGTACTCTATCCCCTGTTCGTAGGAGGCTGCGTGTACTACATCAAGAAACCGCCGACACCGAGCATCCTGATGGACGCGATGAAGAAGGTTCGTCCTACCATCATGTGCGCCGTACCCCTGATCATAGAGAAGGTCTACAAGAACAGCGTCGTCCCTACAATCGAAAAGAGCCGGATTCTCTCCTGGATGAGGGATAAGATGCCGAAGGTTCTCTACAGGATGATCGGGAGGAAACTCTACAAGAAATTCGGCGGACGCCTGAAGTTTTTCGGCATCGGAGGCTCGAAGCTGGATCCCACGGTGGAAGAATTCCTCAACAAGGCCCGCTTCCCCTATGCCATCGGCTACGGCCTGACTGAGACCGCTCCCCTGATCACCAACGCCTGCGTCGGCAAAACAGTGGTAGGATCGATCGGTGTTCCCGCCTACAACGTGGAGGTAAAGCTCCAGAACGTCGACCCCAAGACCGGAGAAGGAGAGATCATCGCAAAGGGCGACAACGTGATGCTGGGTTACTACCGTGATCCCGAAAGGACGCGTGCAGCCCTGACGGACGACGGTTGGTTCCGCACCAACGACCTTGCCTGCATGGATTCCAAGGGACGCTATTACATCAAGGGACGCCTCGGCAACATGATCGTAGGTCCTTCAGGAGAAAACATCTACCCCGAAGAGATTGAGCAGGTCATCAACAACATGAGGGGCGTCAACGAATCCCTCGTGATCGAGCGCGACGGAAAGCCTGTTGCCCTGGTCAAGTTCGACGAAGAGTTCATCGACTGGGACATCGAACGGGAAGAGAAGTTCTTCGAAGCCCTGGAAGCCAAGAAGAAGGCCGTCATGGACTATGTCAACAAGCGCGTCAACAAGCAATCCAACATCGGCGAAGTCGACGTGATGAAGGAGGAATTCGAAAAAACGGCGACCCAGAAGATCCGCCGTTTCAAATACAAGTTCTTCAAGCCCGAGGACGGGCAGAGCGAAGAGAACAAGGAAAACTAAGATTCGATATTCTTGAAATACGGGACCTCTCCGGATGCCGAAGGGGTTCCGTTTCCAATTACGGGCCAGCCGTCCTCATCCCAGTAGACTCTGTCCAGAAGCAGGCAGCGGCCGTTGTAGTCATTTCCTTTCCAGTAAGAATGGTACAGGATCCAGTCATTTCCGGCGTCATCGGTGATGATGTTGGAATTGTGGCCGGGACCTACGAACACGTTGTCTTCCGAAGACTGGAGGATCTTCGTGTCATAAGTGGCTAAGTCGTGGATCATGGACTGGCCGTCCTTAGCGAAGAAAGGACCGTGAGGTGACTTGGAGCGGCCGACAGCAACATGATAGTCGCTGGTGGCTCCGTGGCAGCAGCGTCCTTCGGAGACGAACAGGTAGACATAGCCGTCGCGTACATGGGCATAGACTCCTTCCTGGTCGTTGCCGGCAACCTTGAGGGGCTCCGACCTGGTGTTGATCGAAAGGCCGTCATCGGTAAGCTGGATTATGAATATTCCGCTGCCGGCATAGACACTTCCCCAGTACATATATTTCTTGCCCTTCCATTCGAAAAGGTTGGGGTCGATGGAATTCACGATGCCGGTGTTCTCATAGCTGATTATCATTCCATGATCCTCGAAGGGTCCTGTCGGAGAGTCGGAAGTAGCCACTCCGGTTGCCCTGGGAGCATGCGATTCAGGACCGCCGGTCCAGGATCCTCCTCCCAAAGCGTAATAGAGGTAATACTTCCCGTCCACATAGTGCACGTCAGGCGCCCACGTCCTGTAACCCGGACGCCAGTCAGGAGACTTTCCAGCGAAAGCATCCGAGACGAACTCCCAGTCCACAAGGTTTTTCGAACGGTAAACAGGGATGTAAGCTGTCCCTCCAGTGAGCTCTGTAGAAGCGAGGGTGGAATAGACATAGAACCATCCGTCCCGCTCCCGGTTGTCAAGGACGTAGGGATCTGGGCAGTTTGCCCTGATGACAGGATTCTCGTAAGTCGCGACAGGGGCCTCCGGCCTCCCGGTGCTGCACGAAACGGCGAGCAGGGCAAGGCAGGCAGGAATAAGGATTCTGCAGATTGATTTCATGAGCTGATGGGTTTTCCGCAATATAATAAAAAAACGATCGCCGTTCAAGAGTATGCCTCCGATAAACTAAACCATGGCAGCACCACATTTCAACGACGCTTGCTCTTCCCCTCTTGCATGGTCACATCAATACGGCTCTCGTTACCAACCGTTTTAGCGATGAATCTGTAAAGATAGCTACTACTCTTTTCACTTCAATGCGAAGACAACAGTGAAAGTATATGTAACCCTCACAGGCTCAACAGCTTATCCTATCGGATTGTGCTGGCTGCAGGCATGAGCTCAACGCCTCCAAAGAGGTTCTTGTAAAGTTGAAAGCATACATAGAAGCATCAATGAGAAATGACTGATACAGAGAAAGATATCCGGGATGACGAGTTCCGTGTTATAACACACTCCGACTATTATAAACACTCAAGCCGTTCCTACCCGAGAAAGAACTGGTGGTTTTTTATTGCCCTTGCTGTTGCCGCCATACTCGCCTTGGTTTTACTATTCCTATAGTATTATTCAATATTCCCCCAGTTTCATTTGCGTCATCCTGAACTCTCCCTTCCCCAACCACAAAATCACCTTCCCGCCCTAATGTCCCTCCAGCTACCTGTGGGGCTGGTCTTGCGGGCAGGCCAGCCAAAAATGCCTCGCCTGCCCGGACAATGCCCCTTGCAGACCTCCCTACACTAATCTGTCGGGGAAGGCAAATTGCCTGTTGGCATCACAATCTTTACGTAGCTTCAGCATCGGTCACCTGAAGGGGCTCTCAGCTCACGTAGCGTGGGTGTTCCGCATATGGGTACAAAAAAAAGGACGGCTCCGGAAGTGGAGTCGTCCTATAAATCAGAGTCCAGATCTTAAGCCTCGGCTTCGACGATGAACTTGATAGCGGCCTTGACAGCCCTGTAGCACTTGACAGTGCCTTCGTACTCACCAAGAGCCTTGATGTCCTCGGGGATGGTGATGTTCTTCTTCTCGACCTCGATACCGGCAGCCTTGAGAGCTTCCTCGATCTGGGCGGAAGTGACGGAACCGTAGATCTTACCGCTTTCGCTGACCTTGACGGCGACCTTCACGGGAGTAGCCTCGATCTTTGCTGCAAGAGCCTCGGCGTCTGCAACAAGCTTAGCCTCCTTGTGAGCCCTCTGGCGCTTGGTCTCCTCGAGCTGCTTGAGAGCTGAAGGAGTAGCGACAGTAGCAAATCCCTGGGGGATCAGGTAATTCTGAGCGTAACCACCCTTTACTTCTACCACATCACCGGCCTCGCCGAGATTGGCAACTTCTTTCTTCAAAATGATCTTCATGATTGCGCTCTCCTATTATTTAAGAAGGTCGGTAACATACGGAAGCAGAGCAAGTGAGCGGGCCCTCTTGACGGCCTGTGCAACCTTCCTCTGGAACTTGAGGGAAGTACCGGTGATACGGCGGGGAAGAATCTTACCCTGCTCGTTGAGGAACTTCTTGAGGAACTCAGGATCCTTGTAATCAACGTACTTGATGCCTGCCTTCTTGAAACGGCAGTACTTCTTCTTTCTGACCTCGACTGTAGGAGGGTTCAGATAGCGGATGCCAGCATTCTGTGAATCATTCTGTGCCATAGTGATATCCTCCTTGATTAAGCGTTGTTCTCTTCAGTTGTCTCTTCAGGCTGTGCAGGGACTTCCTCCTCTACCTTGACTTCCTCAGTCTTGGCAGCGGCAGTCTTGCCACGGTTCTGCCTGCGGCGCTCGGCGTATTCAACGGCGTCCTTGTCAAGGGCTACGGTAAGGAACCTGATGATCCTCTCGTCACGGAAATACTGGGTCTCCAGGGTCTCGACGAAAGTAGGCTCGGACTTGAACTGGATAAGATAATAGAAGCCGGAGGTCTTGTGCTGGATCGGATAGGCCAGCTGACGGAGTCCCCAGTCCTCTTCGTACACAACTTCACCACCGTTGTCAGCGATGAGCTTGGTGTACTTTGCAACCGCTTCCTTCATCTGTTGTTCAGACAAAACGGGAGTAGCGATGAAAACGGTCTCGTACTGTTTTAACATTTGATGTAATTTTTTGATAATAAATAAAATACAGTCCTTCTGGGAACGTATGCCAACCCAAAAGGACTGCAAATATAGCAATTATTCCTGAATCCGCAAAAGATTCTTCGCTTCGCTCAGAATGACAAAGTTGTTATCCCGACAAAGTTGCCATCCTGAGGTACGTAGTACCGAAGGATCTATTTGACAGGAATATTCTCCAGTACGGCGGTGAGGTAATGCCAGGTGCGCTCTACAGAAGCGATGTTGACCCTCTCGTCCGGTGAATGGGGATACTTGATGGTAGGTCCGACCGAGACCATCTCCCAGTTCGGATACTTGGCTCCCATGATGGCGCATTCGAGTCCGCCGTGGGTGGCCATGATCTTCATGTCGTGGCCGTAGACCTTCTTGAACTGCTCCATCATGACCTTGTTCATAGGAGTGTCGAGCTTCGGAGTCCATCCGCTGTATCCACCCTTGAATTCGATGCTGTCGGCACCTGCAAGCTCGAAGATGCATCCGACACGGACTGCCAGGTCCTCCTTGGCGGTGTCGACGGCGCTGCGCATAAGGCTGTGGATCGTGATGCGGCCTTTCTCGGTACGGACGATAGCCAGGTTGATGGAAGTTTCAGTCAGGCCGGGCATGCTCTGGCTCATCCTGATAACGTTCGAAGGGCAGGCGATGATCGCCTTGACGGCACGGTCCATAACTGAAGACTGGATGAACTTCTCAGGCACGGGGATCTCATCCACATAAAGTGCTGCACCGGGATCGGAATCTATGAACTCTGCCTTGACTTCGGCGAAAATCTTGTCGATCAGCTCGCGTGCACCCTGGAACTCTGCCTCGGGAATGATGACGTCTGCGACTGCCTCGAAAGGAATGGCGTTGCGGAGGGAACCACCTGTGAAGGAAGCGACCCTTGCGCCCTTGACCTCGATCAAAGGATAAAGGATACGTGCCATCACCTTGTTGGCATTGGCGCGGTAGAGGCTGATGTCCATTCCTGAATGACCGCCCTGAAGGCCCTTGACGCTCAGACGAAGGGCTTTCTGACCGGCAGGAGTCTTGTACGTACGGTACTTGAAAGTCGCTGAAGCGTCGAGTCCGCCTGCGCAGCCGACGCAGAGCTCGCCTTCTTCCTCGGAATCCAGGTTGAGCAGGATGTCACCATTGAGGACTCCGGGTTTCAGTGCGTTCGCTCCGGTCATTCCGGTCTCCTCATCGTAGGTGATGAGGGCCTCGAGAGGTCCGTGCTTCAAAGTCTTGTCCTGGAGGACGGAAAGTGCAAGAGCAACACCTATTCCGTTGTCAGCTCCGAGAGTTGTACCCTTTGCGGTAACCCACTCCCCGTCGATCTCGGTCTCGATGGGATCTGTGAGGAAGTCGTGATTGGTGTCCGCGGTCTTCTGGGGAACCATGTCCATGTGGGCCTGCATGATGACGCCCTTGCGGTTCTCGAATCCGGGAGCAGCGGGTTTTGTGAATATGATGTTGCCTGTGTCGTCACGCTTGACGTCCACACCGTGGTCCTTTCCCCACTGAAGGAGGTATTCCTGCACCTTGCCCTCATGCTTTGACGGGCGGGGCACCCTTGTAAGGCCATAGAAGTTCTCCCAAACGGCCTTTGGCTCTAAATCTCTTATTGTCATAATGTTATTTGGTTTGTGGATAAAGATTCTTCACTTCGTTCAGAATGACATTGCTATTCGTTCAGAATGACGTTGTCATCTTGAGCCGCGGAGCGGCGAAAGATCTATTTCAGCTTCGAAAGATCTATTTCGATGAAATCGGGAAATAACTCTCAACACCGAGCTGGTAGACAGCCACCCTGTCCTGGAGGATCGGGTTGACTCCGTCGGTCAGCTTGACGCTGCAGATAGCAGGGATCCTGAACATCGCGACAGCACCCTTGGCAGCAGTGCCACGACCAGCAGCAGGCGAAACCGGCTGAGGGGTAAGCTCGATAAGGTAAGGCTTGCCGGACACGTTGTCGGCCGAGACTATTCCGTCGGAGTCGGAAAGACGGAAGGCAACATAGGTCTGGGACTTGCGATCCTTCTCGGGGACCACGTCGCACTTCAGCTTCTGAGTCTGGAAGTCGCTGTAGCCGATGAACAGGGACATATATTCCTTCTCAAGGGCTGCGATCTCGGCAAGGGCTGCACCCATCGCTTCGCCGCTGTAGGTAGCATCGGTGTCGCCCGTGACGATCTGGACCCTCTTCTTGCGGAGGTCGAAGATCATCTCGGCAGCCTCCTTGGCCCTCTGCTCGAGGGACTTCTGGACCACCATGTTCTGCTGGACACCCACGCGGTTGCCGTCGACTCCGCGGAACAGGGTGGTAGCCTCGGAGGTGAGGTTGGAGCTAACGCCCTTGTCTGAGAAATCAGCCCCAGCCTGGGAAGCGAACCTCCACTGTGAGCCGTTCCCGAAAGAGCCGTCATTGACAGCGATCAGTCCCTGGGAAGTGAGGGAAAGAAAGGACATCGAGTTCTTGTCCGGGGTGATGAAATAGCGGCTGTTCTGGTCAGCCTCGATAACGGGGGTCATCTTGACCGCAGCGAGGGTGCAGGTCTTCTGGTCCTCCTGACGGGCATCCACACCCAGATACTTCTGGGCGAACTTGGCGTAGGGGCCGGCATAGAAGTTCTCGCGCACCGCCTCGACCTCGAGGGTGATGGTGGTCTGCGGCAGGGCATAGGAAACGGTTCCCATGGGATCCTGCGCGGCTGTCCTCACGGCAGGGAAGATGGCAGCTGCCGCAAGAAGGATTGTCAGTGCTTGTTTCTTTTTCATTTCTATATAGTTTTTAACATTATTCTATCTTTTCCATCTCTTGTGGGTCCAGAGGTAGCACCATGGCGCGTCCTCGATGTCTTTCTGGAGAAGGTTGTAGTACTCAGCCATTATCTCCTTGGCGGAGAGTTGGGAAGCATCCGGGCAAATCTGGGTGAAGCGCCACTCGTAACGGCCCTTCTCCACCGGGAACAGGCTGGCGTAAAGCACGCTCCAGCCGAATTTCCTAGCCAGGGAGGCGCCTCCGAACATAGTCCTTGTCTCCTGATGGAGGAAGTCAACGGTAATGTCAGAGACCGAATCCTTGTAGGGGCACTGGTCGGAAAGCATGTTGACGACCAGCTTGCGGTCCTTGTTCTCAAGGACATGACGCAGGATCCTGTCGGTACTGACGTAACCCTTGTAGTCGAGGCTCTTGACCGGAGCGCAGCGGTTGTCTCCCATTATCTCGTCCCACATCCTGCTCTTGAGAGGCTTATAGACGAAGATCACATCGTCCGGATCGAGCCCGTCGAGGACCTTTCCGCCAGGGCGGTAATCGTAATTGAGGCAGCCTCCCAGAAGCTCCCAGTTGCCGAAATGCGAGGTCAGCACTGCCACTCCGGGGCTTTCTGAATATGCCTTCTCAAACACCTCGATGTTGGAATATTCAACAAGCCTTGAGCGGCGGAGCCTCTCGGGCTTGCGGCAGCCTCCGAACCAGACCGCCTCGGCGATCAGCCTGCCGAAATGCTTGTAGAACCTGTCAGCAGTCTCCCGGAGTTCCTTGTACTTCTTGTCCGGGAACGAACGTGAGAGGTTGGTAATCACCACATCCCTCCTGTAGCGGACGACATCCTTGAGGATCCATGAGAGGAAACTCCCCATGGCATAATGGAACCCGAGCGGCAGCGCCCCAAGCGCCCGCATGATTCCTTTCATTATGCCTGTGCCGACATTCATCACGGTTACGGTTCGTAGCTTACAAATATAACAAAAGCCCTCCAATTATCATAAATTTGGATTATCAGGCATTAATTCGTAATTTAGTGAATCATTTGGAATCAAACCAAAACTAAAAAATATGTTCAAGAACCATCCTAAAGGACTGCTGGCCGCCGCTCTCAGCAACATGGGAGAACGCTTCGGCTACTACATCATGAATGCGGTCCTTACCCTTTTCCTCTGCTCCAAGTTCGGTCTCACCGACACCAAGGCAGGTCTGATCTATTCATTCTTCTATTGCGGAATCTACGTCCTCAGCCTCGTCGGAGGTATCATCGCAGACCGCACGTCGAACTACAAGGGGACCATCCAGAAAGGTCTCATCACAATGGCCCTCGGCTACGTGGTACTTTCCATCCCTATCCTTGCAACGCCTGACAACAAGTCCTGGCTGCTCGTCCTCACCTGCTGCGCCCTCTTCATGATCGCCTTCGGTAACGGTCTGTTCAAGGGCAACCTCCAGGCCATCGTGGGTCAGCTCTACGACAACTTCGAGGCCGATGCTGCGAAGGAAGGTCCCGAGAAACTCAAGTGGGCCCAGGGACAGCGCGACTCAGGATTCCAGATTTTCTACGTGTTCATCAACATCGGTGGCCTGATCGCTCCCTTTGTAGCTCCCCTGATCCGTCAGTGGTGGCTCGGAGTCCACAATCTCTCCTACAATGCCCAGCTCCCGAAGCTCTGCCATGACTTCATCGCAAGCGGCAATGTTTCGAGCAACCTCATCACCGAGGCAGCGAACGCCGGAGCAGTCCTCGATCCCACCAACGTGGATGCGATCGGACAGTTCTGCACCAACTACCTCAACTATTTCAACACCGGAATCCACTATTCATTCATAGCTTCCGTGGCAGCGATGCTGATCTCCCTCTGCATCTTCCTCGCCACCAAGAAGATACTCCCCACTCCCGGAAAGAAGGAAGCCGCCGTTTCCTCTGATTACACCGAGGAGGAGAAGCTCGCAATGGCAAAGGAGATCAAGCAGAGGATGTATGCCCTCTTCGCCGTCCTCGGCGTCGTGATCTTCTTCTGGTTCAGCTTCCACCAGAACGGACAGTCACTGTCGTTCTTCGCCCGTGACTTCGTCAACACCAGCAAGATAGCCCCTGAGATCTGGCAGGCCGTCAACCCGTTCTTCGTGATCGTCCTGACCCCGATCATCATGTGGTTCTTCGGATGGCTCGGCAAACGCGGCAAGCAGATCTCCACTCCACGCAAGATCGCTTATGGAATGGGTATCGCAGCCATTGCCTACATCTTCCTGTCGACCTTCTCATTCAAGATGGGTTATCCTTCAGCTCAGGATTTCCTCGCACAGGACACCGCAGCTCAGGCTACCATGAAGGCCGGCCCCTGGGTGCTGATCGTCATGTACTTCTTCCTCACCGTCGCTGAACTCTTCATCTCCCCTCTCGGACTGTCCTTCGTCTCGAAGGTCGCTCCCAAGAGCATGCAGGGTCTCTGCCAGGGACTCTGGCTCGGCGCTACCGCAGTGGGCAACCTCTTCCTCTTCCTTGGACCTAAGATGTACAACGTCATGCCTCTGGGATGGTGCTGGGGAGTGTTCGCATGCCTCTGCCTCATCTCGATGGGAGTCATGTTCGGAATGGTCAAATGGCTCGAAAGAGTGACCAACTCATAGAATCTTATTGCTTGGGATGGGTGACCCCGTAGCCGAACAGCGAAAAGTCACCCTTGCAGGGATCACCGGGGAACACGTCATCGAACGCCCCGGTGATTTCTTTTACCGTCACGATGTCCTTGGGCTTGCGGCAGGTTAGGCCAAGGTCCACTGCCACGTCGTAGACATGGACGTCCAGAGGGATCAAGAGGCTCCCGGGATCGGTGTCCTTCCACAGGCCAAGATCGACCTTGCCGTCATCGCGTACCATCCAGCGCCGCATCATGTTGATCTTCTTGTTGGGAGCCTTGAGGTCCGGCTTCTGACCGTAGATCCTCACACGGATTTCGTCCTGGGACAGGCTCTCTATGCTCGGAAGCTCCTCGTAGACAGCCTTCAAGCGGGAACATATTGCCGCGACCTCACTCCATTTGACGGTACGGTGGATGCTGCAGGGATCGCAGCGCCACTCCCCTCTCATAACATAGTCGTAAGGCTTCCAGCCCATCTCGTCGAAAAGCCTTCCGCAGTCGCGGACTATCATCGCCCTGCGGCCCCAGGCAAAATGGGCCGCGAAGATGGCCGCCACCTCAACGTCCCGGACAGAGCATTTCCCGGCACGCATCATTTCAGCGAACCTCCTAGGAAAAGCTATCGGATCTTCCTCGAAATACTTGGGATCATTGTATGTCTCAGCCCACTCGACGAGCAGCGATCTTGTCTTGTCATCCATTTTCAGAAAGTTTTTTACGTGCCCAGGGCATTACCTTCGCCGGGGCCTTTTTCAGGATCAGCAGGTCACGCATCTTTTCGAAATAGGGCTGGGTGTGCCTGAAATAAGCCTTGAGTCCGAGGCAAAGTGAGTTGCGGGACTCCCCTGAAGGAGTCCTGTCGAAACGGTGCTTCGGACACTCTCCCCTGCAGGCGAAATAGAACCTGCATTTCATGCACTCAGGAGGCAGGCTGGACCGCTTCGCAACTCCGAATTGGAACCGTTTGGGATCATTGTAGATCTCCACGAGGGGTTTCTCCAGGATGTTCCCGAGAAGATATTCAGGATAGACGAAATGGTCGCAGTTGTAGACGTCCCCGTTGTGCTCGACCACAAGGCAGTCGCCGCAGGTCTCGCACATCGAACAGACGCCGGGCTGGGCATGACAGTACTGGGCGAGGGTGGCATCGAACATCTGGACGAAGTATTCCCCGACGTCGGCCACCACCCAGTCATCGAATATGTCACATAGGAAGCGGCCGTAGCCTTCGGCGCTTACACTCCAAGGCGCAAGACGGGCGCCTTCCGTCTGGGGAGAAACTATCACCGGTCTGTGCCATCCTGGCTTGTCTACTACATGCTCCACTGCCGGAAGGAACTGCATGAAATGGCTTCCGATCGATTTGAAGAAGGAATATATTTCCTTTCCACGCCCTTCGCACCTGGAATTCACGACGCTCAAAGTGTTGAACTCAACTCCGAATCTCCTCATAAGATCCACTGATGCCATGACCCGTTCCCATGTAGGTCTCCCCTGCTTGTCCAGGCGGAATCCGTCATGGACGTCCTGCGGGCCGTCAAGAGAGATTCCTACCAGGAAGCTGTTCCTCCTGAAGAAATCGCACCATCTTTCATCTATCAGAGTTCCGTTGGTCTGGATGGTATTCACGATCCTCTTCCCATCGGAGAACTCTCGCTGGTACGCCATCGCCTTAAGGAAAAAGTCCAGTCCCAGAAGCAAAGGTTCTCCGCCGTGCCAGCAGAAGGTGACTTCATCGACGGCATTAGCAGTGATGTACTGGCGGATATATTCCCTGAGCAGATCATCGCTCATCACAGCCTGGCGGCCGCCGTACTGGAAGGCCTTGTCGAGGTAGTAGCAATAGGTGCAGTCCAGGTTGCACGTCGACCCGGCCGGCTTGACCAGAGTCGAAAAAGCGGTCGGGCGCGATTCCTTCACCGCATCGCCCAGAGTGACAGTCCTGGAATTGTTCATGGCATCCTATGTCTCTTCGCACAAATTTAGTATTTTTGTACGATATAATGCCCAGGCTTTTCATCATATCCGGTTGCAACGGTTCCGGAAAGACCACGGCGACTTATGCCATCCTGCCGGAGATCCTCGGTTGCAGCGAATTCGTGAACTCCGACGAGTTCGCAAAGAGTCTCGCGCCCTTCAACCCTGAAAAGGCCTATGTCGGGGCCAGCCGTTACATGCTCCTGAAGATGAGAAGCCTGCTGGAGCGCAATGTGGATTTCGGGATAGAGACCACCCTGGCCACCAGATCCCTCATCAAGATGATAAGGCAGGCCAAGGCCAAAGGCTACTATGTAACGATCCTTTACTTGTGGCTGAGTTCTCCGGAACTGGCTGTAACCAGGGTAAAGGCAAGGGTGGAAGCAGGAGGACACAACATAAAGGAAGAGACCATCCACAGGCGCTACCACGTCGGGCTCCACTACTTTTTCAGGGAATTCATGCCGCTGTGCGACAGATGGGTCCTGTATGACAATTCAGCCGGTGGGCTGGCCGTTGTCGCCGAGAGTTCCGAGAACGGAACGACGGTCAGGGATCCGGAAAAGTTCACCAGGATCAAGAGCACGAACGAGGCCTACGAGAAAGAAATGAGGGAAGAAAGCAAAAGGAAGAATGTTTAAGGAAGAAAGATACTATCTGGACCTGTTCCAGGTCACAAATGAACAACTTGAAACCCTTGTCGGTAAAGGGATCAGTGAAGGAGGAAGCTATTGCGACCTCTTCTTCGAGAACACCACCTATCATGATCTGCTTCTCCGGGATGGAATCGTCTCATCCGGAGGATTCCATATTGATTATGGTGTAGGAATAAGGGTTTTGAAGGGCGACCGTACCGGTTATGCCTATTCAGAGAGCACGGATTCAAAGTCAATGGCGGAAGCTGTCATGGCTGCTTCCAAGATCGCGATGGGGTCTTCATCTTCGAATATGGTAAAGCCGGAGTGCCCAGCTGCCACGGCCGAGTCCATCCTCGCTTCGCTGCGGCTGAGTACGGCCGATGGCACAGGGCACCTCCGGCATGCCACAGACAAAATTGAAGATTTCTACCCCTATGTAAATGATTGGCGCGAGGCAGAGGCCAGCCAGTTCGTCCCGTCTCTGGAGAAACTCCAGCAAAGCATAAGTTCCAAGGACAGCCGTGTGCTGAAGGTCATCGTCTCGCTCTCCGACCAGGTCAGCGACATCCTGATGTTCAACTCTTTGGGTGAACTGACTTATGACACCAGGCCGATGGGCACACTCGCAGTCTCGGTTGTGTTCGGCCAGGACGGCAGGATCGAGAACAAGACCGTGTCCCGGAGCTACAGGACGGGTACTGAAATGATAAGCGATGCTCTTCTTGAAGAAATCGCATCAGAGGCCGTGGCAGGAATAGACGAAAGGTTCGCTGCCAGAAGGCCCAAAGGCGGGCAGATGCCTGTCGTCATGGGCGCCGGAGCTTCAGGAATTCTCCTCCACGAGGCCATGGGACATGCTTTCGAGGCAGACTTCAACCGCAAAGGACAGTCGATCTTCAGCGGGAGGATCGGACAGAAAGTCTGCAGCGAGGACATCTCGATAGTGGATGACGGGACCATCCCGGGCAACCGGGGAGCGGTGAACTTCGACGACGAAGGAGTGCCCGGCCAGAAGACTTTCATGGTCAGGAACGGAGTCCTGGAGTCCTACCTCCACGACAGGATCAGCGCTGAGCATTTCGGAGTCTCCCCCACCGGCAACGGACGCAGGGAGAGTTTCCGCTACGCTCCCATCCCAAGGATGAGATCCACCTACATGCTCTCCGGAAATGCCGAGAAGGATGGCATCATCGCCTCTGTCAAGAAAGGCATCTACGTCGACCAGTTCAGCAACGGCCAGGTACAGATCGGAGAGGGTGACTTCACCTTCTTCGTAAAGAGCGGCTACCTGATCGAGGACGGACGCCTTACGATGCCTGTGAAGGACATCAACATAATAGGCAACGGCCCGCAGGCGCTTTCTGACATCATAGCCGTCGGCAACGACCTGAAGGTAGACGAGGGGGCATGGACCTGCGGAAAGGGCCAGAGCTGCCCCGTGTCCTGCGGCATACCGACCGTACTTATCAAGAACCTGACTGTGGGAGGAGAATAGAGATGAAAGAAATCAACGGAATACTCAAGGAAGAAGAGATCCTCCTGGCTCACAGGTGCATGGAAAAGGCCCTCTCGCTGGGTGCGGACAAGGTGCGCATAACGTTGAACAAGAGCCTCATGGAGCTCTTCGGCACACTCAACGGAGAGCTCGACAAGGTCAATCACTGCCTGGACAGGTCCCTGAGCATCTGCCTCTTCGTGGACGGAAGGTTCGGAAGCTTCTCGACCAACCGTCTTGTGGAAGGAGAACTTGACAGTTTCCTCACGCGGTCGATAGCCATGGTAAGGATGCTGGCCGAAGACCCTTGCAGGAACCTCCCCGATCCTTCGAGGATCTGCAAGAATGCCCCGACCGGACTAGAGCTCGGCCTCTGCGACCCCTCCTACCCGGACCTAACCTCCGACAGGAGGCTTCAGCTCGCCATGGACGCATCCATATTCAGGAAGCACACCGGAGAGGACCTGATCTCCGAAGAGGGAGAATACTCCGATTCAATCTTCGACACTTACGTGATCGATTCGAACGGCCTGAAGTGCCGGCACACTGAGACTTCCTTTGAATATGGGGTCGAGATGACGGTCCAGGACCCGGAAGGCAACCGCTTCAGCGGCTACTGGTGGGACTCCGCTCCCATATTCAATAACCTAAAGGCCCTCTCATGCGGAGAGACCGCCCTTCAAAGGGCAAGGGCCCAGATGGGACCTGAAAAGATTCCTGGTGGCGAGTATACCATGGTAGTCGACAGCGAGAACTCCTCACGCCTCCTCACTCCCCTGACCAACGCACTCGGAGCCTACGCCCTCCAGCAGAAGAATTCCTTCCTGCTGGACAGCCTCGGCAAAAAACTGTTCCCCGAATGGCTTTATGTAATCGACCGGCCCCATGCTGCCGGCCAGACGGGATCCAGGCTCTTTGATTCTGAAGGAGTGGCCACAAAGGAGACTCCCGTTATCGAGCGCGGTGTCGTCAAGGAATATTTCGTCAACACTTACATGTCGGCCAAGATGGGCATCGATCCCTCCGTAGAAGACGTGATACGCCCCGTCATCCCGCCATGCACTGCCCCCGGCCTGGAAAGACCGGAGAAGATGGACCGGGACGGAATCATGGCTTTGGTCGGTGACGGCATCCTGGTGACCGGATTCAACGGTGGCAACAGCAATTCCGCCACAGGAGACTTCTCTTTCGGAATTGAAGGCTTCCTCTTCAAGGACGGAAAGATCGTCCATCCTGTCCGCGAAATGCTCATAACCGGCAACCTTATCACCCTTTGGAACAACCTTCTTGCAGCCGGAGACGACGCCAGAAGCTGCAAGTCAAAACTTATTCCTACCTTAGCGTTCGGAAAAGTCTACTTCAGTGCATGACACCTGTCATTCTGAACGAAGTGAAGAATCTTGTTTGAACGAAGTGAAGAATCCAACAATTATTATATGAAAGCAGAAAAGAACAAAGTGGTCAGCCTGACCTACGAACTGATCGTCGACGGAGCCCTTGCAGACAAGGCAGACGAGAACCGCCCCCTTGAATATATTCATGGAACCGGAATGCTCCTCCCCAAATTCGAGAGCGAGGTTGAAGGAAAGGAACCCGGAGACGAATTCGCATTCACCCTTACCCCTGAAGAGGGTTACGGCGTCTTCGACGAGACAAGGCTCATTCCCCTCCCCAAGGAGGCTTTCATGATCGATGGAAAGGTCCGCGAGGATCTGCTCGTAGTCGGCAAGGTGATCCCCATGATGAGCGATTCAGGCCAGGTGGTCAACGGCATAGTCTACGAAGTCACTGACGAGAAGGTCACGATGGACTTCAACCATCCGATGGCTGGCAAGACCCTCAACTTCACTGGCAAGGTAATAGAAGTCCGTGATGCCACAGAGAAGGAGCTCCAGAAGGGGCATCCCTGCAAGCATCACGGAGACGGAGAATGCTGCCATAAAGGCCATCACAAAGATGGCGAATGCTGCCACGAAAAGGGCGAAGGCTGCAAAGAATAATCCTACTTCATATCGAAGTCGATGATGATCGGCAGATGGTCCGAGGGACGCCAGAAATTTGAAAGGTTCTGGGGATCCCTGATCGGAGTCGTGTAGTCATCCCAGATGATGTCGGCATAGGTGATACGGTCGTACAAAGGCTTCGTGCAGTACACGAAGTCGATGCGGCTCGTCTTGCTGCCAGTGCTCGGCTTGAACTCTCCGGGGTACTTCTCCTTGATCACATCGATGTAAGGAGTGTTAGCACGGATGTAGTCATGTACGAGGAGCTTCGGATCGTCGTCGGCATAGCCGTACTTGTCGTTGTCAACCCTTGAGCGGGAGTTGAAGTCGCCCATCATCATCCACAACTGGTCCTTCGCCTCAGGAACGGTTCCGATCGTGTGTTCGCAGATGTATTTCATCTCCATAGCACGGTACTTGTCTCCGCCCTGCTCGGCCTTGGAGGCCTCGCGGTCCTCGGCACGGTAGGCATAGGCCTGGGGCCAGGTGTGAAGGGTCACGATGTTAACCTTCTTTCCATTCACCTCAACGGTAGCCCAGCCGGCTCCGTGGGAAACCACAAGGTCAGGCTCCTCGCCAACGATCTTGGACACATATTCAATAGGATACTTCGAGGTGATCACCTGGGGATAATTGTCCCTGTGACCGCCGATGCCCCAGTACTTGTGGCCGTAGCGGGCTGCTAGCTCGCCCCAGTTCTCGACAAGGTAGCGGTCCTCCTTTGGCATGGCCTGGTCGGAGTCCGTGAGCCAGATCGACTGGGCCTCGCACCACACGCAGATGTCAGGGTCCTGGGCCTTCACCCAGTTCACGAACCTGTCGTAGTTGTCGTTCTGGCCGTCCCACATGCCGTTCTGGATGTTCCAGTAAAGAAGACGCAGCGGAACGGTCTTCTCCTTTGAGCAGGAGCAAAGGATGAGGGCAGCCGCAAGTACGGCTGCCACTCTCCATATCAAAGATCTGCTGTTCATGTCAATCGCCATGATTAGTTGTTGTAACCAGGATTCTGGTCCCTGGCCTCGTCCATGGCCTTGTTGTAGTTGAACTCCTCTACAGGAATCTTCCACAGGTGGCACATCTCGGCGATGTGGATCTCCCTGCCGATAGAAGCCTGGTCAGTCCTGGGCCAAGGGCAGGCAACGCGGTAGTTGGCCTGTACCAGCTCTTCCCATTTGCCGTGACGCTCCTCGAAGAACCAGTGCTTGGCCTCGTTGAAGGTCTCGTAGCGCTCCTCAGTGAGGAGAGGACCATAGAAGAACTCATCGTAGTTCGAGTAGTCGGCAGCCTTGTAGTCAAGGTCGGCATTCGGAGCGGAAGGATCCTTTCCGTAAGCGCGGCGCTTGATCTGGTTCAGGGCCTCGACTGCACTGTTCATGTCTCCGGTACGGGCGCAGGCCTCGGCATAGGTGATAAGCACGTCGGTGTATCTCAGAAGAGGGATGTCGATCTGGGACTTGGAACCGGAGGCATTAGGAGCACGGTACTTCAGGAGAAGGCAGGTATTCGCACCATAAGTCGATGCCGCGAAGGCATAAGGGGCAATGTTGAGTGAACGCCTGAAGTCATCCTCACTCCAGTTCTTGATCACAGTGTTGTCAAGGTCGGTGTAGTGGGTGTAGTAACCGGTCTTGCAGACGGTGTGGACGCCATCGTAGAGGTACTGGGGATGGGCGGTGTAGGAAAGGTAATCCCAGGTCTTGGAGTCGGTCATGTTGGTCTTGACGTAGAAGACCTCCTCAGAGGAAGTGGTCAGACCCTCGCCGAACACCTTGTCAGCAAAGTCGTCACCGGAAGTGACCTGGACAAGCGAATATGCTCCGCTGTTGATCACCTCGCCGGCATACCTCTTGGCCTCGTCGTACTTCTTTAGATCCAGGCAGACCCACGCATAGAGAGCCTTTGCGGAGTTCTTGCAGGGAGTGTCATAGTACCTGGGCTTATCGGGGCAGGAGGCGATAGCCTTCAAGAGATCTGATTCAATCAAGGCATAGACCTCAGAAACCGATGATTTAGGGAGATCCCATTCATACATATTCTCTTCAGTACGGAGAGGAATGCTTCCGAAAGTCCTTACCAGGTTCCAGTAATTGAATGCACGGAGGAAATAGAGCTCGCCCATGTAGGCGTTGATCTGCTCCTGGGTCATGTCACTCGCCTCAGGGAGCTTGCTCAAAGGGGTGTTCGCCCTCATGATCGCCCTGTAGAGGTACTGGAAATTGGTACCGCAACGCTGAAGGTGCGTGGTGTTGGTGATGCCGGCATAGTTTCCGGAAGCCTGGTAGACACCCTTGGGATAGATGTGCTCAGTGTTGATCTCCAGGCTGGCGAACCAGTTGGCATTGTAGGAAGACCTCATCATGTCAAGGACCGACATCACGGCTGAATTGGCCTCATTGGGAGTATTGAAGAATGTAGCCGTGGAAATGCTGTAGGTGTACTTTGTCTCATCAAGCCACTCCTGGCATGCAGAAAGGCAAAACGACAAAATAACTGCAATCACGGGTATTGATATCTTTTTCATGTTCGTCATGCTTTAGAAATTGACAGTAGCACCGATGGAAGCGGTCTTGACATTCGGGTAGGAAAGATGGTCGATGGAAGCATCGATGTCTCCACCCTTTGAGTTGACTTCAGGATCGACTCCTGAGTACTTGGTCAAGGTCAGGAAGTTCTGGGCGGTCACGAAGACCCTCAGACCAGAGAAGAAATGCCTTACAGGAACATTGTAAGCAAGGGTGATGTTCTTCAGGCGGAGGTAGGAACCGTCCTCGAGGAACCTCGTGGAATACCTTCCGGAGTTGGTGTTGGTGATCTTAGGGAAGGAAGCGTTGCTGTTGTCAGCACCCTCTTTCCAGCTGTATTCCCAAGCCCTCTTCTCGATGTTCATACCCTGGCTGTAGGACATGTTCCTCATGTTGGAGAGGTTGTAGATCTTGTTGCCCTGGCTGCCCTGGAGGAAGAAGTTGAAGTCCCACCTCTTGTAGCGCAGACCGACGTTCAAACCATAAGTGAAGAGCGGGAACGGGGATCCTGCTATGATACGGTCGGCATCATCTGAATACTGTCCGTCGCCGTCATGGTCGACATATTCCATCCTACCGGTCTCAGGATTGATGCCCTGGTACTCATAGAGCCAGAAGGCACCGATAGGCTCACCTTCGCGGAGGATGTTGATAGGACCGGTACCATAGTTGGCAAGGCTGGTACCCTTGATGTCGTTGTGATCAGCGAGTTCAACAATCTTGTTGGAGTTGTGGGCGATGTTGAACTGGGCTGTGAGGCCGAAGTCGTGGGTACGGATGATGTCGGCATCGAAATTCAGTTCTATACCGCTGTTGCTCATGCTACCGATGTTCTCGGTCGAGCTCACATAACCGGAGGACCAAGGCAGGGAAACGGTGTTCAGCAGGTTGTAGGTGTACTTGTAGTAGTAGTCAGCGGTGATCTTCAGAAGCTGTTTTGAAATGAATGAAAAAAGTTGCTATAAGAGCTCGTAAATAGTTGAAAATCAGTAGGTTAATTGAAATATTTTTCGTAACTTTATGATTATCAGATCATTACAAAGTTATGAGCAATTATTCAACTAACCT
>JAFUFS010000025.1 GCA_017469745.1 Bacteroidales bacterium | reverse complement strand
CTGTCGGTCGAGGGGACGAACCATTGGTCATTGTAAGGAATGTTCAGAAGCACCTTCCGTCTCGGCATCTTTGCTGTTGCGATTGAGTCTGCGATGAATGAATATGCTTCCTTGACTGCCGTGAAGATTGAGTCGGCCTGGGGCATCCTGCCGGTCAGGGCACCGAAAAGGCGGATGTAGGAGGCACGTGCAAGGGGGTGACTTTCAAGGTGTTCGTTGACGATGAAGACGGGGATGCCGAGTTGTTCGAGCTTCGTGATGAATGGTGATTTCGCTCCGGACACTGCATACGTCAGCAGCAGGTCCGGCTTCAGCCCCACGATCTTCTCGTAGTCCGGCGCTGAATCATAGCCGACGTCGGCTGGCGGTGAAAATATTCCTCTGTCAGAAGGTATTGGTGGTTCGGACGCCTCGCTGCGCGAGGCCCCACCGCTAGTGCCGAGGGTGGCATTGTCCTCACTCACCAATACCTTCTGACTGTACTTTGATTCTTTTAACGTCGATGATTTCAGATTGTCGTCAGGTCTGGCAAGTCCAGACCGTAGCCACCCTCGGCTCGTAAGAGGGAGGGGCCCGCTCGCAAAGCGAGTGGGAAGGGCCGAGCGAAGCGAGGAGTCTGGACTGTCAGAGCCTGACGACATGTACCCTTCTGTCTGAGCGGTATAGATAAAATCGGGTCCGGAGACGCCGGAGATGCAGTGGAGGGCGTCGAGGGCGTCGAGGAAGCCGACGTGGGATGTGCTCATGACGATGAGGTTCGTGAGCGGACAGTCGATGACGAGTGTGTCACTTGAACCGTCAAAAGGAGAGACCGAGACCGCGATCCAGCCCCCGTCCGACCTCTGCGTCAAAGAAAGATACCTTGGCTCTGCCGGATCCACATGACCGCCCTTGTCTCTGTCCGCCTTGCAACCAAGCAGTGAGCAAAGCACGACCAGAAACAAAACGGCATGTGTCGATAACCTCATTTAGAATAATTTACCACCTTGAAACTTCCCTTGGAGCTTGGCGAGGGCCTCGCTAAGGGCCTCACCCTCAAGCGGCTTGCTCCTCGCTTCCTTCCTCTCCCTGTCGAACTGTTCCTTGAGGCGGGAGAACTGCCTCTTGGTGTCCATGGTGAATTCGCCGTTCTCAATCCATGCGAAATAGGCCGGCTCGGTCTCGTAGACCTCCCTGGCCGTACGGCCCTTGTGCTTGCCGAAACTGATGGTCGGCTCGTCATTCTTCCCGTAGACCAGCCTCCCGGCGTAGTCGATAGTCCTTGGACGTCCGGCAACCCCTGAAAGGAAGTCGACATCGTTCTTCAGGACGACCTCATGGTACTTGTCCGGCTGCTGGTACATCTCCAGCTGCCCCTTCAGTACTTCATAGGTGGCCATCGTGTCGGCCTCGGCGGAATGGGCGTTCTCGAAGTCCTCGCCACCGCAGTAGAACCTGTAGGCAGCCCTCAGGTTGCGCGGCTCCATGTAGTGGTAGATGGTCTGTACGTCGACCATCTGCTTCGAATGAAGGTCGATGTCGATCTTGTCCAGCATCTCCTTCGCCTTGGCCTTGTTCGCCTCGGGAGAGCGCGGATCGTTGATCCTTTTCTGGCAATATGCCCTCACCCTCTCGATCTCCTCTGACAGGAGCGGCAGGTCGAACTTGGCGGAATTGAAACCGGCAAGGTCGCTGTCCTTGAGCCATTCTACTACCTCAGGAGCGATCTCGATAAACTTCTTCTCACCGACCAGATCCTCGTCCTTGATTCCGTTGACCTCGCTTGCCCTGGGATCCATCGCCTTCTGGCAGTTGTTCACATAGTCATAAGGGAAGACGCGCCAGGTCTTGGTCTCGTGGTGCCCGTCAGGGAAGACCTTTACGAAACTCAGTTCGACGATGCAGTCATTAACGATATTGAGCCCCGTGCTCTCGATGTCGAAGAACAACAGGGGCCTTTTCAATGAAAGTTCCACAGCTAATTGATTATGGAGTCTATTGAACCATGATCGGCATCAGGATGCCGCAGATCTTGTCGCTCTCGGCGTCTTCCTCGGAAGGTACGATGAGTGCGGCCCTGCGGGCATCGGCGAACTTCATGACGACTGTCTCGCAGCTCATGTTCGCGAGAATCTCGCCGAGGAAGGTCGACTTGAAGCCGATGGCAAGCTCGTCACCGTTGTAGTCGCAGCTGACCTTCTCGTAGGCGGCGATTGCGAATCCGAGATCCTGTGCGGTGATCTCCATCTGGCCGGGCTTGAGGTCCAGCTTGATGTGGTTGGAGGCCTTGTTGGCGCAGACTGCCACACGGCGGACGGTGTTCAGGAACTGGACCCTGTCGATCTTCAGGACTGAAGAATTGTTCTGGGGGATCACGTCGCGGTACTTGGGGTACTTGCCGACGATGAGCCTGCAGACCATGGTGGTCCTGCCGAAGGTGAAGACTACGGTGCTGGAGTCGAAGGTGATCTCAACGTTGCCGTCTTCCTTGTCGAGGATCGACTTGAGGACGTTCGCCGGCTTCTTGTGAAGGATGAAGGAGCACTTTCCGGGAGCCTTAGCATCCTTGGAGGTGTAGCAGATCAGCTTGTGGGAGTCGGAAGCCACGAGGGTCGTGGACTCCGGTCCGAAGTCGAAGAATATACCGTTCATCGCAGGCCTGATCTCGTCATCGGCCGTTGCGTAAACCGTGCTGTTGATGCCCTCGATCAGGCTTTCAGCAGGGAAGTCGATCTTTTCGGCATCCTCTCCTGTACCTTTGATCTCAGGATAGTCCTCAGCCGGGAAGAAGGGGAGTACCGAGTTACCGCTCGTCCAGGTGCACTCGATCGAGCTGTCGCTCGAAGTCCTTAGGTTGACCGGCTGGTCGGGAAGCTCCTTCAGGAGGTCGATTATGTGCCTGGCGGGGACGGCGATCCTGCCTTCCTCTTCCGTGGTGTCGACTTCGATCTCGGTCCTGAGCGTGAGCTCGGAATCCGAAGCGGTTACTTCGAGGATATTGCCCTTGAGGTCAAAGAGGAAGTTCTCGAGGATCGGCAGGGCAGACTTGGCGGGGACGGCCTTTGAGATGTTCATCAGTCCCTTGAGCAGTTCTGTGCTGGATACGTTGAATTTCATATCATGAATTTTTAATTTCGTCTATTGTTTCAGCGGTTTAGTCGACCGTAATCACAAATATAAGAATAATCTGTGAATATTCCCGAATTCCTTGGCATCTTATTTGAAAAATCAAACGCCGGAATATTAATTGAACGAAATAATATGTCAGCAATGAAAAAAGGATTTATCACAGTGCTGCTTTCAGTGCTTCTCAGCGTGTTGGCAGCCTACGGCGTGCTCAAGGCAGCAACCGTCAATTCGGACAAAGTGGCAAGTCCGGTCACCAATTCGGTCACCAAGACTGTCAATCTGGCGGATACGGACTATCCTGATCTCACCTATGCGGCCGAGGCCGCAGTGGAGGCCGTCGTGTACGTTGAAGTGACCGCGACCCAGCAGTATCAGATAGACGATCCCTTCTACCGCTTCTTCTTCGGTGAGAGCGTTCCCCAGTCCAGGCAGGTTCAGGGCAGCGGCTCCGGCGTTATCATCCGCCCGGACGGCTACATCGTAACCAACAACCATGTCGTCGCCAATGCTACCAAGATCAGCGTCACCCTCAATAACAACAAGACTTACGAGGCTACCGTGATCGGAACCGACCCGGCCACCGACATCGCCCTCATCAAGATCGACGCCCAGGGCCTTGCAACCCTGCCTTTCGGCGATTCCGACAAGCTCCGCCTGGGCGAGTGGGTCCTTGCAGTCGGGAGCCCTATGGGTTACCAGCTGAGGGGTACCATCACCGCCGGCATCGTCAGCGCAAAGGGCCGTCAGATGGCACATGATCCCCGCGAGAAAGTGTCCCTCCAGATCGAGTCCTTCATCCAGACCGATGCTGCCGTCAATCCCGGCAACTCCGGCGGCGCCCTGGTCAACAAGACAGGTGAACTCGTCGGCATCAATACTGCCATTGTTTCCCAGACCGGATCCTATTCAGGATACTCATTCGCAGTTCCTGTGAACATCGTCAAGAAGATCGTCGGCGACCTCATCGACTTCGGTTCCGTCAAGAGGGCTGTCCTCGGCATCCAGATGTCCGACCTGACGGAAGCCCTGGCCAAGAACCTTGAATATGACTCCGTCGATGACATGACGAAAAAAATGAAACTTTCTTCTCTGGATGGCGTATATATTGGTGAGGTTGTCAAAGGTGGTTCAGCCGATAAGGCTGGTGTCAAGAAAGGCGATGTGCTTCTGGCCATTGACGGCGCCAAGATGAAGAACGGATCGGCAGTCCAGGTGAAGGTCAATTCGTATCATCCCGGTGACAAGGCCAAGCTCACCATCCTTAGGGAAGGCAAGGAAAAGACCATTGATGTCACTTTCCAGGGCAGTTCGACTGAGACCGGCACGGTAGTGGCCGATGGCGAAATCGCATTCTACGGCGCAATCCTCAAGGAAGCCCCGAAGGAGACTCTTGACAAGCTGGGTCTCAAGAGCGGAGTCCTGGTGACTTCGGTCAGCACGGGCAAGATGCTCGAGGCAGGAGCTTCCGAAGGAATGGTCATTACCTACGTCAACGACCAGGCTGTCACCAAACCTCAGGATGTCATTGACATCGCCAAGGCCGCAAAGAGGTCTGTCTACGTCGAAGGCGTCACCGCCAACGGCAGGAAGGCATTCTTCGGCTTCGGTAAGGAATAGCACAGGCTGTTTGAAGACTTTGTTCCCTGACAAGGCTCCTGCAGTCTTGCCAGGGAATTTTTTTAGGAATATATATGAGGCAACTTAAGATCACTAAATCGATCACCAACCGCGAGAGCGCCTCTCTGGACAAGTACCTCCAGGAAATCGGACGCGAAGAGTTGGTTTCTCCCGAAGAGGAAGTCGAACTTTCACAGAGGATCCGCAAGGGCGACCAGGCGGCTCTCGAGAAACTCACAAGGGCCAACCTGAGATTCGTCGTTTCTGTTGCGAAACAGTACCAGAACCAGGGACTCAGCCTTCCCGACCTCATCAACGAAGGTAATCTCGGCCTTATCAAGGCTGCAGAGAAGTTCGATGAGACCAGGGGATTCAAGTTCATCTCCTATGCGGTCTGGTGGATCCGCCAGTCTATTCTCCAGGCTCTTGCCGAGCAGTCCAGGATCGTGAGGCTTCCCCTCAACCAGGTGGGCTCGCTCAACAAGATCAACAAGGCCCTTTCCCAGTTCGAGCAGAAGAACGAGAGGGCTCCATCCAACGAGGAGCTTTCAGAGATGATAGACATCCCTCAGGACAAGATTTCCGACACCCTGAGGGTCTCCGGAAGGCATGTCTCAGTCGACGCTCCCTTCGTGGAGGGCGAGGACAACAGCCTTCTCGACGTCATCCCAAATGACGATTCTCCTATGGCCGACAGAGGCCTTGTCAATGAGTCCCTCAGCACCGAGATCGAGAGGTCCCTCCAGATCCTCACTGCCCGCGAGCGTGAGATCATCAAGAGCTTCTTCGGCATCGGCTGCCAGGAAATGACCCTCGAAGAGATCGGCGAAAGGCTCGACCTCACCAGGGAGCGCGTGCGCCAGATCAAGGAAAAGGCCATCCGCAAACTCAAGAAACCATCAGCAAGCAAACTTCTCAAAACCTATCTCGGATAGATGACCCCGGACATGTTCATCGCCTCGAAGGCTTCAGAAGCAATCAAGGCACTTTACGGAGCGGACGTCGAAGCATCGGCGCTGCAGGTGAGCGTGACAAGGAAAGAGTTCGAAGGCGACTACACACTGGTCGTCTTCCCTCTTTTACGCGTGTCCCGTTCCACACCTGAAAACACAGGAAATGCAATAGGCGAGTGGCTCGTCGCAAATGTTCCCGAAATCTCGGGCTTCAACTGCGTCAAGGGCTTCCTCAACCTCCTTTTCTCCAACCTCTACTGGAATGAACTCTTCAGCGAGATAGCTTCGGACGATTCATTCGGTTACCTGCCTTCGACCGGCAGGAACGTGATGATCGAGTTCAGTTCCCCGAACACCAACAAGCCCCTTCACCTCGGCCACATCAGGAACAACCTCCTGGGTGATTCAGTGTCAAGGCTCCTGAAGGCAAGCGGCAACAATGTGATAAAGACCACCCTGGTCAACGACCGCGGCGTCCACATCTGCAAGTCCATGCTGGCTTGGCAGAAGGTCGGAGGCGGAGCCACCCCGGAGACTTCCGGCAAGAAGGGCGACCACCTCGTGGGAGACATGTACGTGGCTTTCAACGACATATTCACAAAGGAAGTCGAAGAACTCGTGGCCGGCGGCATGGACAAGGAGCAGGCCAAGAAAGAGGCTCCCTGCCTGAAGGAAGCACATGAGATGCTCCAGAAATGGGAGGCTGCCGATCCCGAGGTACGCGACCTCTGGGCCAGGATGAACAAGTGGGTGCTCGACGGATTTGACGAGACCTACAAGTCCCTGGGAATATCCTTCGACAAGGTCTATTATGAGAGCCAGACCTATCTGCTTGGCAAGTCGCTCGTGCAGAAGGGACTCGACATGGGCGTCTTCGTCCAGGATCCCGACGGCTCCGTCTGGTGCGACCTCACCGCCGACGGTCTTGACCGCAAGCTCCTGCTCCGTTCGGACGGCACTTCCGTCTACATCACCCAGGACCTCGGAACCGCGGAAAGGCGTTTCGCTGAATATAATCTCGATTCCCATGTCTATGTGGTCGGCGACGAGCAGAACTACCATTTCCAGGTCCTGAAGCTCATCCTCGGTAAGCTCGGTTTCTCATGGGCCCAGAATATCTTCCACCTTTCCTACGGAATGGTGGAGCTTCCGGAAGGCAAGATGAAGTCCCGCGAGGGAACGGTTGTCGATGCAGACGATCTCATCCAGAAGATGTACGAGGAAGCAAAGGCGACTTCAGAGGAATCCGGCAAACTTGCCGACATGAGCGAGGAAGAGAAAGAGAAACTCTACCACATGATAGGTCTCGGTGCCCTGAAGTACTTCATAATCAAGGTCGATCCCAAGAAGACCATGCTCTTCAACCCCAAGGAGTCGATCGACTTCAACGGAAACACCGGCCCCTTCATCCAGTACACTCATGCAAGGATCCGTTCGATCCTCCGCAAGGCCGCCGAAAGGGGAGTGGAGTACAGCTCCGTGAATATTCCTTCAGTCGAACTCAGCGCCAAGGAGATAAGGCTCATCAAACTTTTGAACCTCTTCCCCTCCAAGGTCGCCGAAGGCGCGGCAGCATATTCACCGGCCGTCATCGCCAATTATGCCTACGACCTCGCCAAGGAGTTCAACCAGTACTACCATGAGACTCCGATCCTGAAGGAGGAAGATCCTTCCATGCTCCAGGCCCGTCTCGTGCTGATCGATACCCTGTCCGCGGTTCTCCGCAGGGCCATGGGCATCCTCGGAATCGAACTTCCAGAAAGGATGTAGGATGGACTACATGTTTCCGACTTCGAAGAAGGAAGTCGAAGCCATCGGATGGGACTACATCGACATAATCTTCTTCACGGGTGATGCCTTCGTGGACCATCCGTCGTTCGGAACAGCCTGCATCTCACGCTGGCTGCAGAAGTTCGGCTACCGTGTGGCAGTCGTTCCGCAGCCAAACTGGAGGGACGACCTCCGGGACTTCAAGAAGCTCGGTGCCCCGAGACTGTATTTCGCAGTCAATTCCGGGGCCATGGACTCCATGGTCAACCACTACACGGCAGGGAAACGCCTCCGACACGACGATGCCTACACCCCTGAGGGAAAGGCTGGCGCGAGGCCTGACTATGCCGTCAGCGTCTACACCAAGATCCTGAAGGAACTCTATCCTGAAGTGCCGGTAGTGATCGGTGGAGTGGAAGCATCGCTCCGCCGTCTCACACATTACGACTACTGGCAGGACAAGCTCCTGCCTTCGATCCTGGAATGGTGTCCGGCGGATTACCTGTGCTACGGGATGGGGGAGAAGCCGATGCTCGAACTCACCCGGGCCATCGAGGACATGAGGAATCCTCATTCCATTCATCAGATTCCTCAGATTGCGTTCAAGATGAGCGGAAAGTGGAAGGTAAAGGATCCGCTCGTGCTGCATTCTTTCGAAGAATGCCTGGCCGACAAGAAGGCTGTCGCGGAGAACTTCCACCTGATCGAGACCCATGCCAACATGATGCATCCCGCGACCATCATCGAGCCGGTAGGGGATGGTTATGTACAGATCAATCCACCTTATCCGCCGTCCACGACGGAGGAGATGGATTCATTCTGGGACCTCCCCTTCACCAAGCGGCCTCATCCCCGCTACAAGGGCAAGAGGATCCCGGCTTACGACATGATCAAGGATTCGATCATCACCCACAGGGGCTGCTTCGGAGGATGCAATTTCTGCACTATCGCAGCCCATCAGGGCAAGTTCATCCAGTCCCGTTCCAAGGAGTCGATCCTTGCAGAGGTGCGTAAGCTGGCTGCCATGCCGGAGTTCTCAGGGAATATCTCTGATCTCGGAGCTCCTACGGCCAACATGTACATGATGCGCGGCAGGAACCAGGAACTCTGCGAGAGATGCCGCAGGAAGTCCTGTCTTTTCCCTGCTGTCTGCCCGAACATGGACCGCTCCCACCAGAAGCTCCTCGAACTGTACAAGGCCGTGGATTCCATCCCAGGAGTCAGGCATTCCTACATCGGCAGCGGCATCCGCTATGACCTCTTCCTGGACGAGAACGGTTATGTGGACCAGACTTCCAGGCCTTACCTCAAGACCTTGATCCTGGATCATACCTCGGGCCGCTTGAAAGTCGCTCCAGAGCACACTGAAGACAGGGTGCTGCAGTACCTCGGCAAGCCTTCGTTCAGGCTCTTCGAGAGGTTGCGCCATGAATTCGACAGGATCTGCGCGGAGAACGGCAGGAGGACGGGGATCGTGCCCTATTTCATCTCATCCCATCCAGGCTGTACGATGAAGGACATGGAGAACCTCTCCAGGCACCCTGCTTTGAGGGGAATATTCATGGACCAGGTACAGGATTTCACCCCCACTCCCATGACCACTTCATCCGTCATGTACTACACTGGCCTCGACCCGAGAAACCTCAAACCGGTCTTTGTGGAAAGGGATCCTGAACGAAAGCGGCGCCAGAAATCATTTTTCTTCAGAAAAAAGTAGTCTGCATGTGTTGCAATTCAGAAAAAAGTCTTAATATTGCACCGCAAAGATAACGAACTAATATTACCGCAATGGCTCCAGACACAAGGAAAAGACACGTGGTCAGCTACGAGAACATGTCAGAGGAACTCGCTGCCATCTTCAATGAGAAATATCCCAAAGGGTTCAGTGATTATCTCCCTGATCTCGTGAAATACACCAAGCCGGACGGTACCCCGTTCAATGCTGTCACCATCGAAACTCCGGATTCAATCTATCTTGTGAAGATCAAGCTTAAGACCGATGACGCCGAGGCCCTCGAAAGGTGGCTTGAAGGTGAAGAGGATGCCGAGAACGAGGAAGTGGCAGGATCCTCTGCTGACGCAGCGGCCGATTCGACCCTTCCCGACGACAACATCTCCCAGTACGGCGGAGATGACGACGGTGGAGACAATTAATTCAGGGGCTTTTCCCGTTTTACAGAAAGAATTTAATTACAGCGTTTTTAAAGGATGTATGGACTTTCGTTCATTCATCCTTCTTTTTTATTCATGCCCTGACCTGGACATGTGGTCCACTCTGCGGCACACATGTTCAAATATTCCCACCTTAATTGAACATGTGGTCCATTCCGTGGCACACATGGCGCAAATTAATCCACACCGTAGGGTTAACATATTAAAAAAGATTCCTTATTTTTGATGGTGATGTACCCACATCATCAAACCTTTTATCTAGACGACTATGAAAGACTTATATCTAATTGGAAATCACGGTTTCCCAGAGGGAGGCAACTCCTCTACCATTGAATTTTATCTGGTTACTACTGATCACCTTTCTGAAGCAATATGGTTTAAGGATGATCAGGACTACAAGGTCTGCATCAGTTACATAGCTATTCTTTCCCTTATTAGCGGAGTTAAAGTCCTAGCTTTCATTCTTATGTCAAACCACCTGCATCTTGTCCTGCAATGTACTGAGCCGGAAGCTCGATGGTTTATTGATGAACTCAAGAGAAGGTACTCCGAATATTTAAACCGTCGTTATGGTACCGACGATTTTCTTCGTCGTAATCATTGCGACATCCGGCGTGTATATATCGATGATGAATCCCTCGAAAGAGCTATTGCCTACACCATCATGAATTGTGTGGCTGCCAATATTTGCTTGAACGCGACAGACTATCCTTGGAGTAGCGCACGTGCCTACTTTAGGCTTGATAAGCCTTCCGGGGTCAGATTTGGAGACATGTCTAAGAGATCCAGGCGTAAAACTCTTCATAGCAAAGCGATTATCCCGGATGAAATAATTATTTCGGAAGGACATATTGCATTGGAGTCATTCGTTTCTGTAAGTTTCGTTGAATCTTTATTCCGAACACCTAAAAGGTTGAACTACTTTATGTTAAACTCATCAAAAGCTAAACGTGTCCTTGCTTCGAAGGATGTCAGGATCCCATCGTTCAAAGACCAGGTGATCCTGGCTGCAGTGCCGGATCTATGCCGATCCTTGTTTAGAAAAAACAGTCCTGCTGATTTGAATACAGAAGAGTTGAAGGAGATCATCATCCAGATACGACATCGTTTCAGTGCGGATGTCAACCAGATCGCACGCGTTTTAGGTATTCCATATTCAAACATCGCCAGTTCACTCGACAGCTTCTAGGGCTATTCATTTCCATTACCTTTGCCCTTTGAATATCTATCCGTCCACGTAGGGGTGAGCCATGTGGTCCATACCGTGGCACACATGTGCAATTTTATCCGTCTGACTTGAACATGTGGTCCATACCGTGGCACACATGTGCGGGTTGGGGGAAGAAATATTTTTCCGTTTTTTGTAACAATCCGGAATAGTTTTCGTTTATTAGTTGGAGGCGGGACTAAAGCCCCGGCTTTTCAAGGCAGTTAAGATGACAAGGGAGGAATCCATAGAATTCTACAAGGCACATTCCAAAAGGCTGTACAACATCAGCCTGAGGATTGTCCGCGACACCGGCGAAGCTGAGGAGATCATGCAGGATACGATCTTGAAATATATTGCCGGACCTTCAGACCGGATCATGACAGAGGGGGCGGTGGCGGCATGGTTGAACAGGACATGCATCCGGGCATCGATTGACGCTTTGAGGAGAAGGAAACGGGAGAGGTTATTCCTTGATGAATATGCCTCTGTGGAACAGGGGATGCAGCAGCCTGAAGAGTCGTCCAAGGATTGGCTTCCGGACATTCGAGTGGTCAGAGATGCTATGGAAAGCCTTAAGGAGCCGTACAGGTTGGTGCTCAATCTTATCCTTATCGATGGACTCGATTATGAAGAGATAAGTGAGATTACTGGAGAGCGGGAGGGAACTATCAGGACCCAATACTCAAGAGCGAGAAAGATGCTCTCTGAGGTTTTGAACAAGAATAGGAAAAGCTTTGAAAGAATATGATGGATAAGTTGGAGCAATACATTAGGAAAAATGCGGAAGCCTTTAATGACCAGGAGATTCCAGAAGGACATCTAATGAGGTTTGAGGAGATCCTTCGCTCCGCTCAGGATGACAGGCCTGGCAATGCTCAGGATGAGAGGGCCGGCAACGCTCAGCTTTGGGGGCGGGGAGTTCGGAGGATTATCTGGGCTGCAGCCGGTATCGCTGCGGCATTGGCAGCCATCATATTCATTTCCCGACCGGCTGACCGCCACGAGGATTGGTTCGCAAATGTGGGGGATGACCAGACGGAAATCTGCAGGGCCTATTATGAAAAGGCCGGAGAATTGAGCTATGAGATTTTGGCTAACAATCCGGATGGAAGTCTGGATCAGTCCTTAAGCAGTTTGACCGAGGAGTCTGTTCCGATAATAGACCAGTTGCCTGAGGATATGGATCCGGCGGCAAGGTCTGCGTTGCTGAAGGAATACTATGGCGATCTCCTGGATGGTCTGAAGATGATGAAAAACATTAAGCAATAATTTAAGTAAAACTATATTTTATTAAGAAAATGAAGAAGTTATTATTTGCAGTAGCTGCTATGCTCTGCGCTCTTTCGAGCCTCTCGGCGGAAAGTGTCGCCAATGACAAGTACGTAACCAAGGACTATGACCTGAAAGATTTCACCGGGATAGTGGCGAGCGGTATCTACGAGGTCCAGCTTGTGAAATCGAATACTTGGAAGGTAAGCGTCTCTGTACCGGAACCACTTGAAGATTATCTTGACGTCAGGGTGATTAATGGCAAACTTGTTCTGGCCATGAAAAGCGTCCCTGTCAAGATCAGCAAGAATTATGGGAAGTGGAATCTCACGGCCAAAGTTGCAATACCCGTCCTGAAAAGCGTCCACCTTTCCGGGGCTTCCAAACTGGAATGCGCTGACTCATTCGACATCGGAGGCGGAACATTCAAGCTGGAAGTCAGCGGGGCTTCGAAAGCGAATGGATTGGACATCATCGCTAGGGAACTCGACATGGAGATGGGAGGAGCTACTTCAGCCAGTCTTTCCGGAACATTCGAGCATGCTGAAATCGAGATGGGAGGCGCTTCAAAGTGCAATTTCGATATCGATGCGGACCGTCTTGACCAGGAATTGAGCGGAGCTGCCAAAGCTTATCATTCAGGTGAATTCACTGAAGTTGACGTGGAAGCGTCAGGGGCCTGCCTCTTCTCTTTTAAAGGATCCGCGGATAAGATGGATATTGAGGGTTCCGGAGCGGCAAAGATCGAGAGCTCAAAGGGATCCGCACGGGATGTGAAGGCTAGCATCTCAGGTGCTGCCTACGCTGAAATCAATGCCTTGGAGAACCTTCTCGTGGAGGTCAGCGGGGGAGGAAGCATCAGGTATGTCGACAATGACAGGATGGATCTGAACATCCGTTCCATCAGCCGCGGTGCATCAGTCTCGAAAATGAAGTAGCCGTTCTATCTGAATAGAATCAGAACTGGATCTTGACGACGTCGTCGGTCTTCGTCCTCTCCGAAGGGGAGAGTTTGAAGACGACGGCGTCTCCTACATAGAGGTAAGGGACAGGCTGGCCTGAACTGAGCAGGGTGACGGACACAGGACGTCGTCCCGCGAGTACACTGACCTGCGCGGTGAAATCGGGGAGGAGGTGAGCGTACCAGATGTCACCTTTGCGAGGCGATGAGTTTACTTTCCTGCTGTGCCTCGCAGAACCCTTAGTGCGGGTGGTCAAGGGAACATTGGAAAGCTCCACACCAGGGGTGGGACCGGCTCCTTCGAGGGATTCACCGCAGTGGGCCCTCCAGGCTTTCAGGCTGTCCAGCTTTGAATAGAACCTGTCGGACATATTGCCTTCTCCGTCGGGACCGACATTGGGAAGGAAGTTGCCTCCCAGCGACCTGGAAGCCACATATTCTTCGAAGAACCAACTGAGCGGGCGGAAGGTCTGCGTCTTGTCGTAGCCCCATCCGCCGCCTCCGCAAGTCCAGATGTGGCAGTGCTCGAACCATTCTGAAGGACGGTAGGTCGGCTTCATACATTCAAAAGGAGTGGTGAAGTCTCCGATGCGGGCCGAAGTTCCGGCAGGGTTGTCAGGATCGACGATGTTGGCCCAACGGTCGTTGACGACGATGTCCGGCTGCAGCGACCTGATCCATGAATATATCTGTTCGCTGTAGTGGTCGGTGATCCCGGTCCAACCCATCCCGTCCAGCCAGAGGATGTCGATCTTGCCGTAATTGGTCAGAAGCTCCTCGAGTTGTGCAACCACATACCCAAAGAATTTCATGTAGTTGGCATGGTCTTCTTCAGGTGTTACTTTAGGTCGAGAATCGGCCCAGGTCTCAACGTCGAACCAGGCGTCCGTGCGGTCTCCCGGGAACATCCAGTCGCGTGGGGAATAGTAGAGCCCTACCTTCAGGCCGGCCTCATGGCAGGCGTCGATGTATTCCTTGATAAGGTCACGTCCGGGAATATATTGCTTTACTCCGAAGCCGTACTTCGACGGCCAGAGGGAGTAGCCGTCGTGGTGCCTGGCTGTCATGACGGCGTACTGGAAGCCGGCTTCCTTCGCTTCCTTGAGGTACTTAACAGGATGATAATCAGGGTTGAAAGTCTTTGACTGGCCGTAATACTCTTCCGGGGAGTTGTAGCCTCCGTTCCAGCGGTAGCCTTTGATCATTGCCCATGAAGGCTGGGCGCCGATCACGCTGTGGATGCCCCAGTGCATGAAGAGACCGAGGCTGGCGTCCGGGAACCACTGGGCGCCTTTGGCTGGGTTGGGGAAGGGGACAGGCTTTTTAAGCTTCTTTGAAATGATCGCTTCGGCCTTGTCCACGTCGGCCTTCTGAATATCGTACCATCGCTGATCAACCAGATTGTGCTGCGCTGCGGCCAGCTGACCTATTGCCGCAACTGCAAGAAGTATGAATATCCTTTTCATACCTCTAATATAGCAATAATCTTCAGTAGTCAGCCGTTTTGAGATGCTTCAATGGTAGTAAGGATTGCTATGCCGTCTGGAGCATGGCGCGGCAGAGGGTGTCGGAGCCGGAACGGGCGAGGAAGAAGTAGCGTGAATCGCAGATCTTCTTGAAGGCGACGGAGAAGTCGCTCTGCTTCCTGGCCTTCTCCTTGAAGTCCATGTCAATCCTCAGTTGAAGGTCTGAAATCGCATCGATATCCGGCACAATCCCATGGAATTTGTTGATGAACCTCTTGGCAAGACGGGCGGGGGACTCGGAGAAATCGCATCTTTCAGACATTTTTGGCATCAACCACTCGATTTTGCCCCTCCCGATTTCAATTCCCTCACTATCAGTTAATACAACATTTCTGTTTAATAGGGTAACAATATTGTTAAGGCCCGAATCGACCCTGATTATGACCATTTCGCCGCATTTCGGCCGCTCATCTATCTCAATCGAGCAGCGAGACAGAAGGCACATCCCATAACCCTCCTCTGAAAGGGTTCTGTAGGCTGCGTTGACCATGTAGCCACAGATCGAAGACACCGTCGCCATGCCATCCTTGGCGATTGCTTCCTGTGAGATTGAATACTCAAAAGTCTTCATAATTGCATGTTTATTTGTTTTGTCCGAAAGCAAAAATAGGAATCGTTCTTGATGTGACGAAAAAGTTGTTGTGTAACAAGATTAAAATGTGATAAAACTATTGTTTGGCGGAAAATTCTGCCTATATTTGGGACGAAAATGGGATTGAATTCGATTTCATCCCAATAAGTATAGGGATTTATAAAAGTAGAAAGGGATAAGACTTTCATAAGTTATGAACACTCCGCTGCGCGTTTCCAGAGGCTATGCCAACCAGGTCAAATATGCCGTCCTGATGCCGGCATTCTTCTTCGTTTTCATATTCATCTATGCCCCCTTTTCATTCAGGGAATGGTTTGAGATCGGAGGAAAATCATGGTCTTTCCACCTCCTGATGCTCACGCTGATCATGATCGGCGTGCTTGCCCTTACCAGGTTGGTCTTTTCCTTCCTCTACAAGTATATTCCTTTCAAATGGTGGCACTATGTGGTCTGGTGCTTCGGTGAAGTCTTCGTGACCTCGCTGTTCTTTGCACTCTACATGTCGCTGTTCTACCTGAAACGAGGCGGCATGCCTTATTTCAGCGCCCTGTCTTACTGCTTCCGTCTGACTCTGATGACGATGATCTATCCTTACCTGACTGCCATCCTTCTGCGGATCATCTCCAATAAGGACGCTGACATTGAAGCAGCTGGGAAGGCACCTGAGGAAGGCCTTGTCAAGTTTTACGACGAGCATAAACGCCTGAAACTCACCATAGATCCTTCGGCCATCCTGTACGTCAGCGCCGACGCCAATTACATCAAGATCCATTATCTTGAGTCCGACAGGGTGAGGGTCTATCAACTCAGGAACTCCATGAAAAGCTTCGAGGCCGATGCCCGAAAGCACGGCCTCGTCCGCTGTCATAGGTCTTATTATGTGAACCCCAGGCACATAAAGGTGCTTAGCCGGGGCAAGGACGGGATCATCTACACTGAGTTCACCCGTGACGGACTGGAACGTATTCCTGTAAGCAAACAGTACTACGACCAGCTCGCCGACATGCTCTAGTATTCGAAGCCGAAGTACTCGCCCTTGCGGTCCGTAGGGACGCCGGTCTTCATCCATGCCGGCATCGGAGCGCCCTTGAGGTAGTGGTCGAAGAACTGCTGGAGCCTCCTGGAAAGGTCCTTGCAGTTGCGCCTCTCCACAAGGTTGTGGGCCTCGTTGTTATATTCAAGGAGCCAGCAGGGCTTGCCGAGACGGCGGAGGTCGGAGAAATATTCAATTCCCTGGTACCATGGAACGGCGCCGTCGTTGTCATTGTGCATGATCAGGAGGGGAGTCGTGACCTTGTCGGCGTGGAAGATGGGGGAGTTCTCGAGATAGAGGTCGAGGCCGCCTTCGTCCCAGAGAGTCTTGCCGATTCGGCTCTGGCCGTGCTCGTACTGTCCGGCACGCGTCATGCCTGATTCCCAACGGATTCCGCCGTAAGCGGAGGTCATGTTGCTCACAGGAGCGCCTGCACCCGCGGCCGCGAACATATTCGTACGCGTCACAAGCCATGCGGTCTGGTAGCCGCCCCAGCTCTGGCCCTGGATCGCCATCTTGCTCTTGTCGGCGAATGAATATTTCTCACAGAGGGCTTCGGCACCGGAGCAGATGCAGTTGTAGGCGCTCTCACCGGGGTGGCCATCCTTGTAGACGATGTCTGGGACGAACACGATGTAACCCCTTGAAGTGTAGAAACTTAAATTGACTGTCGAGCGGGAAGGCGCCGGCTGCCAGAAGTTGTAGAGCTGGTCGGAATATTTCTCATAGAAATAGATCATCACGGGGAGCTTCTCTCCGGGCTTGATGTCGTCGGGAATGAATACGAGTCCCTTCAGGGGAGTGCCGTCGTAGGCCTTCCACTCGAAGAGGTTGGCGCTGCCCCAGCGGTAGTCGGCCATCTGGGGATTGATGGCGGAGACCTTTTCACTTGAAGCGAAGAAGTCAGAAGTCGTGTAGAGGTCGAACGGATGGCGGAAATTGCCTTTCAGGAAGGCGATCTTGCCGTCGAGTGCCCTCTGAGGAGTCTGGAAGGTCACTGTGTCGGTGAAGTACTTCAGAGTCTTTGCCGGCTTGGCGAGGCTGAGCTGGCCGTAACCGTTCTTCTTGTCGTCCTCGTTGATGAGGCTCAGGAACAGTTCATCCTTGGCTTTGAATGGATTGACGACACCGCTTCGGCGCTCGTTGTCAGTACGCTTGTCAATTCGGAGATCCATGGTCCTGAAGCGGTTGTGGGTCTGGCGCCCGACACCTCCGGTGAGGTTCTCTGCCTTGCTGCCGTCAGGGGCAAACTTCCAGACGTCATAGCGGTCGATGATGAGGACAGCCTGATCGTTCTCCAGCCACTTGGGGGAGCCTTCGTAAGCTCCAGGATATGCAGTCGGATGGTCGTCATCTTCAGTGTAGAATGCCACTCCAGCCTTGGCGGTCAGATTGACTTTTTCACCTGAAGCGATATTATAAGTGTACCAATTGTTGTCATTGTTATCGAACCAGATAAGATACTTTCCGGCAGGTGAGGCATCGAACCTTCCGGCATTGAAATTCTTCGCAATTACCTTACGGCTTCCGTCGTTGATGTTGACGAGCGAATAGTCGGAGAAGCTACCGTCGGCCCACATGGATTCGCGGGCGTAGTCGGCGTTGTCACGTGAGAGTGCCAATCCGGACTTGCCGCCGTTCAGCAGCCTGACGTTGTCGAATGCCGAGGTGGTGAGAGGGATGATGGTCGCGGCCTTGTCATCCTGAGCGGCTTTCCGGTCATCCTGAGCGGAGCGAAGGATCTCTTCTAGGTTGATCACTGCCGTGTAAGTCTTCCTGAGCGTGGCATCGAGCCTCTTTTTCTGCTGCGGCGGGGTGTAGGGGGCATCCCAGTTCCAGATGTCCAACTGCGCAGTCTCGAAATCGACGATGGTTGTGTCCTTCGGCGGCCTGATCGGAGCGATGCTAGTCATTATCCTCTTCCCGTCCGGAGTGAAGAATATGCTGCTGTTCTCGGTCAGCGTCCAGCCGTCCGTCCCCTCGACCTTCGTCCCCTGAGGGATCAGCTCCCTGACGCTGGTTTTGTCATCCAGACCAGCCCTCTTGTCATCCTGAGCAGCCCTCTTGTCATCCTGAGCGGAGCGAAGGATCTGTGCCAGGTACATCCCGCACCTCTTGCTCCCAGTCTTGTTGGAGTCCGTCGTCGCCGTGAAAGCGAGCTGAGCCTCAGCATCGTCGAAAACCGGCCTGAAATATTCCTTCGCCCCCTTCTTCAAGGTGTCGAGCACGAGCTTGCTTCCTGAATATGATGCCAGGATGGCCGAGGTTGCCGAGAGGGAATCCTTCTTGTCCTCCTTGCTGGTCAGAGCGAGCAGGGAACCGCTGTTGCTGAAGACAAAGTTGTCGATGTGCTTCAGGGTGTCGGCCTGCCAGGTTCCGGGAGTCAAGACGATCAAGCCAGACTCGTTCTTCTTGCCTTCCTTCCAAGAAGACTTGTAGGCGAAGAAGGGCATCCCGAAGGTACCAGCTGAATAAGATTCCGCTGATGCAAACTTCTTGATCTGCATTGTGCTGAGATCGATTACTGCAAGAGTGTCTTTAGATTGTTCATCCTTCTTTTTCTTGTCGATCCTCTCCTGCCTGGTCTTGGCGAATTCAGGCTTGATCTTGCAGACAACCCATTTTCCAGCCGGATCGATTGTCGGCTGGTAACCACGCGGAATGGCAATGGTAGATTCTTCGCTGCGCTCAGAATGACCTGCAGCGCGATTCTTTTTTGTCATCCTTGACGCCTTTGTCATCCTGAGCGAAGCGAAGGATCTCGAAGCGAAGGATCTCACGTACAACGTCCCGTCCCCCTCCTGCGGGTTGACGTTCCACACCAGGATCCGCCCGTCGTCGCTCATCTTGACTCCGGAAACACTCTGCCACGAATCGTACACATCATGGTCGAGCGGTTTTTTCTGTGCCAGAGCGTCTGTGGCTCCAATCGTTAGCAAGCACAGCGCTGCCACCAGTAAATGTTTAGTTTTCATGTAATTGTATTTTAAATGATTTATTGATTATGAACTAGAAACTAATAGAGAAAACCAAATGCCCAAAGAGGAATCTTACGGAATGTCGCACTTTCGATTCCGTCAGCTGCCACATATCCTTCCTTCTCGTTCTTTACCTGGCTGAATCCTTTGTCAGGTCCGCCCACCTCAATTACTCTGCTGCCATCGATCTTGAAATCACCAGTCTTCATGCCTCCGTACTCTACCTTATGACTAGCGCCGACGAGTTGGTTGCAGAAGAAGCATTCCCTTACGGTTCCTATTTCTGGTTCAACGGAGGAGAGGGTGTAAATCAGATTGGGGTTGTCGAGTAGTATCTTGTCTGGCTTCTGCAGATCACTTGTGGTCTCCAGGTCGGTGAACAGCCTCTGGATGAGTTTTGCTTCTTCCAGATGCTTCATGTATTTCAGTGTAGTCGGCCGTTGAATGCCGATATTCCGTGAAATCTTAGAAATGTCAACCTGGTAGGGGACTATTTGGGAGAGCACCTGCAGCAACGCTTTTACCTTTCTTGTATTCCCGATCTCGAGGTTCCTGTAAGCGGTCAGTTCTGACTCTATGATGTAGTTGACCACTGCTTGAACCTTACTTTGGTAAACACCCTTTTCTTCAAAATAGAAGGGATAGTAACCCGTCTTCATGTAATTTCCGAAATGCTCCAGAGGGCGTAATTGACGGACGATTCCAATGCAGAACGCAGCTGGATCAGCCAGCAACTGATCAATCGTGATTGGTTCAATCTTTAGTCCTGTTTCGAACCAAAGATACTCTCTGAACGAAAGCCCTGGCATTTCATACTCTACGAGACGGCGTGACAAGTCCGCTTGTCCGTCGTTGAATCGGATTAGCGATGAACCACTTACAACAACATGTAGGTCCCGGAACAAATCATAGATCTCCTTCAGTTCCCGGCTCCAGTTTTCGTACTTATGAATCTCGTCGATAAATAATGTAGTTCCTCCGGATTGGACGAATCTGGTCGCAGTTTCTACAAGGGTGTGCTCAGTGAAATAACCAGCATCCGCGGAACAATATAAGACATGGCGGTCTCCGTCATTGAAGTTTTTTCTGATATACTGCTGCATCAGCGTAGATTTTCCGACACCCTTTGGGCCTTTGATTCCAATCAGCCGTGAGTTCCAGTTAATCTTCTCCATGAGGCTCCTTGTGAATGCCATGGGGACCCGGGAGATGTATGAATCATGCAGTGTATAAAGTTTCTCCATAATGTTGTATTTTGTGGAATACAAAAATAATAAAAAATTGTATAATGCAAAATACACCCTCATAACTCTTATTTATTATTTATTTTATTTTAGGGCAAAAATGAGTAACTTTGGAGGTCTATAAGCGGTTGCGATTGGAGCTCTTGGATTGGAGCAGATCGGGATCAGAAGATCAAAGTCTGACGACCGTGGCTGACCCTTGCCAAAGGCGAGGGGAGATATAGTTGTGTAATGGCAGATTCGGAAAAATTGAATTGGTACCCGGTCAGGGTTTTCTTCGGCAGGGCTGAACTTATCAAGAAGGCCCTGGACGAAGTGGACATTGAGTATTTCTACCCGATGAGGATGACCGAGAAACTCACTTCTTCCGGACTGAAATTCATTGAAGAGCCACTGGTCAAGTCATTGATTTTCATAAAGACGGACAGGGAAGAACTGCGGTTGCTGAAGATGAAGTTCGGCGGGACCATAGTTCCATACTACGACAATCTGACGAATGCCCCTCTCGTCGTGCCGGTGCGGCAGATGGATGACTTCAAGCGCCTCTGCGAAATGAAGGAAGCCGGACTTGAGTATCTTGGCAACGACGAACCGAAGTACCACCTTGGCGACCGGGTGAGGGTGACCGAAGGAATATTCAAAGGCTTTGAAGGCCACATCAAGCGCATCCGTCACGACCGAAAGCTGATCGTCACGATCGAGGGAGTTGCCGCCTTTGCAACGAGGTTCATCCCTCCGTCATGCCTTGAGAAAGTAGAAGAAAAGAAACAATAAATTCAATACCAATGATTAAAACTCATTTAAAACTGCTGTTGATGGCCCTTCTGGCCGTCGGAGCGGCGTCTTGTGGGCATAAAACCTACAAGAACATTGCTTATTTCCAGGACGTGGAGGAGGACATGTCTCTGCCGATGGATGTCAACAGGGGAATAGTGATCCAGCCTCAGGACAAGATCTCGATAGTGGTGTCGACCAGGAACTCAGAACTGGCAAAACCGTATAATTTACCTAGGGTGACATTCAACCTCGGAGCGGAAGGAGACAATGTATCTGGAGGAAGTAGTAATGTCTTAGGATATGTTGTTGATAATAATGGAAATATCAACATGGCTGGCCTTGGTGAGATGCATGTTGCTGGCATGAACCGTTGGGAATTGTCAGATTACGTGCGCCAGATACTTATTGACAGGAATCTTCTAACTGAGCCAAATGTTACTGTGGAGTTCATGAACTTTAAGGTTTCCGTACTCGGAGAAGTAGGTTCTCCCGGGACTTACAACATTTCAGGTGACAAGGTTACTATCCTCCAGGCCTTGAGCTTGGCCGGCGACCTTACTATCATGGGCAAACGCGACAACATCACCGTGCTCCGTGAGCAGGGGAAAGAGCGTACTTTCTATCATCTCGACCTTCGTGACACCGAGATCTTCAATTCCCCAGCTTACTACCTTCAGCAGAGCGACGTGGTCTACGTCTATCCCAGCAAGGTCAGGGCGGGACAGTCCCGTATCAATGAGAATAATTTCAGAAGTTTCAATTTCTGGGTCTCAATACCTTCAATGCTGTTGTCCATGACGACATCGGCATTGTTGATAGTGGCGATTCGTAACGGTGATTATTTTAAGAGATAATTATGGCAGAAGAACTTGACAACACCTGGTCCGCCCAGGACGATTCCGATGAGAAGCTCTTTTCGTTACGCGATATATGGGCCCTGTTTTGGGGGCATAAATGGTGGTACGTACTTTCGCTTATTGTCGCTTTGTCAATAGCGTTTTTCTACTTGTACCGTACGCCGAAGCTTTATCAGAGTTCCGAGAAGATAATCATTGAGACAGACCAGAGCGCTGATGTCTTGAGTGATATGTCCGCCTCGATGAGGCGACGTTCTGCTTATGGACAGAATGTCGCAAATGAGATAATAGCCTTCAAGTCTTCAGACTTGATGACCAAGGCCGTCGAGAGACTTGGGCTCGAGACCAACTACACGGATCTAATGTTCTTGCGTGAGCGGGAGCTTTACAACAAAACCCCGTTCTTCCTGTCCGTACTTGGTGACGATAACCTTGCATCATCATTCTCCTTTGTTGTGAGGAAGCGTGACAAGAATTCGTTCATCCTTGACAGTTTCACGGTAGGAGGGGTGGAGATGGAAGCCAAACCAGTCGTTGGATCTTTCGGGGATTCCCTCGTCACTCCTGTCGGCTGTGTCCGTCTGACAGAATCCCAGTATTTCCACACCTGGGGAGATGACATTCGCATTTCCTGGGCTAACGCCCGGAACCGTGCTGCCTATTATGCCGGGCGCATGGGAGTGACCGCACCACGGGATGAGTCTTCAGTCGTAACTCTGACGATGACGGATTATTCTCCGGAGCGGGCCAAGAATGTGCTTGCCACTGTGCTCGACATCTACAACGAGCAGTGGGTTGAGAATAAGAACAGGGCTGCTGCCAACACTTCTGAGTTCATTGCAGAGAGGTTGTCTATCCTTCAGCAGGAACTCGGCGACATTGACAACGACATCAAGGTGTACAAGCAGCAGAACAGGATTACCGATGTCGGAGCCGTTTCCGGTCAGTACTTGTCTGAGTCGTCCGCATATTCGGAGAAAGCATTCGCCAACAGCAACCAGCTGGCTATCTCCCAGATGATCCGTGACAGGCTGACGGATCCTACGCGAAACAGTACGTTGCTCCCAGCCAATTCCGGTCTTACTAATGCAAACATAGAGGGCCAGATCAGCGAGTACAATGCAACTCTCATGAAGAGGGATAAGTACTTGAAGGAGAGCTCTGAGGCCAACCCCATGGTGGCGGATCTCAATGCCAACTTGGACGCGATGAAGGCCAATATTACCCGTTCCATAGACAACAATATTTCTGCTCTTCAACTCCAGCAGGACAAGATCCTTGCTCAGGAAGGTGCAATTTTGGGGAAATTGTCTTCCACCACAGGTCAGGCCCTTGAGCTCCAGTCTATGAGCCGTGACCAGAAGGTCAAGGAGTCCCTCTACATCTATCTGCTCCAGAAGCGCGAAGAAAACGAGCTGGCCACCCAGCTCAATGTCTCGAACAACAGACTCATCCAGTCTGCGACCAATGGAACACCTATCTCTCCGGTTGCCAAAAAGATTTATCTGATTGCCCTGCTGCTCGGCCTCGGCATTCCGTTCGCCATCTTCTTCCTTCGCATTCTGTTCAACACCACCGTCCGCACTAGGGCTGACGTTTCAAAACTAAAGGTTCCTTTCCTTGCTGAAATTCCGCAGATGGGGCTTGAGAAGAAAGGGTTCTTCGACTTCCATAAAGTCAACCGTTACGACGAGAAGAGTTGCAAGATCATGGTGCAGCAGGGGAAGCGCGACGTGATCAACGAGGCTTTCAGGGTTCTGAGGACCAACCTCGACATGATGACCGGTTACACTGACGGCTGCCATGTCGTGATGGTCACTTCTTTCAACCCCAATGCCGGTAAGACATTCACGACCATGAACATGGCCGCATCCATGGCGGTCAAGGGCTCGAAGGTTCTTCTTCTTGACCTTGACCTCCGCAAGGCATCCTTGAGCAATGCTCTAGAAATCAAAGGTTCCGGAGTAGCTTCCTTCCTTAACGGCCGTGCCGATGACTATCATCCGCACATCCAGACGGTTGCCGATAACCTTTCGATCCTGCCTGTCGGGTCACTTCCTCCAAATCCCTCAGAACTGCTTGTCTCTGACAAATTCAAGCAGATGGTCGCGGACATGAGGAAGGAGTATGACTACATCTTCATGGACTGCCCTCCAATCGACATAGTTGCTGACACATCGATCATTTCCAAGAGTGCCGACATTACGGTCTTTATCATCCGTGCAGGCCTGTTTGACAAGCAGGCGCTTCCTGCGCTTGATGAACTTTACGCCAAGGGCAATTACAGCCGTATGGCATTCATTCTTAATGGCGTCGAGAGAATGCAGGGCACTTATGGCCAGCATTACGGTAGCGGCAGCTACGGATATGGCTTTGGCAGTTACGGCTACGGAAAGGGCCATGGCTATGGCTACGGTTATGGAAGCTATGGAGAGCAGGATGAAGACGACAAGAAGAAAAAGAAGGGCAAAGACTGATGTTCGGATTCCTGAAGCCTAAGAAAACTATTGAAGCGAGTGGCCTCCTTCGCGGGGCCACTGACAATCATTCCCACATCCTCTGGGGGCTCGATGACGGGGTCAAGACCAAAGAAGATACTCTAGCCATCCTTGATTTATATGAGCATTTGGGGCTCAAGACCCTTTGGCTTACTCCTCACACTATGGAGGACGTGCCTAACACTACCGAGGGACTTAAAGTTCGCTTTGCAGAGCTGCAAGCAATCTATCATGGCCCGATCGAGCTTCGCCTTGCTTCTGAATATATGATCGACACCCTTTTTGAACAGCGCCTTGAGGCCCGTGATCTTCTGACCCATGGACGCGATACCGTTCTTGTCGAGACCTCGACCTGGGCTCCTCCGATTGATCTGTGGGAAATCCTTGAGAGGATGATGAGTTATGGTTATCGTCCTTTGATTGCCCATCCGGAACGTTACCGTTACATGACCATGAAAGACTATGAGCGCCTCCGCACGATGGGTACAGTCCTTCAGCTCAACCTCCCTTCGATTCTCGGCGCGTATGGAGAAGAAGTCCAAGTCAAAGCACAGATGCTCATCGATAAGGGATTCTACACCATGGTCGGTTCCGACTGCCACCGTTTCCGTGCAATTCAGAAACAGTACACCGACATCAAACTCAAGGAATCAACGCTTGGGCAACTCAAAGATTTGATGCTGGCATAATAATGAAGATTTTTCAAACATACGAGCAAGAACGTGGTAAGCATCAGCTTGATAAGACGTTGTTCTGGGAATACCATTTCGACAGAATGGATTTTCAGAATCAGAGGAGGCTTGTTGCTGAACGCGTGATTCAGTTGGGGCGTCTCTCTGACTTCTATGCAGCTTTCGATCTATATGGCGGGATTAGAGGATTTAGAAGAATTGCTAAGAATGAAGTTGTGGGAATTGATGACCGGAGTTTTGATTTCATGTGCAAAGCGTTTAATCTCAAAAAGGATGAGACTGAATGTTACAAACGCAAAGTGTTGCGCCAGCGCTTCTTGAACTCTCAGAAGAACTTCAGTCCGAGCCTTTGCATGTTATTTGGGCAAGATATTGGCTATGTAATTCAGCCAAAGACTCAGAAGTAATCAATTCTTACTTCTTTCGATCATTTCGCCATTTAAGAGGTTTAGCTTCTTATGGAGGGACAGTACTATGGATACCAAGAGTATATTTTGATATTTACCGGGAGGATGATAGAGAAATCATGCATTATCGGTTCATATTGTCAGCCGCTGTTCTTTGTGTGATAATCTTACTCCGAAATAGTCTCTAAGATGTAATATCATTCAGTTAGAATCTATGAAGTCTCATTAAATCTGATTACCTATGTTGCACATTGTTGTGATGTCAGTTTAATAGCCTTTAGTTTAGTGATAGGTGATAGTGTAAGTTTTTTTTCTTGTGAATACAATTCAAGGAACCCAAAGAATAGAGTATTTAGACTCAATGAGAGGCTTTACTATGCTATTAGTCGTGTTTTCTCATGTTCTATTGTTCTCCTTCAAAAGTGATTTATCCTTTTCATTTAATTCAATCTTTGTTACATTCCGAATGCCACTCTTTTTTTCTTTAAGTGGTTTTTTCTTTTTTAAGCCATTGAGGTTTAGGAGATTTCATGATTTAATATCTTTTGATAAAAAGAAATTTGTTGTACAGATTATTCCAACACTGTTTTTTTCTTTTATATATTGTGAAGTGTTTGATTTATCTTTCTCGGCACTTTGGTTGAGTTCTTCTAAATATGGATATTGGTTTACAATAGTATTGTTTATTTTTTTTATAATTTATTCATTTCTTCAGTATTGTCTAGAGTGTCTCTCATTAGTTAATTCGCGTTTCAAAGCAGAATATGCTTTTATTATTCAAGGGTTGGTATCATGTTTTCTCTTTTTGTTATCCTATTATTCAATTTCCTCAATATGCCCTTGGAAGGATTCTAGTATTTCTGGGATATTGAGTTTGGAACATTTTAAGTATTATGTTTTTTTTATTCTTGGGACTTTTATTCGTTGGAAATATGATTTTTTTAGAAACTGTTTTGAAATCATACAAAAAATTTGTTAAGCATAATCTGGACACAGGCCAGCTGTACCATAGCTTCAGCTGTCTCCGCCAGGAATTCATAGTCGATAGTCAGTCGGCGGAAGTTCTCCAGCCAGGAGAAGGTT